>JBNMHO010000037.1:0-1377 GCA_050872785.1 Clostridia bacterium | reverse complement strand
CCCCGAGGGCTACTTCAGTTTCTTCCAATCACATCTGCTTGAAGTGGGACCAGTTGGCGAAATGGGAGCAACTTTCAGAGATATGAAGGCAGCGTTGGGTGACGGCGGAATTGAGTATAAATTTGAAGATGACGAGGAAGCTGCAGATTAATTTTTTGTGGCAAAACTTGTGACTTTTGAAACATCAAGGGACGAGATTTTATTAAAAAAAGGGGAAAAAGGGCTTTATGTGCGCATATTACACAGCAGAACAAAAAATGGAAATTCTTAATTATGCTAAGGAAAAAGGCGAGGTCGAAGCAGCGAAAAAATATCTTTGCACGCAAGGAACAATTCAAAGGTGGAGCCAAAATTTTAACGGCACGGCTGAAAGTTTGACGGACAATCGTGTTCCGCCAAGGGCGCTTAATCCGCACACGCCAGAAGAAGTGGAAATTATTAAGAAAATTTTGCGAGAAAACCCATACATGCCATATGCCGACTTGCACAAAAAACTGAAGCAGGAATACGACTACAACAAGCCTCTGAGCGGAATGTATGAATTTTTGCGAGCGGAAGGCATAACCACAAAGTTGAAATCTAAAAACGAACTTCCAACCATGTTTGACAGCGAGTCGATAACATGTCTGAACGAAAAATATCTGTTCAACAACAAAAACGACTTGCCGCAATATCTTGTGGAAGTGGACAATGGCGGAATTTATGTCGGGAAGCCCGATTATTCCTCACCTTGCAAATTTACAGTGTATTATTCAGTTGCTTTGAAATTCCCAGACGAAAAACACGCACTCAATTTTATCAACTCATTAAACAACACAACGCCCCACACTTTGACCGTAAAACGAATAGATTGCCCAGAAATTTGCAAAAGTTTGCTCGATTAGTTGACAATTTAAGCAATATATTTTAAAATTTTAGGGTAAACTATCTTAAGATGTAATTGTTCACATGGCACAGGACGATACATATTGAGATAAATCCCTATAAATTTGAGAGATAGGGTTCCCGAAAATAGCAGCGAAGCGAAATTTTTGGGATAGAGGAAAGCCTGCCTAAGAATTGAGCGGTTGCGAATAGCAACCCGAATAAGTGGCAAGGCTTGACGAAAGGGAGAAACTAAAATGACCAAATATGAACGCTTTGTGTTATGGCTGAATAGATTTTATCATAAGCAAAATAAGATAACCATTTGCGTTCTATATACACTCATTATGGCAATCCTTGGAGTTCTAATATATGGTGCAACACACCAACAAGCAAATTCTAGCATATCTGTCAAGTATACAAGACCAACATACACCGTAACATTTGACCCAAACTGCGGCGAGTTATCCACAATAGGGGGGGGGGTATCCTCTAAGCAGATAAAGTTAGGTG
>JBNMHO010000036.1:0-1475 GCA_050872785.1 Clostridia bacterium | reverse complement strand
CTCGCCACAAGATAGCCCACTGCATTTTTTGCGTCCATTTCCCCACTTTTCGTTGCATATTCCGTTTTTGCACACAAGTCAAATGCTCTTTTAAGTTCCATTTGGCTAAAGTTTTTAAGTTGTGCTTTATATTTTGAAATTGCAAACTCCTTTACGCCAAGATACTTTGAAAGTTCTGCCACGCTGCAACTGCTTCTTGCAATGAAAAACAATCTTCTGAAATGCGACTGCATTGTGGATATGATTTTTGAGGGTTGTTCTTTGTTTTTTAACATTGCATCAATAAGAGCAAAGGCTTTATCCCCATTTTTCTCGCTTATAGCGTTTGTTAGGTCAAAAATTACATATTCAAGGTCTTTTGTGACGTAATTTTCCACATCTTCCGCCCGAAGTTTTGCTCCCGAGCCGATTATTGCCGATATTTTGTCAATTTCTGTGTCAAGTTTGGTGATACTGTTGTTGCAATATTCAACAAGTTTCAAAACTGCCGCTCTGTCTGCCACAATTCCCTTTTCCTTTAGTTTGCCTTCCACAAAGTTGTTCAAAAACACTGGACTTAGCTTTTCGCAGTCGATATTTTCAACTTTCCCTTCAAGGCTTGTAAAAAACTCACTTTTCATTGTGGAAAAGAACACCAGACAAGTTGTTGGGTTTGGCTTTTCAAAGTATTTTAGGAAGATTTTTCTTTCACTTTCACTTTTCTTGCCCAAATAATCGTGGACAACAACCAGTCGTCTTGCGTCACAAAATGGCAACGCTTGGCAACTTTCAACAATCGCCCCCGCACCCCTTGTATAGTCGTCCATAAAGACGTTTTTGTTGAAGTCTGGCAAAGTGATATTTAGAGCCTTTTCAATTTTTGACAAAGCCCCAACAGTCAGCAAACTTTCGCCACCATTTATAATATACACGCTCCCAACGCCCATTTTTAGTTTGTTATCCAAATCTTCGTATCTCATAATTTCTCCTTAATTATACTCTAATCCATGAAAAAAGCAATATTTATCCGCATTTTTGTGCCAAAAAGACACCACTCGGTGAACTCTGAGGGTTTATTTTTGCTTCCCCGCCAAAGAACTCCAAATCTGTCATAAATAGCGAAAAAGATATGCACAGAACAAGCACCATGGCAACTATTGCCCTAGTCCTTGCACTAACTATCAAATATTTGCTACCGCTCCACAAAAGAGCCATGTATAAAACTATTGAAAGCACATTTACGCCGTCATATTCAATGCTACTCCCCGGAAGTGAGATAATCAATTCATTGAAATACACAAACAAGTCAAAGAGTATCCCTGGGGCTTTTAGAATTACGCCAAGTGACGGAATTATCATAACAATTATGTTGCAAACAAACAAAAGTGTGTAAAAAAGAGTGAAAAGTGGAATTAAAAACAAGTTTGCAAGCATTGTCCAAGTTGTGACGCAGCCAAAGTAATAAAACATTATTGGAAGCACTCCAATTTGAGCGG
>JBNMHO010000035.1:0-1842 GCA_050872785.1 Clostridia bacterium | reverse complement strand
CTTGAAGTTGTCATAATAACTATCGAAAATCAGTGCTTTCAGTGGCTCATTTTCGTCCCCCTTTGGGGCTGGAATGTTCTTTATTATGCTTTCCAAAACATCATCAATGTTTATGCCCTCTTTTGCAGAAATAAGTGGAGCATCTTTGCACGAAAGCCCAATAACATCTTCAATCTCTTTCTTAACTTCCTCAACCCTAGCGCTTGGCAAGTCAATTTTGTTGATAACTGGAATAATTGTCAAATCATTTTCAAGTGCAAGATAAACATTTGCCAGTGTCTGTGCTTGAACACCTTGAGTTGCGTCAACCACCAAAATTGCCCCTTCGCACGCTTTAAGCGAACGAGATACTTCATATGTAAAGTCCACATGTCCGGGGGTGTCAATAAGATTAAGAGTGTATTCCTCACCGTCATGATTATAAAACATTCTTGTTGGTGTAAGTTTTATTGTTATGCCACGCTCACGCTCAATGTCCATACTATCAAGCACTTGTTCTGTAAGTTCCCTTGAAGATAGTGTGCCAGTCTTTTCAATAAGTCTGTCTGCAAGTGTGCTTTTGCCATGGTCAATGTGTGCAATAATGCAAAAATTTCTAATATTTCTTTGTCTGTCTTCCATAACTCATATTATAGGATAAAATTCACACTTTTAGCAAGCAAAATGAAATAATTTTAGAAAACTGATTGTCCATGTGTCAAATTTTGTCGAAAAGTAACATATATATCTAAAACATGAGAGGTGAAAAATGATTGTCGAAAGTTTTGTTACTTTTATGAACAAAATTATGCTGTTTTCTGCTTATGTAAACAATGCTTCCAATTTTCCAAAGCCGCTAAGCGAAAAACAAGAAAAAGCATATTTTGATGCCTTTCACAAAGGAGATATGTCCGCCAAAGAAAAACTAATATCTCACAACTTGCGACTTGTTGTGCATGTTGCAAAAAAATACATAGGCTCTGCCGAAAGTGACGACCTAATTTCTGTTGGCTCTATTGGTCTTATAAAAGCCACAAACACATTCCAATATGGCAAAAACACACAATTTTCCACCTACGCCGCCCGCTGCATTGAAAATGAAATTTTGATGCTTCTTCGTGTAAACAAAAAGCACACCCCTGTCATGTCTTTAAGCGAAAGTTTGGGAAAAGACAAAGACGGCAATGAAATCTCAATCGGCGACATTATCCCAAACGAAGACGACTGCGTGGAAGAAACAGTCGAAAACTCAGTTTTGACAGAAAAACTTTTAAACATTGTTCAATCAAATCTCACTGAACGAGAATATCAAATAATCTGCATGAGATATGGCTTAAAAAACACCCCTGCCTACACTCAAAGAGAAATTGCCAAAAAACTGGGAATTTCCCGCTCCTACATTTCCCGCTTGGAGAAAAAAGCCATAGACATAATACGAGAAAAAGCACAGAAAGATGTGTTTTGCTAATTTACACAAAATGGCAGTCGGCAACTTGTTGACAAACGCCCTATATGGTGTTAAAATACCCATATTCAGGCAGTCATGTGGTCGCAGTCCAAGTGTAAGGCTTGGAGTGAGGAAAGTCCGGGCTTCACAGAACAGGGTGCTGGCTAACTACCAGCGGAGGCGACTCTAGGGAAAGTGCAACAGAAATAAACTGTCACGAGTTTCTCGTTCCCCTTGGGGACACTTGTCAATATAAGGACACGAAAGTTGACAGGCGGACGATGGTGGAAAGGCGGTGTAAAAGACCACCGCTTGATTGGTGACAATCAGGGCTATGTAAACCCCACCCGAAGCAAGACTAAAAAGCACAATTTGTTGTTCGCAAGTGCTTTAAAAATGTCGCTTGAGCCATGTGG
>JBNMHO010000034.1:0-1884 GCA_050872785.1 Clostridia bacterium | reverse complement strand
GTTGGAACAGAGAGCCTTCCCTCGTCAACAAGTTTTTTCATAGGCGTGCCGTCTTCCAAAATAAGCGAATAGGCAGAAACATGCTTTACATTATGTTTTGCAAGCCATTTTGCCATTTGCTCCACGTCATAATCATTTTGAGCAGGAAGCCCCAACATCATATCAACACTAATATTTTCAAAGCCCATTTTTTGAGCCATAACTATTGCGTCTTTTGCCATTTTTGCCGTGTGACTTCTGCCAATAAAGTCCAAAACCCCATTGCTAAAACTCTGCACACCAATGCTAAGTCTGTTTATGCCGTTAAGTTTGTATTCTTCAAGTTTTTCTCTTGTCAAACTTTCTGGGTTACATTCTATTGATATTTCCGCGTTTTTGTTTATCTTAAAATTTTCCTTTATGGCAAGCATAATGCGAGTTATAAGCCCCGTTTCAAGGCAACTTGGCGTGCCGCCACCAAAATATATCGTGGCAAGAGAATATTCCCCGCCAAACTGTTTGGAGCGAAGTTTAAGTTCCTCGCACAACGCTCTGACATAATCTTCCATGTCATTTCGCTTGTTGCAAAAGGACACAAACGAGCAATAACTACACTTATGCCCCGAGCAGAATGGAATGTGAATATAAAGTGACAAATCTTTCATGAGTCCAATTTGAGAATGGTCATAAAGGCTTCGCTTGGAATTTCAACTGAACCTACCTGCCTCATTCTCTTTTTACCCTCCTTTTGTTTTTCAAGAAGTTTTCTCTTTCTTGTAATGTCGCCACCATAGCACTTTGCAAGCACGTCTTTTCTCATTGCCTTAACAGTTTCCCTTGCAATAACTTTGCCGCCAATGCACGCTTGAATAGGAAGTTCAAACAACTGTCGTGGGATAACTTCCTTAAGTTTCTCCGTCAATTTCTTTCCACGAGCATATGCTTGCGACCTATGAACGATTATGCTCAAAGCGTCACATTTTTCGCCGTTTAGCAAAATATCCAACTTCACAAGGTCACTCTTTACATATTTATTGACTTCATAGTCAAGGCTGGCATAACCTCTCGTTCTGGACTTCAACCCGTCAAAGAAGTCATATACAATTTCGTTAAGCGGAATTTCATATTTAAGCACCACACGAGAACTATCAAGATATTGCATATCAAGATACACGCCACGCTTGTTTTGGCAAAGTTCCATAATATTGCCGACATATTCTGGCGGAGTGAAAATCGAAACACTGGCGATAGGCTCTTCAATATAGTCAATTTCTGTCACCGCTGGCAAGGCTGAAGGGTTACTCACTTCAAGCACATTTCCGTCAGTTTTAACAACTCTATAACTAACACTTGGTGCTGTTGTTATAATGTCAAGGTCAAATTCTCTTTCCAATCTTTCAGTTATAATTTCAAGGTGCAATAGTCCCAAGAAGCCACACCTAAAGCCGAAACCCAAAGCGTTTGAAACCTCTGGAGAATAGTGAATTGAGTCGTCATTAAGTTTAAGTTTTTCAAGTGCGTCTTTTAAGTCTTGATATCTTGACCCGTCAACTGGGAAAATTCCACAAAACACCATAGGCTTAACGTCTTTATATCCGTCAAGAGGCTCGTCTGTTGGATTATCCGAATAAGTTATTGTATCGCCCACTTTTGTTTCGGACACATTTTTGATACTCGCACAAATATATCCAACATCGCCCGCCTTAAGTTCTTTCACTGCCCTTGTCGCTGGGCAAAACACACCAACTTCCGTCACTTCATAAATTTTGCCCGTCTTCATCATTTTAATATTTGTTCCAGCACTCACTTTGCCGTCAAAAATTCTAACAAGGCTCACAGCACCCTTGAAGTTGTCATAATAACTATCGAAAATCAGTGCTTTCAGTGGCTCATTTTCGTCCCCCT
>JBNMHO010000033.1:0-2006 GCA_050872785.1 Clostridia bacterium | reverse complement strand
TCAATCAAAAACCTTTAACCGATAGACCTTTATCTTGCAAATAATTTGTCAATCAAAATCATTCGCACATAATATATCAAACTTCTCACAAAAAATCAAGAGTTTTTTGAGAAATTACAATTAATATTTTATTCTAAAGTAATCAAGCCAAGTTTTACCCCCATTTCCTCATTTCTTGTCAACTTTTAGGGAGATAAAAAAAACTCCCCCGAAAGGAAGTTTTGATTGATAATAACTAGAAAACAACCAGTGCGGGGTAAAAAGTTTCATTTATTGTAACACCCGGACCCACAGTAAGATAAATGTAACCCGACTCTATGTTTCCATATATAAAACTTGCTCTGTAGTTTTTATCCTGACTTTGCCATATCTTTATTGAATTATCAACATATCTTGTTGTTCCGTCAGTCATCGTAAGTCTGCAACCATTAGCAATTGAAATAGAATCAATGAAGAACACATAACTCATATCTGAATTTATGATATTCTCAATATAAATCAACTGGCTATTAGCATAACGAGGATTTGCAGTTCCCTCGGCTTTTATACTGCCGTCAGATTGATATGTGTAAGTCACCCCCTGGTTTTCATAAGTAGAATTTCCACCCAAAAAGTCCTTATTGTTGACCAAGTTTTCTCCCCAAACGGCAGTCAAAGTTTCATCTTCCGCAACACTTTTAATTGTATCTGAACTTATAAAATATGGCTCAAAACCTTTCCTATCCCCCGCTTCAAGCATGGGGTAAATTCGTTCATTGCTAATTGTAACATTATCTGGTGGCACATATGCATAACAATACACAACAGCTTCTTCGCCTGTTGCAATGTAAGTGCTGCCATACGAAATTCTATATGGCTCTTCCTCGGGTACATTCCAAGCGGTTTTAGTAACAAAACCACAGTGTATGTTTTGACTATCCTCTTTCAAATAAAAAGAATAGGTAACCCCCTTTTTGAGTTTTCCCGTTAAATCTACTATTTTCGAATCGCCATAACTTGTTGTTGTCCCATTAACAATGATTCCACTTTTTCCTTGAACGGTCCAAGTCAGCCCGTTATAGGTTCTTATGTCTGCTCCAGTTAGTCCATTTGGCTTGAGCATATTTCTTCCGTTCCAACCCAAGAAGACATAACCCGCTCTTGTTGGCACGGGTAAGTCGCCGCAGATGTCACCAAGGGTTACTTGCTTAGAGGATACCCCCCCCCCCTATTGTGGATAACTCGCCGCCGTTTGGGTCAAAAGTCACTGTATATGTGGGAACTGTGTATTTGACAGATATATTTGAACTTGCTTGTTGGTGCGTTGCACCATAGATTAGAACTCCGAGAATTGCCATAATGAGTGTATATAGAACGCAAATTGTTATCTTATTCTGCTTATGATAAAATCTATTCAGCCATAACACAAAGCGTTCGTATTTGGTCATTTTAATTACACTCCTTTTTTATTCTTCTTTTACATACACTCCGTCTTTTAGAATGTATTTTCGGTTTTTGTTTTTCTCCATTTTGTGTGCAATTTCTTTTTCAAGGTCGAAGTTCAAAATTTCTGCCAGCCCTAAAAGATATATCGCAACATCTGCAAGTTCTTCCCCAAGGTCAGACTTCTTTTTGATCCAAGCGTCATATGCTTCTGCCATTTCGCCATAAGTCAAGCAAAACTCCATATTGACGTCTGTTGTGTTAAAGCCTTTTTCTTTTTTGTTTGCAATTATGTCCTTTTGCAACTGCTTTAAATCGACCACTTTGCACCTTCTTTCATTTGTAAACACTTAATTGTAAACAATGTTTGCCACAAAGTCAACATTTTTACACAACTTTTTAAAAATCATTTTTTGCACCCACAAAACTACAAAAAGTGCAAATTTTGCACTTTTATTTTCCTTCAAGGTGCAACTTTTGCACTTTTCCATTTGACAAAAGTGCAAAAATGGGTATAAAAGACGAAATTTTTAAAACAGGAGTTAAGATTTATTATAGTTGCTGATTGATAGTTATTTTGTAGT
>JBNMHO010000032.1:0-2124 GCA_050872785.1 Clostridia bacterium | reverse complement strand
TGCGAGTTGGCACGGGTAGGTCGCCGTAGGTGTCGCCAAGTTTGACTATCTTAGAGGATACCCCCCCCCCCCGTTGTGGATAACTCGCCGCCGTTGGCGTCAAAAGTCACTGTATAACTAGGGACTGTGTATTTTACAGATATAGTAGAATTTGCTTGTTGGTGTGTTGCACCATATATAAGGACTCCCAAAATTGCCATAATGAGTGTATATAGAACGCAAATTGTTATCTTATTTTGCTTATGATAAAATCTATTCAGCCATAACACAAAGCGTTCATATCTGGTCATTTCTACAATTCCCCCTAGAATTAGTTTACGCTAAAAGCATAAAAGATATTTGGGAGTTTGTCAAGTTTTTTTGTAAAGGTTTTCATTAAAAGTCTTTTTTGAATATTCACACAAGGTTTTGGAAATACATATATATAGTTGGATATAACTTTAAATTGTATTGAAATTCCCATTGAAAAACTGAAAAACCTCAAAAATCAAAATTTTTTTAAAAAAGTTTTTAAAACTTCAAAAAATTTCTTGACTAATATTCATTTGTTTGATATATTATCTGTGCATTGTGATGATGCAGTGCAAAAAAATAATGGATATGCGGGGGTGGCTCAGTGGTAGAGCGTCACCTTGCCAAGGTGAATGTCGCGGGTCCGAATCCCGTCCTCCGCTCCATATGGGAGTATAGCTCAGTTGGTTAGAGCACTTGCCTTACAAGCAAGGGGTCGTAGGTTCGAGTCCTACTGTTCCCACCATCTGAGACTAACGTGGCACCATAGCCAAGTGGTAAGGCAGAGGTCTGCAAAACCTTCACCCCCAGTCCGAATCTGGGTGGTGCCTCCAAGACTACATAAGTTGCCACCTGTTTGCCGAAGTGGTGAAACGGTAGACACAAGGGACTTAAAATCCCTGGAAGGCGACTTCGTGCCGGTTCGAGTCCGGCCTTCGGCACCAGTAAAACAAAAAGGGTCTTCGTAAGAAGGCTCTTTTTGTTTTACAATGAAATTGAATACATATATTACATACTTCTTCCCTGCATTATTGGAGTGTTGAGTTTTGCATCAAAGAACTCTCCCTTCTCATTGCACTCGGCATATGTTTTTAGAAATTCGTCTTTTTGCACGCCATAAATGTCGTTGAAATCGGTAGTGTTAATATATCCACCCGCAGTAATAGTCATTTTTTCTCCCCATGGGGCTGTAAATGATATATCCTCATCAATTTGAATAAATCTTTGAACCCCACCTTTTGGTTTATATATGCCTTGTTCTAGGTCAAATGATTCATATTTTTTGCGGAATGTTGTATCTGGAATAATATATTTTTCACCCGCTGGGTTAGTTATTATCCAATCAGGTTCACCCGTTTTTTCGTCAACTGACACCATATTTGTAGTTTCCACAAGTCCGTTGGACATAACAGTTTGTATGCTTTCACCTGGCACACCCTGCATTGCAAAAACCTTTGCGAATTTTGCATATTGCTTTTGTTCTGCTCCTTTTTTAAATTGTTCCATTACATAAACTTTCATGTTAGGTATTTCTCTAGCCATAATTGCCTCCTATGGGAATAGTTTAACAGAATATAAAACAGATTGTCAAACAAAGGAACATATATAGCAAAAAAGTGAGATTTGATGGGAATTTTTGGTTCCTTTATCTCACTTTTTTTCGGAGATTATTGCGTTATGTTACGATTATTTTCCGCAACATTCGGCATCTCTTCCGCCGCAAGCACCACAGCATTTTGCTTTTCTTGATGCTTTTTTGCTTTCACGAGCCATTGCGCACCTCCTATGTCTATTGTGTGCGATATTCGCTTAAACATACAACCAAATTATGTCAATTTATGCTCGCCATGACACGTTTTTATTATTGTCAATTCTAAGTGTGCCATGCGTGGTTTTTATGGGTTCTTTTGCTTGCAATGTAAAATATGCGTTGCAGAGTTTAAGTAATTTCTCATCAAACTTTTTAAGAACATTCTCCACTTCCATATTAAGCCCTGTGTGAGTTGAAAGTTGAAGGCTGACAGTCTGCTCGTTTAGACTAAAACAAAGAGCTTTTAGGTTGTCAAAAAAGCGGCTGTCAAGCGTGGAATAGCAATATATGTTTGCCGTTGC
>JBNMHO010000031.1:0-2144 GCA_050872785.1 Clostridia bacterium | reverse complement strand
GTTTGGGTTGTCCTTATGTCATAAACATCAACCCAACCCTGATTGTAATAGGAGTTTAAATCTAGTGTTCCTTTTGCAAACACCTCTTGCCAAGATGAAGTGCCATTCACTGTTATTGTTGCAGGAGTGTGGACACAAGAGTAACCAGCAGAACTGTCTAGTTTAACTTTAAGACCATAAACATATTGTGTATTTGACTTTATTTCCCCTTTCAATATTTGTGCTATCAAATTTCCTGATGAAGCACTTGTGGTTATTTTAGTACATGCCAAGCCACTTTCAGTGACAATGGTTCTTGTTGCAGAGGCAGCAGAGTTTGCCCAACTATTAAGTTCCCCCTCAGTTGTAAGCCCGCCACCATAGAGAATGTTCTTGTTTTCATACAATGTGACGGTGTAACTATTTGGCGACCATTGGGCTGTCAAAGTGTGATCACCAACCGTTGTGTTGCGGGTGGAGTTGGTGACGAAGTAGGGTTCATAAACCGTTTTACTTCCTTCTTCAAGCATTGGATATATACGTAAGTTGTTATAAGTTGCACCCCTAACCGCTTGCAAATACATACGAATATTAGACTCGTTACCTGTTACAGTATAAGCATTTGAAGGATAACTGACAGTCCCGTCTTTCAATTCCACACAAAACGCATTATAGATACTATCCGATGAGTGAAAGTAGTACGTCTTCCCAACTTTAACCCTATCAATTATACTAGGTGCGTTAGACCCAAAAGTATTAGACCAAACGTCATCTGGAGCGGTTCCGTTTATTATAATACTATTGTCACTCTGCAAATCAAATGTAATTCCATTAACCGTATATGTATTGGTTGAAGCGGCAAAAAAATCACTTGCTGCAACCATGTTCTTCCCGTTCCACCCCTTGAATGTATAACCCGCCCTTGTTGGGGTTGGAAGGACACTGTAATATTCGCCGAGTTGCATTTTAAAGCCCGCACAAGCAGAGCCGCCGTTGGAGTCCAAGGTGACAAAATATTCTGGTCTGGCGTAATCAACTTTAACTTCACTTTGCACACGCTGTTGCCCAGCACAGAACAGAATGCCCGCACAGCAAAGAGCAATGACTATAAAGCAAAAAGACATGGAGATAAATTGCAATCTTCTCCATTTTTGGCGTCTAAAATATTCCTTTTTATACTTCTCTATTTGCTCTGTTTGGTTATCCATTGGTTTTCCAAGTGCAAGTTGTCGCAAATCGACTTTTAATAACAAAAAAAGACAAAAAACTTGATATGTAGGCAGTCTTTTATGTAGTCTTTGCAATAAATTATTTATGTTGCATAATATGACAAAAGTTGTTATATTTCGACATAAAATTATATACTTGTAATAAATAATTTATAATACACTAAAATTATATGAGTAGAATTCTACTTTGTCAAGTTTTTTTAGTAGAAATCTACTAAAATTATGTTGATTATGGAACTGAGCAAAAGATTAAAGGAACTTAGGAAAGAAGAAGGAATTTCTCAGCGTGAGTTAGCAAGCGAAATTGGGGTGACACAAAAGGCTATTGACTTTTGGGAAAAGGAGATAAACGAGCCAAAGGCGAGTTATATTGTGGCACTTTGCAAGTATTTTGCCGTTCCGAGTGATTATATATTGGGGCTTATTGATTAAGACGACAAAAAACACCGACGCAATGTCGGTGTTTTTAAAAACCCTAATATTTTATTCTTCCACTTTTTTGGCTCTTGTTTTCTTAGGTTTTTCTTCAGTTTCTGTTGGTTGTTCCTTGCTTTCAGTTGCTGCTTTTGCTTTGTTAAGGAGCAAGTTAAGGCGAGCAATCTTTCTGCTGGCTGTGTTTGCATGGATAACACCCTTGCTCTTTGCAGAGTCAATGTAAGATGTTATGTCAACAAGCATAGCTTCTGCCTTTTGAACATCTTGACCAACAACAACTCTGAAATTTTTAATCATTGTTGCCATTGTGGACTTGACATATCTGTTTTCTTCCTTTCTTCTAGCGGAAACTAAAACCCTTTTCTTTGCTGATTTGATATTTGGCATTGCTAACTCCTTTTTAATACTCGTCAATTCTAGCATATTGAAATTTAATTTGCAACCCTTTTTTCAATCTTTTTTAACAAAATTTTTACAAACTTCAAACAATTTTGCCATTTC
>JBNMHO010000030.1:0-2268 GCA_050872785.1 Clostridia bacterium | reverse complement strand
GACTTGTGCTTGTGTAAGTCCCGAATTTTTGTGTGCATATTTCAAATTTTTCCCAACCGTTTCCGAAATATTCATCACTATATTTTATACCACAAAGTGATGTATTATTCTTGACTTACAACACAAAGTGTTGTATTATTTTATGGAATGAAAACACTATTACTCTTCAAAAAATATGTTTGTGGAGATTTTTAAATTGAAGGGAGAAAGAATGGACGAACACATAAGAGAAAGTTTGAAGACATATAGACGAGAAAGTTTCTTAAGAAAACTTAGGCTGATTAATATCTCAGTTATTTACGTAGTTGTTATGGCATGTCTTTTTATGGTTATCTATGCGGCAAATCAACAGAGAAACACTAACGACGTTAAAGTAAAATACACTCGCCCAACCTACACAGTGACCTTCGACCCAAATGGCGGCTCTTGTTCCACAACGAGCAAAAGTGTGCAACTTGGCGAAAATTATGATACGCTCCCCACTCCAACTCGCTCTGAGCATGATTTCCTTGGCTGGACACTAAATGGCACGACAATCACTCCCACATCTCAAAACACCACAGTCGGCAATCATACTCTTGTTGCAAGTTGGAAACTTTGGCCAGACTTACCGTCAAGTGCTGGAGCGACTTTTGTGAATACACAAGCATTGCAAAATAGTAGTGGCGACAGGGGTAAAAGAGTAGTTCAAATAAATACAACTAAAAACGCAAGCGGAACAGCAAGAACATACAAATATAGTTGGAACGGCTCAACTTGGACGGACGGCTCGGGCAGCAGCATCATACTCACCAAAACATCGACCGGCGACCAAACCTTGTATGTTCGTGTTTATCCAACGGGCGGCGAACATTATCTAAATTATGTCCAAACAAGCATAGTTGTTCATTTGAATAAACTGCCAATGCCATATTGCATAGGCGAAACTTGGACAGGCTTTTCAGGTGGTTGGTATATAAAGTTTCAAAGAAAATGTGGTGGAGCCTTAGTATGGGCTAAAACATATTCAACTGCTAACAATGATGATCATCTTTATATTAGCAGATCCACCTATACTTCATTTGATGATGATGACTGGCATATTGCTGGAAAGTGGAGCGGAACAATGTTCGCCATGACTAAGGGTTATGACATTCTTGCCTTTCACTCATGTAATGGTTATGTGGATAGTGATGTCGCAGTGGCAAATGCCACAGGGAACAACAACACCGATTACGGCGGCCAGTCGACATATTACTATACGACCGACGATGGACGACTAACAACTTAGTATCCTGTCAAAGTATCAAAGAAAAATATCAAATAATTAGCAAGGTTCTTAACCTTTTTATCAGAAAAATAAACTCTACTATCGGTAGAGTTCGTTTTTACATTGCTTTTTTCTTCTTTTTGTTTCGCTTTTCGCTGTAGGCTTGGCAGCGGAGGTCGTCACCAAATAGTTCGGCATTTATGTCAAAGAATTCGTCATCGAGAGATTTTGGGCAGTCGGGTTGCAGAAGTCCTTTTCTATAAAAACTGAAGTGTTTGTCTTTTGTTATGATGATGTGGTCAATAAGTC
Organism: Clostridia bacterium; assembly: GCA_050872785.1. Classification (GTDB taxonomy): domain Bacteria; phylum Bacillota; class Clostridia; order Christensenellales; family UBA1242; genus UBA7862. The sequence continues at coordinate 710 of JBNMHO010000030.1, read as the reverse complement.
CTATTCTGACTGTTTCAAGCAAATCTCGTAGCTCTCGTGTAAATCTAATTTCCCATATTTTTGGCTTTGGTTCACCTTTAGGAAGGATGTGACAAACGAGGACGTTTTTGGTTGGGAATTTTAATATTTGTTTAAACATTTCTCTATTCGTTGTAAACATCTTTCCGATTGGAAAATCTCCCATAGAATTGAAATACAGGAGTTCATTTCTTGCGTTTAGGCAGAAGTAATAATAGCCCTCTTCCTCAAGATTGAGAACATCACTGACATAGTCAACAACGGCTGTGGTTCTGTCAAACACTATTCGTCTTCTGTCGTCACATTCAGCATACAATTCTGGCAAACTGGAACAAAATTTAATGAATTCAGCAACATTACTGTCAATGCCATTCACAGTTTTCAATTCTTCCTTATCCGCTTCAAGAACCTTCGCCAAAGAGCCAAACTTTGTTATCAACTTCTCTGCAATCTCGCTGCAATCATTGCATGGCGTCACAAAAGAAAGCATAAGCGTAACGGCTTGTGTGTCAGTCATAGTGTCATAGTCAGCAAACATAAACTGGGTCCTAACCCGCTTCGCCGCACACAGTCCTCTGTATTTCCTTTTGTCCATTATTCTTCCCATGCATCTTTTCATATTTAAATTATATCACCCTCACCCTCTTTCTGCAATCAAATAATCAATATTTTTGAAAGATTTTGGAAAAAAG
>JBNMHO010000029.1:0-2976 GCA_050872785.1 Clostridia bacterium | reverse complement strand
CTTTTCGCATAACAGTAACTGCCCTGCTCAAAAATTCTCCGTCAAGGGTTATCTCGTCTGGGAAATCTTCCAACACATATTTTGACTCGCCCCTAACCTTCCTAACCAACTTCCCAAGTCTTTTCTTGTCCGCAGACAAAATGTAGCAACTTGGATAAAGCCAGTTCCAAAACTTATTTTGAACCCTATACAAAACCTTGCCGTCAAGGTCGCAAACTCTCTTTTTGTGCCTAATGCTAAAAGCCTTGCCCTTAACTTTCAACACGTCTTTCCCGTTTTCGTCAAACACCTTAGACCCGCCCGCAAGCGTCAGTCTGTTTTTAACATAAACTTTCATTTCTCCCCCTATTCGCAACACATATTTTTATTGTAAATATTTTATCAAATATGTTAACTTTATGTCAAACGAATGGAGCAGATTAGACAACTCAAAATATTTTATGCCCATTGAGCATAAAGGCTAACATTTTCCGCCCTTATCCATTTTCCGTTTGCGTCTGTGTAACCCGAAACATTCGCCACTGCATTTCCCTCTGCATCAAAAATTTTCACCCCACCCACTGGTTTTGTGTAGTAACCTTGAAATGCATAGCCATCTTGACTTAAAACACTTAAAGTTGCAGTTGAGTTATAAGTAACTCTTTTTGAACTACCTGTGGCTTCGGCAAAAGAAAAATCATGAACATAATATTGTCCGCCTACATTTCCAGAGGCATAAATCATGAAATAAGCTGGGTCTGCCGATGTAAAACCTGACGTTGTTTTTGTATAATATAAGTCAGTCCACCCCTGTCCATTAAGACTCTCTATTCCATATGCCCCACCTTCCATTACATCGCCCCATTCACTTGTTCCGTCAGACCAAATCCTTGTAGCGGGTATGTGAATACTTGGATAACCAGAAGTATAATTTGCCACTTTAATTCTAACAGAAATAATGTAACTTGTGTTTGGTTTTATACCATTTACAGTCTGTGCTATCAAATCACGATCAGCTCGCCCATTCGTCTTTGTGCAAGTTTCTCCGTCTTCAACAACTATTGAAAGATTACTTTTATCATAGTTTTTCCCATTCCAATAATCCCAATCACTTGAACTGTTTAGTTTTCCACCTTTCAAAATGTTTTTATTTTCATACAAGGTAAGTGTATAGTCGTTCGCCGTCCAAATAGCCTTCAAAGTTTGGTCACCAACCTTTGTGTATTGCGTGGTGGAAGTATATTCATAAGGCTCGTAATCTGTTACAGAATCGTTTGTTTCAATTTGCACATTTCTAACTTCCATGGTCAATGTGCCTGCAACATTTGGACATGCAATATACAGCCCCGACATGTTTGTCCAGAGAGCCCACGATGATGTTTTTACAGTTAAAACTTTCGCATATCTTGTCCAGTCATTCCCCAAACTTGGATATTCTGAATTGTCAATTGAAATATTTGAAAGTGTCGCACTCGCCTTTAAACTTATGCTTGAAATATTGCTATCTCTTGCAGTAATTTTGTAATCAAAACTCACTGCAATGGTAAGTTGTTTTGCAAAAGATATGGTTGGCATTGAAACATATCCAAGTGTTGTTCCACTTGACGAATCTGCCGTAATAGTCAAATTATTTTTTTTGGCTTTATTCTTCCCCGTTTCAACCCAACGTGAGAATGTGTAACCTGTCCTTGTAGGCACGGGCAAATCGCCGTATGGATCACCTAATTTGACACTCTTTTGGCTGGGAGATACCCCCCCCCCTGGGTGTCAAAAGTAACGGTGTAATAGGGCCTAGAATACTTCACAGACACATTAGACGTGGCTTTTTGTTGAATTGCACCATATATTATAACACCTAATATTGCCATAATGAGAGTATAAAGAACGCAAATGGTTATCTTGTTTTGCTTATGATAAAATCTATTCAGCCATAACACAAAGCGCTCTCGTTTTGTCATTTTAGATACTCCCCTTATATATTTTCTACAAAAATTATAAATTATATATCAAAAATTGTCAAGCGGTTTTGACAAGGAACAAACTATAAATTATGCCTTCGCCGTCTTACATGAAGAAATGAGCATTCTTCTAATTGCTCCTGCTTTTTGTTTTAAATCGTTATACCTTTGCTCATCAATTTTTTTTGTTTCAAAAAATAGTTCAAGCCAATATTCTGTTTCACTACATTCCTTCAATGCTATTTCCAACTTTGCAACAAAATCATTTTTCCCATGTGCTTATTGTGCTTCATGAATATTTGCACCAATTGATGTGCCACTGCGAACCAGTTGATTTATAAGACTTGCCACACCTTTAATGCTATCACACAAATTTACGATTTCAATAGCAAATTCTTTTGATTTTTCAACTAACTTATTTTCTCTCATGCATTGATTATAACACATATATTTTGGAAATCAAAGCAAAAGAGTAGCACCAAAAGAAAGCAATTTCTCTTGCTCGTCAGAGCAAATATATACAAAAATTGTTTGTGTCATTTTTGTTAAATGAAATTGGCTTTCAGCCAATGATATTGATCCGCAGTCAATCTTTTCCCTTTGGGAAAAATATTTCCCTTGGTCAATGATATTACTCACTCCGTTCGTAATGATATGATATTTGCTAAATTAACCTTCACTGCAAACTGAACACATTAGTGTGTTCGTTTTGCAATATCATTCTTTTTGAGAATATATGAACCCTCGCTTCATCTATTTTATTACAAAATATATGAACCCTCGCATTGCTTGGAACCATATATTCAAAAAGAATATCATTGCGAAGCAATTTCTCTTACTCGTTAGAGCAAATATATACAAAAATTGTTTGTGTCATTTTTGTTAAATGAAATTGGCTTTCAGCCAATGATATTGACCCGCAGTCAATCTTTTCCCTTTGGGAAAAATATTTCCCTTGGTCAATGATATTACTCACTCCGTTCGTAATGATATGATATTTGCTAAATTAACCTTCACTGCAAACTGAACACATTACTGT
>JBNMHO010000028.1:0-3499 GCA_050872785.1 Clostridia bacterium | reverse complement strand
TGAAGAATATGTATTAAATTTTTGTCCTTTACTAGCCATAAAAAATACCTCCTATATGGCAATTATACCATAAGGAGGTGTAGGTGTGAAGTGGACTTTATTTTTGCGGTGCAAAAATGGGGTTCACTTCACGATATGGTCGGATTTATTTTGTTTTGGTGCGTCTGGAGGGGTTCGAACCCCCAACCCTCGGTTCCGAAGACCGATGCTCTATCCAGTTGAGCTACAGACGCATATTAAATTGTCATTCCTCGCTTTCTGAGGAACCGAGGGTTAAAGAGTTCCCGAAAATATGTAAATATTTTTGGGATAGCGCAGGCTTTGTGCCTACGGGCTTATGCTTTGGGCGTCAGACCAAAGCATGCAAGTTGCACAAGTAGCCGAGCAGGTTCCGAAGACCGATGCTCTATCCAGTTGAGCTACAGACGCATATTAAGTTGTCATTCCTCGCTTTCTGAGGAACCGAGGGTTAAAGAGTTCCCGAAAATATGTAAATATTTTTGGGACAGCGCAGGCTTTGTGCCTACGGGCTTATGCTTCGGGCGTCAGACCAAAGCATGCAAGTTGCACAAGAAGTTGAAAGTGCATTTCTGCATGAGAAAGTATATCACAGAAATAAAAAAACACCAAATGAATTTCTATGGCGGAAGTTCAAAAGGTGTTTTTTATAGTTTAGTCGTTGTTCAAACTGTTTTGGAAAACTTCAATTTTTGCTGTGATTAAGTCAAAGTTTTCTTCAAAGGCAGTTTGGTGTGCTTCAAGTTCTGCTTTGAAGTCGTCAAACATTTCTGTGGCAGTCGCAAAATCTTGTTCAAAGTATGCAACGCTGTCTTCACGGACTTGGGCTAGATATTCTTCAGTTTTTGCTTGAAGAAGTGTATCAACATTAGCGATTTCTATGGAGTAAGCGAGCAATTCAGCTTGAAGTTGAGCAATTTTTGATTTAAGTTCGTCAAGGGCCACATTGTTAATGAACAATTCTTTTGAATAAGCGTCATATTGTTTTTGAACTTGCAATAGAGCGGCTTGAATTTCGGTTGCTTTCTTTTGGCTTTTTGCAATGCTTGCTTCAAGTTCTGTTTTGACATTTTCAATGCCTGCAAGGGCGTCTTGCCTTAGGCTGTAGTAAACGTCTTTAAGTTGTTCAGATTTTTCGACCAAAAGTGCAAACACTTCGTCCTCGGTAAGCTCGGTTGAATCTACGGTTGCATCAATTTTTGCAAGTGATTCTTTCAAACTTTCCATTCTGGTAGCAACAGCCCCAGCAACAATGCCATAGGTTTTGAAATATTTGTTTGTTGCCGACACAATTTCGTTTTTAAGTTTTTCAAATCTGTCGCTGTCTTTGCAGTAAATCTTTACTGAAACGGTTGTGCCGTCTTGTTCCTCGCCATACCCCTTTGAAATGTCAATTTTTCCGCAATCTGATGCGATTTTTACAAAAAGCTCGCCCGCTTCGCCTGCTGAAATTCCGATGAAATCTGTTCTGCTGAATATCATTTGAGTTTCTTCGGACAAATAGTTAATGTCAACAACCTTGTCGTTTTCATCAAGCACAACTTGAATTTCTGGATTGACGCTAAATTCCACAACAGATGTTGCTGCTGCCTCTGGTTCTTCCGGACTTTTTCCGCAGCCAACAAGTGACACTGCACATGCAAGTCCCAAACACAAAACTAACATAAAGGATAAAAATTTCTTCATAATTCCCTCCAATTTCCACGGATATTTTACCCCAAGATTTGCCCGTTGTCAATAGACAAACTTACACGAAAAGTCAATTTCGGCATATTTTTGTTCAAAATAACTAAACTAAATGGCGTAAAGTCCAACAAAAATTCAACTTTATTCAAAAACATATGCAAAATGCGTGCAAAAAAAATTTTTGTGCGGTATAATATTTTTATTAGGAGATTTGAAATGGCAGAACAAGAAAACTTAATCACTCAACCTCAGCAACCAAAACCTTCCCCAAAAAACAAGGGAAAAGAACCCCTATCCCCAGCGCTCAAAAAAGCCTATACAACATGGGGAATTGTTACAGTCGTTGTGTCATTCACAATGTTCTTTGCAAGTATCATAACCTTTGTGCTTGTGCTTTTGCGACTTAAAATACCATTTATTCTTGGCATTGTGTTTTTTGTCGCAGGACTTGCAAGCGGTGCAACAGGACTTCCACTTTTGCATGCCACCGCTCGCGAAAAAGCAGAGCAAGCAAAATTAAATCAGACTTCTCAACCTTTAAATAAAGAAGAAAGCCAAGAAATCGAGCCAAACTCTTTGACAAAGAAAAAGGATAAAAAAGCAAAAAAGGCAGAGAAAAAAGCCAAAAAAGAGAAAACAACAGAACCAAAACAAGAGTAAAATGGAACAAATTTGAATTTTTACAAAAAAAATTGAAATAGTTGTTGCAAAATTAAAAACAATTTGTTATAATATCCGTGCTTTCATAAAAAGACCTATTGCAAAACAACTTGCCTTGATAATATGTAAAGCACGAATAACAAATGCGGATGTGGCGAAACTGGTAGACGCGCACGTTTAAGGGGCGTGTGGGAAACCTTGTGGGTTCGAGTCCCACCATCCGCACCAGTAGAAAGACTTTCCGTAAGGAGAGTCTTTTGTTTTGGAGGAATAAAATCTTGCCCCTTAAACAAAAGGGTTCCCGAAAATAGCAACGAAGTGAAATTTTCGGGATAAAGGGAAAAGTGAGCGATTGTGTGCCGTTGCGGTGCGGAGCAAAGCAACAAACTTGAGCAAAACTTTTCCCGCAGGGGCGTGTGGGAAACCTTGTGGGTTCGAGTCCCACCATCCGCACCAAAACAAAATAAATCCGAACACGTTTGTGGACGGATTTTTTTGTTTTGTACTTTTCTTTCTTATTTTTTCGTTTTTCGTTTTTCTTTAAATACGGATTTATTTTGAAATAAAAAATAAGAAAGAAGAAATAAAAGTTATGGTGAAAATCTCTTTGAGATTTGGAGTTTAAAGGCTTATTTTTTGGTCTTTCTAAGTTTTATCCACAAAAGTTGTTGGAAATGTGGATAGTTTTAAACGATTGGGGTGGAGTGTAAAAAATATTTCCAATATTTTCCAAAAACTTTAATTAAATGATTGCAGAAATGTTTTTGGAGTGTTATACTTGATGTATGAAAGAAACAGTTAAAAAGTCGTGAAAGTGTAATTTAGCTTAACGCAACAATGATTACAGAAAACATGTAGTTAAAAAAACAAGACGATAGTTGTGAATAATACGGAAGATACATTTAAGAAAAAAGTAGAAAATACAATCTATAAACACATAGGAATAACGATTATGGAAAATATGGAAAACACTGACAAGATAAAAGACGAAAACACAAAAGACCTTAGGGTTGAGGCGCCGTTTATGAATTATGCGGACATGAGTGAAGATGAGATTTTAGAATATATGTTGTCTTACATTCTGCCTAACAAAGATGTTAAGACATTGACTGGTTTGTTGCTAAATGAATTTAAC
>JBNMHO010000027.1:0-4279 GCA_050872785.1 Clostridia bacterium | reverse complement strand
ATATGTTATGAGGAAGAAGTCCATTTTTGTGGAAGAGTTAAAGCGGGGAAAGGGGCTTATGTTGAAAGAAATCAAGCAATGATTGACGCAAGTGACTATTGCATATTTTATTATGACGAAAATTATTTGCCTAAAATGCGTAAATATTCCAAAATCAGCCTTGCGACCTATCAGCCAAACAGCGGAACAAAGTTGGCGCTAGATTATGCAAGAAGATTACACAAGCAAATCATATTCTTGTGACATATTTGTTGAAAAATATTTTTGTGTGTGATACAATGTTTGCATGGAAAAAAGATTTTTTGTAGATAGTGAGATTAAAATAAATGTTGGGGACAGAATTGTTCTGAATGGGGACGAACACACACATCTTGCTCGGGTTATGAGGCTTCGGGCGGGGGACATGGTGGAGTGCTTTCAAGACGGCAGCGATATTTTTGTGTGCAAAATTTTGCAAGTGGGCAAGAACGACACAACCCTTGAAGTTTTGGACAATTACCCATGCGTGGCAAACCCAAGGATAAATGTTACACTTTTTCAAGGACTTCCAAAACTAGACAAACTGGAACTCATTTCTCAAAAATTGTGCGAAATTGGTGCAAGTCGCATTGTGCCATTTTACTCCAAATTTTGCATTGCAAAACCAAATGACAATAAGGTGGAAAGACTTAGAAAAATTATCGTTTCGGCGTGCAAGCAATGCGGCAGAACAAGCCTTTTAAGGGTAGATTTACCCGTCAAATTTCAAGAAATTGTGCCAATGTTTGACGACTATGACTATGTGCTTTTTGCAAACGAAAAAGAGGACGCAAAAAGGATAGCCGATGTTATTTTTGAAATTTCAAAGTCCAAGGATAAGGATATTTCTGTTGCATATGTGGTGGGGAGCGAAGGTGGCTTTTCAGCTGAAGAGATTGAGCATTTAAGCAAAGTTTGCTTGTCTGTCAGTTTTGGCAAAAGAATTTTAAGAACGGAAACGGCAAGCATTTATGTTGCAAGTTTGCTGTGTGGAATGTTGGAGGTGTAAGGTGCAAAAAGTTTGTTTAATAAACCTTGGTTGCAAGGTCAATCAGTATGAAATTGACGGCATTTTGAACCAACTCAAGGGCAATTATGTTGTTACGACTGAACTTGAAGTGGCAGATGTTTACATTGTCAACACTTGTGCCGTCACAACCGAAGCAGAAAGAAAAAGTCGTCAATTTTTGACCAAAATTGAAAAACTTAACCCAAATGCCAAAATTTTTGTGTGTGGCTGTGCTTCTCAACACAACCCAGAGCAGTTTGCTGGGCGAAATGGCGTTGTTTATGTCACTGGCAACTCTGGAAAGGGCAAAATTGCAGAAAAAGTTGGAAATTCTGAATGGGAAAGCAAAAGCGAAAACAATTTTGTGTGTTCAATTCCAAAAGAATATGAAGACGACCTTATGGCAACCAATGTCAGAACTCGTGGCTACATAAAAATTCAAGACGGCTGCAACAATTACTGTGCCTATTGCCTTATCCCTTATGTTCGTGGGTTCAGCAGGTCAAGACCGCTAAAAAGTGTGGTGGAAGAAGCAAATGTCCTATCTAAAACTTGCGAAGAACTTGTCATTACGGGCATAAACATTTCCGACTATAAAATTGATGGCAAAGTGGCTTTGGGCGAAGTTTTGAAGGCTTTATCTGGCATAAAATCTCGCATTAGGCTGGGGTCCATTGAAGTTAATGTCATAACAGACGAGTTTTTGCAAATTGCAAAGGATATGCCAAATTTTTGCCCACAATTTCACTTGTCCCTTCAAAGTGGCAGTGACAAAGTGCTTAAAGACATGAACAGACACTACACAGCAGACGAATATTATCAAAAGGTGTGCCTTGTCAGAAAACATTTTCCGCTTGCTTCAATCACAACAGACATAATCGTTGGTTATCCAACCGAAACTGACCAGTGCTTTGACGAAACATTGGAATTTGTAAAAAAAGTTAAGTTTTCGCATGTCCACTTCTTCGCCTATTCGCAAAGACCAGGAACTCGTGCTGCAAAACTTCCACAAATAGCTGGGAATATCATAAAATCTCGTGAAAAACGCCTTAAAACAGTGGTGGAAACGCTGGAGAAGGAATATATCTCACAATTTATTGGAAAACCACTTGAAGTGCTAATAGAAGAAGAAAAAGAAGGATATTTCCAAGGCTACTCACGAAACTATATCCGAGTTTATACAAAAACTCAAGCCCCTTGCGGTGAGCGAATAACCCTAGTAGGCAAAGAATTCTTTAAAGACGGAATACTATGTTAAAATAAGAAAGAAAAAAGAAGAAATAAAAATTGAGGCGATTATCGAAAGTTGTCTATTAAAAATAAAAAAATAAAAGTATTTGCGACAATCGAAATTGATTTACTGAGTTTTATATGATTGTGGTTGTAATAATATAAAAATAAATAGTTTCTCGTTAAGGGGGCGACAGAGAATTTTCCCTCGGAAAATTCTGCAAAATCTTTTGATTTTGCCGCAAAACTTTGTTTTGCCTGTCGCCCCCAAAATATTTTGTTCAAAAAACTTGACTTTTTGCCAAATATCTCTTAAACTTTTTGAGTAAAATAATTTTAGGAGAACAAAAAAAATGACCAAATATGAACGCTTCGTGTTATGGCTAAATAGATTTTATCATAAGCAAAATAAGATAACAATTTGCGTTCTATACACACTCATTATGGCAATCCTTGGAGTTTTAATATATGGTGCAACACACCAACAAGCAAATTCAAATATTTCAGTAAAATACACAGTCCCCGCATACACAGTGACTTTTGACGCAAACGGCGGCGAGTTATCCACAACGGGGGGGGGGGGTATCCTCTAAGATAGTCAAACTAGGTGACACCTACGGTGACTTACCAGTGCCAACCCGCACGGGGTATTCTTTTGTCGGGTGGAGGGGGAGAAATTTAATAAATATTTATAAAGGTTATCCGTATAATAGTAATGTATCCTACACTATTAACGAAGATAATTCAGTCGATATAACAAACATGGCTCACACTTCAGATGGCACAAATAGATATGATTGTGCTATTATTCCACTTGAAGATTTGACAAATGGAAAGTATTGGCTTGCTGTTGAAGGACTAACATATATAGGAGAGTGCCGAGAGCCTGTTATTGATGTCCAAATGGTTGTTCAAGATACGAATAAATATTCTGGGATCTATCTTGATTACTCCAAAGAAAGTTCTGGGTATTTTGATGATACGAGTGCTGATAAGGCGACTTCAGGTTCATTTAGGCTTGAGATATATATTTCTTCATCACATATTGGCAACAATTTTCCTTCATTTGAAAAGGGTGAATTGCATTTTAAGAATATAATTCTTTCCAAAGTTTCAAGCGAAAATGAGATTGTTCGTTATGAACCATACATCATTCAGCGTGATACAATTTTCAATAACCCCGGCGACAGAACCCTTGTTGCCGAATGGTCAGCAAACAGCAACAATCTTTTTACAAATGGGGATTTTGAAGATGTTTATACCCAAACAGACACTGGTTGGGATAACAACATAAATGGAACTTTGCATGCTACAGGGTGGTCGGACTATAATGAATATATTTCTAATGCTTCAACCGCTATGCATGCTCATTTAAAAGATATTTCTGCAACTGATTCTCAGCATAAACATGTTTTTGAAATGATAGGTGCACATGAAAGTTACATTGGGGCTTGTCATAATTTTAACTCAACAACAAAGTTTACGAAGGGAGTATATAGAGTTTCGGCAAGTGTTAAGGGTATTTCGGGTCAAAATATATTTACAATGGGTTTGTATTATTCACAAAGTGGATCAAATTATGAATCATCAAATTTTTATAGCGGGCAATATGCCGTAAGATTTCAAACTACCGATTGGATAAGAGTAAGTTGGACTTTCAGTATAACAAAGATAACTTATGCTGATGCTTTTTATTTCTATGGAGATAAAACACACTCAAATACTTCGCTTGATGTTTCGGACATTACCCCATCAATGAACAATGTTTTTTATCTTGATGATGTGTTTTTGGAGAAGATTGCATAATTTCCAATAAACCATTATTTTCACCCACAAATCTCTTGTTTCACCCAAAACTCCTTGTTTTTATTTATAAAACTCCATAAAATTACAAAGTTTTCAAAATAGACTTTTAAAAGTTCTTGACTTTGGGAAGTTTTAAAAGTATAATTTCCATAGTTAGAGGTGAAAAATGATAGCACGACAAAAGTATTTGGAAAAACTTAAGTCTTATAAGGATAT
>JBNMHO010000026.1:0-4354 GCA_050872785.1 Clostridia bacterium | reverse complement strand
ATAAATATCTTATACTCGATGCCGATGCGTATGACTTCCTAAAGATTATTTGCCCAGAGAAAGACGAAAAGGTTATTTCTATGAAGTTGGCTACAAGTGGAGATACAAATAGCACGGCAATCACAACAAAGAAATCTGACAGTACAATTTCAGAAATTGAGAAATATTATGACCTCTTGCAAAAGGGAATTCTGACTGAAGAGGAATTTAATGACAAAAAGAAAAGTTTGCTAAATAAATAAAAACACCCCGCCGAAAGGTGGGGTATTTTAATAATTTTATTGCTCTTGTTCTTGGTACATATCCTCAAAGTCTTCAACGACGAGGGAAGGTTGTTTTGATTTCTTGTTCTTCTCGTGGTTTGAGATAATGGCTTCAAGGGCTTCTGTTTTTGCTGGGGTTGATTTGACTGCGTCGTAAGGGTGATTTTTCAAAAAGTTGTTAAAGGATAATTTTTCAATTTCGTCAACTTCCACATTGCCACTTTTTATAAATTTGTTAAAAAGATAGATGTCCTTTTGGTCGTCAGGGAGTTTGTCATATGCTTCTAGCAAGTCTTTTGCCATAAGGCTTGCACTTTTTGCATTGACGAAATTGCTTGACGCTTCCTCATATTGGGCTTTTTCTGCTTCTGACTTATCTTTTTTAGCAAATTTTGAAATAAACTTCATTCTTTCTGAGGCTTTTTCGCAAAGAATTTCCATTTCATTTTGATAGGCGGAGAGGGAAGAACGGTATAAACTTCTTGCTTTGTCGCAGAAACTTGCATTTGAAATCATATGGTTCACGTGTTCAATAAAATTCTCTCTTGACAAGGTTGGAATGTCAAGTTTTTTGCACAACATTCCAAGTTCACGTTTTTCATATTCAATTTGGTTTTCTTTCTTTGCCTTCGCTTCCGCAGCAAAATCTCTCATTTCAAAACTTCTGACAAAGTGACTTTTAAAATCTTTTACATTGGACAGAATATATGCCTCATTTTTCATTATGTTGTTTGAAGCATTTGCAAAATAATTTTCTTTAGAAATCATAATTCACCCCCACATATTATTGATTATATTCTATCACAAAAGTGGGGGAAAATCAATGTTTTTGGAGATAAAACTATTAAAATAAGCTACTTATATATATTTCAATTCCGTTTAAAATTAGGATAAGTCCGCCGACAATTTGGGCGTCTTTGCCGAATAATGTCCCAAAGCGTTTGCCCAGTTGCACTCCGATAAAAGTGAAAACAAAAGTGACTATTCCAATGAGAGATGTAACAAAGAACATGTGGCTCATTACGTATCCTACAAATGTAACTCCAACAGACAATGCATCAATGGAAGTTGCCACCGCTTGCAAAATAAGCGTAAGAATGGTTATTTTCACAAGTTTTTCTGGTTCATTTTTGTTTTTTATTGCATCAGCAAGCATCTTAACGCCCAAAATTCCTAAAATAATTAAAGCAATTATTGGAATGTATTTATGGATAAAGCCACTGAAAATTTGACCAATAAAATATCCAATAATCGGCATGAGTTGTTGGAAAATGGCAAAAATCAAGGCGACAAGAACAGTCTTGCCAAAAGTCATATTTTTCTCGTTCATTCCGTCAGTCATGGAAACGGTGCAACTGTCCATTGCAAGCCCCACGGCGACCATCAGCGATTGTAAAACAAATTCAAAATTCATAAAACCCTCTCTACATTGTATGAAAGTTTGTTACTAATAAAAACCAGAAAGAGTGTTTTTGTTGTCTTATTGTAAAAAAAATTCTACTATGTTGGCTTATGTTGGCTATAACTTTCACATGCCTATTTTTCGATTAAATATAAAAAGTGGCAAAAATGCGTATAAATGTAGTTTTCAAAATGTCAAAATTGTGCTAAAATATTAAAAATTTGGAGGACACATGACCGATATCGAAATTGCACGAAATGCGAAACTTGAGAATATAGTTGATATAGCAAAAAAACTTGATATAAATGAGAATGAACTTGAATTGTATGGCAAATTCAAAGCGAAAATAAATGACTTTAATTTCAACCCAAAAGCAAAACTTGTTCTTGTCACTGCAATCAACCCAACAATGGCGGGAGAGGGCAAAACAACCGTTTCCATTGGGCTTGCGGACGCCTTTTCACTTCTTAGAAGGAAAGTGTGCCTAGCACTCAGAGAACCTTCTTTAGGTCCCGTTTTTGGGCTTAAAGGCGGGGCAACTGGCGGCGGACAAAGTCAAATTGCACCAATGGAAGACATTAATTTGCACTTCACAGGCGACTTCCACGCACTAACCAGTGCCAATAATCTTCTGTGTGCATACATTGACAATCATATTTATCAAGGCAACGAACTTGACATTGATGAAAGTAGGGTTGTTTTCAATCGTTGTCTTGACCTAAATGACAGAGCGCTTCGAGATGTGACAATCGGCGGCGGCAAAAACGGCGTTCAAAGAAGAGAACATTTTAACATCACCGCTTCCAGCGAACTTATGGCAATTTTGTGCCTTGCAAGTGATATTGACGACCTAAAAAAGCGAATTGGCAATATCCTTGTCGCATACACAAAAAGTGGAAAACCAATTTTTGCAAAGGACTTGCACGCAGAAGAAAGCATGACCATTCTTCTAAAAGACGCCATAAAGCCAAACCTTGTCCAAACTTTAGGTAACACCCCAGCCATTGTCCACGGAGGACCTTTTGCAAATATTGCCCATGGCTGCAATTCAATAATCGCCACAAAACTTGCCATGACTCATGCGGATATTGTCGTGACAGAAGCGGGCTTTGGAGCTGACCTTGGGGCAGAGAAATTCTTGGACACGAAGTGTCGAATTGCAAATATAAAGCCAAATGTTGTTGTGGTTGTTGCGACAATCAGAGCCCTAAAAATGCACGGCGGAGCGAGCCTTGATAGTTTGGCAACGCCAAGTATAGAATTCCTTAAAGCGGGGCTTCCAAACCTCATAAAACACGTCAAAAATATGATTGAAGTTTATCATTTACCAACAGTTGTGGCAATAAACAAATTCACAACTGACACATCAGCAGAAGTCGAATTTGTAAAAAATGAAATGCAAAAACTTGGCGTTGTTGCTGTGCCATGTGATGTCTGGGCAAAAGGCGGAGCGGGGGCAATTGGACTTGCAAAAGAAGTTGAAAATCTGTTCAAAGAGGACAATTCAAAATTCACATTTGCCTATAACCTAGAAGACTCAATCACAACAAAAATAGAAAAAATATCCACAAGAATATATGGTGCAAAAGGCGTAAAATATACTGAAAAAGCCAAGCAAGATATTACAGAACTCACAAAACTTGGCTTTGATAAACTCCCAGTTGTAATCGCAAAAACACAGATGTCGCTGAGCGATAACAAAAAACTCCTTGGAGCGCCGACCGATTTTGAAGTGACGATTAGGGAAGTCCAAGCACGTGCGGGAGCGGGCTTTGTCGTTGCCATTGCGGGCAGCATACTTCTTATGCCAGGGTTGCCAAAAGTTCCAGCGGGAATAAATATGAAAATTCAAAATGGCACAATTTCAGGCTTGTTTTAAACTAAAAACATCTCCTAGCGAGGTGTTTTCTTGTTCGTAAAAAAAAAGTTTCAAAAGTCTAACACCACGCATAAAATTATTAAATTTTTTAAATTATATCACCCATTTCCGTGTTTAAAAAACATTCAAAGAATAATTAAATCCTTTTACATATCATAAAAAATAAATTGGTCAAAATGCCAATCTTTTCCAACAGGTATTTACATTACGCCCCCGGTGTGCTACCATAATGCCATAAGAAGGAATTAGATAAGGAGGAATTTGTGAGATGAATAGAGAATTGATTGATTTGGAAAGGAATTCAAATGCAACTTGTGTGATTGTTAAAACGGGAGAATATAGGTCGCTTACGCCTACGGTTGCCATTGACGCTGATACGCCAGACAAATATCTTCCAGCGGGTGAAAAACCATTTTTTGCTGATATGGTTGACCTTAAATGTAAGATGAACAAAAACTGCTTTTTCACCATTGTGGATATTGACAGAGCAACCATTGAAGAGCAAAACAGATTTGTTTCACTTGTTAAGGATAGGGAATTGTATGGTTACAATTTGCCAAAAAACTGCACCATTGTTCTAACAGTCCGCAACGAGGACTTGTTGAAAAACATCTCGCCCGATTTATATCACTTTTCCGTTGTTGCAATTTAAGACAAAAAACACCTCAAATTGAAGTGAACCCCGTAGGGGTCACTGAAAATAAAAAACCACTAGGAAGAAATTTTAGATTTCTTCCTATTTTTTAATCTTTTTGTATTATAAAATTCTATCCAATCTTCAACTAGCACTTGATATTCTTCAATAGATTT
>JBNMHO010000025.1:0-4561 GCA_050872785.1 Clostridia bacterium | reverse complement strand
CTATTGTCTATACTTTCAAACATCATCCTTTCCTCTCTTCTGTTGAATACAAACATTATCAAAATCGAGTTCAGATTATTAAGTTTTTTTTACTACTTAAAGGTACACGTTGGTGTAGTAATTCAATCCAAATGATTTATTAGGTGTAGTATATCATATTTCTTCAAAAAATGGACATAATTTTACTACTTTTTTAATATTTTTTGCATTTTCAAGCAATTTCTTCTCTCAAATCCGTTTTTTAGCTTAACTACACCAACGTGTATTTTTGTATAGATCTCTTTGTCAGTATTGCCATGATGAAAAAAATATTTTAAAATGTATACTGGAGGTGTATTTTTTATGATTTATGGATATGTGCGTGTTTCATCAACCACACAAAATATTGAAAGACAAACCGAAGAAATGGCGAGGCTTAAAATTCCAAATGGAAATGTTTTTATTGATAAGCAAAGCGGCAAGGATTTTAATCGTGAAAATTATCAAGCTTTAAGGAATAAAATAAAAAAAGGCGACCTACTGATTATTAAATCAATAGACCGCCTTGGTCGTAATTATAAAATGATCTTAGATGAATGGTATTATATCACTAAGGTTGTTGAGTGTGATGTCTTTGTTATTGATATGCCACTCTTAGACACTCGTTCTACCCCACAAAATTTGGTTGGTAGATTTATTGCCGACATTGTGTTGCAAATTCTTTCTTTCGTTGCTGAAACTGAAAGAGAAAATATCAAGTCAAGGCAAGCAGAAGGCATACGAATTGCCAAGGAAAAAGGTGTTCACATGGGGCGACCAAAATTGGTTTTACCTGACAATTTCTATGATGTTTTGAAACTATACCTAGCAAAGGAAATAACTTGTAGTATTGCCGCAAAAATGGCTAATATGCCCATTTCAACTTTCTTTAAATATCTAAGTTTGGAACGAAAAAAATTTACTGCTTAAAAATATAAAAAGTGCCAATTTTTAGGCACTTTTACTATTTCTAAAATATCTATATTTCTGGCAATGGATTTCACATTTGGTTTTATGCCGTAACTATTTTTATCGCTATCAGAAGCCATGGTTCTCCTTTAATCATCAAAAAATGTGTCATAAGCTTCATATCTGTCAATGTCCTCTGCCGAAGGAATAATACTGTTGTTGTTTTGTGAAGTTGAATTATTCTTTATTGTTTTGGTCTTACGAGCCCCCAATGCTATGAGTGCTCCAATACCCTCTATTATCAATTTTAAAAACCAAACAAATAAAACTATTGGCAAAATGGCAAGCAATAGCAATCCAAAACCATCTCCATGATTACAATGACATCTTCTCATGTTTTCCCTCTTTTTACTATACCACAATAATACCACATTTCAAATCCAAAAAAGCGGATTTGATAAAATTATTTTATAATTCTTATCAATTACATCCTAAGATACTTTCTTCAAAATTGTAAAAGATATTGATAATTTTGTCAAGCGATTGGAGAGAAATTCACATTTAATACACAATTTATCAACGGCAAATGATTAAAATTTCTTTGTGCAAATATCACGAAAGTATCGTTTGACAGACATACAACTTTTTGGATATAATCTAATAAAAATATAGGAGGAGTTTTATGAAAAAATTTATTGTATTTTTTATTGCGCTGTGTTGTGCGTTAGTTTGCGTTCCGCAGATGACACAAGAAGCCTACGCCGCAACGGAGAGCATACACACATATTACATACAAGACCTTGACGCAAATGCCAAAAAGTTTTATAAGGCGTTTGAAAAAATGGCAGAGGATAATTCTTTTGCACAAGGCAAGTCGTATGACCTTTTGAAGAATGGGGTTATATCTAACGCAGATGTAAGAAGTTTTCAAAACGGGAACACTTCCCTTTTAAGGTCTTTTGGAGCAGCGAGAGATTTGTTTTATCTTGACCACCCAGAACTCTTTTATGTAAACTTTGACCAAGTTACACTCAGCCTAAAGAGCAAGGGGACAGAATTTGTTGCCACCATTGACGCAGGCAGGAGCAATAGTTATCTTGCAACGGGATTCACTGAAGCAACAGTGCTTTCTGCCGTCACTGAGTATAACGCAGCAATCAATGCTATTAAGACAAGTCTTTCTTCTGCTACTGACGACTACACAAAAATTTTAATGGCAAATACCTACCTTTGCAACAATGTTACATATTCCTTTGAAGCAGACGGAACGGAACTTGGAAAAGAGCAAATCCGCACACCATATGGAGCGCTTGTAAAAAAATATGCCGTTTGCGAAGGCTTTGCCCGTGCGTTTAAAGCAATTATGGACACACAAAACATTCCTTGCGTGGAAGTTGTGGGCTATGTGGCAAACGACAACGGCGGATATGAAAGCCACGCCTGGAACTATGTTCAACTTGACTCAAAGTGGTATCTTGTAGATTCGACACTTAACAGTTCCGCCACCTCTCAAACAAAATATTTCCTTTTGGGAAGCGAAAACAGCAAAGACCATGTTGAAAGTGGTGAAATTTCAAACAGCGGTTATGAAGTGAAATATCCTGCCCTTGCAACATATGACTATGGCAAAGAAGAACTTAAAACAACAGTTTCTTATGACGATGACAGCCAATATATAACATTTGGCTATATGAATTATGAAACAATTACAAAACTCGAAGAAAATTCACTTTATCTTATGATAAATCACGAATACTTCGATACGGATACAAACGAATATAAAGGCTGGTCTGGGTTCTACAGGGTTACTGGTGACAACCTAAATTCAAACATAATAAACATCAACAAAAACTGGTATAGTTCCCAAATGTTCATAACAAAGCAAATGCTTGCTGGCGGAAATGTTTATCCAACCATTGACGAAGCTCAGATTGTTGCAAAAAGTGATGTAATTGTGAATGAAAAATATGCACCAGAAACAGTTGCTCCAAGAGTTCAATCAATAACCCCAAGCCCAACAAGTGTTTTGGCAGTTGACCAGACATACACAGTTTCCATAACCTATGACAAGGCAATTAAAAAGGTTGACGACTCAAAGCCAATTGAAATTAACGTTTTCAGTTCAAAATCTAACAACCTTTCAAAATATGTAAAATATGACAGCGTTCAACTTTCGGGCAAAACAATAATATTCTACTTCACCCCAAGCAAAATGTTTGAACACGACAACCTAGCATACAACTTTGTTCCAACAAACATTGTAAGCAGCGTGGGCGAACTTGTGCCAAGCCCAGCAACATTAACCTTTGCAAGACCATGGGCAGTTTGTAGTAAAATATATAATGACGGCAGATTGTATATCAATTCTTATGGTTCCCCAGTGCTTATTGATGGGCGTGACCTAAGCCTAACGAACTTCCTTGACGAAGACGGCAATCCAGTTGCTCAAAATCAACGCAGCCAACTTGTGCTTGTTGCCAAAAAGCCAGACGAAGAACTGACTGAAAGAATGAACGATGACGCAACAGAACTTGTAACCTCTGGAACTATTGAGAAAAGTGCAACTTATGAAATCGACCTTAACATCTGCGGCGGCGTTGCAAAAATTCCAAGTGGCTCTTATGTTAAAGTTGCATTCGGCTTCCCAGAAGGCTATGGCCCAGAAGACAAAGGCGTAACATTCAAAGTTTTCCACTACAAAAAGAATGACCTAGGATACATTATTCCAGGCGCAACCGAAGAACTTGAATGCGTTGTAACAGAATATGGCATTGTAGTCACAATCAGCGACTTCAGCCCATTCCTTGTTGCAGCAGTCAAAAATGAGGAAGTTTCAACAAAAAGCATTTATGCAAGAAACATAACCGAGGGCGGAAGATTTATCTGCACAACTTATGAAGGTTCTGTTGCCACCTCTCAAAAAGCAGTCGCAAAAGTCAAATCGACCGAAACAATAACTTATCACATTATTCCAGAAGACGGATACAAAGTGGATTATGCAATGCTTGGAAGAAGAAAGCTGACAATAAATGACAACCAAATAGACTTCACCTATGCAGAACTTGAAGCAAACAACGAGCTTAAAATAGCCTATGTTTCCACTTCAGTCGCAGCAAAAGAAGAAGCAAACGGCGAAAGTTCCCTTAACTCAACCATGCTTGCAAACGAAATCGTCATAACCCCACAACAACCAGCCACTTCCAAAAACAACCTTCCAGTTATCCTAGCCCTTTGCTTCACAATTCCAGTGATTGTCGCCCTCTGCGTCCCAATCGCTATCAAAAAGAAAAAATCCGCAGCGAAATAAGTTAATACAAAAAAGGATAGTCAAACGACTATCTTTTTTTACAATAAGTTAAAATTCATAACCAAAAATCTCATTGGGTGTTACATCAAAAAGTTTGCAAAGAAAGAGAATTTGCTCATAATTTAATTCAAATTTTCCAGTTTCAAAACGGCTGTATTGTTGCTGTGCCATGTGTAAACTTTCGGCGACTTGTGCTTGTGTAAGTCCCGAATTTTTGTGTGCATATTTCAAATTTTTCCCAACCGTTTCCGAAATATTCATCACTATATTTTATACCACAAAGTGATGTATTATTCTTGACTTACAACACAAAGTGTTGTATTATTT
>JBNMHO010000024.1:0-5043 GCA_050872785.1 Clostridia bacterium | reverse complement strand
TGAAATCAAACTTGAGTTATATATTTCTGCAGGTGTTGCTAACAATAATTATGCAGCATTTGACAGAGGTTCTGTTTCTTTCAAGAATATTATGCTTACCAAAGTAACAGATGAAAATGAATATGTCGCCTACGAACCCTACTACATTGAAAGCGACACAGTTTTTGGCACGCCGGGCGACAGAACCTTAACTGCCATGTGGAGTTCGGAAAACATCCTAACTGGCGGGGCATTGCAAACAGAAAGTGACCTTTCACAGTGGAAACAGTCAAGGGAAAATAATGATGGCATGGTAACTAATGGGATAGCGTCAATTGTAATAGAAAGTGGTTATCCTTGCACAAAAATCAGCCCTAAGTTAAATTCCATTTCATGTTTATATCAATCTATAAAAGATAAATATGAAAATGATAAGTTATATTCTGTTACTGCAAAAGTTAAACTATCTAATATGGTTGCCGGTGTTTATGATCCAAGTCAAGAGTATTTAACTGCTAGATGGTTGAAAATATGTTTTATGGGAAGAGATATTTCTGGTGAATTTTTCTATGCAATGAATGCGGTATCTATTGAACATTATAATAATAAGGGTTGGTCTTGCATTAGAGGAGTGTGTAGATCCTATAATGTCGTGTCTGCAAATCAGGTCTAAACTGCAGGGGCATATGTTTTTCTTCGCAACTACACGGGAGATTTCTACATCAGAGATTTTGCCATTGCGAAAATGTAAGTATAAAGGCTTCCTTTCGGGGAAGTTTTTTTTCTAAATTGGACTTGTTTTGAATATACATATACAATGAAGAAGATGTCAAACGAGAAGGGAAGGAAGACAGGTGTTCTTTCAAGCAGTAGGGGAAAGTGGCTGTGGGTGAGCAAGATAAGCATACTTGCTTTCTCGGTGTCGCTGTTTTTAAGCTTGCTTTCCAGTCTTGTGTTGGAAAAAAGTGGGCTTATTGTCGCAACGCTTTTGTTATTCATTTTTATGGCATTGAATGTGCTTTCGGATATGATTGGACTTGCCATAACGTCTTGCCAAATTGAAAATATAAAGAAAATTGAAAACCAACAAGTGCAAAGCAAGTGTCTTATGCTTGTTAGAAATAGCGACAAAGTGTCGTCAATTTTGTGCGATGTGATAGGTGACATCTGTGGCATTTTGTGTGGCGTAAGCGGAACAATTATCACAGCATATTTTGTTTTAAAGGTTGAAATTGTAAGTCTTAAGATATTCATTGGGGCAGGGGTGAGTGCAGTGATTGCAGGACTAACAGTTCTCTTTAAGGCAATTTCCAAAAACTATGCCGTCAAAAATTCCGAGAAAATTGTCCGCAAGGTAGGCACATTTTTGTGCTTTAAAAGCTTTCGCAAAAGAGGTCGCAAAGGTGGGGAAAGGGATAGGAAATTGTCAGAACAGCAAAATACTGGGAAGTCTTAAACTTGACTTAATTTGACCTATGTTTTACGGCTCTACTATTTGGAGAGTTGTCAAGTTTTCTGGAAAATACTCGCTTGTTGCGGGTGTTTTTTATGCATAAATGGTTTTTGGATATGCCTAAATGCCGCTCTACAAGCGGAAAGTAGTGGGTTTTATGTTTATGCAAAAGCGAATTTATTATTATAAACAAAACTGCATAATTATAAAAATAGGTTTGAATAAATATTCAAAAACCGCTTGCATAATTATAAAAAATATGTATAATAGTTCGTGCAACCGTTGAATAAAAATTTGGAGGCAAAAAATGGCACGAAGCACCAGACAGTCAAAAATTTTGGAAATTATTTCTACCAACGAAGTTGAAACCCAAGAAGACCTTGTGGCTAGACTGCGTGCTTGTGATTTTGACGTGACCCAAGCGACCATAAGTCGTGACATAAAAGAACTTGGACTTATCAAAACCCTTTCAAGCGAAAGCGGAAAATATAAGTATTCCTACACAGACACCACAACCCAAACTTCAAACAAATATATCTACATGCTTAAAGAGTCTGTCATATCCACCCGCACTGTCAAAAATTTCGTGCTTGTCAAAACTCTTAAAGGACTGGGCAGTGGCATTTGCAGCGTTATAAACAGACTAAACATAGAAGACCTTTTGGGTGCTACATATGGCGAAGACACTGTTATGATGATATTCGAAGACAACGCCACAGCAGAATATTCAAGGTCAAAACTTGACGCAATAATCAATTCCTAACCAGACATTGTTCTGGTTTTTTGTTGTTTTGACTTGTCTTTTTAAAAGAAATTTGTTATTATATTTTCGGAGAAATTATGTTAAAGACTTTAGATATTGAAAATGTTGCTCTTATTGATAGTTTGTCGCTTGACCTAGGCTTAGGGTTGAATGTCCTCTCTGGTGAAACTGGTGCCGGCAAGAGTATTATTATCGACTCTCTAAATTTTGTCTTGGGTGGGAAAGCGGACAAAAGTCTTATTTCACAAGGCAAACAATTTATGAAAGTCACAGCACAGTTTGAGGGCAACTTTTCAGACGTAGTTAGGGCAGAAATGACTTCGCAAGGATTTGACGAGTGCGAGCAAGTGATTATCACTAGAAAACTTGACGCAAACGGCAAGGGCGACATCAGAGTAAACGGAACACCCGTCACTCAAGCAATGTTAAAGTCCATAACTTCGCTTTTGGTGGATATCCACGGGCAACATGAACACCAAAGACTTCTTAAAGACAAATTTCACCTTGAAATTGTTGACGGATTTATAAAAAACAAAAAGATATTCGATAAATACACTTCACTTTTGCAAGAATTGAAACAAGTTAATGGCAAAATTGCAAAACTTAATGGCTCAACAGAAAATCAAGAGCGACTTCTTGACTTGCTGGACTATCAAATAAATGAAATTGAATCAGCACATCTAAAACTTGGCGAGGACGAAGAACTTGCGAACAAAAAACTTGTCATGCAGAACTCGGAAAAAATTTTTGAAGCATTGTCATCTTGCTACGAAAATTTGGACAACTGCATTGACGGAACGAAGAAAGCAACTTCCGCACTCAATTCCATAACAAAATATGACACCTCTTTGCCTTCACTTGCAGAGCGACTTGAAAGTGTTAAGTTTGAAATTATGGACATTGCAAACTCCGCCAAAGAAAAAAGGCAAGAATGTTCCTTCGACCAGTTGGAGTTTGACCGCATTGACGAACGTCTTGACAAAATAAAAGCCTTAAAACGCAAATATGGCTCAAGTGTTGAAGAAGTGCTTGCATTTCTTGAAAAGTGCCAAAAGGACTATGACGAAATTGTGTCAAGCAAGGACATCTTGAAAAAACTTCTTGCAAAAAAGGAAGAATTGCTGTCCAATATTCTTCTTGAAGCACAAAAAATCAGTTTTGAAAGACGAAAAGTTGCAAAAGAGTTTGAAACACGAGTTGTAAGGGAACTTAACGACCTTGGCATGAAGAACGCAAAATTTGTCGTTATGTTTGACGAAAACCCAACCTTGGAAACTCTTGAAAAACGCCTAAGGCAAAACGGCACTGACGATGTAAGGTTTATGTTTTCCGCAAACATGGGGCAAAACTTAAAACCCCTTGCAGAAATTATTTCTGGTGGCGAAGCAAGCAGATTTATGCTAGCCCTAAAAAATATCCTTGCCGAAAACGACCAAATTGACCTTATGGTCTTTGACGAAATAGACACTGGCATAAGTGGGGAAATGGGTTATATGGTCGCTTGCAAATTGGCAAACATTGCTCGAAAACATCAAGTTGTGTCTGTATCACATTTGCCACAAATTTGTGCTATGGCAGACTGTAACATAAAAGTTGAAAAATATGACAAAGACGGCAAAACTTGTGTCAGAGCCTATCCGCTTGACGAAAAAGAAACATTGCAAGAAATAGCCCGTCTATCTGGCGGAACAAAACAAAGCGAAGTGTCCGCCCGCCACGCAATGGAACTCAAAACCCGTTGCAACAACTACAAAAACGGAAAGTAACTCAAAAAAAATTGAAAAGTTGTTAATTTTGATTGACAACTTTTTTTAAATATCTTAAACTTATCCCGAACAACTAAAAGTCGCTCCTAAAATAGGGCTCCCAAAAATAGCAACAAAGCGAAATTTTTGGGATAGAAAAATAGGGTTCCCAAAAGTAGCAACGAAGTGAATCTTTTGGGATAAAAAAGGAGAACCCCAAATGACCTATAAAAACGCATATAACACGCATAAACACTGCAATATAGGGGGGGGGGGTATCTCTCAAGCAAAATAGCCTACAACACATATCTTGTGGGCTTAAAATGGTAAATATAACAGCAAATTTTAGCTCGTAAACTATTGCGAGTGTTTTTTGTTGTCTGCATAAAATTGAAAGTTGTTCAAAACATAATATTAGGAGTATATTTTAATGAAAACAAAAACAAGACTCACCGCTTTAATAATTGCCACTTGCTTGGTAGTTGCAAGTTCCATAGGCATAATTGCATGGGCATTGGCTGCAGCGAACATTGGCATTGGTTCAAAACTATCTGTAACATATGAAGCAGCACCACATGTTGTATGCACAGCCAGTGCAACCTATCAAAAAACAACAGACGCTTCAGCCACCCCATTTCAGTCGGGAACAATAGACATGAACTATGGCGACACAAGCGGTTCAAGGACGCTTAACGCCAGCAATTCAGCTCTAGTTCTTAACGATACAAACAAATATGTAGTTTTTGAATTTACTTTTACAAATAACAACAAAATGAATACAATGGGCATAAACATTGTTTTAACAGACAACGGCATTTGCAGCAACATGACCAGAAAATACTACTTTGGTGACTTATCTTCAAAAACTATTTCTGAAAAGGAAAGCACAATAAAATCTAGCGGCATAGAGAACTCCGCCTTGTCAACCAAGTCTGTAACATTGAAACAAAATAAAACAACTCGCATATATATGCTCCTAGAAATCACCCCTGGCATAGTCGCCAACTACAACGCAGACAGCACCAACAAATTCCTTTTCACCCTAACTTCCGTTGAAGTTGACCCAAATGCAACAGTAGTCAGTTATCTTTCAAAGGACTGGA
>JBNMHO010000023.1:0-7468 GCA_050872785.1 Clostridia bacterium | reverse complement strand
TCAAAATGATTATGACGTGGAGCAAATGGCAAAATGGCTTGCAAAACATAATGTAAAGCATGTTTCTGCCTATTCGCTTATTTTGGAAGACGGCACGCCTATGAAAAAACTTGTTGACGAGGGAAGGCTCTCTGTTCCAACAGATGACGAAACTGTGGATATGTATAACAGTGTGTATGCTGTGCTTAAAAAATATGGCTATGTTAGATATGAGGTGTCCAATTTTGCTTTGCCAGATTATGAGTGCAAACATAACATTGTGTATTGGACTGGGAAAGAATATCTTGGCATAGGGCTTGCCAGCCATTCATATATGTCGGGAAAGAGATTTTGCAACACAGAAGACTTTGACAAATATGTGTCAAACCTTATGGACAAAAAACTTGCTGTTGAGAGTGTCGAAACACTATCGCCCGCTCAAAAGAGAGAAGAAGAAATTATGCTCGCCCTTCGCACAAACTTGGGGCTTGATACATATAGGCTTGACAGGCTTTACGGCGGCAACTTCTTAAAGGATAAGGCAAAGGAAATTGAGTTTTTGTCCAAAAATGGCTTTATCCGCTTGGAAAATGGCAGAATTTTTGTTTGCGACAACGCATATTATGTTCTAAGTTCAATCATTTCAAAATTGATTTAACATTTTAGGATTTTTCGCAAATTTAATAGGTTAAAATATATAAATAATAATATCTAACAATATAAAATATCCATTTCACAAAAAAAGTGGATATTTTTTGCTTAAAACGCAATTTGGGTCTTGAAAAAGAGAAGATATGGGTGTATAATTTCTACATAAAGAAAGAGTGGAGGGAAAAATGTACGCAAACGAGATTTTGAAACACTATCGTAATAAGTTTGATAATAATGGCTTTGTTGATGTCACAAAAGATGTTCTTGACGAAGAATTTTTTTCTGGATATTATACATCTTCATCCAAACTTAAACTTAAATGCGGAACATTTTACAAGAAACTGGGCGAACTTGGGGTTGCTAAAGCACAAATGGATGCCGAAGTTCTGCTTTGCCAAGTTTATCACAAATTAGGGTTCAAAACGGCTATTTATGTGCCAGCGCAAACGGACTTTTCTCAATTTATCTTGTGCAACGACATTCAAACCAAAAATGTTGTGCCTGCTTTTGAATATCACTTTGAACTAGGTTACGAACACCGCGGGCTAGAGGGCTCTCCAGATTGTCTTTTCAACGGCAATAAGCGAGATTATGTGCCTCTTTTTAGCCCAAATATTTTGAGAAAGAGGGCAGAAATGTTTTTGACTGATGCAACATCTCTAAACTATGACCGTGTTGACTGCAACTATTATTATCTTTTGAACAAAAAAACTGGCTCGCCTGCGGATATAATTTTGATTGATTATGAAAGCAGCGGGGAAAACTTTAATCATGCAGAGGAGTTTAGAAGAAAATACACGCCTTCAGATAACTATCTTGATAAGTATAATACTTGGCTTACAAACAACCCACCATCTACAAGGGAACATTACCAAAGTGACTTTAACCCAATGTATTTAAGTCGTGAAGAAATCATTAAAAATACAAAAAACTGTAAAGAACTTGAGGGCGTGTTTGACGCAAATGAATTTGCAAACAGACTGGGAAGCGTTGACATAAATGCCGTTGCAAAAGACATAAAAAGGGAAATCAATTACAAGGTTAATCAAAAATATGTTGATGTTCTGGATAAGAGATTTGAAAATACAGCGGAAATGCTTATGTCAAAATAAAAAATAAGAAAGAAAAAATAGAAAAATGGCGATTATTGTAAGTTGTCAGAAAAAAAATAAAAAAAATTTTAAAAAGTTGACAAAAAAGTGTTGACTTTTTATTTTTTATGCATATAATAGTGCTAGCACTCAAAGATAGAGATTGCTAACAACAATTTTAATCTTGTGCTAAAGTTTTTAAAGGAGAAGGTGCTTGTGAAAGACGATTTGCCAAAACTTTCGGATAGAAAAAGGGCAATTTTGTATTATGCCGTTGACAATTATATAAAACTTGCCAGCCCAATTACAAGTTTGCTTGTGCAGAAGACAACTCTACATGATTTGTCCACCGCAACCATTCGGAACGAACTTAATGCACTTGAGGCTATGGGGTTTTTGAAACAACTTCACACATCAAGTGGCAGAGTGCCAACGACACAGGCTTACAGGTTTTTTGTAAATGAAACATTAAAGGACACAAAATATTCCACAAAAGACTTGCAAGATGTTAGGGACAAATTGTTTGCAAGAACAAATAATCTTAGTGAAATTGTAGAGTCAATTTCAAAAGCAATTTCCACAAAAACCAATTATCCAACGGTTTTTATGTTTGATGGTTTTGAAAATTTGACAGTGCAATCAATTAAGGTTATATGGTTGCTAAATTCACAGGTGCTTGTTCTGGTGGAAACAAATGCTGGGGCAATTTCAAACACCATTGAAGCAAATTCCAGTGTTACAAAACAAGATTGTGACAATGCAAGCAGTGTCTTTTCGGCAATTTTTGGAGGCAAGAATATAAGTTATCTTACGCAAAACATGGACAATTTTAGTTTTGGAGTTAAGGAAAGTATGCGTAAGTATGACGAAGTGTTTAAACTTGTGCTTGAAGTTTTAAGTGCTTATTACAATCACACAAAAAGCAAGGTTTCAAATCAAGGCATAATAAAACTTCTTGAAAGTCCAGACACCAGCGTTGAAAGTGCAAAAAATATTCTTAAAGTGCTTGACGATTCGGAAAGTTTAAAAAACATTATGACCACAGATGACGAAAGCGTAACGGTTGACTTTGGAGAAGAAAGTGACAATATGCTAACAGATTGTGCGGTTATAAAAGCGCCACTTGTTTTGGACGGCAAAAAGATTGCAACTTTTGGAATTATAGGACCAGAAAGAATTGACTATGCAAACATTGCTGGAGTTTTGAAATTTGTTTCAGACGAGTTGAAAAACAAACTGACAAACGGAGGTAAAAATGACACCTGAACAAAATAAAGAAACAAAACATGAAAAAATGAAAGAAAAAGTCGAGAACATTCAAGCAGAAAAGAAAAAGTGCTGTGAAGAAGAAAAATGCGACTGCAAAGAGCAAACTCCACCCGAAGAAAAAAAGACCGTAAGTATGACAATGGAGGAGTTTGATGCGATTAAACTTCAAATGGCAAAAATCTTGAATGACGAGAAAGACCTTGAAAAAGACTTTGAGAACTATCGCAAGCGAGCGAGAGATGAGATTGAAAAATCTTTCCTAGACGGGCAGACAAAGGCACTAGAAAGTATTCTTCCAGCACTAGATAGCTTCAAAAAGGCAAAGAAAATGATTTCTGACGAAAAGAGTCTTGAGGGCATAAACATGATTGAAAAAAACATTATGCAAGCCTTAGAGAAACTTGGAGTTAAGAAAATTAAGGCAGTTGGTGTGAAGTTCGACCCTAATTTGCACAATGCAATTTTAAGCGTTGCAGACGGCAAGACAAAGGCAGGCATAATCATTGACGAAACAGAAAGCGGATACACCCTTGGTGACAAGGTTATCAAATATAGCCAAGTGGTTGTTGCAAAATAACCATGGCAAAAAATAAGTTAATTATAATTTAAGGAGATAAATATTATGGGAAAAGTTATTGGTATTGACCTAGGAACAACAAATTCATGTGTTGCAGTTATGGAAGGCAAGACTGCAACAGTCATTCCAAATGCAGAAGGAGAAAGAACAACTCCATCTGTTGTTGCCTTTTCAAAAGGTGAAAGACTTGTGGGACAAGTGGCAAAACGTCAAGCTGTTGCAAACCCAGACAACACGGTTTTGTCAATTAAAAGGGAAATGGGAACAGACTATCGTGTAACTATTGACGGCAAGCAATATTCACCACAAGAAATTTCTGCAATGATTTTGCAAAAACTTAAACAAGACGCAGAAAGTTATCTTGGAACAAAAGTAACTCAAGCAGTTATTACTGTTCCAGCATACTTTACAGATAGCCAACGTCAAGCAACAAAAGACGCAGGCAAAATTGCTGGTCTTGATGTTCTTCGTATCATCAACGAACCAACAGCAGCCTCTCTTGCTTATGGACTTGACAAAACAGACGGCAAGAGCCAAAAGATTTTGGTCTATGACCTAGGTGGCGGCACATTCGACGTTTCAATTCTTGAAATTGGTGACGGCGTGTTTGAAGTTATTGCAACCGCTGGTGACTGCCGACTTGGTGGTGACGACTTTGATAAGAGAATTATGGACCTTATTGTAAGTGAGTTTAAGGCAAAAGAAGGAATTGACCTTTCAAAAGACAAACTTGCAATGCAAAGAATTAAGGAAGCAAGCGAAAAGGCGAAAATTGACCTTTCAAGCGTTTTGAAAACGACAATCAACCTTCCATTTATAACAGCGGACGCAACGGGCCCAAAACACTTTGAATATGATTTGACTCGTGCAAAATTTGACGCAATCACTGCAGACCTTGTTGAAAGAACAAGCACCGCTGTGTCACAAGCATTGAAAGACAGCAAACTTTCTTTGAGCGAAATCGACAAAGTTATTTTGGTTGGTGGTTCAACAAGAATTCCAGCCGTTATGGAAGAAGTTAAGAAAATAACTGGCAAAGAACCATTCAAAGGCATCAACCCAGACGAATGTGTTGCAATGGGTGCAGCAATTCAAGGTGGTGTTCTTGCTGGCGAAGTTAAAGACGTGCTTTTGCTTGATGTTACACCACTTTCACTTGGCATTGAAACTTTGGGCGGAATTTTTACAAAACTTATTGACAGAAACACAACAATTCCAACCAAAAAATCTCAAATTTTCTCAACTGCAACAGACAATCAACCAGGCGTTGATATTCATGTTTTGCAAGGTGAAAGAGAATTTGCAAGTGGCAACAAAACTTTGGGCAGATTTAGTTTGACAGACATTCCACCAGCACCAAGAGGCGTGCCACAAATTGAAGTTACATTTGACATTGACGCCAATGGCATTGTGCATGTTTCTGCAAAAGACCTTGGGACAAATAAGGAGCAAAGCATAACAATCACCGCTTCAAGCAATCTTAGTGAAAAAGATATTGATGAAGCAATTAAGGAAGCAGAGAAATTTGCTGACGAAGACAAAAAGAAAAAAGAATTGTTTGAAACAAAGAACAATGCTGAAAACATGATTAACTCTCTTGAAAAAATGCTTAAAGAAAACGGAGATAAACTTTCTGAACAAGACAAAACAAAACTTCAAGCAGACATTGACAAATGCAAGAGAGATATTGACACCGAAGATGTTGAACAAATAAGAAAGGCTCTTGAAGAACTTTCTGCAAGTTCAAGCAGTGTTATTTCCAACCTTTATGCCCAAGCATCAAAAGAAGCAAAAGCAAAGGAAGAAAACAAACAAGACGCCAATGACGATGAAATTATCATTGACGACAAAGATAAAAAAGAAGATAAGGAAAGCAAATAAGGGAAGAAGATATGCCAAGCAACAAAGATTATTATAAAATTCTTGGTGTTGAAAAAAATGCTTCTCAAGACGAGATAAAATCTGCATACAGAAAACTGGCAAAACAGTATCACCCCGACTTGCACCCAAATGATGACGAGTGTGCCCAAAAGTTTAAGGAAGTGAACGAAGCATATGAAGTTTTGGGCGACAGCAACAAAAGGGCAAGTTATGACCAATATGGCTCCGCCAACCCAAACGAATTCTTTGGGGGCGGAAACCCATTTGGCGGTGGTGGCTTTTCTGGTGGGGCAAGTTTTGGCGGGTTTGAAGATTTATTTGACATGTTTTCTTCGTCATTTGGTGGCGGAAGAAGGCAAAGCAGCGTTCAAGTGCCGGGCGAAGACATTAACCTAGCAATGAACCTAAGCTTCAAAGAGGCTGTTTTTGGTTGTGAAAAAACGATTAAAATAAACAGACTTGAAAAGTGCGAACATTGTTCTGGCACTGGGGCAAAGGACGGAAAGGAATATACAACTTGCCCAGATTGCCACGGCTCGGGACAAGTGAGAACCGTTCAAAACTCCATTTTTGGTCAAGTGCAAACCGTTGGACCTTGCAAAACTTGCAATGGAACCGGCAGAATTATCAAAGTTAAATGCCCAGATTGTTTGGGCCGTGGAAGCGTGAAAAAAGCCCAAGAAATAAAAGTTAAAATTCCAGCGGGAATTGACAACAACCAAGTTATAACAATGCGTGGAAAGGGCAATGCGTCCATAAAAAATGGGCCAAATGGTGACCTTACAATAAGCATAACTGTAACCCCACACCCAATTTTGGTGCGTGACGGCTTCAACTTGCTTTTGGATTTGCCTATTCCATTTACAACAGCATATCTTGGGGGCAAAGTTACAATTCCGCTTGCAGACGGAACGTTTGACCTAGATATCCCAGCACTTACTCAGCCAAACACCATTATGCGACTTAAAAACAAAGGCGTAAAAGTGCTTCAGCGAGATAGTTACGGCGACCTTATTGTGACAATTCGAGTGGAAATGCCAAAAGAAGCGTCACGAAAAGACAAAGAAATAATGGAGCAACTATCGCAAAACATGTCCGCATCTGCGTTCAAAAAGACAAAAGCCTACCAAGACAAACTTGCAAAACTATAACTCTAAAAAAACCACAAACCCTCTCGGCTTGCGGTTTTTTTGTTATTCAACCTCTAGGCGGGTGTCGGAAAATACTTCGTCATTTAAGAATTCGAGAATTGTCATATCAAACCCACGGGCAAGAAGATAAATTGTTTTGAGCGTAACATTCTTGTTCCTTTCATTTATAATACACATCATTGTGCCATGTAAAATGCCTGACTTTTGCTCCAAACGATACAAAGTCATATTTCTTTCACTGAGTAGTTTTGCAATTCTCATTCCAACTGCTTTACAAATTGTCATAATTTCTCCTGTTGTTTTAACTATGTATTTATACTTTCCTAAATATTAACAAAATATCTATTGCAAAATATGTAGATATGCCTACATAATGTTTGGTATAAAATTTAGTTTGTGCTATCATAGATGTAGTTAAAACTACATAGGAGATTTAAGTGCAAACCTGTTCATTTTTTGGTCATAGAGTTTTTGTCGAAACAGAAGATAAAATATTAAAATTAGAAGGTATAGTTGAACATTTGATTGCAAATGGCGTTGATACTTTTCTTTTTGGCAGCAGAAGCAAGTTTAATGATTTCTGTTACAAGATTGTTTCTGATTTGAAAGAAAAATATCCACATATTCGCAGAATTTTTTACACTTGCGTGCATGAGAGGGCAACTTTGCAGTCGGATAGGGAAAAATTAGAAAAATACTGTTCCACTTATGGCATAGATTTTGAAAAGATATGTTATGAGGAAGAAGTCCATTTTTGTGGAAGAGTTAAAGCGGGGAAAGGGGCTTATGTTGAAAGAAATCAAGCAATGATTGACGCAAGTGACTATTGCATATTTTATTATGACGAAAATTATTTGCCTAAAATGCGT
>JBNMHO010000022.1:0-8728 GCA_050872785.1 Clostridia bacterium | reverse complement strand
CTAAGTTCTGAAGAATATGTATTAAATTTTTGTCCTTTACTAGCCATAAAAAATACCTCCTATATGGCAATTATACCATAAGGAGGTGTAGGTGTGAAGTGGACTTTATTTTTGCGGTGCAAAAATGGGGTTCACTTCAAATTATGAGGGATATTTTTTAATATGTTAACCATAAATTTTCTTAGTTATATAACTTTCAAGGTCGTCAAGTTTGATGCGTTCTTGTTGCATTGTATCACGGTCACGAACAGTCACTGTATTATCTTCAAGAGTGTCAAAATCGATTGTCACGCATAGTGGTGTGCCAATTTCATCATGCCTTCTATAACGTTTTCCAATGCTTCCCGACTCGTCATAGTCGCAGTTAAATTTTTGTCTTAGAGTATTAAACACTTCAGTTGCTTTTTCACTAAGATTTTTCTGCAAAGGAAGCACTGCAACCTTTATTGGTGCAAGACTTGGCAAAATCTTAAGCACAACACGAGTTTCGCCATTGCCCAAAGTTTCTTCCGTATAAGCATTTGCAATAAGTGTTAAAAATAGTCTGTCTGCCCCAACGGAAAATTCAACTATATATGGAATAAACTTTTCACCCGTCACTGGGTCTGTGTAAAGCATGCTTTTGCCCGAATATTCTTGGTGTCTTGTTAGGTCATAATTTGTTCTGTTGTGAATTCCGTTCAATTCTTCCCAGCCGAATGGGAAATTAAATATAATATCAGTTGCTGCTTTTGCGTAGAATGCAAGTTTGTCATGGTCTTTGAATTTTAATTTTTCTTCTGGAAGTCCAAGAGATTTGTAAAAGTTCATAACTTTATGTTTGTAAAGGTCAAAAAACTTTTCGTCATCGCCTTGTCTGCAGAAAAGTTGATATTCCATTTGTTCAAATTCAATAGTTCTGAAAACAAAGTTTCCTGGGGTAATTTCATTTCTGAATGACTTACCTATTTGTCCTATGCCAAATGGCACTTTTGCACGCATAGTGCGTTGAACATTAAGGAAGTTGACATACTCGCCTTGACAAGTTTCTGGACGAAGATAAATAATGTCGCTTGAGTCTTCTGTTACACCTCTTTTGGTTTGGAACATGAGGTTAAAGTTTTTGATTTCTGTCCAGTCACATTTGCCGCAGTTTGGACATTTGATATTGTGTTCTGTTATGTATTTAAACATCTCTTCTTTGCTCATGAGGTCAACAGCCATTTCAACATCATGTTTGTGATTGTAATCATTTATAAGGCTATCTGCTCTGTGTCTTGTTTTGCAATTTTTGCAATCCATTTTTGGGTCAGAAAACGAAGCCACATGTCCACTCGCTTCCCAAACTCTTGGGTTCATCAAAATGGCACAGTCAACACCATAGCTGTTTGCATCTTTGGTCACAAAATAGTCCCACCATGCTCTTTTTATGTTGTTTTTAAGTTCTACGCCCAGTGGGCCATAATCCCATGTATTTGCAAGTCCGCCATAAATTTCGCTGCCTGGGAACACAAAGCCTCTATTTTTGCAATATGCAACCAATTTTTGCATTGTTACTTCATTCATAATATTACCTTCTTTTTATTCTTCCACAACTTCTTTTGTTTGACGAGCGATTGAAAGTTCTTCGTCTGTTGGAATGACATAAACAGCAACTTTCGAATCTTCTTTTGAAATTCTATAATTTATGCCACGAACGAAGTTGTTATTTCTATCTTTATCAAATTTTACGCCAAGATAGTCAAGTCCGTCCATAATTTCCTCTCTAATATCTGCTCTGTTTTCGCCAGTTCCAGCACTGAAAGCGATAGCATCAACACCACCCATGACTGCTGCATATGCCCCGATATATTTTTTAACAGCATAGACAAATTTTTGAACAGCAAGTTTGCATTTTTTGTCGCCTTTTTCAGCACCAGCCAAAACATCACGCATATCGTTGCTAAGTTCACTTATGCCAAGAAGTCCACTCTTCTTGTTAAGAATTGTAAGCATTTCGTGAATGTCATAGCCTTTTTTGTCCATAACATATTCAATAACTGCTGGGTCAATGTCGCCGCTCCTTGTTCCCATAACAAGTCCTTCAAGTGGTGTAAAGCCCATTGAAGTGTCAACACATTTGCCATGATTTACTGCACAGACGCTTGCACCGTTTCCAAGGTGGCAAGAAATTATTTTAAGTTTCTTTATGTCCTTGCCAAGTTCCTTTGCGACTTCTTTTGCAATAAACTCGTGGCTTGTTCCATGGAAGCCATATTTTCTTACACCCATTTCCTTGCACCAAGCATATGGAAGAGCATACATATATGCATAGTCTGGCATTGTTGCGTGGAATGCTGTATCAAAAATACAGACATTTTTCTTCCCTGGCATAACTTTCATGCAAGCTTCAATTCCTTGAATGTTTGCTGGCATGTGAAGTGGCCCCAATGGGATATAACTTTTAAGGTCTTTCATAACTTTATCATTTACAAGAGTAGCCTTTTTATATTTGCCGCCACCATGCAACACTCTATGTCCAATGGCAGAAATTTCATCAAGTGACTTGATAACCCCGATTTTCTTGTCAACCAAAGCGTCAAGAACAAGTTTCAAACCTTCTGCATGGTTTTCCATGTCTTGTTTGATAACTGTTGCATTGCCATTTGCTTTGTGAGTAAGTTGAGATGCTCCCTTTTCTCCTATTCTTTCTACAAGTCCTTTTGCAATAACTTTTTCGCCGTCCATGTCAATAAGTTGATATTTAATGGAACTGCTACCTGCGTTTACAACCAAAATTTTCATAATTTTCTCCTTAATGTATTAAAATTTATCAATGTAGATTATATAATCTTTTTCAAATAAATGCAACAATCTTTTGCATTGTTTATAAAAAATGTTTTAGTTTTCCCTTGCTTGAAGCGATGTGATTGCTGTCATAATGACAATATCCCTTACGCTGCACCCACGGGACAGGTCGTTACATGGTTTATTCAGCCCTTGCATTATAACTCCCACAGCACTAAGTTTTCCCGTTCGCTGCATTATCTTATATCCTATATTCCCCGAATTGAGTTCTGGAAAGATAAGTATATTTGCTTTACCCGCCACCTTGCTATCTTTTGCCTTGACCATAGCAACTTCTGGCATAACTGCACAATCAAACTGCATCTCTCCGTCTATACAGAGTTTTGATTGTTTAAGTTTATCCGACGCTTGTCTAACTTTATTTACAATTTCATTTTTATCTCCGCCACTGCCTAAAGTAGAAAAAGAAAGCATGGCAATTTTTGGCTCTATATTGCAAAGTGTTTTTGCTGTGTCAGCTGTGGCAAATGCTATGTCACATAGTTCATCTGCTGTTGGGTTTGGGTTTAAGGCACAATCGGCAAGGAGCATAACATTGTTTTCTCCCATATTGAGTTTTTTTGTCCCTATCATAATAAAGCATGATGAAACAGTCTTAATTCCTTTCTTTGCTTTTATAATCTGTAGGGCGGGTCTTAGAACATTGGCTGTTGGTCCCTCCGCACCACCTAACGCACCATCAGCATAACCGCATTGCACAAGCATTGTTGCAAAATAGTAATTATCATTCAAAAGTCCCTCTGCTTGTTCTCTTGTTAATCCCTTATCCTTTCTTATTCTTAACAATTCATTCAACAATTCTTCTCTTAAGTCAGATGTTTTGGGGTTTATTATAGTTCCGCCATGGATATGATGAGATTTAAGTTTTGCTGCAAGTGCTTGCTCATCGCCAAGCATTGTAACATTTGCAATCTTGTGTTTTAAGATATAGCATATTGCATTAAGAGTTCTTTCGCTGAAGTCCGCCTCTGGAAAGACTATATTTTTAATATCCTTCTTTGCCATTTTGATAAATTTTTTTTCTGTAAACATATTTACTCCTTGACCTATCTCTTACTCTTTCATATTTAGCATTTTCTTAATTTCTGGCAGCATTTTCTTTGCGTCTTTTTCACCATAAGCAATGCTCTTTGTTATATCGCTGGCGGAAAACTTATCAAACGAAACATTTGGCTGGTCTATCTTTATATAAACATCACCCTTATCTGCAATTTGTTTAACATAATTTGATGTTAACAAGTTTGTTGCACTTATAACAACGTCAACTGCAGATTTCAAGTGATTTTGTTTTTTATAATACGTGCAGACGTCAACAGATATAATCTTTGTTGCTCCGAGGCGTCTTGCGTCTTCCACTGGGAGATTGTCACTTATCCCACCGTCAACAAGGCACATTTTATCAATTTTAACTGGTCTGAAAATGCCTGGGATGGACATGCTTGCTCTGATAGCCTGGACAAGGGGACCTTTTTCAAATACATATTTATTCCCACTTACAAGGTCGCTTGCCACACAGCAGAACTTCTTTTCACAGTCTTCTATGTTTTTATCTCCTATAAGATTTGAGAAGAATTTTGTTACTTTTTTGCCGTATAAAAGTCCTTCATTAAAAACACCAAATAAGTTGACATCTACTATTCTACTCCTAGAAAAATTTTTAAGAGTTTCTTCCATTTGCTTTATTGACATTCCTGCACTATAAAGCCCACCTACAATAGCCCCCATTGATGTGCCAGCGATAATGTCAACTGGGATGTTGTTTTTCTCCAAAACTTTCAAAACTCCTATATGTGCAAAGCCATATGCAGAGCCGCCACTTAAAACTAACCCAACCTTTTCCATTTTTCCTCCAAAAATCAATTTACATTATATGTTATTCCACAAATAAAGTAAAATTATTTTTAAATGTTATATAAACTTTTGAAGAAAAATAAAATATAACATGGCTAAAATTAAAAAATTTTTTATTGCAAATGTGGACATGTTATTTTGTTTTCTTCTTTTGGCGTTGATATTTGTTGTGTGTCTTAACCCTTCGCCATATATATCTGCAACATACAAGGGTTTTTGTGTTTGGGCAAAGATTGTTTTACCTAGTTTATTTATGTTCTTTATTTTGACAAAACTCTTGATGCAAATGAATGGGTCTTTTAAGATGTTTGGATTTCTGGACAAGCCCTTCAAAAAAATGTATGGGGTAAATAAATATGGTGGATATGCTTTTTTGATGAGTATTTTATCAGGTTATCCCATCGGGACAAAACTAACTAGCGAGTTTTACGAACAAGGGCTGATATCGCAAAACGAGGCACGAAGAATGTTAAGTTTCACATCAACGTCTGGGCCTATGTTTGTTGTTGGAAGCGTTGCCATAAAAATGTTTAACAATGTTAAACTTGGAATTGTGGTCTTTATTTGTCATATTTTATCCGCTCTGATAAATGGCTTTCTGTATAGGAAAACTGAAGTATCAGATACAACTATAACTTCGCTGCCAACTGACAAAACTGCCACAAAACAAACATTAAATGACATTATGCTAAACTCCATTATCTCGCTTCTTATGGTTGGCGGATACATAGCCTTGTGTTTTTGTTTGTTAGAGGGACTTTTGCACAATCAAATTGGGAGTGCTATAAATAGTTTTCTCACGCAGACATTTGGAAATGATTTTTTGACACCTATTATAAGTGGAATTGTTGAAGTGACAAATGGTTGCGTTTCACTATCAAATATAGGTGGAAATCTAAGAGCAGTGTGCGTCATTCTAACTTGTCTAACATCATTTGGCGGGCTGTCTATACACCTTCAAAGCCAAATGTTTGCAAGCAAATGTGGGATAAAATACTCATACTTTCTTAAAACAAAAACAACACAAACGTTAGTTTCGCTTGCGTTGAGTTTGATTGCTTGTTTTATATTTTTTTAAGAATAGAATTGGAAGCAAATTTCATTTATCTCATGGACTTCATTTTTAATCAAACGTTCACGATAAGCAAATTCATTCAGTGACATGACAAGCGCCACAACGATGTTCATTTTTCTTAGCCCGCAAGCTTCTTTCATTGCCCTTGTAAGGAGCAAAATATTTGCACGTCTGTCTGTTGTTTTGTTATTTTGCAACTTTTCCTCAATTAAAGAACATTTCCTTGCAATTCCGTCAAATAGAAGAACTGTGTCATCTTGCACAGGTTCTGGCTTGACATCTTCTTTTTCTTCTATAGTAGGCTTATCTTCAAGGACGTTTGGTGCTGTCACATCTTCAAAATTTCCTTCACCATTTGGCATAATTCCAAACACTCTTGCAACGGAATTTTTGAATGGAAGAATGAACTTTTGTGAAAACATGGCATATTCTTCCCTTTGTGATGTTGCATATGGGAAAGTTGTTGACAAAAGGTCGCTGAAATCAATTCGCTTGCTATCAATTTCCACAAGCATCGCAAAAACAAAAGAAATTATACTTTGAGCGTCACTTGGCAATGAAAAATCTTTCCCTTGTTCGTCTGCTTGGGCTTTTAGTGCTGTGTATTCCTTTTTAAAGTCATAGTTTATAAGGCTTTCCGCCATAAGGTTGTAAATTTCCTTTGAAGTGGAAATTGCTCGCAATATTTTGGATATTTTTATGTCTGCAAGGATAAATTTCCCTTGAATGAACTCGTCACAAGAGTTCAAAAAGTTCTCAAGGCCGTCTGGCTTTAAATTTTCTCCCATAGTTCCTCCTAATTACACACTACATATTAGCACAAACTAAAATAAAATAAAAACATTTTTCGCTAAAATGTTACAAAAAGAGAAATGTTGATAAAAATTTTAATTTTCATCAAAAATAGCGGTCAAATGATTGATTTTTGTTTTATCTTGTGATATAAACTTTTTGGACTATTAGGAGAAATGATGAACAAGGTTTATGACGAAACATTAAACAAACTTTTGCTACTTTTTGTGTTTGACCGCATGGAAATTCCTTTGACGGAGAATTCAATCATAGACATTTGCACAAGCAGAAATGATTGGCTGAAATATATGGAATGTAAAGAAGCGTTGATGCAACTGGTTGATGTTAACTTTATCAGCAAACTCACTCCAGTTGGTGCAGCGTCAGAAATTGACCCAAGAGATGAAAGATTTACAATAACACCAGAAGGAAGAAATTGCATTGCAAACTTTGTTACCAGAATTAAGCCACACATTCGAGAAGAAATAACAGAATATGCAAAGCAAAACAGAATGGTCTTTAAGCGTAGTCAAGAGTATGTTTCGGAATATTTTAAAAACGCTGACGGCACTCACACAGTTGTATTTAAAATTAAAGAACCACTTGTTGCTCAACCCCTATTTGAAATTAAACTTAAAACAGTGACACGAAATGCAGCCGTTCTTGCGGGCAAAAAATGGAACGAAAAAGCACCACAAATTTACGAATATATTTATGAAAACTTGATTTCTGACAGCTAATTTTGGCACAATTTTAAAATGTTTTGGCACAAAAAATGGCTTGTTTTGTAGTAAAAAATAGGATAAAATTATATAAAAGAGGTTAAAAAAAATGAAAGTTGGAACTATGGCAATCGGGATAAAAACCCCAATTATCAAAGACGGAGATAATCTTGAAAACATAGTATGTGACAGTCTTTTGAACGCTGTGAAGGAACAAAAACTAACCCTTCACGATAAAGATGTTGTTGCAGTGACTGAAGCAGTTGTTGGCATTTCACAAGGCAATTATGCCACCCTTGAACAAATTACAAAGGACGTCAAATCAAAGGTTAAATGCAAAACTTTGGGGCTTATATTTCCAATTCTAAGCAGAAATAGATTTTCACTTCTTCTTAAAGCAATTTCAAGAAGTGTGGATAAACTTGTTATTCAGCTTTCTTGCCCTACTGACGAAGTTGGCAATGAACTTGTATCTCGCAAGGATTTTTTTGCCTCAAAACTTAACCCATACAGTGCAGCATGGACTGGTGAGGAATTTAACAAATTGTTCTCTCATCCCGTTCACCCATTCACTGGCATAAACTACATTGACCTTTACAAAGAATATGGCGGGGAAAATACGGAAGTTATTGTTTCCAACAACCCAGAGGAAATTTTAAAATATACAGATACAGTTATCTGTGCAGACATTCACACAAGAGAGCAAACGAAACAAAGACTTATTGACGCTGGAGCAAAAAAAGTGCTTACACTTTGTGACATTTTGAATGAAAGTGTTGACGGAAGTGGATATAATTCAAAATATGGACTTTTAGGCTCAAACAAATCTACTGAAGACAGAGTAAAACTTTTTCCAGAACATGGACAAGAATTTGTTGAAAAAGTGCAAAAAATGCTTTATGAAAAGACTGGCAAGAAACTTGAAGTTATGGTGTATGGTGACGGGGCGTTTAAGGACCCAGTCGGCGGCATTTGGGAACTTGCTGACCCAATGGTCTCCCCTGCTTACACAAAAGGGCTTGTAGGCACACCTAACGAACTCAAACTTAAATTCCTTTCTGATAATAAATTCAGCGACCTTCGTGGTGAGGAACTTCAAAAAGCAATCAAAGAAGAAATAAAGCACAAGGACAATGACCTTAAAGGCACAATGGCTTCACAAGGTACAACCCCTCGCCGTTATGTCGATTTGCTTGGCAGCCTTGCCGACCTCACAAGTGGAAGTGGTGATAAAGGCACTCCAGTTGTTCTTATTCAAAATTACTTTACAAACTATGCAGATTAAATTTTCACAAAAAACACATAGAAAAACACCCCAGATTTTGAAGTGAACCCCATTTTTGCACCGCAAAAATAAAGTCCACTTCACACCTACACCTCCTTATGGTATAATTGCCATATAGGAGGTATTTTTTATGGCTAGTAAAGGACAAAAATTTAATACATATTCTTCAGAACTTAG
>JBNMHO010000021.1:0-10654 GCA_050872785.1 Clostridia bacterium | reverse complement strand
GTTGCAAGTGTGATATTATGCCCAACACCGTCACGAGATAAAATGGAACACCCAGCGCCAGTCACTGTCCATTGAGAAGTTGGTGGTCTTTGGCACCCCAGTTCAAGTGGTGACCTAAACTGTCTTTCCGCAGTTGAGAAGTGACTGCTAGTAGCACAAGCAACCTTGCCACAATATCCGCCGTCAACAAGACAAGCACCTAGGGCAAGGCTTTCTGTCATTGTAGAACACGCACCAAACACCCCAACAAAAGCCGTTTGAATTTGTCTTGCGGAATATGAAGCAGAAATAATTTGATTGAGCAAATCGCCACTGAGTAACACATCAATATCTGTTGACAAAATGTTTGCCTTATCTGTTGCCCCACAAATTGCTTGTTCAAGCATTTTTCGTTCAGCAATTTCATAAGTCTTTTCGTTAAACAAATCATTCTTTAATATATAGTCAAAATATTTCGACACAGGGCTTAAGCCTTCTTTTGGTCCCACAATCGCATATCCGCTTATAATTTTTGGTGGCGTTTTGAATTTAATTGTTCTTTCACCAACTCTATTTAACATATTTTCTCCTTTCAAATAACCCTTTAATATTAAGTCACACATTGTCAAGTTTGTTTCGCAAAACAATGGCTTTTATTTATTAAACATTTAGACCTTAGCCAAAAAGTCCAATTATATAATAGATAGTTCCAACGAGCATGCTTGACACAATTCCCGTAACAATAACAGGTCCCGCAACGGAAAACATCTTTACACACACGCCAAATATCCAACCTTCATTTTTAAAGTCCATTGCTGGGCTGACAATGGAGTTTGAAAAACCAGTAATAGGAACAATGGACCCCGCACCAGCAAACACACCAATTCTGTCATAAATTCCAACACCAGTGAGAAGTGCCGCAAGGAAAATAAGAATGACAGATGTGTATGCTTGAACATCGTCCTTGGACAGCGCTGGGAAAATTGCCATAAGCCCGTCAAATATGCCTTGTCCAATGCAACAAATAAGTCCCCCAACAAGAAACGCCCACAAAAGTGAGGGGAAAAATCTCGTTTTAGGCAACCTATTTTCAACAAATTTACAATATTCTTGATTTATTTTTATCTTATCCATTTTTATCTCCTAATTTTCATAAGTGGCAACATTTTTCTCGATAAATATTGTCAGTGCAAAAAATTTTATACAAAAAAATAAATATTTTCACAAATTTCTGCCAAAATAACTTTGAACAATGATGTTCCGGAGGTAAAAATGAAAAAAATTATTGGAATACTCTCAATTTTGCTTGCTTGCACACTTCTTTTTGCATGCTCAAACGGCAACCAAGCACAAGTCAAACTTGCCAGCAAGAAGATATCTGGTGGGCTTGATAAGATGATTTCTCAAGTGAAAAAACTTGAAGATGTAAACAGTGACAAAATGGACTTGACTTCCCTTCTGGGCGAAGAAAGGGACACTTCTGACGGCTATCACTGCTACAATGACGGCTGTTATTATTGCGAAAACGGCAACTGCTACAAGTGCAAAGACTGCCCCCAAAATGGCACTTCTTCAAACACAAACAGAAGTGATGTTTCAACTGGCAGAAGGAATGTAAGACAGAACATTTATCCTTACAGAGAAGTTCTGAGCTCCAAAGTTCCAACAAGAAATCATATGACACAAAAAGCAAGTGTAAATCTTTTTGCTGGCAATGACTACAGAGCCACAAGAAGAAATCTTAACCTTGCAAACGGAAATGGAAACTACAATGATTTAAGAACCGCTTGCAATAATGTTTGCGACCTTAACAAGGAATATTCAAACACAAAGACTTCCCTTATAAACAACTGCAACAAAGCAAAGCAACTTCTTGAAAGGCTAAAAAATGGTGAAGCAAAGCTTTCTGACAGTGATGTCAAAACTCTCAATAGTTATTATGAAGTGATTAAACAATGCACAAGCAATATCTCTTCATGCAAAAGTTGTAAATCAACAGTCAACACAATCGGCAAGAAAAAACTTAACCTTGCTTCAAACTCTGGCTCTATGACTGCAGACTACAGAAACGTGTATAACTGCATTGACGCAAACTGCAATGCTTGCAACAATGCAAACAATTCTGTCCTTGACCTTATTGCCTTTGCAAACAAACTCCTTGGCGAAAAGCAAGATGAAGCAATGCTTGGCACTTCAACTGGAGCAAACAGATACAACTCTGCAAGAAATCAATACAATTCAAATCGCAACAGATGGACAACAGTCAACGATTATCAAAATGGACAAAGATATTCTTCAAATGGTGTAAATCAAAATAACAACCGTTATACAAACAACAATAGATATTCTTACAACACCAACACATACACCAAGGATATTAAAGACCCACAAAGATATAAT
The DNA here is from genome assembly GCA_050872785.1 of Clostridia bacterium. Lineage (GTDB taxonomy): Bacteria > Bacillota > Clostridia > Christensenellales > UBA1242 > UBA7862. The sequence continues at coordinate 8,275 of JBNMHO010000021.1, read as the reverse complement.
GAAAATAGACATGGGAATAAAAACATTGTAAACAACGGCACAACAACTCTTCTTCCAACAGAATATGAAAAGCCAGTTGCAGATAACAACACAATAACAAATAACACAACCCAAAACAACACTTCTTCAAATACCATTCCAGCAAACAACACAACTGTGACAAAACGTTTGCCAAATGACCAAACAACAAATCGTGTTACAAATTCAAACACAATTAACAATTCAAACAACTCAACAACCAGCAAAACAGACAACAAATCATCAAACAACACAAATTATGGCGTAACTTACAATAAAAACGGCAATAGCATTGTCAACAATTCAAATTATGCCACAAACAAAACTACAACAAACAATTCTCAAACAAACTACGCCTCAAACACAAATTACAATAGGAATTATCCAAATAACAATGTAAATAGAAACACTACTTATAGCAATTCAAATTATAATTCAAACAACATTGCAAGAAACAACAATACAAATTACAACGGAACAAATAGCTACAACCAAAACGCAACTAACAACTCAAATTACAATTCAAGGAACTACGGCACAAACTCAAACTACAACACCCCTCGCAACAACCCAAGAGTAAATTATTATGCCCCAACAACAAACACTTTAAGAACAAACACACAAGCATATATGAGCAATCTTGAGCCAATGCCACTTGAACCACAACAATGTGAAAAACCACTCGCCTATGGGCCAAGGCAAGTTAGAGCGTAAAATAAAAAATTATCCCCACTTAAAAATGGGGATATTTTATTTTACACTTCTTCCCATTGCGCAGTAAGAGTTATATCCGAACTCCCCGCTCTCACGAAATATGGTGTGTTGGTTATAGATTTTGTTTTGTTGGTTGCGTCAAACACTTGAGAATAATACACTTCCCATTCAAGTGGGTTTGCCTCAGAGCCGTATGGACCGCCGTCAAGCATTACAAAGTTTGTATTCACAAATCTGCCAGTCGCCCCGCAAGTTGTCTTATGAATATATGTTTCAATTTTCCCCGTCCCTTTTGTATCAGTTAGCCATTCATCAACTGCCCCATCACCGTGAGCATTTGAAGTCCACCTAATGTTATACCCCACAGGAATTTTTGCTCTAATGACCATATACAGAACCGCATTTGCATACACGCTACTTGCATGATAGTGACCACCAATCTTCCCTGCCATGTCCGGCAACTCACCTATGTTTTTGAATTTTAAATAGTAGCCAGTATTGCTAGGGTTCATCTCACTACTTGACCCAGCGATAGTCATTGATAAATTATCGTTGCTTACTTTTCCCCCCGAAGCACCTAAATTATCATATATATGAACATTGCAATTTCCACCAGCAAATGACGGATAAGACACTTCTGGGGTGCCATAGACTTCTGTTGTGTATAAGGCGTAATTTGTTGAAGTTGTTGAAACAGACCAGCCCTTGAACACATAACCGCTTCTCGTAGGTACGCCAAGTGGCATTATGTTCCCTTCTGAAATATAAGCATGTGAATTTCCGCTTAACCCTTCATACATTCCACCGTTAGGCATAATATGAACTTGAGTTGTATCATTTCTCCACAACGCAACAAGCGTGTGTTCGCCTTGCGTTGTGTTTTTGCTTGTGGAAGTTATTTCACTGGGTTCTGTGGCATTTGTGTCGCCGCTATATTCAAGTTGAATGTTTCTGATTGTGAAACTATCTGGGTTTCCAATTTCATCTAAAGTTGTCATACCTACCCAATCAAACTTTACTGTGTAAGTTCCATAGGGATAACGTGACATATCTATTCTTAAAAAGAAGGTTCTAGCAGCAGTATAAACTGAAACAACTGGGTTTGGATAAATTGCGATATATGGGACATCGCTTGAGGCTGTTCTTGTGAATGTATAAGTAACTTGTCGTTTATTCAAAATATCGTTTGAATTATAATAACTCTCAAAAATAACAGTATCATTCATAATGTGTATAGAATTCAATCCTAAAACTCGCAATGAAGAAAAATAGCAGCCCGAAGCCATGTCGCTTGCGTTGCCAAATGTAAATTCATTTGTTTGTTCGTTATATTCTACATATTTATATTCAGCAATATCATATGGAACTTCAAACAGATTTTTTCTCCACCCTGCGAACGTATAACCCGTTCTTGTAGGCGTTGGAAGGTCGCCGTAGGTGTCACCAAGGGTTACTTGCTTAGAGGATACCCCCCCCCCCTATTGTGGATAACTCACCGCCATTTGGGTCGAAAGTCACTGTGTAAGTTGGTCTTGTGTATTTTACTGAAATGTTTGAACTTGCTTGTTGGTGTGTTGCACCATAGATGAGGACTCCCAAGATTGCCATAATGAGTGTATATAGAACGCAAATGGTTATCTTGTTTTGCTTATGATAAAATCTGTTCAGCCATAACACAAAGCGTTCATATTTGGTCATCTTGCTACACTCTCTTTTAAATATTATTTGCAAAAAAAGTTTAGATTATATAAGATTTTTTGTCAAGAAAATTTTGACAACTAAGCAGCAGATTTTTAATTTTTTCAAAAACTTCTTCAATTTGCTTGATTTTTATTTTAATTGTGCTATTATATTCTCTGTTAGGTCCCATGGCTCAGTTGGTTAGAGCGCTTCGTTCACATCGAAGAGGTCATAGGTTCGAGTCCTATTGGGACCACCAATATTTTAAACCTTCTACGGAAGGTTTTTTTATTTTTATAAGTTTTTTAGTTCTTGCAAACTCTCCACAACCACAACATGAGTTTTAAAAAGTTGAGAAATTGACTTGTTTTGTTTTTCTCGTCGTGTGTTATTTTTTATATCGTTTCTTGTCGTCTTAAGCTTTTTTTGATATTTATGGAGAGATTTGCTTTGTCTTTCTGACAAAACCCTACTCCCTTGCAAATAACATTTAAGTTCCTTTGCAACAAGTTTGCTCTTTTCAAAAAATTTAACATTCCCAAAAATTTCTCGGAGTTGCCCTTTTAGATAAGTGTAATGCGTGCAAGCAAGGACAATGTTTTTTATTCCATAGGTTTTATATTTTGATAACTCGTTCAACAAATATATTTTTAAATCTGCTTTCGCTTGTATAGACATTCGTGCAAGGTCAATCTTCTTTGCCAAATCATCAAACCCCAAAACGATGCAATTTGGGTTTTGTTTTGCGTTTGCTATTTGTTTGTTACACTTTGCAGTTCTGGTTGTGGCAAGAATAAGAGTTGTTTGTGATAAAATTTTATCATTTATCTGCGGTGTGACGAAAAATACTGGCACTCCCTTATATTTTTTCTTAATTCTGTTTTCAAACAAACTGCTTGCCGTGTTGCATGCCACAACAATCGCCTTTGGGTGAAGTTTTCTTTGGGCGGTTGTCAAAATTTTGCGAACAATGTGCCACAGTTTCCATTTGCTTTTTGTCCCATATGGACAATTCTCAACATCTTTAAATAAAACAAATTCTTCGTTTGGCAACTCTCGCAAAAGTTCCCTTGTGACAAATTCCCCGCCACTTCCACTATCAAAAACAAAAACACTTTCCATATCTAATTATTTATGAAAAATCGAGTGATTTTGTTTAGAAAGAAAAGTTATATTTCATCAATGTTTTCGTGTTTAATTTTATTTTTTAACATTTCGTCATGTTCTCGTTCTTTTTTTCGCAAAGCGTCCCTAAGACCTTTCAAGGCGTCAAACGGAGCAAATTGTTTTGCCCTATCAATTCGTGGCATTTTACATCTTTTCTCCACTTTTATGTCCCCCTATTGACACATTTCTTTCTCTTTGTGTGGCTTTGTCCTCGTAGTCAAGTCCTTTCAAAATTGAGTTTTTGCCATATTTATCCTTCACTTCAAGAACGGCTCTTGTTTTCACTTTTTCTTTTTTAACGCTATCAAAATCGGTGAAAAAGTCATAAATTTCATCGTTTTCTGGCACTAAATCGTCAAAACAATAGCCAATTTTGCGAATAAGTTTTTTGTGGTCGGCAATTTTACAAAACAATTCATCACACGCTTTGCCAATTATGGAATACAAATTTGTAACAACCGACAGCCGTTGTGTGCCTTTGTCCCCTTCGCCTTTCCTGTCGCCATAACTCACATAAACATGCACCAGTTGTGTGGCGTAATTTTGATTTGCAAGGTCATAACACCCATTTTGGACCATCTCTTTCATAACAACTCTTGCTTCGTCAAAAGTGTAATTGCATGGCAAAATTTGAGATGAAGAAATTGACTTTGACTGCGATTTATAATTTTTGATGTCACTCATAAGGCATGGCTCTCTGCCCCACGCATGGTCAATCAAAAGTTCTGCATTAACCCCAAATTCTTTATACAATGAGTCTTCATCTGCTTTTGCAATTCCTTCCATATCAAAAATTCCATATTTTCTAAGTCTGCTCACAGTTCCTTCTGAAATTTGCCAAAAGTCTGTGAGAGGTCTGTGGTGCCACAATGTTTTGATGAATTTTTCTTCATTCAGCCAACCAATTCTATCCTTTGCAGATTTTGCAGTTATATCAAGAGCAATTTTCGCAAGATACATATTTGTTCCAATTCCAACAGAAGACGGAATTCCCAAATGTTCCAAAATTTCATTCATAAGTTTTTGGGCGAATGGTTTGGCGGTTGTCTTGTAATATTTCAAATAGTCCGTCACATCTAAAATACATTCGTCAATGGAATAAACATGAATATCGTTTTTGCTAATATACTTTAAATAAATTGCATAAATTTCTGCGGCATATTCAATATATTTTTTCATTCGTGGCGGGGCTAAAATGTAATCAACATTTTGTGGAATTTCATAAAGCCTACATCTGTTTCTTATTCCAAGTTTTCTCATTGCAGGACTTATTGCAAGACAAATTGTCCCCGAGCCACGAGTCCCATCTGCCACAACAAGATTTGTCGACATAGCGTCAAGCCCCCTTTCGGCACATTCAACAGACGCAAAAAAAGATTTCATATCTATAACAAAATAAACTCTATCTTCACTCATATTTCAATCTTTCCCCACAACTTTTTCTCTATACAATTTTATCAAACATATGTTGTCAAAGCAAGTCAAATATACTCCTAATATTACATTTTTACAAACATTTTTTAATTCAATCGACTCTTTCCTATCAATAAATAAACCTCACAAAAACCCTCAAATTTCGTCTTACTTATCTTACACGCTAAATTAAATTTAAAACATAAATCTCCTCGTGTAAAAAGATTTTACAACATGAATTTATTAAAAAATGATATTTTTTGTTATTTTTTTAAATTATTTACATAATTAAAATTAAAATATTTTCAATCGTTTGACTTTATGAAAAAATAAGAATATAATTTAAGTAAGACTTGTAAGAAAGGTAGGAAACAAAATGGAAAAGAAAAAATTTATATGGACAACCAAAGTTACAAGCAAAGGTCAAATGGTTATACCCAAAGAAGCTCGTGATGTTTTTAATATCAAAGGGGGCGATATGCTCATTCTTTTTGGCGACACAGAAAAAGGAATTGGCATGGCGAAATATGACGACTATTTGAAATTTGCGGAAGAAATTTTTAAAGCAAAAAACGGAGGACAAAATGATTGAAATTCAGAACTTGACAAAAAAATTTAAATCATTAACTGCAGTGGACAATGTTAGCTTGAAAATAAGTGAAAATAAATGTTTTGCACTTTTAGGCTTAAATGGTGCTGGCAAAACTACCCTAATAAATATGTTGTCAACTGTCATGCTCCCAACAAGCGGCACAGCAAAAATTGATGGGTATGACATTGTAAAAAACTCACTTGAAGTGAGAAAAATTATAAACATCTCGCCACAAGAAACAGCCGTTGCCAAAAATTTGACCGTGCGAGAAAATTTGGAGTTTATCGCTTCCCTTTATGATATAAAAGACAAAGATAAAAAAATTGACGAAATCATTTCCAAACTCAAACTTAATGACAAAGCAAATGTCTTATGCAAAAATTTGTCTGGCGGACAAATGAGGCGTGTTAGTCTTGCTTTGGGACTTATTTCTGAACCAAAGGTATTGTTCTTAGACGAACCAACCTTGGGGCTTGATATAAAAGCAAGAAAAATTTTGTGGGAAACTATTTCTGCCCTTAAAGGCAAAATGACAATCATTCTTACAACCCACTATCTTGAAGAAGTTGAAAACCTTGCAGACGAAATTGGAATTATATCCCGAGGGGAAATAAAAGTCGTTGGCACACCTAAGGAAATTATCAACAAGACACAGTCCAAAAAACTTGAAGACGCATTTTTGAAATTGACGGAGGAAGAATAATGAAGAAGATTTTCGCTATTGCTAAAAGAAATTTTACAGAGATGTTTCGTGACCCAGTTAGTCTGCTTCTTTGCCTTGCATTCCCTTTGCTTATGCTCTGCCTTATGCAAATTCTGTTTGGGAATATGCAGTATCTGCCAGAGAATTTTAGAATTGAAAATTACGCCAGCGGAATTTGTGTGTTTGGCTACACCTTTATCTCGCTATATGTTTCACTTCAAATCACAACAGACAAAAACACTTCCTTTATAAAAAGACTTAATATCTCGCCTATTCGCAGAACAGACTACATCTTCAGTTTCTATCTTTCAGCACTTCCAATGACCATGCTACAAACTGTTGTATTCTTCCTCGTTGCACTTTTATTTGGTTTCCCATTCAATGTTAATCTTCTCATAAGCATAATATATCTCATTCCATCAGCCATTCTATACATTTCATTCGGAATTTTGATTGGGATAATCTCCAAAAACGAAAAAATGACGGGTCCAATCTCGTCAATTCTCATAAGTTTTATCGGAATTTTTGGTGGAATTTTCACCCCAGCCAGCACTTTCACAGGAACATTTGGCAAAATAATAAACTATCTTCCATTCACACATTCTGTTGAAATTGCAAGCGGACTCCAATCGGTTGGGGCTTCGTGCATTTATCCTCACATTTTGTATGTCCTTTTCTACACTGCTCTTTTGCTTGGAATAACCTTACTTGTTGACCACCTTGCCACAAAGCGTAGATAAAATATTTGGAATATAGAAAAAGAACCCTTATTTCTGGGTTCCTTTTTTATTCATTATCCATTATTCTTTCTTCCACTTTGTCAAATGTGTCCAGCGACATCGCTTGCATTTTAAGAATTGCATTTCGAGCCATTTCGTCACACTCATTGTTAAGTTTGTTGTCCGAATGTCCCTTAACTTTCACAAACTGCACACGGTGCTTCACCAAAAGTTCCAAAAGTTGCTCCCACAAATCACGATTTAGCACAGGTTTTTTGTCAGAGTTTTTCCACGAGTGAAGTTGCCAAGTTTCAAGCCACTTGTTGTTTACAGCATTGCAAACATAAGCGCTGTCCGAGTGCAAAACAACATTACATTCCTTATTCAAAATCTCCAGCGACTTGATAACCGCCATAATTTCCATTCTGTTGTTGGTTGTGTCTGCCCTTGCACCAAAAACATTTTTGCCCTTGCCGTCACACATCACTATCCCAGCATATCCGCCAGGCCCTGGGTTGCCAGAACACGCCCCGTCTGTCCAAATCATAACCTCTTTCATGCTTAAATTATACAACAACTTCCAAATTATTCCAAATCATTTACTGCTATTCCCAACAAAAAACCCAAAATACAACACAAAATCATATCAGCCTGACTTTATCTCTTTTTCAAAAATCATATAGCCCTCACCTTCACGGGAGTTTTATAAGCCGAAGATTTTTAAATGATACAGTGCAAGAAGACTGTCCCAAATCAATACACGCATAAACGATAAAGGAACATGAGTGTGTTGAAGTGAATGTGAAATAACAAACATTTTTAAAGTCGCCGCCTACTGACCCATCAAGCTGTGTTCCAGGGACAGATGACCAACCGCTAGTTGAATCATAAATAATTGCTATCGGGTATGGTTTTACACCACTATAGGTACAACTGTCAAAACAAAATTTATATGTCCCAGCGGTTAAAGATATATCTTGCCTCAAATAGGCTTGACTAAGCAAATTATCTTTCGATGTTATTGTTATGGTATCGCCGCTACATGAATAACTCGACACACCATCACTTGCAGTCCATGACGAATAATTTGTCGTGCTGCCCATAAGCGTTCCCCATTCTGCGGTCAAAGTTCTGTCCCCCGGCGTGCCAAAAATTGTATCACTTTCAATGTAATATGGTTCATAGGCAACATATTCATTTTCGCTTGAAACTTTATATATCATAAGACCTTTATATGTGATTGTCCCAGAAGTCCAGCCATTGGAATTG
>JBNMHO010000020.1:0-13313 GCA_050872785.1 Clostridia bacterium | reverse complement strand
GGGGAGTACGGTCGCAAGATTAAAACTCAAAGAAATTGACGGGGACCAGCACAAGCAGCGGAGCATGTGGATTAATTCGATGCAACGCGAAAAACCTTACCAAGACCTGACATTTTGTGCATATCTATGAAAGTAGAGAATTTGAAGCAATTCAACACATAAACAGATGGTGCATGGTCGTCGTCAGCTCGTGTCGTGAGATGTTGGGTTAAGTCCCGCAACGAGCGCAACCCTTACTGTTAGTTGCCATCATTCAGTTGGGCACTCTAGCAGAACTGCCGTAGATAATACGGAGGAAGGTGGGGATGACGTCAAATCATCATGCCTCTTACGTCTTGGGCTTCACACGTGCTACAATGGCCATTACAAAGAGTTGCGAGATGGTAACATGGAGCTAATCTCAAAAAAATGGTCTCAGTTCGGATTGTGGGCTGAAACTCGCCCACATGAAGTCGGAGTTGCTAGTAATCCCGAATCAGCATGTCGGGGTGAATGCGTTCCCGGGTCTTGTACACACCGCCCGTCACGCCATGGGAGTCGAGGGGGCCCGAAGTCGGTGAGCTAACCCAGCAATGGGAGGCAGCTGCCTAAGGCAAAATCGATGACTGGGGTGAAGTCGTAACAAGGTAGCTATACGAGAACGTGTGGCTGGATCACCTCCTTTTAAAGAGAAGTGAAGTCGACGAAACTGACTTTTAGTCAGTGGTGAAGGAAAGAAAACCATGAAAACTCTTGACACAACAAGTAAAAATGTAACCCAATGACTTAACTATTAAATGGAACTAAAAATTTCAAACACCAATCCGCAAGGGTTGGTGTTTTTTTTATACCTTTTTTTGTGAATAATTTACTTTTATCCTTGTTTTTTTATCAAAAAACTTGACTTTTTGCCAAATATCTCTTAAACTTTTGAGGAAAATATATTTGAGAGGTGAGCATAATGACCAAATATGAACGCTTTGTGTTATGGCTGAACAGATTTTATCATAAGCAAAATAAGATAACCATTTGCGTTCTATATACACTCATTATGGCTATCCTCGGGGTTATAATATATGGTGCAACGCACCAACAAGCAAGTTCAAACATATCTGTAAAGTATTCTAGACCCTCATACACGGTCACTTTTGACCCGGCAGGGGGGGGGGTATCTCCCAGCCAAAAGAGCGTTAAATTAGGCGATTTATACGGCGATTTGCCCACTTCAACAAGGACTGGTTATACATTCCAACGTTGGGTAGAAACGGGGAAAAATAAAGCTCAAAAAAATGAATTGAGCATAAACTCAGCAAGTGGGACAACTCTCGGGTATGTCCCTATTTCCACCATTTCTTTTACGGGCACCCTTACTATTGCAGTGAGTTTCGATTACAAAATTACTGAAAAAAGCCCCAATATTTCAAGTATAAGCATAAAAGCGAGAGCAACTCTTTCAAATATTTCAACTGAAAATGATTCTCGGTATCCAAGTTTGCAGACGGGGACATGGCAGAGATATGCAAAAGTATTGGCTGTAAAAACATCTTCATGGGCTCTTTGGACAAACCTATTGGGGTTGTATATTGTGTGTCCAGATGTTTCAGGCACGTTATCAATGGAAATTAAAAATATTCAAATTGAAGATGGAAGCACTATTACAGACTACGAACCTTATGAATACACTTCCACCACGCAATACACAAAAGTTGGTGACCAAACTTTGAAGGCTATTTGGACGGCGAACAGTTACACTGTTAGTTTTGATAGCAATTACAATCTGCTTAATAATTTGACAAGCGAATACTACGGCAACTACGTTGGTCATAACATAATTATGGCATATGATGGTATGGGTTTTTTGATAAACAACACGAGTAATGATGATCCCTATATAACGATTCCGCAAACAGTTGACCTTGTTGAAGGACAAAAGTATGTTGTCCATGGTGAAATTAGAGACGGAGCATCATCTTCTGGAGCATTATCTACTGGTGGAATCATACAACTTTTCTATGCGATAAATAAGGGCTATACTGAAGCCCAATCTGTTCGTTTTGATAATAATTCTCAATCTGCTGTTTTCACTGCACCCGCAACTGGAACATACAACTTACGATTGGACAATGACTATGGCAAAGACGTGGGAATATATGAATTTTCAATAAAAGATTATATAGAGCCAAAAACTGTTACTTACGATTCAACATATGGCTCGCTTCCGACACTTTCTCGTTCTGGTTACACTTTCTGTTGGAGAAACGAATATGCAACTGAAGTAACTTCATCTAGCAAAGTTAACATTGCAAAAAATCACACTTTAACAGGCAGTTGGGGATAAAAAAACAATGACTCGTTTGAGTCATTGTTTTTGTCATAAAGACTTATCTTGATTGTGCTTTTTCTTCAATTTCTTCAAGCTTATTTTTTTGATTTCTTTCGATAATTTCGTCAAAGAACTGTTGAAGTTCTGGGTCTTTAACATTTGCAGAGGCAAGGTCTTTTGCATAATATTTCCAAGCATTTTTGCATTTGCATGAAAAGTCGGTTGCATTTTCGGCGAAAATGTATTTGATGTTGTGATCAAGTTCTGGCAAACTCTCCAAACTGTTTGCTTCAAAATTTTCTATTTTGCCCGCAAGTGACGCTCTGCCGAATTGTTTTAGTTTGTTTGCAGAGAAATGCTTTATGTTTCCACGCAAGCAATATTGTCCGATAATTTCGAGTTCTGGGGCGGAAAATGTGTTAAGATTTATTTCTTGAAGGCTTACATCTCCCATTGTTTTTAGTTTTGGAAGTGAAAGTTTTTTCATTTTGTATGATCTTGTAAGGCAGTTGTGTTTTATTGTTTCAAGTTTATTTGCGGTCAAACTTTCAAGTTGATTGCAACACTGCATAAAGCCTGTTTTTGCAACTTTCAAATTTGGGAAATATGCACTTTTTATTTTGGAATTTGTGGATAAGTAATTTTCTGGGGATACTGTCATTGGGTCAAATACTTCAACAATTTGATTACTGCAATCTGTTTCCAATGCAACTTGCTCGCCACGGCGATTTTCTTCTTCTTTTGGGGTGATTAAAACAGTTTTCCCGCCATAGATGTTTTTGCTGATGTCAATTTTGGCAATCTCGTCAAAAGATTGTGAAAATGAAGAAGGTTTTAGGTCGTCATTGTATTCTTCAATCATATTTGCGTTTTTGCCGTCTTTTGCTTCAATGTATGCTGGGGAAATCTTCTTTTCCTTTGTATCAATCAAGTCGCCATTGTCCAAAAGCAAGTATCTATCTGGGTCAAAGTGATATGCTTCGCCATTAATCAAAACATAGTTGTTTTCACAAATAAAACAATTGTTTCTAATTCGCTTTATTGTTTTGAAGTATTTGCCGTCATTTGCTCTTTCGTAGTTTGGAATATTTAGGACTATTGCATATTTCCCAAACAATGGTGATATGTCATATTCTGTGCAAAATGCTTGTGTTAGCCCTGGGATAATTTCATCAAGATTGTTGTGAAATGTGCTGTCTGGATATGCCACAGCGTGATTATATCTATTTTTTATTGATAGGGTAGAGTGGAGGTCCTTTGTAAATTGAATTGAAATAACGCTTGTGCCATACTCGTCCTCTCTTTCTGGATGCTTAAAATCTTTTCTATTCAATTTTTCTGCACCTTTTTTTACTGCAAACCAAACTCTGCAACTGTTCAATCTATCATTCAATGGGTCGAATGAGCAAAGCATTTCATTTGGAGCAAAGTATTTTTTAAATGGCAACATGTCCTTAAATTGTTTACATTCTGGATAAAGTGTATATCCTGCTTGTGCCAAAAGTTCTTCAGCCGTTTTGTTTATGTTTGTTTCTTCAACTTTTTGCATGTCTATGTGTTCGTGATATTTTTCAAAAATAAAGTCTTTAAACCTAACAAACATTTTTTTTTCACTTGACAGGTCGTCATAAAGCGCTTTTGAAGGTGCAAAGTTGTCCATAATTAGCTTTGGAAGCAAAGTTTCACTTTCCAAAATAAGTGGAAAAGTAGATCTGCATAAGTGTGCAAATTTTTCTCCATAAAATCTTTTTAAAATTTGAATATCTTTCATTTTATCCCCTCTTTTATTGTCTATATTATATCACATTTTCTTTATCTTTCAATGTGTAAAGTGCATAAAAAAATGGGGCAAATGCCCCAAAAAGTGTTTATTTTGCATATTTTTCAAGATATTCATCATAGGTAATATATCTGTCAAAGGTTTTTGTGTTGTCAATTTTGATAATTCTGTTGGCAACTGTTTGGGTTAATTCTTGGTCTGACGAGGCAAAGAGCAAAACACCATTAAAATTGCTCATGCCTTTGTTAAGAGCGGTTATGCTTTCTAGGTCAAGGTGATTTGTTGGTTCATCAAGCAAAATTACATTTCCTTGTTCAAGCATTATTTTTGAAAGCATACAACGGACTTTTTCACCACCGCTTAACACATTTGCTGGCTTCAAGGCTTCTTCACCCGAAAATAACATTCTGCCAAGCCAACTGCGAAGGAAAGTTTGGTCTTTTTCTTTTGAAAATTGTCCAAGCCAATCGGTCAGTGACAATGTTGTGTTAAACATTTCGTTATATTCTTTTGGAAGATAAGAGTGAGTGATTGTTTTGCCCCATTTAATTTTGCCGGTGTAGTCGGTGTCTTTGCCAGATAGAATGTCAAATAGGGCAGAGATTGCATTCACATTGTCGGAAAGAAAGGCAATTTTGTCGTTTCTATCCACAATAAAACTTACATTTTCAAAGAAACCCTTTTTGCTGAGTTTTTCCACAACCAAAACATCGTTGCCGATTGGTCTTTCTGACGAGAAGGCAATGTAGGGATATCTTCTTGACGAAGGTTTGATGTCTTCAATGGTGAGTTTTTCAAGTTCTTTCTTTCTGCTGGTTGCTTGCTTTGACTTGCTGGCATTTGCCGAAAAACGTGCAATGAAGTCTTGAAGTTCCTTTGCTCTTGCTTCTGCTTTCTTGTTTGCTTCCTTTTGTTGGCGAAGGATAAGTTGGCTACTTTCATACCAGAAGTCATAGTTTCCAACAAAAATTGAAATTTTGCCATAGTCAACATCGCAAATGTGCGTGCAAACTTTGTTCAAAAAGTGTCTGTTGTGTGAAACGGTGATAACGGTGTTTTCATAATTTAGCAAGAAGTTTTCGAGCCACGCAATGGTTTTTATGTCTAGGTTGTTTGTTGGCTCGTCAAGTAGCAAAATGTCTGGGTTGCCAAACAAGGCTTGTGCCAAAAGGACTTTAACTTTAAGTTTGCTATCAAGCTCACGCATCAAGGTGTCATAATACTGGCTATCAATTCCAATGTTTGCAAGAAGGGTTTGTGCGTCACTTTCTGCTTCCCAGCCACCAAGGTCGGCAAACTCTTGCTCAAGTTCTCCCGCCAAAATGCCGTCCGCCTCGGAAAAGTCTTCTTTCATATATAATTTATCCTTCTGGTCCCACACTTCCATAAGCCTTTTGTGACCGAGCAAAACTGTTCTTAAAACTGTTTCATCGTCAAAGGCATTTTGGTTTTGTTGCAAAACGGACATACGCTCGTTTTTGTCGTGGGTTATATATCCCTTTGTGGTTTCAATTTCACCTGATAAGAGTTTGAGAAAGGTCGATTTGCCAGCACCGTTTGCACCAATGACACCATAGCAATTTCCTTTCGTGAATTTCAAATTTACTTCGCTAAAAAGTTTTCTGCTCCCAAAGTTGAGAGATACATCAACAACTTGTAACATAGATTCTCCTTTTGGGGGCGGGACGCCCCGAGCCGACAGGCTCGGGGAAGGTTGCCCGTGACGGGCAACCCGCACAACTCTGTTGTGCAGTCCCGCCCCCCTTTCATACAACCCATAATACCCTATAAAACAAATTTAGTCAACACAAATCTGCCCAAACCGCCCAAAAACTGTTGTATATTTTACTCAAAATTGATATACTAACAACATGAATTTATACGACTTTGACAAAACAATCTTTAACGGCGAGTGTTCGCTTAAACTATATATGTTTGTTCTCTCTCGTCACCCAAAACTTTGGTGGCACCCATTCAAAGCGGGATTTTATGGTGTGTTGCGTGGGTTTCGCATTGTAAACCTCACCACATTCAAGCAAAAATTTCTAACCTTTATGTCGCACCTTAAAAATCCAGAAAAAGAAATTGAACTCTTTTGGGATAAGGAACAGGGAAAAGTCTTTGACTGGTATCTCAAACAAAAAAAACCAGATGACGTTATATGTTCCGCTTCGCCATTGTATATCATAAAACCACTTTTAAACAGAATTAACCCAACAGCAACACTCGTTTGCTCAAACATAGATTTATACACTTCTAAAATTGAAAACGGGGAAGTAAACTGCAAAGGGGCAGAAAAAGTCAGACGACTTACAGAACTTAATCTTACTTCATTTGAAAACGGTTACAGCGACTCCACAGCAGACGTTCCAATGCTAAAATTGTGCAAAAATAAATTCCATATAACTAAAAATGGAACAGTGGAGCCATTCAACCCAAAATATTTTGAAAAGTGAATATAAAGTGTTGACAAATAATTTTTATGTGATATAATAACCATGTTTTAATGAAACCTTTAAGTTACTTAAGACAGCAAGTGATTTAATCGTAACTCGCTTTTGCGGGCTTGCCGAGGTAAGTTTAGGGAAATTTTCTTTTGAGAATTCGCCTTATACTGCCCGGTATAAGGTTTTTTTAATTCTTAAAAGGAGAAGAAATGTCCAAAGAAATAAAGGAAGCAAAAAAGGCGATTGTTGAAGAAATCAAAGCTAAATACAACGAAGCAAAAAGCGTTATCTTCATCAATTACAAGGGTATAAACGTTGCCCAAGACACAAAACTCAGAAAGAGCTTTAGAGAAAGAGATGTGGAATACAAAATCTACAAAAACAGACTTCTCAAAATCGCTCTTGACGAACTTGGCGTCACAGGATATGACCCAGCAAACCTTGAAGGCACAACATCTGTTGCTTTTGGCAAAGACGAAGTTGGTGCAGCAAACGTTTTGTTCGGTGCAAAGAAAGACGCAAAAATGCTTGAAGCAAAGTTTGGAATTATAAACGGCGAAGTTGTTGACAGTGCAAAAGTTGAAGAACTTTCCAAAATCCCAAGCAAAGAAATTCTTATTGCAATGCTTCTTGGCATGCTCAATGCTCCAGTTGCAGCACTCGCTCGTGTGCTTGACGCTGTGGCAAAAAAATCTGCATAATCTATGCAAACTAGGTCAGTTTTGACCAAAAAGTAAATTGTTTTAAATTAAAAAGGAGAAAATTAAAATGACAATCGAAAATCTTGTCGAAGAAATCAAAAAACTTTCACTCATTGAAGTTAGTGAACTTGTAAAAAAACTTGAAGAAGAATTTGGCGTTAGCGCTGCAGCAGCAGTAGCAGCACCAGCAGCAGGCGCAGCAGCACCAGCAGCAGAAGAAAAAACTGAATTTACAGTGGTCCTTAAAGAAGTTGGACCAAACAAAATCCAAGTTATCAAAGCAGCTCGTGAAGCAACTGGTCTTGGACTTTCAGAAGCAAAAGCACTTGTTGACGGAGCACCTTCAACAATCAAAGAAAACGTTCCAGCAGAAGAAGCAAAAGCAATGGAAGCAAAATTCAAAGAAGCTGGCGCAACTGTCGAACTCAAGTAATTTTGAATGGACTTATAAAAAACACCGCTTGTGCGGTGTTTTTTGCTAATATTTTTTGTGTGAAGCATTGTAATTCACGGCTTCAAAAAGGTCATGCACTTTGGCTCTTTTTGCATGGCGGCGTTTATTGTAATTCCATTTGCAAGGCACATTCCTTCGTTGTTAAATAGACATTTTGCCCCGCACTTTAGGCATACATCCTTCAAATGTCTATAATCTGCAATTTTTGGCGGCGTGTCGGAGAAAATTAACTTACTGAAATCCTTTTCTTCCTTGCTTTTATCGTGTTCAAAAGTCTTGCACACAAGTTTTGGAGTTATGTTAACGTCTTTTGCCATGCAAGTTAAATCTTTGTTATATTTACATGTTGTTTTTCTACATCTTAAATCCATTTTTCACCTCGCCACGCATTATTGCCTCAAATTATCTTTTTAAAACCATTTTATCCACAATTTTTGTGCTTTTGTGGGCAAAAAGTGGACAGTTTTAAACATTTTTTGTTAAAATATTTGACGAAAACCACTTTTTGTGCTACATTACAAGCATTAAAGGAGAATGTTATGAAAGTTTTGCTTCTTCAAGACGTTAAGGGCAGTGGGAAAAAGGGTGACATCATTGAAACCAGTGACGGCTACGCAAAAAACTTTTTGATAAAGAAAAATTTGGCAAAACCAGCGGATAAGGCAGTTATGTGCGAAAAGGCAAGCCAAGAAGCAAGTGCCGAAAGAAATATTATGCTTCAAAAACAAGACGCCCAAAATAAAGCAAATATGCTAAAAGGCAGAACTTTCACCATAAACGCAAAAGTTGGCGAAAATGGCAAAATGTTCGGGGCAATTACGGCAAAGGAAATTGCAGATACTCTTCGTGAAGCAAACATCGACATTGACAAACGCCAAATTGTGCTTGAAAGCAACATAAAAGCCACAGGCTCATACAAAGTGGAAGTCAAACTCTTCAGCGGAATAACCGCCCACTTTAATCTTGTGGTCAGATAGAATTATAATATATTATCCACACTTTCTCGGGTGTGGATTTTTTATGCATTTTCTTTCATTTTTCGTGGGGAAAGGGGAAAATTTCCCCGTTTAGAAGTGTTAGGGCTGGCAATAATTGTTGCGGAGGGGAAAGGTGAAGAAGATTTTGGCAATTTTGGGGTGTATAGTTGTTTTGGGAGTTGTTGCGGTGGTGGCAATGACCAAGGAAAACTATCACGAAGAATATTTAAGGATACATATCATTGCAAATAGCAATCAATCGGGCGACCAAGACATTAAGTATGAAATTAAGGACAGAATTGTGGAGTTTCTTGCTCCACAAATTGAAAGTTGCACAACAAAAAGTGAGTTCGAGCGGGTGCTTAAAGAAAATTTATCTGAAATTTGTGGAATAGCAGACGAAATTGTTGCACACAATAACCTTGACTACAAGAGTTCGGCAAATGTTGGGCGAGAGTACATTCCAACAAGGGCATATGACAATTTCACCCTAGAAAGCGGAATTTATGACTCGCTTGTTATCACTTTGGGTGAAGGGAAGGGCGACAACTGGTGGTGTGTGGTTTATCCACCTCTCTGCTTTTTGGAAGAAAACGTTTTGCTCAGAAGCCGAATCCTTGAAACAGTAAAAAAGTTTTTTGGAGGATAAATGAAAAGGTTTTTGATTGTACTTATGACTTGCTTGTGCTTGACGGTGGCGGTGTCGCTGGCGGTTGTTAACTTTGTGCTTGTGCCAAAGGAAAATGAGATTATGTCTGTTGCAACAACCACATCAGAAAACAAGAAAATTCAAACTCGCCTTAAAAAGTGGGGCTACTACACTGGTGCAGTTGACGGAATTTTGGGGCCAAAGAGCATAAGTGCCATAAAGAAATTTCAAAAGAAAAATGGACTTGTTGCAGACGGCATTGTAGGCAAAAAGACCGCTGCGGCATTGGGCATTACTTTGTCTTCGTCTTCAACCAAAAAGAACACAAGTTCGCAGAGTTCAAGTGATTTGTATCTGCTTGCAAAATGTGTTTATGCAGAAGCACGTGGCGAGCCTTATCAGGGGCAGGTGGCGGTTGCGGCAGTTATTCTAAACCGAGTTAAAAGTTCGCAATTTCCAAACACGCTTGCGGGGGTTATTTATCAGCCATATGCCTTTACGGCGGTGAGTGACGGACAGATAAACCTAGAGCCAAATCAGACTGCTTACAACGCTGCAAGGGACGCTATGAACGGCTGGGACCCAACTTATGGGTGTCTGTTCTATTACAACCCAGCAAAAACCACAAGCAAGTGGATATATTCAAGGCAAGTGGTGGTTACAATAGGTGACCATGTGTTTGCAAGATAGGGGGTGAAAATGAAAAAAGCATTTATTATTACAGTTTCACTTTTGGCAGTTGTTGTCATGGTGTTAAGCGTTTATCTTGTCCAAACGAAAACCGCACTTGGTGATACGTCTGCAAGCCTAGAAAACTTGTATCAACGTTCGTTTTATGACCTTGTGAACAATGTTAACAATATGGAAGTGGGTGTAAGCAAACTTATGATTACCAACGACTCCACATCGCAACAAAAACTTATGTCGGAACTCAAACAACAAACCAGTGACGCCGAAGACAATTTGAGCCTTCTTCCAGTGGAAATTGAAACCCTTGCAGAAACAACTAAGTTTATGAACCACTTAAACGGCTACTGCACATCGCTCATAACCTACAAAGACGGCAGAATGGAGTCCAGCGACCTAAAAAACATGAACAAAATTCACACTGGGCTAAAACAAATTAAAGACGAACTGAACGAAGTGTCAAAACGCATTATGGCGGGAGCAAGAATTTCTGATAATATGGTGTTTGGTGGCGAAAAAAGATTTTCAGACAACTTTTCTTCCTTCACCGCAGACACAATCGAATTCCCAAGCCTAATTTATGATGGGCCTTTCTCCGAGTCCACCGAGCAAAAGACAATAAAAGGACTTCCAGAAACAGTCTTGACCCAAGACGAATGTGAACAAAAAGTCACCCAAATTTTTGGAGAAGTGACAGAACTTAACTTCGCTGGCGAAACAAACAGTGCCTTTGAAACCTTTGACTTTGTCGTCAGAAAAGACAATGTGGAATATTTTGTGCAAGTTACAAAGCGTGGTGGTTTCCTTCTTACAATGAGTGCAAATGTGTCTGGCGATGTTGACGAAAGTTCAAGCGGTGTAACCCTTGACGAAGGGAAGTCAGAAGAAAAAGACTACGCAAAAGTGGCAGAAACCTTTGCAGAAAAATTGGGACTTAAAGATATGCAAGCAGTGTGGAGTGCGTCAAGTGACGAAATAGCCTACGTAAACCTTGCCCCAGTTGATGACGGAGTGATACTTTACCCAGACCTTATCAAAGCTAAGGTTGACCTTGACACAATGAAAATAGTTGGCTGGGAAGCGTCAAGTTATGCCTATAACCACCACGAAAGGGAAGATATGGTGGCACAACTCACAAAAACCGAAGCACGAAAACTTGTCAGTTCCGAACTTAAAGTGGATACCCAAAAACTTTGCGTCATTCCACTTGACTATGTCGGCGAAACCTTAGCTTACGAATTCGCTGGAACCTTTGACGACTACCAATACTACCTCTATATAGACGCCTACACTGGTGACCAAGTCCGAGTCCTCCGTGTCGTCCAAACCGACCAAGGCAACTTGATTATGTAAATTACAAAAATATAAGATAAAATGTAAAAAAGAACCCATAACGGGTTCTTTTTGTGTTATAAATATTCCAAATCTTCATTATTTTGTTTTCCCGACCAAATAATCAATAGTAACATCAAAATATTTGGCAATAGCAATCAATGACTGCATTGCTGGTTTGTTGTCGTTTTTCTTCCACCTATAGTAATTGGCTTCACTCATATTTAAAGATTTCATAAGTTTTTCAATGGATATATGATTTTCTTTCATTAAATTTTGAAGAGTATCAATAAATGATAACTCATTTTTATCATAACATTTGTATTCGTCTGTCAAACCCATTAAATATTGCAAAGAGCAGGCAAAATAATTTGCAATTTTTATAGCAACAGAAAGTTCAGGATAAAAGTTCTTATTAAAATATCCGTTAAGAGTTTCAAAAGAAATTCCAATTTTCTTGGACAGTTGTAATCTACTCAATTCATTTTCAATCAATAATTCTTGTAATCTCTCTTGAAAATCATTCATTTTGTTCTCCCCAAGTGAGAGTTCGACATCGTTCAACAACAAAACTCTCATTTCTCTGTATATTCTCTCAAATTACACCCTTAAAATCTTGTATTACAGATAGTTGATAGGTATAATATTTATGTTTTAATCTTGCAAAGACTAAAATTTAAAAGGAGAACATTAAAATGAGCGAAAGAGATATTATTGAAATCTTATTTGCCTATTTTATTTCAGAAACAACAAATAAGGTCAAAACAAATGGGAAAGAATTGTTTATTAAATTTTCAAATGATAAAAATGCAAAAATAAAAGTTGTTAAATCTATATAACAACTTTAATAATCAAAAAATATGGAGAAATGAATATGAATAAAAATCAGAATAGTGAAGAATATGTTTTAAATCACAAATATGGCTACGGGCATGGCAATAAACAAATAAAGAAAATATACTTGAGAAATTTAAGTGACATAAATGTGTATGTAAAGGATGTTATTGAAAATGCATTTATTGCGAGTTATGCAGATAATATCTTAGATTTCGGCGACCAAAAGAAGTATAAAATTCTGATTGAAAATGAGTTAAATATAAAAAAATAAAAATTTCTAAAAAAAATTTTGAAATTCTCATTGACAAAAGATTAAGACTTTGGTATTATATTGGTGTTTTGGGGGTATAGCTCAGTTGGCTAGAGCGTCTGCCTTGCACGCAGAAGGTCGTCGGTTCGAGTCCGACTATCTCCACCACCAGACTTCGAATGTGATGTTCATAAAAATATCTCCTTTATTTCCTTAAATATCACATTCTCCCTATGGGCAAAAATTATATTGGAATGTAGCTCAGCCGGTTAGAGCACCATCATGATGCCGAGCCAACGCAAGAGTTCATTCAAAATGCTTACACTTATGGGCGAACGCCCAGGGTGGTGCTGTCGCAAAAGTGTTCAACGACATAAAATAAATGAATACAAATATTGGAATGTAGCTCAGCCGGTTAGAGCACCACCCTGATAAGGCGTGCAAGACCGATTTGTAGCAAGTCCGCGACAGTTGTTAAAGTCGTTAAAACAAACATATAGGATTGTAGCTCAGCTGGTTAGAGCACCACCCTGATAAGGTGGGGGTCGGTGGTTCGAGTCCACTCAATCCTACCAAATTTGAGAGCGAAATTCGCTCTCATTTTTTTATCTAAAAAGTGGCTAAAACCCAGTAATTTCGGGCATTTCAGGACTTTAACAAAATTTTAATCTTAACAAATTTATGTGCTTTAAAATCAAAAATTTCACTCTAAATTTTGACATCAAATGCATCAAAATTTGACATCAAATATTTTTTACTTAAAAATTTGCAATAAAAAAGACCGATAAGAACAAAATTTTCCTATCGGTCTAATTCTAACTAAAACTATCTAAAACTGATACATTTGATGTCAATTGATGTCAAAATTGATGTCAACTTTTACATCTCAAAATCGTG
>JBNMHO010000019.1:0-14670 GCA_050872785.1 Clostridia bacterium | reverse complement strand
TGCGAAAAACTTGCTGGAAATTTGTCTTGGGTTGTTGCCAGTTATTTTTGCAGAAACAACGGTCATAGCGATTTGAGGAGAGGCGTGTGCTGGGGTCAAAGAAAAGTTGACTGCAAGCATGGTCACAGACAAAACGCACATTAAAATGTAGATAAAATTGTTCTTAACAAATGCAGAGATTTTTTGTAATTTCGACTTTTTCATAACTGCCTCCCAAATTTGGTGGATATTTCAAAACAAGTTTAACACACATGTTCATTTTTTGCAAGGGGGAAAATCAAAAAAATACAAAAGACCTGACGAATGCCAAGCCTTTTAGGTTACGCTTGTTAGGTCGGACACAATGCCGGCGGTGGTGGAAGATGTGTAATAGGCGTCAGAATAAATTGACGTTATCTCCATATAAATTGCCACATAGCCGCTACTTCCTGCCGCTATTGTAAGGGTAAACGAACCCGTTGTATCGGTTGATGCTTTGGTTTGAGCGAGGGTTGGCTCGGAAGTGGTCGAGGCAAGATACTTAACTGTGAGATTTGATTTCGCCGAGCCGTCACTAAATGTAACTTTCATGGCTGTGCCGCCAGATGGGTTGGCATTTATGAAAGTGTAGATAAACAGCACACTGGTGTCTGTTGGTGAAAGTTGAATATCTACGCCACCGTTTGAGAGTGTTTTGGCAGAATAGTCTTCCTTGCTTTCAAATGAAACGACGTCCCCACCCACAGAGTTAATTAAACTGACTGGTGTTGCTCCGTTGACGGAATATTTACCTTTGATTTTTGCTTTTATGTTGTCTGCATTATAGACAATAGAGAGGTTTGCCGATATGTACTGTTGTGTTGCGGATAAAATGGAAAAAGTTGCCACCCCCAATGTAAGGATAACAAACACAAGCGATAATATTGACAAATAAAGTTTGCGTTTGGTTGACATTAACTTTCTCCGTTTTGCCTATGTAAATTCGACTTTTATAACACTCTTGCCGCTTCAACCACATTTATGATTGAACCAGCAAAAGGGTTGCCCCTTTTGTAGTATCCCACCCAAGGGGATACATATTCACACAAACAAAAAATGTCCAAAACACTCAAGACTCCGGTCATCTTTTCTTGCCTTGAGCGTTAGAACATTTTTTAGCATTGTGATTTCTTTTTCAATTACTCATTAAGCAGCAGCTTTTGCTGTAAGAGCGAATTGGAATGTATGGTCTGCACCAGATTTTGTGCCCCAAGAACCTTTAACGCCCTCTTGGATTTTAACCATGACGTAAACGTATCCTGTTTCACCAACACCGATTGAGTCCAAAGCAGTTTCACTGTGTGTAACATTGCCGAAAGCTTCTTCGTTCATTGCTGTGATAGCAGTTTTTGTGTATTTAACACTTGCGTCCATTTTGTCTGCTGCAGAGTTATCTGTAACTTTAACAGTCAAGATAGCTGAGTTTGTGTTATCTGTTGTAGCATCATTTTGGAATGTGAAAGCAAAGATAACATACTTGTTTGTATCTGTCAAATTAACAGCAGCTTGATCAATAGCAGCAGTTGATGTTTGTGTACCATAAGCAAATGATGTTTCGTTGATTTTAGTTGCAGCAGCACCAGCAACAGAATATTCACCTTTAACAGTCGCAATAACTTCAGCACCTGGTGTGTATGATACGCTGAGGTTTGAGTTGATACCAACGTTTGTAGCAGCGATGATGCCAACAACAGCAGCAACAGCAGCAACAACAACCAAGCAAAGAGATGTGATTGTGATAATAAGTTTTTTCTTTGTCATAAGAGTAGTCTTTCCTCCTTTTAATTAAGAATAAACTCCCTAGACATTGTCAGATGACGGACGGAATGTCCCCGATACCCTCCGAGGTTTTTGTGGAAAACCCTCAAACCGTTTGCAAACTTGCAACTTTATGTCACTTGTTTGCCTTTTGCAAACTACAAACTCACCACCACGTTTGCCTTATGCAAACTGCAAATTGTGTTTGGTTGTATTTTGCTGGACAAGTTCCCATTTCGCAAGGGTTGTCCAAGCCCATGCGACCAAGGTCAATTTTTTTGTTATGAAGCGGAAACTGAAAGCGCAAATGCAAAGGTTGTTGAAGAACCCGATTTTGTTCCAAAACTTCCTTTGATACCTTGTTGACGTTGCACTGCAACATACATATATCCAGTTGTGCCAGCAGCCATTTTGGAAAGTGTTGTGCCGGTTGTGTCTGTTGCTGCAAGAGCAGCGACATCTGAATATGTAAGTTTTGCATCAGCAAGTGCTGTTGTTGTGAAACGAACAACATAATCCATATTTGATGCCGTAGCATTATTTGTTACACCAACAGTCAATTTTGCACTATTTGGATTTTGAGATGCGTTAACTGTGTTTTTGAATGAGAAACAGAAAACAACGTATGTATTTGTGTCGTCAAGTGTAAGAGCAGCAGGACTGATTGCCGCACCTGTTGAAGATGATGTTCCGTAATTGAACGATTGCTTTGAACCGATTGCAGTTTTTGAGCCGGAGCCTTTCTTATAGAAAGCTTCTACATCTGCATAAACAGCGCCAACTGGGTTGTATGAAACGTTAAGACTTGAATTGATTCCAACATTTGTTGCAGCGATAACTGCCACAACTGCAGCAACGGCAGCAACAACCACCAAGCAAAGAGATGTTATCATGATAGCAAATTTTTTCTTCGACATAAGAATGATTCCTCCTTTTACTTGATATTAGATATCCTAAAATTGCGTTTTGCAAGATACCTCAACTGTTCTAGGTTTCCCAATAAGCAGACAAACTGTCTGCTGGACATTATCCCGACCGCACTGCTTGTCCAAGGCAGCGTGGCAAAGGTTTTTCGCTGGTTAGCAACTCACTCGATAGCGGTGGCGAATATGCTCTCAAGCAAATTGCTGACTTTATGGTAACACATTTAAAATTTTTACACAAATATTTTTAGCAACTTTTTCAAAAAATTGTAAAAACTTTTTGATTTTCCCCCAACTTGTCCACAGTTTAGGCTATTTTGTGGATAAACTTATCACTTCTTGCATGGCTTCGACCATGTTGCTCCAGCAGATTTTGACATCTTTTATATTGCAAAAGCAAAACAGTTCGTCATCAATCCATTCAACATCATGCTTTTTGGCAATGTCGGTGATTTTATAAAACAATTCATCAAGGTCGAGTTTATTATTTTCCAGAAATTCTGAAGCAAACTGAAAGTCTGTAAGTTCGAGTTCATTTCTTTCTCTTTCAATCATGCCAACAACCAGCGGGTCTGCCGTCTGTGGCGAGCAGAAAATTGTTTGCACAACAAATCCCTTGCCATATTCCCTAACTTCCGCTTCTGCCCCAAAAATCTTTTCAAGATTTTCAACGTTCATGGTTTTCCTCCTCGTTTTCCACTTCGTCCCCAAGCGTGTCATCATCAAAGATTTCATCATTCTTGTTTTTAACAAAATCTTTTACGCTAAATCCAAGGCTTTCTTCCAGTTTTTTGTGATAATCTTCCATATCAAAATTCTCGTTGCTATTTTCTTCAATTTCGTCATAATCACGCATATCAAAGCCAAGTTCTTTTTTCAGCTCTTCATAATATTCTGTGTCTATGTTTGGCTTGCCGTTTGATTTATTTTTTTTCTTTTTCCTCTTAAAATTTTTCATTCCTTCAGCCATCTCTTTTGCTTTTGGAGAGTAATCAAACTCATGCGAGCCGTTTTTTTGCATAGGTTTTGGTTTTTTGTGTCTGCGTTCGGTGTTGCGTTTTAGATTTTGAACAACTGTGCTTGTAGAAACAAACTTCTGTCCACCATATTTAATTTCCTCTTCCTCAAGAAACTCGTTACCATTTGAAATAGCAATCGCCTCATCAACATCTGTTTGTGCCAACTTTTCTGTAAAATTTTGGTCTTCTTTCTTTGCGTCTTTTTTATGTTTTTTATTCTTTTGGTCAATATTCAATGCAAAAACTTCGTTCAAATGTCCAGTTGATTCATAAGGTGATTTGTTTGCTCTTAAAAGTGCTTCTTGAACCAAACTGATTTGTTTTTTTAATGCTTTCGGAATCTCAAAATTTGAACCAAATTCTGCGTCAAACACTGGACAATATTTTTCTGCCAATCTAACCACCGAATCTTTTTGAATTTCATACAATGGCACTTGGCACATCAAAAGATTTTTGTTTTTCATGAACTCTGCTGACATCTCGTCAAAAGAGTTATACACATACTCTCGTCCAAGTTTTCTACTTTTGTCTGTTGGTTCACAGTCCACAGAAAAACGCACATTTGTAAATAGCCTTTGCGACAAAGTGTAATTATGTTCATGCGAATGATTTGTATTTTTGACATCAATAACATTCAAAGCAAAATTTTGTTTTCCTTTGCCGTTTATTCTATAATTCAACTTGCCATCTAAAAGTTTGTTTTTGTGAGAATAAGGTGGTTTGTAATCTTGTCTTCTAACAGTAAATCTCTTTTTGCTATCACCTCTGAAATATCCACACATCATAATGGAACTGCCACCATGTTGAATAAACTGACTTTTCTTAAATCGGCGTTCAAAACAACCTAACATAGTTTGAAGTTGCCCACCAATTAGAATTTGGCACATGAACTCCATTCTTTCAACCTTTTTGCCGCCATGTTGCAAAACTTTCCACCCTGAAAGCGGAATTTTAACTGCCTTTTCAAATGCTTCTTTAAATTTATCACTATGCAAAAATAATTCATCATCTTCATGCGGTGCTGCCTCATAATCTTCCCTAAACTTTTTGCCATTTGGAATTCCAATTCTTGTTGCGACATCAGCGTCATAACGCCTACTCATTTCATCATAAACAATATTCCACAATCTGCCATAAGGTTTGGAATTTTCCGCCAGCCACCTAAGTCTAAGCGACTCCTTGATGTCAGAAATACTCATTTTGTCATCATACCAAAAATCATTGAGAACATTGCCAACAAACGGTGGTTTGTTGAGCCTTACTGCTTCTTTATAATCTTGTTCAAACATATAGTCCAAATCCAGCGGTCCATAGATGTTTAACTTTCCATAAACCCATTGTGGAACATCGTCAAAACAATTACAAGATGGCATGGTGTAACTTCCCCAAGACTTTTTCTTTCTTGCACTTTCTTCATGTGTCGGTCTATGTTTTGGTTTTTTCTTTGGAGCGATATGAGCCCCCCTCACCTTTGTTGGGTCAGTCATTCTGTCTTTGTGATTGTTCCTAAAATTTTGTGCCATTTTGCCTCCAAAAATTTGAACATAGCGAGAAGATATGTATTTAATTTTCAACTAAATGATAACAAAAATATTGTTATAAGTCAATATGAAATCTTTGAAAAATTTGCCACCCGCCACCTTTTTAACACAAAGTGATATTCCAATCATATAAAACAAACATGGAAAATAAACTCAAAACAAAATACAATCTTCCCGTTGCCATTTGCCTTGTGGTGGGGATAATTATCGGAAGCGGAGCGTTTTTTAAGGCGATTGATGTTTTAAATTACACATCAGGCAATCTTGTTCAAGGCATTATTGCGTGGGTGGCAAGCGGGCTTGTTATGCTTAGTTGTGCGTGCGCACTTGGTCGCATGGCGGGAAAATATCAAAAGTGTGGTGGCATTGTTGACTATGCCGAAGCCATGTGCGGCGAAAACTATGCATATTATGTAGGTTGGTTTATGGCAAGCATATATTGTCCAACTATGGTGTCGTTCTTAGCATATGCAAGTGCAAAATTTATTTGCATACTTTTAGGCTTTTCTCAAACGGGTGGGGCGTGTCTTGCCATTGCGGGGACTCTTGTTGTTTTGTCTTTTTCCCTAAACACCTTAGCCCCAAAACTATCTGGCAAATTTCAAATATCAACAACAGTAATAAAACTTATTCCTCTTCTTCTTATGGCAGTTGTGGGGATAATATTCGGGCTTTGCCGTGGGGTAACTGTGGAAAACATCACTCAAACAGCAAATGTTGCCTTCGGCGGTGGGTTATTTAAAGCGATTGTCGCCACGTCATTTGCCTATGAAGGTTGGATAGTTGCCACCAGCATAAACAGCGAACTTAAAAATTCAAAACGCAATCTTCCCTTGGCTCTTCTGTGGGGGAGCGTTGCCACAATGGGCATATATCTTATATATTTCCTAGGGCTTTATGGTAGTGCGGATATTTCCACCTTGCAGCAAACGGGAGTAAGTGCGGGCTTCATAAATATTTTTGGCTCAGTTGCTGGAACAATTTTAGGCGTATTTGCAGTTATATGTTGTCTTGGGACTCTTAACGGTCTTACGGTCGGCGGAGCGAGGGCGTTATATGCTCTGTCGTCACGAAACAGAGGTCTTTTGCCAGATAAATTCTCCCAAGTGGATAAGTCAACAAACATGCCAGCAAACAGTTGTGTATTTGGGCTTGTAATGACAAGTCTTTGGCTTTTGTATTATTATGGAGCCATGCTCGCCCCAGTCAAATGGTTTGGCGTGTTTAGTTTTGACAGTTGCGACTTGCCAGTTATAACCGTTTATGCCATGTACATTCCACTTTTCATAAATTTTATGCGAAAAGAAAAATCCGAAAACAAGTTCTTCCGTTTTATCCTTCCTGTCTTTGCAATAGTTGCTTGTTTGTTTATGATTTTCAGTGCAATAATGGGTCATGGTGTGTTTGAGTTCCAGAAGGCAAAAGAACAAGGACAGTTTTCCTTTCCCGTCTTATTTTATCTCATAATCTTCGCCGTCCTTATGTTAATTGGCTTTCTTCTTGACCGAAAGTCCGTTCGAAAAAAAGTTCCATATAACTTACCCTCTGAAAATGAAAATACACCCATTCAAACTCCGCCGCCCGAACAAACTTTTCAGCAAGTAAGTATATTTGAAGAAGATGCTAACAACATTGATACATAAACACTTTTTGGCGAGTTTTCCCAACTTATTATAATTTTGTAGTTATATATTTTAATTTTGAAAATAATATAAAAAGAATTTTACAAGCAAATTATCTAAAAATTGATAAACTCTTGATTGTAAGCGGAAATAAACTGTTTTGGGCGGTAGGGACATTTTCTCGTAATTCAAGAAATAAAAAAGCACATAAAAAAAGACATATCCGAATAAGATATGTCCTTTTTGATTAGTAGTTGTTGCTCATAATTTCAAAATATGATTGTGGGTGATTGCACACTGGGCAAACTTGTGGAGCAGCCTTGCCCACAACAATATGTCCGCAGTTTCTACATTCCCAAACTTTTATTTCACTCTTTTCAAAAACTTGTTTTGTTTCAACATTTTTAAGAAGCGAACGATAGCGTTCTTCGTGACGTTTTTCGATGTCCGCCACTGCTCTAAATTTCTTTGCAAGTTCCACAAAACCTTCTTCCTCGGCAGTTTTTGCAAAGCCAACATACATATCTGTCCATTCAAAGTTTTCGCCCTCGCTGGCAGTTCTTAAGTTTTCCGCAGTGTTTCCAATAAGGCCCAACTCTTTATACCACATTTTTGCGTGTTCCTTTTCATTGTTTGCAGTTTGCTCAAAAATGCTTGCAATTTGTTCATAGCCTTCTTTTTTTGCAACTGACGCAAAATATGTATATTTATTTCTTGCTTGACTTTCCCCTTCAAAAGCGGTAAGTAGATTCTTTTCTGTTCTTGTTCCAATATATTTATTCATAATTTTCTCCTTGTTTATTTTTTGTTAAAAATTCTTTTAACATATAAAGTATAACATATTTCAAATTTTTTCCAAACAAATTTTCTCATTCACTTTTTAAACTTATAAAATTATGTCAAACATAGTTATTCAGCCTACATAACTACACAAAACATATCTTTTTTACATAAAATTACGCCAATTCTTTTGACTTATAAAAAATTAAAAGTATAATATCCATTGAGTTTTAGGAGAAACAAATGAAAA
This sequence comes from Clostridia bacterium, assembly GCA_050872785.1. Lineage (GTDB taxonomy): Bacteria > Bacillota > Clostridia > Christensenellales > UBA1242 > UBA7862. Next base: position 6,759 of record JBNMHO010000019.1, on the reverse strand, counting down.
AAGGAATAACTCTATATTATGGCTACAACACCAAAGTTGAAGAAAGAATAAACACAATAAAATGGGCTGGCTTTGACAATGTTATAACTTGTGCGGACAGAAGATTTAATCACCAAAACGGGTCAATTAAAAAACAGATTGAACTCTTGCGTGCCTCTGGGCTTAGGGTGTCAAGTTTGCATATGCAATATAAAACCGAAGACTTGCCAAAATTCTTTAAGAAAGGTCCTGCGGGATATATTTTGCAAAAAAGACTTGAAAAAGACGTCAAAATTGCAAAAAAATATGGCTTTAGTTGTGTAGTTGTTCATTTGGGCGGCGAACCAAGTGAAATTGGCTGGAAAAGACTTAGAAGAGTTTTAAAAGTTTGCCACAAGACAAATATTCCTCTTGCAATAGAAAATTTGAACGACTGCAGAGGCTTTTTTGAGTGTTTTAAGAATATTGATGATGAATATCTAAAATTCTGTTGGGATGTGGGACATTCAAACTGCTTCACAAAAAATATAGATTTTGTGGACAAATTGAAGGACAAGCTCATCGCCCTACACTTGCACGACAACAACGGCTTTGAAGACCAGCACACCCTAAACAAATATGGCACAGTAAATTGGGACGAGATTGCAAAAGTTATTGCAAGTGTTGACCATGATATAAATTTAGATTACGAAATTTTGATGCATTACAGACAAAATGAAACGCCAGAAGAAGTGGCAAAAGAAACTTATCTTCAAGCGTGCGAACTTGAAAAACTTATTTTGAAATACAAAAACCTCTCCAACTAGGAGAGGTTTTTTGTTTTGTCTTTTAGTCCAGTTTTCTTACAACAAAATTTACATTATTAACAGTTACTTGACCATTTGACCCGTTGACCAACGTCAAGATTAAGTTTTGGACAGTGTTGTCATAAATGAAACTTGACGACAAGTGTGCAGTTCCATTTGCTTCCACAGTCCCCGTGCTTAGGCTTTGTGGAATTGTCGAGCCATTTCCGTTGACTTTAAGAATTACATTTTCTCCAGCGGTTGATGTGACATCGCCGTCATAACTTATAAGATAATATCCAGTTGTAATAAGCGCCACATCACTGCTTTCAGCGGTGTGTGACACGTTGTCGGTTGTAAGGTTGACATTGTCAGTCAAAGGCACAGTGCCGTTTTGAGCCACAACGCTGTCTAGAATGTTATAAAAATCTGCCACAGGTTCAATAGCCAAAACTCCGGCTGGTCCAGTTGGCCCCGTTGGTCCCGTTGGTCCCACAGGTCCTCTTGGTCCCGTTGGGCCAGCATTTGTTCTTGCTCTTGGGCAAATACAGTTGCAACAACTCACTTTTCATTCCCTCCATCACCTCATAATACGCAGAGGGGACAAAAAGTGTTAAAATCTATTTCAGAAATTCAAAATCATAATCTGCCTCAAAAGCCTTTTCCGCTCTCGTTGCAGTTTTGTTTGTATTTTTCTTTGAAATGTCAAAATTTTTATTTAAGACAATTTCGTTTTTGAAAAGTGTTGCCTTATCGTTTGAAAGTGCGGCTATCTCGTTTTGTTCTTCGTCCATTGTCACAGAGAATTCAAGAGGACTAAGTCCAAAGAAGACTTTAAACCAACTATCTTTTCCAGAAACTTTAAGCAATGTTGACATGTATTTTTCTGCATTATATTTGGTCATAAGAGAAGTAGAAAAAGAGGCTGCGTCGCCCTTTTTGTCAAAAATATCTATTATGATTTTGGCAAGTTTTCCCATGTTTTCTTGCCTAACTCCGCTCACATAAACTTCCTTTTCCACTTTCCACTCCAATTATTTTTTGCGTTTTAGTCTTATATCGCTGTTTTCTATTTTAAGAATTATAGAGTTTTGCTTGTTGCACAGACGACTGAATGTTCTTTCGCCATATCTGCTCAAAACGCCCTCAAGCCCAAGATTTGTTGTTATAATTGTGCTTTGATTTTTTGAAAGTCGCTCGTTTGTTACAAGATACATATATTCTTCGGTCACGTTTTTATATTTTGGCTCGCTTCCAAGGTCGTCAATAATCAAAACATCGCAAGACAAAACTTGTTCCAATATGGAAGATTTTGAACTGTCAAATGTTGTGTGAAATTTCAAAAACAAATTGTTAAGAGCAAAGGCAGTTAAGAACATAACAGTCACACTTTGAGATAAAAGTTTGTTGCAAATGCTTTCAACAAGATAAGTTTTTCCCACCCCAGTTGTGCCAGTTAAAAGCAAGTTTTTATATTTTGAACTACCAAAATTTTCACACCAATGGGCAATTTTTTCAAACATTTTCTTCCCGTTGTCTGGGTTGTCAAAAAGCGAATAATCTACATTTTCAAATGTGTGTTGTGGGTTAACAGTAACCCCTATATCTTTCAAAATGCTATCATTTAATTTTTTCTTAAAACATTGACATTCTTCGTTCCCAATGTAACCTGTATCCTGACAATGTTTGCAGTTATATTGTGGTTTTAGGTCGTCTTGCGTCATGCCAAGTTTGCCAAGAGTTAGAGCGAGGTTTGTTTTGAGTTCTTTAAGTCCTTTTTTCTGCTCGCTGCAAGATTTCTTTTCAAACTCACACTTTGCAATTTCAAAAGAAAGAGCCTTGTATTCAAGATAAAGTTTTTTGTATTCGGCATTTTCCATAGCAATCAAAAAGTTATCCCTTGCAACTTTTTCTGCTTGCATTTTATGCCGTCTTAATTCTTCCAAAACTTTCTTCTTCTCGTTCATTTTTCCCTCACAAATTTATCTCGTCTAGGTTGTCAAACAAAGCATTAACTTGCTCGTCTGTCCAAGATTTTTGACCAAAACTCTTTCCAACAAAACTCTGTTCCTCTTTTTTGACAGTAGCATTTGACGCCTTTTTCACTTGTTCCAAAGTTGTTAAATTTTGCTCATGCCATGAAGTTAAAATTGCATTTGCATATTGCATTGCATTGCTTTTGCCTTTTGCAAGTTCTGCGCAATATTCCACAACTTCCATTGGAAATTTGAATGAGTAAGTCCAAGTCCTATAAAACGACCTATCAAAACTGTTAACTCGCCTGTCAATTCCCATTTTTTGAAGAAGATTTTTAATCTTTTCGTCAGTTTCGCTAACTTCGCCAAGATAATTATCTATGCTCGAAACGCTCATAAGTCCAAGTTTAGCAAATTTTTGAATAATGTTGTCCATTCCTTCAAGAGTTCTTATGCTGCTTTTGAAGCAGAAGTTTGCAATTTGAACAAGAGAGTTTTGTTCAAAGCCTCTGTTTGTCCAAGGGACGATATATGTATCCACTTCGTTCTCAACAGATTCGTAATACACGCCAAGTGCCTTGTTAATTTCTCTAGCCAACGAGGACAGAGCCACTTTGTTGTCTTCATACTGTTGCATTTCCGCAAAACTCAAGAGTTTAAGTTCAAAGAATTTTGTCAACTTTTTGTCAAGCATTTCAAAACTGAAATTTTTTGTTTGTGTAGAAATTTTCTTTGCAAGCAGCAAAATGTTTTGCAAACTGAAGCCAAAAGATTTTGTCCACTTATCATACATCTGTTGATGTTCAATGGATAGATTGCCCCTAAATTTAAGAGCCTTTGCCACTTGACTTACTTCGGAAGATGTGAGCATCATGTTTTCAATTTTTTGTTCAATCTTGTCGGCAGTCTTAACACCTTCTTCCGCCCACACTCTTGCCACAGTGAGAATATAATTTGAATTTATGTCCGTGCCTTTCCTCGCAACACAATATTTCACAATCATCACAAAGTCAGCAGGTTGCATATCAAAATTTTCAACAAAGTCAATATATTTTGAAAATTCTGTGGGGTTGATTTGTCTTGAGGAGATAAGTTCTTGAATTTCCGTCACAAAAGTTGCGTATTTCTTGCTATCCACTTTTTTAAGAGATTTCAAGTTATCCTTCACTGGCAAATATCTAATTTCCATTGGGTCAAGTTCCAAAACTTGCACAAGCCCTTGGTCTTGCCAATATAAAAATGAGTCAATAATATCTTGTCTGCTTAGCCCTAAAACGTTCTCAAAGTTTTCTATAGAGTTGTCATAACTTGCGCTGTTTTGACATTTCATAAGCCCAAAAAGATAAACTTTTACGCAGTTTTCGGGTGCATAAGGCAAATAGTCATTCAAAAACTTTGCGTCAATAAAAATATTACTTGCTCCAAAAAGCGAACTTGAATATTTGCAAAAAGGCATTTTTCCCTCCCGTCCTAGTCATTGTATCAAAATTTTTTGTCAAAGACAACAAGTTTTTGTTCCCAACTTTTGCCTACCAATCTTCCTTAATATAGTTGTTTGGCTGCTTTACATCGTCATAAAAATCTCTATACTGCTCCGAAAATTTTTTGGGTGGCAGTTCAAAGTCTTCATTGTCATATGCTTCCACATCTTGCTGTTCGGCAAGTTTCAATAATTCCAGTTTATCCATTTGTTCTCCTTGTGGCTTAACAATTTCGATTGTCGCCAACTTCCCTCAACCTATATTTTTCTAAAAGGTTATAATATCTCCCAAAGTTTTGACGACTTCCCAAAACTTCTGCCACTTATATTCAAAAGATTCTCTTTTTCTTCTTCAGTCAAGCATTGTTCATTTTCCAAATCTTTAAAACTAAGTTTTACACATTCAAGCCGTTGTGTGTCTGCTCCAAAAGTTCTATTTGTTGCCTTGTTCCCATATTTGTTATCCCCCACGACTGGATATCCAAGATGAGCCAAATGTGCCCTAATCTGATGAGTTCTACCCGTTAAAAGTTTACACAAAACAAGACTGCTTTTCTCGCCCACTTTTACTGTTTCAAACTGCGTCAAAATCTCCACATAATTTGGCTTCAAATTGTCACTTACAATCACCACAGACTTCTTCGCATCTTTAAACAAATATGCCTTATGTATCTCTCCTTTAAAGTGACTTTCTCCCACAACTTCGCAAAGATAATATTTTTCAACAAGTGAGTTCTTAAACACCTTTTCAAGTCCGCTTTTAGCCGTCAAATTTTTTGCAAAAATCATAACCCCAGACGTGTTTCTGTCAAGCCTATTCACAGCAAAAGCAGAAATCGCACTTTCAACAGAATTTTCCCCGCACGTTTCCATGCCGCTTGGCTTATCAATAACAATTATATTATCATCTTCAAAAAGTCTTTCAATGTGAATATTTTTCTTTGTTTCTTCCACAAAACATTCCACCTTATCCCCCGTCCCGATTTGGATGTTTTTAGAAACACGCTTACCGTTAACTTTTATATCCTTTTTCCTAAATAACTTTTGCACGCACAAAAAGTCAAGTCCCATGCCTTGCAGAAACTTTTTCAACTCACAATTTTCTTTTGCCACGAATTCCAACTTTTTCACAATAAAATTGTATCACTCATTTTTTCATTTTGCAACATCTAGTGCCCTAAAAATTGTTAATTTTAAAAAAACTTGAAGCATTTGCCCCAAGTCTTTCACATATTCTCCAAATAATCTTTAATTTCTTCCAGTTCGCTAATGACAGTTGACGCCCCGCCAGTCAGCCCAACTTTCTTCACCCCCGAAAGTTTGCCCGCCATCACAAGACCTTTCACCTCTTCCAAATTTTCCACCAAAAAACAGGTTGTCTTTGTGCTTAAATTGTTAAAAAGTTCTTTTGTGTTGCTAGAATTTTTGCCACCAACAACAATCATAGCGTCAACCTCTTTTGCAAGTTCCTCCGAACTCTCGTTTATCCGCCTTTGAGCATTGCAGGTGGTGTTGCGATAATCAAATTCCTTGCCATTTCTTTCAAGATAATCTTTAATTTTTGCAATTATCTCGTCTGCCTTTTTGCAAGAAAAAGTGGTCTGCACCGTTAAGAAATATTTTGGATAATCAAGCGAAATGCCTTTTATATCATCTTCATCTTCAACAAAAATAGGGCTGTCACACCAGCCAGCAGTTCCCGCCACCTCTGGGTGCATAACTGAGCCACCTTTGCCATATTTTCCCAATATAATAATCTTGTATCCCTCGCCATTTTTCCTTTGAGCAAGCAAGTTTATCGCCTTTACGTTTGGGCAAGTGCCGTCAACATATTCAATGCCATTTTTCTTAAAATAGTCAAACGTCGACTTTTTCTCGCCATGCGCCCGAATAATCACCGTTTCGCTTGGCTCCAGCTGTGCCAAATTATCTTTCTGCACCGCCCCAGCCGAAAGAAGTCTTCCAGTTGTTGTCTTGTTGTGCAAAATCTGCTTAAAAAGAACAACCCGCTTTCCTTTTGCAAGACTTTCTTCCGCCAAAGTCACAGCCCTCCTCGCCCCAAAGCACAAACAACATTCATTTGCAATTTCAACTTTCATATCCGCCTCGTTCCTCATATGCTACCACAAAGCCCCTCAAATTGTCAAACAAACCTCTCCCAAAACCCTTGCCTTTTGCCAAAACATCTGCTAAAATAGCCATGTGAAAGCCTTTATGTTCCAATAGCTCAGTTGGATAGAGCGTCCCCCTCCTAAGGGGAAGGTCGGGGGTTCAAATCCCTTTTGGAACACCAGCATTTATGCAGAGTTTACAAAAAAACAGCCATCGTGTGATAAAAAATTCATACTTTTATTCATACTTTGGTTGTTTTTTGTTATATTTTCACGCCGCAACAACTTGTCCGTCATCGGTGGTGATTTTATCTTGAAATTTTGCTAGGTAGTCACCCGCCCATCGTCGGTAGTAGTATAGACTGTTGAGTTACCTGCAGAACCGTCATCATTATTATTGACTCTTATAGTCACAGTGTCACTATCTA
>JBNMHO010000018.1:0-15784 GCA_050872785.1 Clostridia bacterium | reverse complement strand
GCAGCACGAACCACCTTTATCTACCCTTTTAGTATATATCCCTATTCCCAATTTTGCAACCAATTTCCCCATATTTTTCCAAAAAATGAGAAAAAATTTTTGGAAAATGTATGTTTTGGGGCATAATTTGCACTTTATTTTGATGAAAAAACAGATTTTAAGCACTTTTTACATTTTCAAATTATTATGCAGAATATGAATTATATGATATTGTATAGTCATTCAAATCAACATACTTAAGGAACTTCGAGAAAAAAAGTCTGAATAGAACTAATAACTTTAGAAGGTTTTAGTGGAAGACAAATCTAGAATAAAACTTCTGCATTCTCATCTTATCTATTTGCAAATTTAATAAAAAACACCCAACCAAACAAACTGTTCAGTCGGGTGAATGTTGGCGGAGAGGACAAGATTCGAACTTGCGGTGGGTTTCCCCACACACGCTTTCCAAGCGTGCACTTTAGACCACTCTGACACCTCTCCATAATATTGAACAACACAATTTTACTACTTTATCCTTTTAAAGTCAAATATTCCTTGAGTGGGATAAAGTGCAATAAGGGCTCCCGAAATTCTTTTATGAATTTTGGGAATAAGGAGAAGTTTTGTCGCTGGGTGAACCTTTGCGTAGCAAGTGAACCTCAGGCAAAACTTTGACGCAGACAACTCTGTCACCTCTCCATAATGTTGAACATGGCTATTATACATTTTTATTCCTTTGAAGTCAAGCAACTTTTTTTGTCTATGTAAAATTTTATGCACGCACCCGTGTTACACTGCAGCCATTTAATTTTGTTGTCTTTTGGAATTCCGTTTATCATGGCGGAAATGGCATAAAGATTTGAACTATGCGCCATAACAACAAACGTTTCGGCGTCTTTGTTGTGGCGAATGGCGTCTTTAATTCCTTTTATTGTTCGCTCAACAAATTGCTTGCATGTTTCATAATTATCGCTTTCATCAGTCATGTCAAAATATTTTTTCTGATAATCTTCTTGCAATCTTTCATCATCTGTCACCAAAATTTCCCGCTCACGCAAGTCCTTTGAAATATACATAGGAACATTCCACTTTTTATTCAAGATTTTTGCACCTTCAAGCGCACGAGTTTTGGGTGAAGAAAGAATAAAATCTATCTTTTCATCTTGCAAATATTTTCTTATACTTGCAATTTGAAATTTGCCCAAAAGGGTCAATTTTTCAGTTTTTGGGTTATAATCTCCATGCCTAACAAAAATAAGTTTCATATTTTCTCCTTTCCGCTCTATAAGCGGGTTTTGTCAAATAAAATATATTGCCATTGCGATTAAAATTTGGGCAAGATAGTATAATGTGTGATTGACAATAATCAATGATTTCTGATTTTGTTTTCCGCCAAAATATTGAAGCGATAGCACAAGGTCACTTGCCAAGAATAGCACAAATCCAACCGCTAAAATGAACATTGCTTGGTTTAGTGTTGCTATGGTTAGATAGATTGAGAATATTGTTGTGAATAGCAAAACGCCTGCATAAATTGTTGAAAGAACAGCATGCTTTCCATAGTTTAGCCCCATAAAGCTGCTGGTCACAAACCACAGCACAACAGCCAAAACAGCTGACACAGCAAGAATTATTATCATCGGAACAAGTAGCGAAGTCGCATTTTTATCAATGAAAATCAGTATCATTGCTCCGTTAAAGAACAAGTGTCCAACAAGAAAAGATATCATGCCACAGGTTAAATATTTGTCCTCATGAAATGGGTAAACAACTTTAAGGTCAAGCAGGATATCTCCAATTAAGCCGCACACAAGCCCGCAAGTTATAAGGGTCATTGCATATTGGGAATATGAATTTTGTCCAACTTTCGCCGCCAACAAAAACAGAGCCAGTGCAATAAATCCAAAGGAAGCAAGCGCCTTTGTTGCAACTCCTTCAATCCCACCTTTTTTCACACGAACGAAAATGAAAAGTGCAACAAGCATCAAACACACTGCAATTCCAAAAATTAGTGTAAACATATCTTCCCCTCCAATCATATTTTACTTTGTATTCAGGCTTACATAATATTATAAAGATTATTTGCGAAAGTTCAAAATATTATTATGTATTTTTTAAAAAAATTTCTATTTTGCTCAAAAAACTTTTGCTCAAAACTTCAAACAGTATTTCTCAAAGCAAAACAGATGTAAAAAGACAGTTTAAAACAATTACTTTATATTTGCTACATTATGCAATATAAGAGGAAAAGCAAAAATATAATTCGAGGTGAAAAGTGATAAAAATTGGCATTGTTGGATATGGAAATTTAGGCAAGGCAGTTGAACGGGAAATTGCAATAAACAAGGAGTTACAGCTGGTCAAAATTTTTTCAAGAAGGAATATAAAAACACTTCAAAGCCCATTTGGCAACGAGTTTGAAAAATTAGAAAAACTTACAGACTATTCTGGCAAAATAGACCTATTATTTTTATGCGGCGGAAGTTTCAGCGATATTGAGGAAATTGGACTAAAAGCAATTAAGAATTTCTGCACAATTGACGCATTTGACACACATAGTAAACTTCACAAATATAAGGAAAAACTTGACAAAATCGCAAAAGAAAATGACCAAGTTGGGCTAACAGCCTTTGGCTGGGACCCTGGGGTGCTTAGTCAAATTCGCACAGTCTTTGCGGGCATTGCGGGCGAATATAATGTTTCTACATTTTGGGGCGAAGGTGTAAGTCAAGGGCATAGTGATGCATTAAGACGAATAGACGGCGTGGAAAATGCCATACAATTTACTATTCCTAATAAAAAAGAAATTAAAAAGGTCTTAACACAACCAAATTATAGACCAAACGACGAAAACAAACATCGCAGATTGTGTTATGTTGCATTGAAAGACTTTGAGAAAAATGATAGTAATTTAGATAAAAATAGCGGAAAATATGCAAAAAATATAGAAAAAAGTGGCAAAAATTCAATAAAAAATGAGGAAAATGAAGCCATTTTATTGAAAAAAAGATGTAAAATTGGAAAGCAAATTCGAGAAATGCCAAACTATTTTGCGGGACAGAAAACCACTATACATTTTATAGACAACGAAAAAGTGAGAGAAATGCAAAAAGATATGAAGCACAAGGGACTTGTTGTGTCACACTTTATGCTTCCAAATTGTCACAGCGCCATGTTGAAATTTGAAATTGAAATGCAAAGCAACCCATCGTTGACTGCTAGAATAATGATAGTTGGTGGGAAAGTTGCAATGAAACTACATGAAGAAGAAAAATTTGGAGGATATTCCATATTGGATATTCCCCCAAAATATTTCCTTAATAAAGATGATAAATTGTTATAATTTATAATTGCAATAATTCGCATTATAAGTGGAAAGTAAGAATTATCTTTTGTATCTTTTATGCTTTAGCGCAAGATTAGAAATCATTTTTTCAAGTTCACAAATTGGGATAATAAATAGTGACAATCCTATTGTTATTCCCCATTGGCTAAGCGACAGTCCGCAAAGTCCAAACACGCCTTGAACAGCTGGGATAATAGCCAGAATAACAAGCACAGATATTTCAAACAAAAGGGAAAAAACTAGAATTTTATTTTTGAATGGATTAGTTTTGAAAACGCTTTTTTGTGAACGAACATTGAACATGTGGAACAGTTGTATCATATTGACTGTTAAGAAAGACATTGTTGTTGCAACAAGTGGCGAACCGAACCCTAAGACGCCGATGAGATAAACTGCGATAACAATCAACGTTTGAGCAACGCCTTGATACAAGATATTAAAGCCCACTTTTCCGCCAATAATTGTGGAATTCTGATTGCGTGGCGGCGATGACATAAGGTCGTCTTGGGCAATGTCAACGCCAAGTGCTATTGACGGCAGCGTATCTGTTACAAGATTGATAAACAGAATTTGAACGGCATTTAAGAAGATATTTGTTGGGAATAGAATTGTTACAAAAAATAGAGCCAAAACTTCTGCAATGTTGCAACTTAACAAAAACTGAATTGTCTTTTGAATGTTGCCGAATATTCTTCTTCCCTCTTCAACTGCCACAACGATTGTTGCAAAGTTGTCGTCTGTCAAAATTACATCAGCGACTTCCTTTGTCACTTCCGTGCCATTTTTGCCCATTCCTATGCCGATATTTGCCGTTTTTATGCTTGGGGCATCGTTCACGCCGTCACCAGTCATTGCAACAATTTTGCCATTTGACTGAATGGCTTTTACAATTCTAACTTTATGCTCGGGCGTAACTCGAGAAAAAACAGACACTTTTGAAATGATTTTTGCCAGTTTTTCATCTGAAATTTTGTCAAGCTCATCACCATTTATAACTTCCTTCGACGAAGACACAATGCCTAGTTCCATTGCGACTGCTGTGGCTGTTGCTTGGTGGTCGCCCGTTATCATTATTGTTCTTACACCCGCACGCTTGCATTTCTTAATCGCCTCAAAGACTTCGTCCCTAGGTGGGTCAATCATTCCGCAAAGCCCCAAGAACACAAGGTCATGTTCTGAAATTTCATCATGCGAATAAGTCTGCAACTCTTTTTTCGCAAAGCCCAAAACTCTGAATGCTTTTGAACACAATTCTTTGTTTTTCTCTTCGATTTCTAAAATATGCTTGTGTGTAAGAGGAATAATTTTCCCGTCAACAAGCACATGCGAACACCTTTTAAGCAACACATCAACAGCACCTTTTGTCCATTGCGTGTAAATCGAGTTTTGCTCCACAACAGTGGTCATAAGTTTTCTTGCCGAATCAAAAGGAATTTCATCAACACGTCTTAAATTTCTTGTATCAAAATTTTTGCCATCTGCAAAGCGAAGAAGAGCTGTTTCCGTTGGATCACCGATAAAGTTTGTGCCGCTTCGTCTGGCGTCATTGCAAAGCTCCATGCAACGCAAAATATCGTCAAGCGTTTCTTTGGAGTATTCGCCCGTTCCACAACAGATTTCTCGCACGGTCATTTGATTTTTTGTTATTGTTCCAGTTTTATCTGAACAAATGACTTCACAACAGCCCAACGTTTCAACAGCGTGCAAGCGGCGAATAATTGCATTCTTTTTGGCAAGTTTGGTCACGCCCAGGGACAATATAATTGTAACAACAGCAGGCAGACTTTCGGGAATGGCGGCAACCGCAATGGCAACGGCAGTTAAAAATGACTCAATAAATCCTTGTTTTGCGACAAAAGAGTCAACTGCGAAAATAACAATGGCAATGGCAAGAACAATAAAGGTTATAATTTCGCCCAAGTGATTGAGGTTTTTTTGAAGTGGGGTTTGAGTTTTGCTATTTGAGTCGAGCATTGTCGCAATTTTGCCAATTTGTGCATTTTTGCCTGTTGCGACCACGACGCCAACACCTCTGCCATAACTTATCACACTTGAAGAAAAACACATATTTTTTCTATCCGCAAGACTTGTTTTTTCGGGTAGAACAACATCACAGCACTTCTCCGCTGGCACACTTTCGCCAGTCAACGCCGACTCGTCACTTTTCAAAGAATTGGCCTCAAGAAGATAAATATCCGCTGGCACAATGTCGCCCGCCTCAAGCAAAATCACATCGCCTGGCACAAGTTCACGTGTGGGAATTTTCTGCGGTGAGCCGTCTCGAAGACAAAGCGAATAGGGTTGTGACATTTTCTTCAAACTATCAAGAGCGTTCTCTGCCTTCAGTTCTTGAATAAAGCCCAGAGTTGCATTAAGCAACACAATTCCAAAGATAATAATAGCGTCAATAAGTTCAGTTTTGCTGTGCTTGACTATTGCGAAAATAAGCGACACAAGTGACGCAACAAGCAAAATTATGACCATAATATCTTTAAATTGTTCAAAAAATCTGGATATATTGCTCTGTTTTTTGCCCGTTTCAAGCACATTTTCGCCGTTTGAAAGCCTTGCTCGTGCAACAGCGGAAGTCAGTCCAGTTTTGGAAGAATTTAAGCTTGATAAAACTTCTTCGGCAGATTTGTTGTGAAATGTCATATTCTCTCACCTTTCTACAAAAGAGGCTATCCACAAAAAAACGAAATTTGTGGATAAGCATTAATATATAATATTTGTGAAAAATGTGAGATATGATAAAAATCTGCGGGTATATTCTTTATGTCGCAATGCTTTTTGAACAACGCCACAATTTGAGGGAAATATGCCCTTATCTTGCCATTCCCATTGTCTCGTTTTCATCTCTTGTCAGAAGAATACTTGATACAATTTCATCAACTTTATTACTGTTTAAATTAGAATTTTTGTCAAAAAGTCCCGTTACGTCAACTGTTTTTGTTGCAGTTTTATCAAAGTCGCCAGAAGATAAAAAAGCCTCATTAAGTTTTTCCGCCCCCTCACCTCTACCGTTTGCGTTTTTGACTTTTTGCTTGAATGTTACAACATTTTTAAAGGGTTTAAGTGAGTTTTCAATTATGCCAAAATCCATTCTTTTGAAATTGAATATCCCTTCCAATCTCCATTGTGAGAAATAGTGATTATCCGACGCTAAAATTTCCTCAACTGCCTTATCATAGGCTGCTTTTGGGCTTGAAGCCATGCCACCACCAAGATCCAAAATACAAGGAAAATCGACAGTTCTAGTTAGTTCTTGAAGTAGCAAATTTTCAAATTGCTTGTGATACATATGCCACGCAACTGGGCCATAGCAATCTCTCAAACAAGAAGAAACTTCTGGGCTAAAGCCAAAATCTGCATAGTTTGGAAGGGTTGGGAAAAGTTGTCGTTGCGAAAGATAATTTTTTTGAAGCCACAGCATATGTTTATACATAATAATAGTTTCTTTTATTGCCTCGCTGGTGTTGTCTTTTTCAAGTCTTTCAATTTCTTGTTCATAATCTTTAATTTTTCTCTCTATCTGCTCGCAGTCTTTTGGACATTCTCTAAGTGTATCCGCCCAAACGTGCGGAAGACCTGTGCATTTTGAAAGTTCCTCTGCAATGGTGCTTTTGCCAATGCCAATGGGCCCTTGTAAAACTATAGATTTTTCTCTCGCAAGAGAGATATTGTGTTCCATTTCCCCCTCCTATTTTTCATGATTATGTTCTGTATTTTTCATTTCTCCCAAAAAATCAAGTTCGTCCAATACCTTTTGTAAAGTTACAATTTTGCTCTTAGTGTCGATGTTAATTTTTGCAATTTTTGTTTGAAATTCAGACCTTTTTGCTGCAAGCAGTGTGTTCCATTTCGAACATTCTTCGTTTGTTTCCGCTTGAATAATCTTCGCCTGATAAGCCTTTTGAACACTCGATAAACTTTTTAAAAGGTCGTCCCGAGTTTTGAAACTGTGGTTGAGTATTCCCCTTCTTAGAGCATGGAAATATCTCTTTGCGACTGGAAGGTAGTCGTCCTTTTCTTGTGCCATAAACGAACGCCATTCATACCCAAATTCAGCATATCTTTTGCTGATAATTTTTTGTTCATCGGTCAAAAAAGTGTCTTGCATAATTACAAAATTAAGCGGACTAATTTCAAACCTTGCAAACACTGGATAGTCACCATCTTCTGGCACAAGCCAAACACATTCGTGGTCGAAGTTGCCATTGGCGCCATAAGGCCCGTCAATGTAGTTTGTTCCGTCCCAAATTATTCCTTGATTATGCAAAAATTTTTGTATTGTCTTTGTGTCGCAAAACTCTTGTGTAAACTGCTTTCTGTTCATAATTCACCTACCAAATTTATTCTACTTAAAGTCTATCACAAACTCTCCTAAAGTCAAGAGCAAAGTTCTAGTCAAAGTGAACAAAAAAATCTCTCAATCTTGCGATGAGAGAAGTTTTTATTGTTATTTTTCCTTTTTAGGACTGCGGCTTAAAATTGCGTTTTTGAAATATTGCAAACTTGAAATTAAGTCGCCAGTTGGAAGATATGCCAAAATGAGAAGTGCATTTGAAAGCAAGAAACAAATGCCAAACTTCAATATAAGAAATCCAATTCCGCCATTTGGAATAAGCGCACAAGTGTAATAACATGCCGCTCCGCAAGCCACCATTATAGCAAAATCTAGCAACATTCTTAAGAAATATTTTTTTGGACTTTTCTTGAAATAGTGTTTATACAAAACGCAAGGCTCAATCCAAATTGGAGCGGCAAGCGAACTTGCGATTGTTCCAAGGAAAATGCCGTTTATCCCCATTAAAAATGCAAGCCCTATGGATACACCAAGGTTGACCATCGCTTCAATAATAGGCTTCCACCTATCTTGCCAGAACAATCCCGCTGCGTCTTTGAATAGTCCCACCGGGGTTCTTATTCTTGTTAAATAATAACTTAAACAAATGGACAACACAACTGGCAACTCAAGCAAATATTCACTGCTTCCCGTCCACTTTTGAATGAAAGGTTGCACCAATACAAAAAGGCAAATGGTCGTCATAGCTGTTAAATAGGAAAAGGCAAACCTAATCTTTTTGTAACGCTCAAAAACATATTCCGTATCGGAACTGGCAATAAGATTTCCCACACTTGCTTGCAAGGCACTTACAAACAAAGCAAAGAATGAGCCAAGCGTTGTTGTTATCAAGGCATAGTTTGAATAGACTCCCAAAACTGCAAGCCCGAAGAAAGTTGAAACCAAAATGTTATCAGTGGAAAACACAACAGCACCGCCAATTTTGTGCATGCTAAGTGCCGCCACATTTTTTGTAATTTCCTTCTTTGTTTCCTTGTCAATTTGTGGGGCGGGTCCATTTATTTCTGGAAACATTTTATTTGCCACCACTTGAATTGAAATATTTTCTGCAAGTGTAAACACAATTGTTATTGAAAGATACACATAATAATTTCTGAAAATTATCAAGGAAACTGCTTGAATAGCAGTCCTCAAAAATGTGCAAATTGTGCCGACCTTATTCTCAACATCATTCCTTTGATAAGCAAACAAAAGCGACCTTTTGTGGGCTGAAAAATATCCGACAAGCATGCTTACAAGGAACATAGCATATAAGACATAAATGTTTATGTCAAGGCTTGTCCCGCCACCAATAAAGAAAGTTATGAACGGCGTTATGCCAAGTCCAATGCTTCCAACAATAATGGCAATAATTATGTAAATTTTTTTGTATAAATTCTGAAGCGATTTAACCTTTTCAATATCGCCGTCTGCAATGGGCTTATACATGCTAAAAACAATAGCGCTTCCAATGCCCAACTCAGTAAGATTTAAGAATGTAAATATGTTTGTGAAAAGCCCATTAAGTCCAAGATACTCCGCGCCCATGTAATAAATAAGAACAGTGCGCAAAACAAACTGCAACACCAACGATGCAGTATATTTCACAACATTAAATATCAAATTTTTCTTTACATTCTGTGTTCTTGTCATTTTTTCAGTCTTTTATCTTTTATTTAATTATTTTCTCAAATTTATCCTTTATTTTTTTATTATCGTATCTATAATTTTTTAGTAATTCTTTTTTATCTTTAATCTTTATAGGATTTCCCAAGAGATTTTTCAACTTGTCATACATACTTAACTCATTGTTTCCACAAATAAACCCATTATTTCCAATAATCTCTTCACTTGAAACTGTTTCCGTAGACAATACAGGTGTTCCAACAATATTGGATTCTACGAGAACAATTCCAAAAGATTCATGATAGGAGCATAGAAAGAATAAATCCGCCTGTTTCATAAAAGGATAAGGGTTTGTTTGATTCCCATACAGGATTACATAATCTTGCATTTTATTTTCTTCTATACATTTTTCAATCGCCGCTCTTTCAGCACCATCACCTAAAATGTGCCAACAGAAATTATCAGTCCCGCTTTCTATCAATTTTTTGAAAACACCAAGTGCTCTGAGAATACCCTTTTCTTCGCTCAAACGAGCAGCAGTTACTATATTAATTTTATTTTCTACTTTCTTAAGTTTTAAATCTTCATTACTTTTTAAGAAAATTTCGCCACTATTAATGGGATTATACAAATAATCAACTTTATTCTTAAGTTGTGGATAACATTTGGCGCACATCTCAGCGCAACTTTTTGATACACAAATAATTTTATCATATTTTAACACATTTCTTAAATGCGCTGTGCTAAGTTTAAATTTTGAAAAATCACAGTGGAAAAAAGCAATTTTTTTCTTCGCTTTAACTTTTTTTAAAACAATGGCGCAGGAATTATAATCAAGCGCCTGATATGAAATCGCAACATCATATTGCTTTTTTATCTTTTTCTGAGTAAGCATTGCAAGCGGTCTATAAATTCTTCTAGCACCTAATGCTATTAAAATTTTTCTTAAAATCTGTTTGAAACTATTTTTCTTTGTCACGTTCTTAACTGCAGAAATCTGTTTTGGCTGTCTAATCTTTTTAAACAGTTTACAACCTTCAAATACATTAATTTTTTTCCTATCAATTTCATCTCTCATCGCCCCTGAATCATTAAACAGAAAAAGATCTATATCGTTTTCGTTCTTCAATAAATTGGTTAAATTGATAAGGGCTTTCTCAACCCCCCCCGACACCATGTGTCGATGTTGAAATAAAATTTTCATTCTTCACATCCAAATATATTAGTCAATAATTTTTATAATTTGTTTTCTATATTCTTCATTCTCTATTTCAAATTTTCCACTTTCTCCACATTCATTAACATGCTTTGTTCCGACTGGAATTTTTGTTTCTGCATTTGCTAAAAACCATTCATATTCAATATCAAAATGCCCCATATCTATCGCCCAATAGCCTGTTTCACTTAACTCATAAGCAAGAACAGTTGCCGTTGGTCCTAGCGCTAAAATTATCAAACAGTTTTTATCAACATTCTCTTTTATACTTTCCAAAATATTATTGTAACTTTCATAAGCATTTTTTGCTGGACACAAAATACGTTTTACACTTTTAGCATTATTTAAAATATCATTTCCAACTCCAACTTGAGAGTTTTTACCTTCAACAATTACAACATCTTTGTCTTGCCAAAGAGTTTTTAATTTATCTATATAACTTGACACTCTCGTTTTGTCATTGTATCTCATGTAGAACCTACTAATAAAAGCGTCACCTATTTTTTCATTTTTGTTAAAAAACCTACACCAATAATAATAAGAACTTTTTAAATTTTTCTTCCAAAAAGAATATTCCATTTCAGTTAACAATCTCTTATTCAGTACTTTTCTTGTGAAAACATTTGGAATCGCCACCAAAAAACGATTAGTTGTTTTGACTTCTAACAACCTTGACGACAGCTCATCATTTTTCTCTTGAAAGCCAATCCCATTCCCAATCATCATAGCCAACTCGCCATCGCCAAATCTCCCAAGCGAAACCATATTATCTTTTATGTAATCAATAGTTTCTTCATCAGACATAACTTTAGGCTTTTTTAAGAACGGTCTTGTAAAAATATTAATCATTCGGGACCTAACTTTCTTAATTATTTTTTTTAAAATCACTTTTTCCCCCTTAACCTCAACATTTGAGCCCGCAAAAAAAATAAGGTTCGCTTCCTATTCCTTTTAAACAAATAGAACAGCAGCTTATATCTTATTCCCTTAAAGGTCATCTTATAATTTCGAATAGCTTTGTCAACCATCTCGTGGTCCCTATATTTGTTAAAAGCCAATATAAAATCCTGCTTGTTAGAATTTCTAGTTTCTGCTAATAATTGTCCTACTGTTGATTTTATAAATAAGCAGCTTGTTTTTTCTATCGAAGTCTGTGTATTAAAATAGTTTGAACAAAAAGAAAAAACTCTTTGCCAATAATCAAAATAATTTTCAAAACTTCTCACCTTTGTCTTTAAAATGCTATTAACATTTTGAACATTATAGTTATACAAAGAATCGGGTATAACGGATACCTTATCTATTCCCATTATATAGTTCAAATTGAACAAACAATCTTCACCTATTGTAAAATTTCTGTCAAAACCTTGCTTTATTTTTTCTTTCCTATACATTTTGTTCCAAGGCTGGTTTATCAGATAATTACCAACTAGATTAAAAAACAAATCTTCATCATCTTTAAAACAAACTACCTTTTTTACACCTGGGCATACAGTTTGTTCATTCTTCCCAAAAGAAGAATAACCAAATACAACTAAGTCACAATCGCTAATAGCATTGACTGCTGTTTCTATGCATTCAGGCTCCAAAAAATCATCACTATCAACAAAAATAATATACTTGCCGTTTGCTGCTTCAATTCCTTTGTTTCTTGTATCTGAAACGCCGCTATTGTCTTTAGAAACAACTACAACTCGGCTATCAGTCTTTTTCTTATCCTCGCAGATGGTCAATGAATTGTCTTTGCTTCCGTCATTAACCAATATTAACTCCAAATTTTTATAGGTTTGATTAAGAATAGAATCTATGCATTTACCAAGATATTTTTCGGCGTTATACACAGGCACAATCACTGACACTAACTCTTCCATAAACCCTCCAAAATGATATGAATTTTAAACATCAAATCTATCATAAGTTTATCATTCAAATATAATCAAAGTCAAGCGATTAGACACGAAGAATGCATAGCGTTATTATCCAATCTCTTATTACGCCAAATGTGATAACTATCAAAACACACTTTCATCAATAAAAAACACCCAACCAAACGGAAGGCTTGGCTGGGCGGGCGTTGGCGGAGAAGGCGAGATTCGAACTCGCGCACGCTGTTACACGTCTAATCCCTTAGCAGGGGATCCCCTTGGGCCTCTTGGGTACTTCTCCATTCAACAAAAGTGATTTTACCAAATCTTCGACTATTTGTCAATCATTTTTATTCCACTATTTCATTTTTATTTTTTGAGAAATGATCTAGGTTTTTGACTTGTCTTCTGTCCTATAATTTTTATCTTTCCTATTCCCAAAATATGGAACAATATTAGTTCTAATATTTTACATTTTTTCCCCTAAATGCTAAAGAAATTTATATCTTCACAGAAAAAGTATTGTGAATTTTATGCAAAAATATGAATATGTGTTTAATGTTGAAAAATGTTGTAGAATATGGTATAATATAGGTATGAAAGATGATAAGAATTTGAGTAAAGAGGAACTTGTTGCTCTTAAAATTAGGATAAATGCGTTAAGAAAGAATGAAAGATTGGTGAAAATGGCAAAGAGGGCTGTCAAAACCGAGAAATTTCAAGTTATATTTGCCAATGCAGATGATTTTTTTATGCAGGCTTTGAAGCCTGTTTATTTTAAAAGTCGTGGTTATAACGGAGAATTTTGCTTTTCAGAAAAGGAGTTGATTTCTGACACGAAAGAATTTTTTGCAATGCTTGACGGTTATGCAGAGGGCGATTACTCTTTTCTTGAAAAGGTAGAGGAAAATTTGCAATATCTTGAACTTCACAAAAATGACCCGAACTACAGATCTCGTGTTTCTCCTATTTCACAAAAAATACGCATAAATTCCATGGGCTATGCAGATAATTTGACTGATTTTGTGCATGAATTCACTCACTCTATGGCTCCAACTTTTTCTAAGGAACTCGCAGTGTTGCCACATTACAAAAACCTTATAGAGATTTGTCCTTTGTTTTGCGAAAAAATTGCATTAAATGTATTTCTTCCAACAAAATATCCTGGCTTGAAACGAAACATTGTTGACTGCAAGATTTCGGCTGAAAATTCAATCAGAGCTGCACTCATTCAGACTGAAATTGAGGGGCTGCTTGTTAAAATTTTGGCTGGAGAAATGTCAGTAAATGAAGTTGTAAACAAATATTATCCAATTTTCAAGGAAAAAAATATTAAGCAAAAATCTGCCGTAAATTTTGTCCTAAAGCGATTTGAAAATGCTGACAAAGTAAAAAAAGGTAACAACCCAAGGCTTATTTTTGGCGAATCTCAATATTATTTTTGCAACATAATTGCATGTTATTTGTTTGAGAAATGGCAGGAAAATCCACAAAAAATGACTGAACAATTTAAAACGATTCTTGCCAATGACGGGCTTTGGAGTCCTGAAATCTTTCATGGTTATCTTAGAGCGGACTTTGATGAAATGTATAAAGATTACTTAATCAACTATCAAAGATACATTGATGAATTGTGCCATGAGCAACAACAAATTCGTGACAGCGAGATTGAACAGTTAAAATAGCGGAATTGTTTGTAAAATCACCAGAAAAGTGTTAAAATATTTTTATGAAGATAACGAAAGAACTTAAATTTGCAATAATTTTGACAATTTGTCTTAACATTGCGTTTGCGTGCAGCGGGGTTGCAGTCGCCATTTGGGGGTGGACTTCCCCTCAAGTCGCCATTTTTATAACCCTTTTTATGTTTGCTTATCACACGGACGTAAGAATTTTCATCGGCTTGCTTTTTGCGAAAAAATTAAAGTATAAAATTCATGTTGAAAGCAAGGGGTTTGTTGTTAAAAAAAGCGAATACAACTTTCTTTCTCGCATGGGCGTGAAAAGGTGGAAAGACAAATTTATTGCTTGGGACAGAAGCCTTTTTGTGTTGCAAAAATTGGACAACGAGCGAATGGCCATTGTTTTGCAAAATAACATCAGTGCAGAATTCACGCATTGGGTGTGTGCGTTTGTGGGGTTGCTCGCCATTCCATTTGGACTTTTGCTTTCTATGGACGAATGGGCAATTTATGTCATCACTTCTGTTTTAACTTCACTTTTTGCCGACTTTCCGCCAATTTGTATCCAAAGATTTAACCGCTATCGCTTGCAACAAATCTTGAAATCACAAAGCAAATTAAACGCCAAATAAAATATTTTCTGTTGTAAATACTTAATAAAAAAAGTCTAAGGTCACAATTCCTTAAACTTTTTTTCTTCAATAAGTTTTAAAAAATATCAATATATTAAACCTAACTCACTTTACTTCCAATCTTGTTTTGGTCAGTGTCCACTTCATCAAAAGA
Source organism: Clostridia bacterium (assembly GCA_050872785.1). Lineage (GTDB taxonomy): Bacteria > Bacillota > Clostridia > Christensenellales > UBA1242 > UBA7862. Next base: position 936 of record JBNMHO010000018.1, on the reverse strand, counting down.
ATATTCAATTCCGCCGTCACGAAGGCTCATTTCAAGGTCACGATAAGCTGCCTCAATTTCACTTGGTCCACCGATTTCAATAAGCCTTGCTTTGAAGAAACTAAAGTATCCGTTTGGCGAAACAATTACATAATCTATCAGCCTAATTGAAAGAGAGTCCAAAATTGCTCTTAGTTTTTGAGCATATTCCATGTCCTCTTGTGAGGGGGTTAATTCGCCCTCTGGAATTGTGTGTGCAATAACGACTGAATGAGTTGGATATTTCAAAATTTGTGCAACGAGTTCTCTATTTTTTGACAATAATTCTTTTGAACTTTTGCAACCGATTTCGCCAAAGTATAATATTTCGCCTCTGCCGTTTAGACACATATATTCAAAATTTTCTGGTGCTTTTAGGTCAACTGAATTTGCCACATATGACACAATTTGTTTCACATTCCTTATACTATGTTTCCTGTTTGCTTTGCATATCCTATAAATTTCTGGAATTTTGGAACAAAAACTTAGATAATGTGCAGTTATATTCCCAATTCCTTTAACCTTTTTCAAGTCCTCAATATTTGCGTCAATTACATTGGCAAGTGAGCCAAATTCATTTAAAAGTGCATGAGCCAATGGGTTGACATCTCTGTATGGAAGAATGAAAGTCAGCATAAGTTCCATAATCAAATGCTCGGGCATTTTGGTGTAGTCAGCCAATAACAACTGTTGTCTTAACCTCTGTCTGTGACCCGCATGTATCCCTTGAACTTGCTTTCCCATAATATCCCTCACTTCTTGTAGTATATCACCCATGGACATTTTCTGCAATTATTTGAGCAAAGTTTTTGAAAGGTTTTGGAAAAAGTTTGGGAAATTGGGTGGAAGTTAGCAAAAGTTAGGCAATCTTCTCCAAAAATACGTCATCAAGATAGAAAATGTTGTTCATTGACGGGG
>JBNMHO010000017.1:0-18819 GCA_050872785.1 Clostridia bacterium | reverse complement strand
GCATATATATGCTCCTAGAAATCACCCCTGGCATAGTCGCCAACTACAACGCAGACAGCACCAACAAATTCCTTTTCACCCTAACTTCCGTTGAAGTTGACCCAAATGCAACAGTAGTCAGTTATCTTTCAAAGGACTGGATAAATAGGATTGGAAGAAGTAAAGTCCAAAATGCAAAGTCTATAATATTTACAAATGATGAATCAAGGATTACTGGCTTACAAAATAGTGTTTCTGTTGGGACAATAAATCAATCATCAACAACTGCTTTTGTAGAGACCGATGGTGTTCAAGATGTAAAAGCATATTGGGATAACGATTTAAACACAATGGCTATATATTCTTCTGGTATAATATATGCCCCAGAAAATTCAGCGAATTTATTTGAAATTGATTATTATGATAATGAATATCTAAATGCGACTGTTATAGAATTAAGCAATTTTGATACAAGCTTGGCAACAAATATGTTTGCAATGTTTAGAAGTTGCTTTTATGTTAAAGAACTTGATTTAGGAAATTTTGACATGGGGAAAGTTGATAACGGTGTTTATTCTGCTGGTGTGGGGAAAAAGTTGAGTCTATTTGATCTTGCAGCTGGTAATTACGCACTTATAAAATTTGTTGCTCCTTATAATGTCATTGAAAAGACATCTTATGGTAATGGAGGGGAAATCTTTATGCCTGATGGATTTGATAACATTACTTCAGAAAACTGTTCAACAAAGACAAAGAAGGTTGTTTATACAAAAAAATGACCAAGCACGCATAACTAACATCACTCCTTTTGGGGGTGATGTTTTTTATGGGCAAATTTTTGACAATTTCAAATTTATTTTAACATATCCAAAAAAATGTTTAGACTTATTTTGCAAAGTGTGTTAAACTTTGTATGAATATTTTATACAAGGGAACAATGTTTATGGATATCGACTTAGAGAAAAACAAACAAAAATTTTTGGAAATTTTTAGGGCAAATGTGCATAGGGAAGGCTCGGAAGATTTTTTGGCGTGGCTTGAAAAATCTGATTTTTTTGAAGCACCTGCAAGCACAAAATTTCATTCCAACGTGCCGGGCGGATTGTGCTTTCATACACTCAATGTTTTTGACCGCTTTACACGAAATCTTGCCATGCAATATGGCGAAAACTGGAAAGACACAGTGTCGCTTGAGTCTGCAACCATTATGTCGCTTTTGCATGACGTGTGCAAGGTGGATTGCTACAAGGTGGAACTTAGAAATGTTAAAGTTGACGGTGAATGGGTCAAGCAGCCATATTATGCCTATGACGAAGCCTTGCCATATGGACATGGCGAAAAGTCGGTGTATATCATTTCAAGTTTCTTCAAACTTTCCAGAGAAGAAGCCATGGCAATAAACTGGCACATGGGCGGCTTTGACCAAAGAGTTTTGGGCGGAAGTTATGCCTTAAGCAACGCCTATTATCAATATCCTGTGGCGGTTTTGTTGCATGTAAGCGATGTGGAAGCAACATATCTTGACGAAACTTGCCAAAAATAATATAAACTAAGCAAAAAGTGAGAATTTTATGGATAAAGAAAAACTTGTTATCATTGACGGAAACAGCCTCATAAACAGAGCCTTCTACGCTTTGCCACTTTTGACAAACAGCAAAGGTGAATTTTCAAACGGCGTTTATGGCTTCACAAATATTCTAATAAAAGCAATTTTGGAGATAAAGCCAAAGTATATTGTTGTGGCACTTGACTATGGCAAAAAGACTTTTAGAAATAGCATGTATGGCGCCTACAAAGCCAACAGAAAGCCAACCCCAAGGGAACTTGCAAGTCAGTTCCCAATTTTAAGACGACTTCTTTCCGCTATGGGCATAAATCATATGGAAATTGAAGGCTTTGAGGGGGACGACATCATAGGCTCCATAAGCAAAATGTTCGACACAGAAAACATTATTGTAACTGGGGACAGAGATGCCTTGCAACTCATTTCTCCAAACACCCAAGTCTGGATAACAAAGAAGGGCATAACAGAAGTTAAGGAAATGGACGAGCAAGCATATTATGACGAATATGGGCTTTATCCAAATCAAGTGGTGGACCTCAAAGCACTTATGGGCGATAGTTCCGACAACATCCCAGGCGTTGCTGGCGTTGGGGAAATAACTGCAACAAATTTGCTTAAAGAATTTGGCTCGCTTAATAATATTTATGCAAATCTCGACAAGGTGAAAGAAAAATATCGCACAAAATTAGAAGCCGACAAGGAAAGTGCTTATCTCAGCCGTGACCTTGCAACAATCAAAACAGATATGGTTCTCGACCTAAAACTTGAAGACTTAACTTATCCATTCCCATTTTCACAAGAAGTATATAATTTTTTCAAAGAGTATGAATTCAACAGCCTTCTTAAAAAATCTGACCTCTTTGCAAATGCACCTCATGACGAGTCTTTTGAAAAGTATAATGCAAATAGAATTGAAATCTTGTCCCCAGCAGATGTCACAAAACAACTTGCACATATTGAAAAAGCGGGTGAGTTTTGCTTTGAAATCGAAAATGACAAATTCTTCTTTGCCTATGACAAAAATTGTGAGTTTTGGTGCAACATAACCCACGACCTCATCGGCGGGACAAACATTGACGGCATTTTAAAAACTTTAAAACCAATTTTTGAAGATGAAAATATTAAAAAAATAACATATGACAAAAAGCAAATGATGCACATTCTGGACAGCCACAACATCTCGCTTAAGAGTTGCGACTTTGACGCACTTTTGGCATATTATCTTTTGTGCGTTGGCGAAAGGGAGTGCAACAAAGGCAACTTGTTCTCCAAATATTCACTTGAAGAGAATTATCAAGCAGTCAATTTGTTCTATCTCCACGAAAAATTGCTCTATGACCTAGAAAATCAAAACCTTAAGAAACTATATGACGAAATAGAATTTCCACTTATTGACGTGCTATATAACATGGAAAAAACAGGGTTTGAAATAGATAAAGACATTTTGGCAGAACTTCAAAATAGATACTCGCTTGAAGTGGAAGAAATGGAACAAACAATCAAACGCCTTGCGGGAGTTGACTTTAATGTAAACTCTCCAAAGCAACTTGGTGAAGTGTTGTTTGATAAACTTGGGCTTACAAGTTACAACAATAGAAAAAAATCTACAAGCATAGAACATCTGCAAGAAATGTATGACCTTCACCCAATAGTCCCAGCAATTATCCGTTATAGGAAAATTAGCAAACTTCTTACAACTTATCTTGAGCCATACAAGGTTTTAGTCAAAAAAGACGAACTCGTCCACACAGTTTTCAACCAAACTCTAACCGCCACCGGCAGACTAAGTTCCAGCGAGCCAAACTTGCAAAACATTCCAGTTAGGGAAGATGAAGGCAGGTCGCTAAGAAAAATGTTTGTGTCAAGATATTCTGACGGACTTTTGGTCAGTGCCGACTACTCGCAAATTGAACTTAGAATTTTGGCACATTGCTCGGGTGACGAAACGCTTATATCTGCCTTTAACAATAATATTGACATTCACTCTCTCACAGCCAGCGAAGTGTTTGGCGTGCCAATTCAAGAAGTCACTTCCCAAATGCGTAGAATGGCAAAAGCAGTCAACTTTGGAATTATCTATGGCATATCTGAGTTTGGTCTGTCGCAAAACATCAGCACCTCAGTCAAACAAGCCAAAACATACATCGACCAATATTTTGCCCGTTATCCAAAGGTCAAAGCCTATATGGACGGCAATGTTGAAAATGCAAAACGCACGGGTTATGCCTATTCAATCTTTGGCAGAAGAAGAAAAATCAACGAACTATTATCTCGCAACTATCTTATCCGCAACTTCGGCGAAAGAGTCGCAATGAATATGCCACTTCAAGGCACAGCAAGTGATATAATAAAACTTGCCATGATAAAGGTTGACAAGACATTGTCTTCTCGTGGCATGAAAAGCAAACTTATCTTGCAAGTCCATGACGAATTGATTGTTGACGCTCCAAGGGAAGAAGCAGTGGAAGTCGCAAAGATTTTGCGTGACAGCATGGAAAATGTTGTAAAACTAAGCGTGCCACTACTAGTTGATGTTACAACAGGCAAAACATGGTTTGATTGCTAACACTTTGATAATAAATTTTAAGTTTTGTAATAAAATAAGGATATGAAAGGAAAACGCATTTTCATATCCTTTTTTGTCGTGATACTTATCATTGCAAGTGTCGCTATCTTTTTCGCTGTGCGTTACCCGCTAAATTATTCAGAATATATTATAACATATAGCAAATTATACAATCTAGACCCAGTCTTAGTCGCCAGTCTTATAAACGAAGAAAGTTCTTTTGACAAAAATGCCATATCTTCTCGTGGTGCAATGGGGCTTATGCAACTTATGCCACAAACGGCAAAATATGTTTGCGATTTAGTGAACGAAGATTATGAAAATGTAAATCTCTTGGACCCAGAAACAAACATAAAAATAGGTTGTTATTATTTATATTATCTTACAGAAAAATTTGACAACACAACATCAGTCCTCTGTGCCTACAATGCTGGCGAATATACCGTCAGGCTTTGGCTGGCGGGGAAGGAAAATTCTTCTGACGGCAAAACACTATACAATATTCCATATTCGCAAACAAAGGCTTATGTGGACAAAATATTAAAAGGAATGAAAATTTACAAATTTAGACTAAAAAATAACACATAGATTGGATAATTTTCACTACTTTACAAATACTATCACCATGAAAGCCTTTTTAATAATTTTCGCCATTGTATTATTTTTGCTCTTTGTCCCCCTTAGGATAAAAGTAAAAATCAACTATGATTTCTTGCAAAATTATGGGTTTTCTTCGGGATATTTTTTTAATCTGCGACTTTTCCTATTTGGCATGCGACTTCTTCCAAACAAAATACATCTGGAAGGCAAAAAGAAGCAATTTAACATCACACTCATTGACTTTGGTGACAAAAAATCTTTTGGCGAAGAATACTTTTCAACGCTTATCAAATTGCTAAAACTGAAACACATAAGAGTGCTGTCACACATCGGCTTTGAGGATAACTGCATGCTGTCGTGTCTCATATGTGGTGGACTCAATGCAATGTTTGGCTCGCTTGCGTGTGTTGCCACAAAAAATGATGTCGTCCCGTTTGAAATCAACAATTTTCCAGACTTTTTAAAATCAAACTTACTTTGTGGCTTTTCGTCAAGCGTAGATGTAACAATATTCAAAATATTGCTCGCACTTATAAAAACAATTTCAAAAAAAATTAGAGGTGTAAAAAATGGAAGTAAAGAAACCAGTGGAAAACGTGCTTGAAAACACACTAAAAAACTTAAAATCAATGGTGGACATTGACTGCATTGTCGGCAGCCCCATTTCGCAAGATGGCTCTTGCATTATTCCAATCTCTAAGGTGGCAGTTGGCTTTGTGTCTGGTGGAGGCGAATATAACACCAAAAAGAAAAAGGTGGTTTATCCCTTTGCTGGTGGAAGTGGTGGCGGATGTAACATCACACCCATTGGTTTTTTGGTCTTAACAAAGGATAAGGTGCAGTTTATTAAAGTGGAAGCAGAAAGCAATGTCGAAAAGGTCGTAGATATTGTCAAAGACATTGTATCAAAGGTGAAATAAAGTGGGGAGTGTATGGACAAATCTCTTTTTAAAATAAAACTCAATAAGTGTTTGCTAATGTTAGCAGTTTTGTTTATTGCTGCAATAATTGTTGCAACATCTTTTGCTACGCAAAAAACTTTTGTGTCAGCCGCCCCAGAGGGAATAAACTGCTCTGCAAAATCTATGATAGTTATTGAAACCTCACAAGGCAAAGTTCTGTATGCCAAAAATGAAAATGAGAAACTTCCAATGGCAAGCACAACAAAAATTGTCACCGCTCTAACAGTCATTGAAAATGTTGACGACCTAGACAAACTTGTAACCGTTCCAAAACGCGCAACACTTGTTGAGGGCAGTTCAATTTATCTAAAAGAAAACGAACAACTAACAATCAAACAACTTTTGTATGGTCTTATGCTCCAATCGGGCAATGACGCCGCACTAACTCTTGCCCTTGAAGTAGGCAAGGGAAATGTCCAAGAATTTTCAGAAATGATGAATGAAACAGCACTTAAATGTGGTTGTAAGGATAGCCACTTTGTCACCCCACACGGACTTGACGACCCCGAACACTTTACAACCGCCAGTGACCTTGCAAAAATAACAGCAGTCGCTCTCAAAAACCCAGTTTTCAGAGAAATAGTTTCGTGTCAAAAATATGTTATCCGTGCAACGGAACACAACACTGCCAGAACCCTTATAAACAAAAATAAACTTTTAAGAAGCCTTGACGGCTGCATTGGAGTCAAAACGGGTTACACCAAAAAATCAGGTAGATGCCTTGTATCGGCTTGCAAAAGAGATAATATGGAAGTTGTGTGTGTGGTTTTAAACTGTGGGCCAATGTTTGAAGAGAGTATGGAACTTATAAACAAAGCATATGATGAATATAGACATTATGATGTCCTATCAAAATATAAAGTTGTTGATAATGTAACAGTTGACAACGGAGAAAATTCTTCCACCAGAATATATCATAAAAATGGCTTTTCTGTCGTATGCAAAAAGGGAGAAGAAGACAAATACACAGTTAAATATGACTATCCAACAAATGTCAAAGCACCCATAGCAAAAGGACAAAAAATTGGAGAAGTTAAAATTTATTATGATAATGACTTGATTTTTAGTGAAGATTTGTGTAGTATTGAAGATGTAGGGACAATAAAGCCCGAAACTAAACTAAAAGATATACTGGACAAATGGTAAAATGATTAGAATTAACAAATACATTGCACAATCTGGCTTGTGCTCAAGAAGAAAAGCCGAAGAACTTATAAAAAATGGTCAAGTGGAACTTAATGGAAAAAAAGTTGTTGACCTAGCAACCACTGTTGACGAAAAGAAAGACATTGTTATGGTGGACGGACAAAAGATTACGCCCGCAGAAGAAAAGGTGTATTATATGTTCAACAAGCCAAAAGGCGTGGTGACCTCTCTTGCTGACGATAGGGACAGAAAGTCAGTTATAGATTTCATTGGTGACACAGATAGACGCATATATCCCGTTGGCAGGCTTGATTATGACAGCGAGGGGCTTCTTCTTTTGACAAATGACGGCGATATGACCTACAAACTTACCCACCCAAAATTCGAAATCCCAAAAACATATGTTGTCAAAGTTGAGGGAGAAATAAAGGAAAGTGAACTGGCGGTTCTTCGTGCAGGTGTTGTTATTGACGGCGAAAGATATGGCAAGTGCAAGGCAAAACTTGTAAACTTTGAACATGGCATGTCCAAAATTGAAATGACAATTTACGAAGGCAAAAACAGAGAAATAAGAAAAATGTTTGATGCAATAGGCAAGGAAGTTCAATTTCTTAAAAGGACAAACTTTGCAGGGCTTCGCTTGGGTGGACTTAAACGTGGCGAAATTCGACCACTTAAAGACTATGAAGTGGAATACCTAAAACATTTAACAAACTCTTTAGTAGAATAAATTATATATCCATTTGACAATTATTATTTGCCAAGTGGATTTTTTTAATTTTTTTTATGCAAATACTTTAATTTATGGGCAAAGTATGATAAAATATTACATATGGATATTGTAATTATAGGTGGCGGAGCAAGTGGACTTATGTGTGCCAGTGCTTGCTCAGAAAATAAAAATTGCCATGTAACACTTTTGGAAAAGAATGAAAAATTAGGCAAAAAATTGTATATAACAGGCAAGGGAAGGTGCAATGTCACCAACCTTTGCGAAGTGGAGGAATTTCTGCAAAATGTTACAATTGGCAGCAAATTTTTATATTCTGCAATAAATTCTTTCCCACCACAAAAAACAATTCAATTTTTTGAAACTTATGGGACACCACTTAAAGTTGAGCGTGGCAGACGAGTTTTTCCAAAAAGTGACAAAGCAAGTGATATAACAAAAACATTTGCAAATATCTTAAAGAAGAATAATGTAAAAGTTGTAACAGAATGTGCCGTTAAGAGTATAAAGAAAGACGAAAGATTTGTAGTAAATACATCAAAAGGCAAGTTTGAGAGCGATATTGTAGTTCTTGCCACTGGCGGCAAGTCTTATCCAACAACGGGCTCAACTGGTGATGGCTACACATTCGCCAAAAGTTTTGGACACAATATAATATCTCCAAGACCTTCGCTTGTTCCAATTTTGCTTAAAGATTTTGATGGCAGTCTTGCGGGGCTTACGCTTAAAAACATCCAAGCCACTATAGTTTTAAATAACGGGACAAAAAATAAAAACTTAACTCAGTTTGGCGAGTTGTTGTTTACTCACCAAGGCGTGTCGGGGCCAACTATTTTAACACTTTCAAGTTATGCAAATAAGTTTGACCTAAGTGAGGCAAAATTGCTTGTTGACCTAAAGCCTGCCTTATCGCAAGATGAATTAAACACCAGACTTCAAACAGACATTTCAAACAGCCCAAAAAGAGAACTTAAAACAATGCTAAAGGACTATTTGCCACAAAGTTTGATTGCCGAGTTTATAAAGAAAACAGGTATTTCTGGCGAAAGGCGAATTTGTGACCTTTCAAAAGAGAATAGAGCGAACATAATCAAAACTTTCAAGAATTTTGAATATGAAATAATAGGGCTAGACAAAATTGACTTTGCAGTTGTTACAAGTGGTGGGTTGGATACAAAAGAAATAAACCCAAAAACAATGGAAAGCAAACTTATTCCTAATTTGTTCATCGTGGGTGAAACACTGGACGTCGATGCCCTAACTGGCGGATATAACATACAAATTGCACTTGCAACTGGCTTTGCAGCGGCTCAAGAGTGCATTAAAAGGACGGAGGAAAGATGATTTTATTTTGGATTTGCATTATCCTTGCATGGGTTCCGTTTAGACTTTTAGCACCATTTCGTGTAAGACGTGTCTGCAAAATTGACAAAAAGAAAAACTATATAATAATCTGCAATCACCAAAGCAATTTTGACGTCATACTGATTGATATGGCAACTAAGTCACGGGTTAGATATCTTGCCAAAAAGGAGCTATTTTCAACCTCTTGGAAACGATTTTGGCTGAAGCACGTTTTTGGCGGAATTCCAATCGATAGGTCACAAGGACTAAACCTTTCACAAACAAAAGAAGTCTTTTCCGTTCTGAAAAAAGGTCAAAATTTGGGCATATTCCCAGAGGGAACAAGGGAAGAAAACTTTGACGAAAACGATGACATAAAGGGTGGCGCATGTTTGTTTGCTTTGAAGTCTGGCACACCAATTTTGCCATGTTATATCGTCAAGAAACATAGATTTTTTAGAAAAAACACTGTGCTTATCGGCAAACCTTTTGAATTAAAAATAGAGGAAGGGCAAAATTTGAAAGACGCAATGCAATCGGGTGAAATAAGATTAAGGGAAGAAATTTTGGCACTTAAAAACGCATATGACGAGTATGTTTTAGAAAAGAAAGTACTAAAACAATCTAAAAAACTTAATAAATGTAGAAAGAAATGAGCCATTTTCACTGATTTTCTTTCAAAAAGTGGGAAATAATTATAATTTAGAAAACAAACTATGAAAAAGTAGTTTGTTTTTTTTGAAAAGTCTGATACAATCTGCGTATAAAGGAGTTTAATGGACAAACAATGGATGAGAAATTTAATTTAAACAACATAGATAGAACTTTTGTTAGATTTAGAGTTGGTGCAAAGGTGGAGGCAGTCGCCGTTGCAGAGATGAAAAGTGGACTGCTTGTAAACATTGGCGGCAAAAAGGACGGACTTGTGCCTTATCTGCCAGAAGAACTTGACGCATTGAAAGATGTAAAGATAGGTGACAAATTTGAAGCAATTATCACAAACACAAAGGACGAAAGCGGTGCCGTTATTTTGTCAAAAGCAAAAGCAGACGAAATCAGACGTGGCGAGCAAATGATTAACAACCTTCAAATTGGTGACGAAATTGAAATTATTATCACTCACGCAGTGCATGGTGGTCTTCAAAGCAAGTTGGGCAATTTTGAAGTTTTTGTGCCATACAGCCAAATTTCAATCAGACGTGTGGATAACAATCTAGAAAATTACGTCAACAAACAACTTAAAGCAATCGTTATTGAAATTGACCTTTTGAACAAAAAGATTATCGCTTCCATAAAAGCCGTTGAAGAAAACGAAAAACACACCAAGGAAACTGCATTTTGGGAAGCAATGTATGTGGACAAAATTGTTAAAGGGAAAGTCGTCAGATTTACAGACTTTGGTGCTTTTGTAAATGTTGACGGCGTTGACTGCTTAGTTCACAACAGCGAAGCCAGTTACGAAAAAGACAAACCAGCAAGTGAAGTCTTTGAACTTGGCAAGGAATATGAATTTAAAGTTATCAAATGTGATAGAGAACAAGGCAAAGTGTCATTAAGTTACAAAGCGCTGCAACAAAACCCAACAATAGAAAAACTTAAACAATATCACGTTGGCGATATTGTCCATTGCACAGTCAAAAAGATTTTGTCGTTCGGGGCAGTCGTTGGCTTTGGTGACGGGCTTGAAGGACTGTTGCATGTTAAGGAAGCATCACATTATTTTGTCAGAAATATCTACGAGGTGGCAAAAGTCGGACAAGAACTTGACCTAAAAATCATTGCCCTAGACCCAGAAAACTGCAAAGTGTCCCTAAGCCTAAAAGCCACCCAAGAAGAACCAGAAGTAGTCAAACTTGCCCGCAATCGTGACGGCTCAATGACCTTCAACTTCGACAGAGAAAATAAATCTAAGGAAGAAGAATAAAACATTCTTCTTTTTTCTTGACATTTTTCTTCATATATTTTAAACTTTTACAGACAGCGTCAAGCCGTGCCACTTATTCGGGTTGCTGTCGCAACCACTCAACTTTTAGGCAGGCTTTCCTTTACCCCAAAAGTTTCGCTACGCTGCTACTTTCGGGGCCCCCACCTACGAATAGGTGGTTTCATAAAAACGTTTTATTTTAGATATAATAAGTTTAAATGGGGGATTTTTAAAATGACCAAATATGAACGCTTTGTGTTATGGCTGAATAGGTTTTATCATAAGCAAAACAAGATAACAATTTGCGTTCTTTACACTTTGATTATGGCTATTTTAGGAGTTCTAATATATGGGGCAACACACCAACAAGCAAATTCAAATATTTCAGTAAAATATACAAGACCAACATATACAGTGACTTTTGACCCAAACGGCGGCGAGTTATCCACAATAGGGGGGGGGGTATCCTCTAAGCTAGTTCGTCTTGGTGACACTTACGGTGACCTGCCTATTCCCACAAAGGCGGGTTATTCTTTTGTAGGTTGGAAGTTTAATGACGAATATATCACTTCCACAACCCAAAATATTACAACCGTTGAACACACTTTAACTGCCATATGGGGGCATGACCTAAAAGTTGATTATAACAACGGCTCTTTATCAAATTCACTTTCTCCAACCTATGCGGGGGAAGTTGGCTCAACAACCTCAGTCCCGAATGTCACTCCAACATACTCGGGGCATACTTTTGCTGGTTGGCATTATGGAAAAAATTTAATCGAACCAACAACATTCACTGGCTCAAACTATATCGCCCTCGGTCGTGACTATATGTTCACAGATAAGTTCACTGTCGTAGTTAGGGCATTTATGGATGATTGGACTGAGTTATCAACAAAATTGTATCGTTTTGTCGGTTGCGCACAAGCCGCTGGTTGGGCATTGCATGGTACTACGTCAAATAAAATAAGGTTTGCCATTTACGATAGCGATGTGAGCAATTATGCATGTGCTGATTCTAACATCTCACTTTCAAATCTAGTCAGCGGATATCATACAATTATTGGTACATTTGATGGTTCATATGCTCGGCTTTACATTGACGGGGTTTTGACTGGAACGTGTACATACAATTCAAGTTCAATCATCTACCACTCGGAAAATGGAATTTTTATTGGTGCAGAATCCGATGAGGATGCAACTACACCAAGCAATGATTATGAATTTTTCAAAGGCACAATCGACTATGTATCAATAGAAAACTCAGTTGCCACTGGCACTGGGGCATACACCTATCCCGAAACCTATGGTAATAATTTAATAACCCCAACAACCTTTTCGGGCTCAAACTTTTTAACCCTCGGCAGACAATATATGTATACAGACAAACTAACCGTCACCATTAGGGCAAGTATGAATAACTGGGCTGATTTTGGAGCAGTAAATAATACCATGCGACTTATTAGTTGCACAGATAGTGGCGGGTGGAATATTGAACCTAATAATGTTGATGATAGTACTGTTGCGGGCAGTTATATTAGATTTGCCGTGTATGACAGCGGGATTGGATATAAACATGCAATATGTTCCGTTCCCTTAACACAAATTTCCAGTGGCTATCACACGTTCACACTCACCTTTGACGGACATTACGCCAGAATTTATATTGACGGCATGCTAACTGGCACCAGTGCGGAATTTTCCTCAGGGAAGATTGCTTATAACGCCAACAACTGTATTTTTGTAGGAGCAGAGGCAGGTTCTAATACTACAACTCCCGAAAGTGGACGCAACTTCAAAGGCAAAATAGATTATGTATCTATAGTGAACGATGTCCGCCCCAGCACCTCGGACTATATCTACCAAGACTTCGATGTTGTCGCCACTGCCATGTGGAACAAGATTTCCTAGAAATCTACCCAAAGCCGACATAAAAATTAAACTTAAAATCTCAAAGAGATTTTGACCGAAACCATTATTTTTTGAGATGTGCAATGCTGACCGAGATGTTTGATGAATGATATTGGCTAGGGGACAAATTTTGTCCGCCTAGTCAATGAAATTGACCTTCGGCCAATGATATTATTCGCTATTGCTCATAATGATATGATATTTGCTCAATCAACCATCACTGCAAACAAGACACAATTTTGTGCTTGTTTGCAATATCATTCTTTTTGAGAATATATGAACCCTCGCTTCATCTATTTTATTACAAAATATATGAACCCTCGGCTCACATATTTTATTACAAAATATATGAACCCTCGCTTTGATCAGAACCATATATTCAAAAAGAATATCATTGCGGAGCAATTTCACTTGCTCGTCAGAGCAAATATCATTGTGAAACAAAAAAAAGACCTTATGGGACTTTTTCTGTTTCACTGGAGCTACTGGGCGGACTCGAACCGCCGACCTATTGATTACGAATCAATTGCTCTACCAACTGAGCCACAGTAGCAAACATCAGTATTATAGCAATTTTTACCCCCATTGTCCATAGATTTTAGGGAAATATCTCACTTTTCCCAAAAAAATTGATTTCTTTTGTTGACAATTTCATTTTAATATGTATAATATTCAAGTAGTTACTTTAAGGAGAGTTAGAAAAATGGCAAAATGTGAAATTTGTGGAAAAGACCAGATGAGAGCCAGCAATTTGAGTTATAGAAGTTCTCAACTAACAAGAAGAACACTTACACATAAAAAAGCAAATGTCCAAAAAATTACTGTGGTGGAAAATGGCACTCCAGTCAAGAAGAATGTCTGCACAAAGTGTATGAAGAACAAAGATCTTGTTAGGGCTTAATTGGTTTTAGAATAGAGGACTTCGTAAGGAAGTCTTCTTTTTTTTGAAAATAAAGCAAGTCTGTTTGACGGAGCGAACAAAACTTTGTATAATATACTATACCAATTTTCCTGTTAGATTGCTCTGTAGGCGTCTTATATTTGTTTTGTGAGATTTTATATGTCAGTCATAAAACGTTGATTTAAGACCATTCAAATGCGAAATTTTACATATGTTATGCAAACTAAACGAATTTCGTTGAATATTGCTTTATGTAAGTTTAATTTAAAATTGGATAAAATAAAAGGGAAAGAAAAATGATTGATTTGGAAAACATAAAGGCAGACAATTTTATTGAAGAAGAAATTTTGTCGGACCTAAAAGCGGGAAGAAGTAAGGAAGTTATTACCCGTTGTCCACCAGAGCCAAGCGGCTATTGGCACATTGGGCATTGCAAAGCATGGATAATAGACTTTGAAACTGCACAAAAATTTGGCGGATACACCTATCTTCGCATGGACGACACCAACCCTTCACGTGAGCAAGGGGAATTTGCTGATAGTTACATGGAAGACTTGCATTGGCTAGGTTTTGAGCCAAAAGCAATGATTTATGCCAGTGAAGCATATTTTGACAAAATTTATGAAATTGCAGAAGAAATGATAAAAAACGGCTACGCTTATGTTGATGAGCTTTCACAAGAGGAACAACAAAAACTTAAGGGAACTCTTACAGAACCGGGCAAAAATAGTCTATTCAGAGATAGACCAGCGGAAGAAAGTCTAAGGCTTTTCAAAGAAATGCGTGCGGGAAAATATCCAGACGGCACACTGACTTTGCGAGCCAAAATTGATATGTCACACCCAAATATACTTATGCGAGACCCAATTATGTATAATATTTCAAGAGAACCACACTACAGAACTGGGACAAAATGGTGTATATATCCAAAGTATGACTTTGCCCACCCAATGGAAGATGCTTTGGAAGGTGTAACATACAGCCTTTGTGACATTACATTCCGTGTGCATAGGGAAGTTTATGAATGGTTTATTGACCATGGTTGGAACAAGCCTTTTGCACCAAAACAAAGAGAATTTTCTACCCTTAATCTTGAAAATGTCCTACTTGGCAAGCGTTATTTAAAGAAACTTGTTGAAGAAGGAAAAGTTATGGGCTGGGACGACCCAAGATTTTTAACAATGGTTGGAATGAGAAGACGTGGTTACACCGCTCAAGGTGTCAAAAACTTCATTCACAGTTGCGGCGTTGTTGCAAGTGAAAGCACACTTCCATTCAGTGCATTAGAATATCATATTCGTGAAGACCTAAATAAAGTGGCAACCCGTGCAATGGTTGTTATGTCGCCACTTAAAGTCGTTATAACCAACTACCCAGAAGGGAAAACTGAAGAAATATCCATTCCAAACAACCCAAATGACGAAAATGCGGGAACTCATAAAGCTCTATTTAGCAGAGAAATTTACATTGAAGACGAAGATTTTTCTCTCAACCCACCACCAAAATATAACAGACTTGTTGAAGGCGGGCTTGTCAGACTTAAAGGTGCATACGTAATTCGTTGTAACAAAGTTGTTATGAATGGCGACAAAATTGACCACTTGGAATGCGAATATTTGCCAAATACAAAAAGCGGGGAAGATACCAGCGGGCTAAAAGTCAAAGGCACAATTCATTTTGTTTCAAGTGAAAATTGTTTTGAATGTGTAATACGAAATTTCAAAAATCTTGTTAAGTCAGAGTATTTGTGGCCTTCAAAAGCACTTGCAGACGGGGTGTCTATTGACGAAATATTGGAAAAAGACTCTCTTGTCGAAACAACAGCCCTCGCAGAAAACTTCCTAAAATCTGCAAAGCCATATGACAAATTTCAATTTATGCGTAAGGGATATTTTTGTGTTGACAAGGACTCTACTGACAGTAGAGTGGTGTTTAACAGCACAATTTCTCTAAAAGACGGGTTTAAAAAGTAATAAGAATTGATAAAAAATTAGTAAAAAAATGGCAAAAAACTGGAGATTTTTATGGGTTTTTTTGAAAAAATTGGGCTAAAAAAGAGCAAAAAGGTTGAAGAAAGACAAAAAAAATATGCTCTTGTCACCGGTGCAAGTAGGGGAATTGGCAAACAAATTGCGACCCAACTTGCCAGCGAAGGGATAAATGTCGCAATCAATTACAATTCATCAAAAGAGTTGGCTGAAAACTTGGCAAGGGAACTTGAAAAGAAATATGATGTGAAATGCCTTGCAGTTCAAGCCGATGTATCCATTTGCGACCAAGTTGACATGATGATTGAGCAAGTTACAAGTGAATTTGGAAGAATTGATTATCTTGTTAATAATGCTGGAATTTGTGTTGATATGGATGTTTGTGACCGAACGGTCGGTCAGTTTGCGAAAACCTTTGCTGTAAACACATATAGCATTTATCACCTATGCAAAACCGTTGGTTCGGCGATGAAACAACATGGCTATGGAAAGATAGTGAACATATCGTCGAACAATTCCATAAACTGTTTTTACCCAACAACCATTGATTATGACGCCTCAAAGAGTGCAGTAAACTCTTTAACTCGCAATTTTGCCATTGAACTTGCCCCAGAAGTAAATGTTAATGCCGTTGCCCCTGGCTGGGTTGATACAGATATGAATAGAGGCGTTTTGACTGATGACATAAAGCCTCTTGAAGCCGCTCGAGTGCTTAAAAAACGCATTGGAACACCACAAGATGTCGCAAACCTTGTTTCATTCCTACTTTCTGACAAATCTGACTATATAACTGGTCAAATTATTGCAATAGACGGCGGAATGTTTTAATTTTTCATATAAAAAGGGCTGTAAGATTTGCTTATGGTCTTTTTTTGTTATTGTGTAAAGGTAGATATTGACATATGGCGAATTCATGATATACTTTAATCAGATTACTAGAATTATAGGGGCTTTATACAGATTTGAGGTGCGGTATGTCAGATAAAAAAGAGCATGTGATAAAAAATTTCTTCTTCAAGAAACGGGGCAAAAATGTTGACAGAAATTTCGAGAAGAAAGAAGAAGTCGGCAGCGATTTGGAGAAAAATTTTGACGAGAATGTTGACATTGAAAATGAGCAACTTGAGAAAGAATTTGACCCTTTTGATGTTGACGAGTTTATTAAGTCAGTAGAAAGTGGTGAATACTTTAGCGAGGAAAGTTATAAGGGAAATGGGGCAGATATAGATAATTTTGAACTGTCTGATGTTGACGGGCTTGAAATGAGAGCGGCAGCAGAGATTAGGGAGAAAGAGTTAATTCAACTTTATCAATTTGCCGAGCAACATGTCATGGAATTTTCACGAAGTGAGTGGTATTCCTTTGTAACAAAAGCTGCCCGTGTAGTTAGAGATTTTTGTTGTTATGCAATGAAGATTGACCCAAATTTGATAGAACTAAAATATTATTGCAGCAATACTTTGTATGAAAAAGCCATTGTGGGAAATGAAGACCAATTTTTTGTTGGAACTAGTGTGAAAGACGACAGCTTGGCTCTTGCTCAAGTTGGATATGACTATGACGGGAATGTAAAATATTCACTTGGAATTAACATTGAAACACCAATGAGGTCTTTTGTCAGCACATTCCCAGATATGTTTGCAACATTGTTTCATGAGATGTGGCATTTGAAAGAGTTTTATGAGGAAAACCAAGAAAAGGACCATAGTGCCGAACTGCAAAAGGGTTTTGTTGAGAGTGTGGTAGATTTGGTTGAAGAATATCAAAAGAAGGGACTTTCGACTGAGGAAATTAAGGTGGAACTTGAAAAGCAGGGTTTGAAAGTTGATTTGGAAATGATTGACGACCAAGAGGGAACATCGTTCGCTGACGACCAAGATGAATACGAATTTGATGAAATTGAGCATGACGAAGATAATTTCCGTTCTCGCTTTGAGAGGTGTGTTGCTTACAACAATGACATATTTACATGGGGTGCCAACAAGGGGGAATGTCGGGCAGATAAGTTTGCATATTTAATGCTTAGAACACTTATGAAAGACGCAGACGCAAATCCAAAACTGAGAAGGATTTTTAGGCGAGCGGGAAGATACAAAATGGCTCACCACGCTTTTAGTCGTGTTTATGTGCCAGTGAGGGCAGCATACAGAGCGTTGTTTAAAGTTAATGTTCCAGAGTCAGTAAATTTTGACCAGACACTGAGCGGTGACGAATTTATTGCCAAATATATCAGTCCAGAAAGCATTAAGCGTGCAAGCGAGTTGGACAAAGCACTTATGCAGTCAAAGGCATTTGAATTGAATGAATTTCATAACCAATTCGCAAGAACAGATGACGAGGGATTGGGAAGAATTCAAGATATGTTTGCAAAAAGAAATTTTAGAACCATTAAGAAGATTGTTGAAGCAGACGACCAACTTGACAACATGGAAGACCAGCTTGATGATATGCAAGAAGATATGGAAGGGGAAACTTTTACACTATAATATGAAAAAAATCTCAGACATTTTGCCTGAGATTTTTTGGTACCAAAGGAGGGACTCGAACCCTCATGAAGTTGCCCTCGTCAGATTTTGAGGGGTATGAGTGGTTAACTGAACAACATTTGATGAACAAAATAGTATCAAATTGGTGTTGTTCGGTTAAGCCTATTTCCTTTGCTTTTACAGAATATTCCATAAAATTGAGTTCGTAATTGTTCATACTTTCTTATACAAGTTAAATTAGGTGTTAAAACCATTAACTTGTATTTTTTTTGCAATTTCCTCTTACATTTGAGGAAAGGCATCAAATATTTAGATATGTAACAATCAAATTTATATCTACAAAACAGAAAAGGAGCAAATTAAAATGAACAAAGATGAAAATTCAATTACATTAAGACAAGATAGTGATTTCGTTGCAAATGTTATTAAATATGGTGGAAGACCAGCAAGTCAAACAGACATAGACAAAAATTATGTTATAGTGGACGACAAAGGAAATTTTAAGTTGAAACTCACAAAAAGAAATAGATTAAAGGCTTCAAACAAATTGTTCTTAATTATGGTTTTATCAAAGTTGAGTAAAAATGGTGTTGAAAACTATTACGATAAACCACTAACATTAGGTTTAAAAGAATACTCGACTTATAGAAATATAACAACCGATAAGGCAAGGTCAAAACTTAAAGATGATATATCTACTTTATATGATATGAGTGTT
>JBNMHO010000016.1:0-21199 GCA_050872785.1 Clostridia bacterium | reverse complement strand
TCAAAGCACGCAAGACCCAGTTTGGGAGCGTGGCGCACAAGAGTTTATTCGTGGCACAATGCTTGCCATGCTTGAAGACTCAAATGACCCAAGACTTAATATGACCAGAGATAAATTTAACTGCTACAACCTAGCCAAAATAGCAAACTATCGTGACCCAGCATCAAACGACAACCCTTATGGACCACTTAGAAGTTACTTCCTGGGTCGTCCACCACTAAGCAAAGTGCCAGCACTTGTTTCAAGTGCAATTAACAACGCACCAACCACAACAAAGTCATATATGGGCATTGTGGCGGCGTCACTGGCATTGTTCAATGACAACGGGCTTTGCTTTGCAACAAGTGGCACAGAAATGGACTTTTCGACATTTGCCGAAAGACCAACAGCCCTATTTATTATCATTCCAGACGAAAAAGAGTCAAGGCACAAGCTTGCAACACTTCTTATTTCCCAACTTTACGAAAAACTTGTTGACATTGCCTCGGGCTGCCCTGGACAAGCCTTACCACGAAATGTATATTTCCTTCTTGACGAGTTTGCAAACTTGCCAAAAATTGATAAGATTGATACACTTATTACGGTCGGCAGAAGCAGACACATTTACTTCTCTCTTGTTGTTCAATCTTTCAGCCAACTTAACGCAAAATATGGCGATGATGTGGCTGCAGTTATCAAAGGCAACTGCCCTATTAAGATATTCATTGGTGCAGACGATGCAAAAACTTGCGAAGAATTTTCTAAACTTTGTGGCGAAGTAACCATTGAAAACACTTCAACATCTGAAAGCAAATCTAAAGACGATAAGAGCAAAGACAAAAAGGACGGAACAAGTTACACAACAAGCATTTCCACAACGACAAGACCTCTTATCTATCCAGACGAACTTACACACATTTCAAAGAAAGACGGCACTGGGGACATGATTGTTAAAATTCTTAACGAATTTCCAATTAGAGTTAACTCCACCCCAGCCTACGCCAACCCAATGTATGACCACATTTTGGCGTCAAGCGAATATGTGCCATCTAGGTCATTGGACGAGGAAAGAGTGGCATATAGCATTGTGCAAAGGAATAACATTATTCTCCGCCCACAAATGCCAAGCCGACCAATCAACCCATTCTCATAAAATTCAGCCCCATCTCGGGGCTTTTTTTATAAAAAAGATTATGAAACTTTGTGTTTTTGTTTTGAAGAAATGTCGTATTATGATATATTATAAATTATATTGAAGTATAGTTGAAATAATATAATTTTTTTGTGGAATAATAACCTTATGAGAAGTCCTTGTTTTTTGAAGTTTATACATATTCAAAAATATATTATTTCCTTGTTGTGGCAGCGGCAAATCGTATGACGGTGGCGAATTAAGTTTTGGCAAAGGTCAAAACAATTTCAATTTTCCGAACGAGGTGAAAATTATGAAAAAAAATAGTTCAAAAGTTATACTTTTTTTGATGCTTGTTGCTCTGGCATCTATTTTTGGCTTTGTGGTGAGCAACTTCAGACCAGACGGCAACCCTGTGTATGCAAAATGCACCACTGTGGAGTCTAGGTCAAACACCCTTGAATCAAAAAGTCCACTTGTCACTCAAAGCAATGTGCCTTTTGCCATATTCACTGGCACTCAACTTGGGTCGGAATACACCATTGTCGATTATAAGCCAGAGTTTGCTACTTCGGGCAGGTCGGAAAATATGGTGGCAAGTTCCATTCCATACATATTCCTATCTTCCAAAATGGGCGAAACTGTTTTGTATGTAACATTCAACACTCTTGACCTTATAAATGTTTCCGCTCCACCAACGGTTGTGGGGCTTCAAGCACAAATAAGAGTTAAGACAGCAAAAGAAGCAGACCCTATTCAAATTCAATCAAACATTGTGGGCGAAACAAATCAAATGATGACCTTTGCCCTTGACCTTAAGGCGAATGAATTGCATTGTCCACAACTTGCTGGTCAAACAAGTTCTGGCGACCACACGCAAGACGGTGACAACTATCTTGGCGGGGTTAAGGACACAAGTTACAGAACAGGGCTTTGGGAATTTGGCATTACATACATGGTCAAATATGAGCAAACTCAAACGGCTTACACACTTAACTTCTCTTTCTATGTTTTGGACTTTGCCGACTACACTCAAAACGACAAACCACTTACAATCTCAAATACAAATCAATATATCCTAAATGAAGTTGACACTGGATATTCAATCTATAACTACAACTACCCTACCCCACCAAAAGTTGAATTTGACGCTTCAAAATTTGCCTTGTCATTTGACTATTCCGCTGGAAACAACTTCTATAACATGAACTTTGTAAGTTTTGAAGAAACTGGTGTGGATAGTGGCACAACTGGGAGAATTACACTTGCTTGCAATAGAAATTCCGCCACCTATGTTATTGAAACCCATAGTGTAGGCGATATGAAATATAAAGCAGTGCTTGACTTTGACGACTTTGAAAAGAACTTCATTATTCCAAATTCCACCGACCTTAGAACTTCCACCATGCAAGGAATTTATAACTTCAATCTTCAAATTGTGGCAAGAGATTCTGACGGCAACTTCCAAGTTTTGGACAACTCTTCCCTAACGCAAGACATTCGTGACGTTCTTTCTTCACAAAAACTTGTTATGTTTGGATATGACCTAAGATACAGCGAAGACGGCATTGAAAAATCTCTTGAAAGAAGCACTGACACATCAAAAATCTTTACAACAATCGTGTCATACAACTCCACAACAACTGCAGCTGAAGAAGCAGTTGACCTTACAAAGGTTGGCAACAGATTTGCCCTTCCAAGTGTTGACGGACAACTAGCCATTGCAAAAACAAATACCGCACCACTCAGATTTCACAGTTTTGGCGCAATGACAAATGGACAAGCAAAGTTCTTGCTTATAAAAGACCAAGCAATGCTCAACAATGTTACAGAATATTTTATGGGCATACAAGGAACGGGTGAAACAAAACACTCTGTTGAAGAACTTAAGGCACTTATTAACAATGACGGCTCTACATATAACAGATTTTCTGCAATAACAAGTGACGGCATTTGGCTTATGTGGATTGACTACTCTGTTGCTGTGCCATATGCAGACGAAACTAATACAGAACAAACAATTTCTGGCTCGCAATGTGTGCTTTTCCAAATTGACAACTCAACAAGAGGTCTTGGAATTCACTCAATAAGTTATGATGACGAAAATGTTGCAACAACTGCTCACACCTTTGGAGAATATACAAAAGACAAAGTTAGAGTTTCTATAAAAGACGAACCAAACGCTTTCTATTCTCCAATTTATGTTCGATATAGATATGCGGCGGATTACAAAAACTACGGGGCAAAAAATACACTTATCTTAAATGAAAATGATAGTTATGTTGTTGAAGGTGTGAAATACAACTACTTTGTGACAAATACGGCAAACAACTTCACTTTCCAAACTTCTGGCGCATACAATGTTACCCTTGAAACAAGTTCTGGCATTGCTATGGGGAGTTACAACTTCAAAATTGACCAAGACGGGTTTGAAAATATAGGCGTTTTTGAAGCAATGTATGACAGTGAAACATCTTCCTACAAAAGAGGAACACAAATTGCTTCCACTCCACTAAATTCTGGAATTTTGCTATATAATCTTTATGTTACAAACAAGCCTTTCACCCTTTCTTGGGCGAACAAGGCAAGCGGTTCTCAAACTGCGTGTTATGTGGCGTATATGAGCCTTGTAAAAGACAGTTCGGCAACTCCAGTTATGCTTGACGGAGCAAATGGCGAAAGATACATTACAAACAATTACAACCTCACTTCCTTTGCCAAAAACATTGAAACAAATTATCAAAATAGCATTGGTCAAACAGAACTTAACGCAAATAGTTATTTTAAGAATGAAGGGTTATATTTCTTCTATGTTTATGACGAATGTGGCAACAGTTTTTCTGTTTGCGTGCTTGTAGATAATTCTTCCCCAGAAATTTTGCAACGTAAATTTGGAAACGAAACACAAAGCACATTTGATGTTTCGTCAAATCCAAACAACTTCCAAACGGAAAATAATAGATTGTATTTTGGCTCACACAAAGCCATTGGGGTGGCGGCAAATGACTCTGACGATAGCATTGTAATTGCAGACCCAAGATATTTTGCTTCCTATGACCTTCAAACTGGCGAATATATTGACAGACAAAGCAACTTCTCATTCAGTTTCTATAATGATGTTTTATCAAGCCTTGCGGGTTATTATGTTTCTTCCCCAAGTTTGAATACAGACACTACCCCAGCGGGAGTTACAAGTCCAAGAGAAAGTTACATTATCCTTAAAAATGATTTGTTGTCTTATTATGTAAACGACCAACTTGACGATTCCTTCAATCCAAATACAAAGGAAAACAAGACAAGTTCGGTGACAGTTATTGCAGTGGAAACTGACGGCATAAAATATTCGGGCGAGAAAGATTATTTGTTTGTTGTTAGGAACGAAAACGGCAAAGAAAGAGCAAGAGAATTGCATGTTAATTTTGACGCTATAAGAGGATATTTTGTTGCATCAAGCAATTCGTCAACAGACAAGCATAACCTTGCAAGAAATGCAGCAACCAATCTTGACCTTTTGAGTTTTGAATTTTCTGTTCCACAAGAGGCAACTACAAGCAAATATTACACAGTTCAATCTTTAACATACAAATTCTATCCATATGTTTACAATATTGCTAGTCCAGACTACTCCAGCACAGATTATCCTTATGCAAACACTCCAAGCAAAACTGATAGTCTTACAATTCCAACCTCGACTTCTGGCAATTATACAATTTCAAATATCAACACAGAATATGTTTCTCAAAAAGCAACAACCGCTGCTGGAAAATATATCTTGACTCGTATTCTTCGTGGCGGACCTTATAATGACGCCAACGGCACCCCTGCCCCATATTATGACAGCGTGAAGGGCGAATATTATGGTGGCAAATATTACTTTGATGACGAAACGGGGACTTATAAAAAGCTATCTCTTCTTGAACATGACGAAATTGAAAGAAGTTATACGGT
Organism: Clostridia bacterium; assembly: GCA_050872785.1. GTDB lineage: Bacteria > Bacillota > Clostridia > Christensenellales > UBA1242 > UBA7862. Next base: position 16,140 of record JBNMHO010000016.1, on the reverse strand, counting down.
TTATGTTGATAGAAATGGAATTATTGAAGAAGAAAACAGCACAAGAGTAGTTGGCGACAACATTATGATTGTGCTTGGCGATAATGACGGGTGGTTGTTTAAAGACTTCCTAAAAACGACTAACAGTTATCTTCTTACAAACAGACTTCCAGTTGTTATTGCAGTGCCTTCACACAAATACTTTGTCCAAACAAATTCTGGCTATCTTGCAACAAAATATAACTTTGCAAAACTCAATGTTTCTGTTCAAGATTTGACAAGAGGAAAAACTTATGTTGCTGACGGAATAAACAGCGCAGGCTTCTACACTTGCAGTGAACTGGACGATATGTTTGTGTTTAGGTCGGAAGGAAAATATAAAATAACAATCACCGACAACACTGGCTACAACGACATGGCAACGGGCGAAAGAAACATCTCTCCAAATACACTTGAATATTCCTTCGAGATTAACACCTCTTCCCCACAAGTTGATTTCTATTCATCAGAAACTGACAACACTGGAAACACCTCTGATACAAGACTTCAAAGCGAATTGGGAAATGACTATAGCATAAACACACAAAACCTTGAGGGGAACATCATTTATGCCACATGGAGTGACCCAAGGACACCTTATGCAGCAAGCATTGATAAAATTGAAGTTACAAAGGTTTTAGGCTCAAGCCGTGACAGTCAAACCATTGAATTATCCAACTTTAACAAAAACGAAATAGCAAGCAGCGAAAACTATGACTTTGTGGGCAACAACAACATTAAGTCTTTCATAACAAGCTTTGAAATATCCTACTACGGCGGGTCAAGCGAACCTTATGTTTATGACGGACAAAACTACTACAGATTTACTTACAAACTTTCTTTTGACCTGACTGACGAGGCGACTTATGAAATTGTGTTCACATATAAAAATGCAGACAGTTATGTAGATTCTGACGGTTACAACTTTGCTTCAACTTATTACACTTTGACCATTGATAGAACAAAGCCAAACACAAACATAGATAATCTTATTGCAAGTGAAAATTTCCTTGACGGATACTTCACAAACAGAAGTGATTTTAAAGAAGAAAACTTTAACTTTGAGCAATTTGAAAGCAAGCCTAGCCCACTTACTTACTCATTTGGTGTTTCAAGCAACTTTATGTTGCAATACAACGCAAATGATACAGCAAACTATTTCTATGTTAGAAGATATAACAAATATCAAAACGGATACGGCTCAATAACTCCAGATATGAAAAACATGAGCATATATTCCGATGTGAGATTTGCTCAATATCCAAAGTTCAGTGAAGAAGGCTTGAATAATGATGTTATTAACATTGAAAACGAAACATATTACAAAGTCAACTATTCAAATTCAACACTAACTCAACAACTCTCCGCTCTATCCCTTGAACCATATGGACACTTTGAAATTATAGAAAAAGACTATGCGGGAAACTACAGAGTTTACACAGTGTATATTCCACAATCAAATTCGTCAAATGTTTTGCACTTTGCAGGCAAAGACTTGGCGGGAGCAAGCGTATCTAGCACACTTGACAGCGACATTACACTTCGTGGCGGGTTTGAAATGACTTCCCTTTACAGCGACTTTGGCTGGGGTGTTGCAACAATCACAAACGGTCGCACAAATGCTGAAATTGGCAAAATTTCACTCACTCCATTTACAAAGACACTTGACAATGCAACAATAGAGGCTTTAAAACAAGAATTCACTGCCGAAGTTATGACAAAGTTTACAATAACTCTTTCAAGACACAATTCCCTTTATGGTGCAGTTGTAAAATCAATCAATATCATTCCAGAAAACACAGACATAAGACTTGACGCACCAGAAATTGGCTCAACTACAAATTCTCAAACAGGTGAAACCTACTATTCCCTAACATTGCCATATTATGACCTTGGAAGTGCTTTGTATCTTGACCGTTTTGAACTTCAAGTTTATTCTCAAACTTCAAAGGCTTGGGAGCCTACAAGATATGTTTATTCTGAAAAGATAACCGAATCGCAAAAGACAATTCAACCACTTTCAAAAGGCATTTATAAAGCAATTTATCACGACAACTACAACACTGGCGATTATTATTACATTCTCTACATTGGCGAATATTACATCAAATCTGAAGAAGAAATGTTTAAATTCTCGTCAAAAAGAGTTGTAAAAGACGAAGTTTATTACACTGGCGACAATGTTGACGTGACATATGAAGCGAATCTCTACAAAGTGACAGTCAATGGCATACTTTATTCGGGGACAAACAACGAATGGGCGTCACTTAACAGCACTCTTGCTTCTTATGGCTGCAAGACATTCACACTTTATGCAAAACAAGACAGTCAAATTTCAACTTCCACCCCACTTGGCGGCGAAGTGAGTTATGAAATAAATTATTATGACATTTTGGAAGGAACACTTGTCAAAACAGTTAATGTTGTTATCAACAACTATCTTCCAGAAATTATGCTTAAAAACGCAAGTGACGGAATTTCTGACATTGCCTCATCATTGCAAGATAATTCTCATCAGATAACAAACTCTGCAGTCAAAATTAACTGGGGCGAAATAACAGAAGACAACACTTCCCTAGACGAAGTTTTGACACAAGGTGTGACAGCAAGATTATATTTCAAGGACACAGACGGAAAATACAAACTTTATGCAAATCTTTCACAAGGTCAAATTGTTGAAGATGAAAACTATTACAGACTTGACCTCATAAACGAAGTATTTGGAATTTCACGCTCAGTTTACTTTGTTATTCAGCACGGAGAATTGCCTCTATACAGCGTGGAAGCCAACGGGCAGGTTCTTTCCCCTTCCCCAGCAGAAAAGCTCAATTTAACGCTATCTGGAGCGTTTTATTCAGCATATTACAACGCAGACGCCACAGTGCCAACTTCCATAATTAACATTTTATACAGAGCAATGAGCGAAAATAAGTCTTTGCTCTCACTTGACAATATAACATCAAGCAACAAAACAGACTTTGACATCATCACAAGAAATATGGGCTTTGTAAATGGCGAGTTCTCAACTGGAAACATCAGCGGCACAAATGTTACAAGACTAAATCACTATTACAGCATTTATGACACACAGATTACATTCAACTCCAACATTCAACTTAAAGTTATTGAATTTAATTTCAAAAACAGCGTGCTACAAAGTGTTAAAAAATATGACGGCTCGAGTGAAATTCCATCAACAGTTTACACCGACTATTGGACAACAATTTATCTTGTATATTTCCTTGGTGGCCCAATAAGAATTGAACTTTTTGCAACGACAAAAACTCCAAGAACTTCCAACCTTTTGAACAATTCAATAACATTTGGAAACACTGCAACAAGCCTTGACGGACAATTTGCAACAGAAGCGGTGCTTGCGGGTGACGATTTGCTTGACGAAAACGGCAATATGTTTGAAAGTTTGAAAGTAAGTTGGAACAGTCTTGGACCAGACGCAGCGGGCTTTGGCTCATATTGGTTCAGACAAGGAAATGTTGTTTTGATGAGTGATAAATATGGCGTAGAAAATTATGAAGAATATCCAACAATCACCTACTCAAACGGCACATCAATTTGTTACATTCTTCCAACTGGCGAACACACTCTTACCTTCCGTGACATTGCTGGCAACACTCATCAATTCCAAGGCATTTCGGCAGTTAGAAGTTACAAATTGCTTGTTCTTGACAAAGTGGACTTCATTTTAAGTTACAATGGACAAATGCTCAATGCTATTGATTATGGCGTGTTTAACAACGAAGTTAGTTTGGTTATAAATGACTCATTCAGCAAATATTATGACATAAACAAAATTCAAATTTCTATCACAAGAAACGGCACATCATTTACAAGCACACAAGTATCTGCCCTAATCGCAGACAACACCTTAACCTTTACAACCCCAGGGCGATACACTGTTACATTTGACGGCACATACAACGACAAAGCACTTATGAGCAATGTGTATAACTTCACACTCATCTCATCCACTGCTTCTCGCATGGCGTTTGAATATCCAGAAATTGTGGGCTATCAAATTGAACAAATTATGCGTGACAATGAAGACATAACATCATCATTTATGAGTGACGGCAGAGTGAAATCTCTCTTCATTTCAAGTGACGACAGCAGAAGCGGAAACGGCTCTTACACAGTTACACTTCGATATGGCTCAGCCCCTCATCAAACACTTACATTCTCTTTCTTAATAAGCGACTTTATTCCAACTCTCACTTGCAACATTGGCTATGGTGAAACAACAACTGGAAACATTATCATAACATTCAACGCCGATTACATCTACAATCAACTTGGCGATTGTGAAATTAAGATTATGGTGTATAACTCGGACAGCAACACTTTCTATCAATATAACAGAACACCTATCAAAATTGACAAAGACAATTTGGGAACTGCAAGAACACTTACACTTACAGCGTCAAATTCTTACTTTATCCAAGTTGAAACGGCAAATGGAAATATCCTAACAAGTTTCAGAGTAAACAAAAAAGACCCACTCAACTTCTTTGCAATCGTTGCTATAATCGTTGCAGTTATTGTTGTTGTAGTTGTTACAATTATCATTATCAAACTTAGAACAAGAATGAGAGTTCGATAAGAAATTATGGCAAAAACATAAATAAGCAAAAAATATCTCTTGCAATCGCAAGAGATATTTTTTATATGATTTTTATACGATTTTTATACGATTTTTATATGATTTTTATATGATTTCTACTCATATTTTTGCTTGGTTTTTATATTTTTAAATCATTCAACTAAGCACCTAATTTAATGTAAACAAAATCAACAAAAACAATATTTAAGACTTCTAGTTATTTTCCTAAAATGTCTTCTTCGCTAATAAACTTGCAGTTGTAGTCCACAAGATCTCGTTCAATGTAGGAATACAGTTGCCCCTCGGTTTCTTTCAAAAGTCCAAGGACTGTTACGCTGGCACCGTTGTCATAGTACCCAGCCATTTGCATAATACCCAAACAAAATGACAATGTTCCTTCCTTCAAATCCCAAGCAGAGTAGCCATGTATAAGATTGAAATAGCGAGCTAGTTTTGAAAATTCACTGACATACACCAAAACCCGTTTTCCCTTTTCTACAAGGCGTTTAATTCTGCCGTATAAGAGTTTTGATGAGAAATAATTTCTTCTTTCGCTATCCCCAGCCATTGTCCAAAAGGTTTCATAATCCACTTTGCCATAGTCTTCCAAAATATCAAGTCTTAGGGCAAGTTTTGTAGCTTTTGTTGACACTTTGTCAAATTGCTCAAAAATATCTGCTTCACGACTGACAGTTTTTGTGGAAATCAATACTTTTTCGCCTTCTTTTAGGTCATATTTTCCCACTTTAAATGTTTCTGGCTTGTTACACCATTGACTTTGTCTAATTTTTGAAATTTTGCTGAACCAAGGTCGCTCTCCCTCACGTTTACTCAAAACCTTATCTGCATTGAGCCAATTTCTATCAAGTTTGTAGGAACATTGAACATAATCTGATGGACGAACATCGTTTGCACTCATTATGCTTGTTGGCAAGAAAACAGATCTTTTTGTTGGAGTTGCGTGTCCACCTGGGAACAAGAACCATCTGTCATTGCTTGCGTCAACAAGATATCCCTCATATTCACCCTCGTCAGGCAATTCTTCCCCTTCAAAGAAAATAGTTCCATCATCAGCCAATGCTTCAATTTTTTCTTCTTTACTTTTAATTTGGCTATAAAACTCTGACAAAACATCAGATTCTTCCTTTTGCTCAATTTTCACTTCATTCTTTTTGTCAAATGCTACAAACTGGCTATCTCTATCCTTTGGTGGTCTGCCTTGACGGTTCTTTGGCATTTCAGGCTTTGCTCTCCCATCAAGAATGTCGCAAACCTTTTTTACCAAATCGTCTTTTTTGTAGATGGTTGGAGAAAGAACACCCACCCTCCTGGCGATGTTACGCAAAACAAAAATACTCGTCATCCTTAATTCTGGTTCAGAATAATAATCCATACTCACCTCACATTTTTTTAAAAATATTTAAATATTTTTTAACATTATACATGTTCTTGTCGAAATTGTAAAGCATTATTACAAAGTATATCAAAAATCATTTTTATATTTTTTTATCGGACAAATTTAGATGTAATTCACATTTTTTTATAAAAAATCACTATTTTAAACACAAAATTCGACAAAAATACACCATTTTTACTAGAACTAACACATCACAGACAAAAAACCGAGGCATATGCTTCGGCTTTTTGCTTAATCTCTTTTTATATCATTTGATGTTTGATTTTCAGCATTTTGCGTTGTTTGCTCGTTTGCAACTTGCACTTTTGGAGTGACATTGTATGCAAACTGTGACTTAGGCTCATTAGGTTCGGTTGGTTTCGCAAGATATGCGCAAATTGTTGCCACGACATACATAACGACAGGTGCAAGTGTAAGAATACCCATGACAAGCCCTGGGTTTATTGCTGCTCCATCCTCCGCTGTCACTGCCCCAGATGCTATCATAATCTTAAAAAACACCCAAACAAGAGCAACTCCAGCAGTTGCTGTGACTACTGTTAAAATTATAGCGCCAATATTTGCTTTTCTAAAGCAAAACGAGCCGCCCACAATTCCAACAACGCCGCCAATTATGCATGCCCAGCCTGCGATTAGGAACAATAAATATTCTGTGCCTCCAAACGCACCAATAAGAATTGAAATCCATGCGACATAGAATCCTATGTATGCCGATAAAATACCTGCAATAAGTGCCAGAACAAATGATGGAACACTTTTTCTAATCATTTTCCCCTCCAAAACACATTTTCTATATTCAATCTAACAAATTAAAACATTCTTGTCAAACATTTTTATGCAAAGAGTTTAAAAAACATACCCTAGCGAAACTAGAGTATGTTTTAAGACGTTATAGCGGCAAATCTTTTTTGTCAAATTTCACAACGGACACTGCATAGCACACAATTCCCAAAACAACAAGAATCGCCCATTTCCACAAGAATGTCAAAGTTCCTGCTGTTATTGACATTGTGTCAAACAATGACAAGATTGTTGTGTAGTTAAAGTAGTTCATTGCTTCAATTCTGACCGCAGATGGAATTGCTTTGCTGCCAAACAGTCCAAGAATTGTTGCCACAAGGAAGAACATTGTAAGTCCGCCACCGCAACCCATTGAAACTTTGCTTCTGTTGAACCAACTGGAAGCCAAGAAGCATATTCCAGAAATTGCAAACATTGTTATAAATGCCCCAACGTTGAACAAGACAATTTGCCCATATGTTATTGAAATTTCAGAACTTTGAACAAGTGCCAAGCAAACAACACTTGTGAGAGTTGTAAGAAGGAACATGACAAAGAGTGATGAAACGAGATAGACCATTTGAGTTATGCTGACTGTTTTTCTCTTTGTTGGAGTGGACAACACATAAGCCATAGAGCCACTGTCCACTTGCCCAGCGAGCAAGTTGTTTGCCGCCATAATAACAAATATCATTGGAAGAAGAAGTCCTGCTATTTTGAAGAATATGGAGCCAACAACAAGTTCATAAACATTAAGAGTTGTAATTTCATTCAAAGCATCTGTAACATTTTTTGGAAGACTCTCAAACATATTCTCGCTAATTTCTTTGACTATTGTTGCAGAATATTCTGAAAGTTTAAGTTGGATTTCCGCTTCAGAAAGTGCTGGAGTTATTGCTCTTAATTGTTCTTCTTTATCTTGAATTCTTGCTCTGTAAGTTACTATCGCCGTGTGAGAAATATCTTCTAGTTCTTCTTTATCAAAGTATTTTGAAATTGCAATTTCTTTGTCATGATAAGGAATTTTTTGGTCGATATACACACCACTCAAAACCTTTGGAATGTAACTTGCAGCAAACTTTGAAACATCGTGTGAGCCAGATTCGGCATAAGCCTTTATTGCTGCTTCAATGAAAGATTTGGCATTGTTTGCTGTGTCTTCATCGTTTTCTTCCAAAATTTGATTGTAAATTGCATTTGCAATTTGATTTAGCACATAACCTTCCACCTTTGCATCAGAATAGTTATCTGCTCCCGCCGTTTCGTCCCACTCGCCAGCGTTCTTTTGATAAAGATAATAATTCAAAATTGGGTCAACAACTGCACTTGAGCCTACGGCTGTTGCTTCCATATTTGCTTTGATTAAAACTCTTGCTTCTTCGTCAGTTTTGCCCGCCCCGATAAGAGCGTTGTAATTTGAAATAATGTTTTCTCTTTGCTCCTCTGTTGTTTGTGTGTTGAAAAGATTTTTTAAAACATCACATTGGGTGTCATAATTGGATAGTGATTTATCCACCATGTTATAATATGTAAGCGATTGCTCTTGCACAGAGGTTTCAATGGCGTCTTTAACAAACATATCAAACATTGCCCCGCCAATTTTGTTGACATTGAGGTTGCCAAGCACCAAAATGACGACAGCTAGCATAAAGCATGTGATTGTTGTAACAAACGCCCAAATTCCTGCATTTGCTTTGCAAGATTGCTTGAATAATGGTTTGCTTATCATTGTTTGTTCTCCTTTTTAAATTCTTCTAGTTTTTCTTTAAAGTGTTTTTCCAAAGTATAGGTTACTTCCGCAAGGAATTTTACATCAAATTGCGTTAAATCGTCAAAAAGTTTGTTAATATCTTCCTTGTTTATTGAAACTGTTACTTGGTGATAGTTCTTTTGGTCACGGATAATGTTATAGCCCATTGTTTTAAACTTATCATAGTCTTTTTTCTTATTAAACTCTATTTTATAGTCAGAAATTGGTCTATTTCTTATCTCATTCATGTCTGCAATATCAACAATTTTCCCTTTGTCAATAAGTGCCACTCGGTCGCAATGCTTTTCAAGTTCTTCATACAAGTGTGAACTGATAAGAATTGTCCTACCCTTTTCCTTTTCTTTTGCAATAATGTCCATAAACGCCACACGCATAAGTGGGTCTAGCCCCGTTGTGGGTTCGTCCAGTATCAAAATGTCTGGATCGGCAAGAAGTGCCACAACAATGGCTGTTTTTTGCTTCATGCCTTTGCTCATGCGTTTTAGATTTGCCGATGGGTCAAGTTGAAGTTTCTCAATAAGATAATTTGCATAACTTAAATCTTTAACCCCCAAAAACTCCGCTTGCGACTTAATAAATTCCGTTCCTGTTGGAAGGTCTGGAAAGGCGATTTCCCCCGGCACATAGCCTATGTATTTTTTTGTCTTTTCCGCTTCATCCCACGAGTCAAGTCCACAAACGGTCACCTTGCCAGCGTCTGGCTTCAAAAAACCCATAATCTGCCTAATTGTTGTTGTTTTGCCCGCACCATTTGCTCCAACAAAGCCAAACATTTCACCTTTTTTTATGTCAAAATTCAAGTCAAATACGCCTCGACCTTCGCCATAGTCTTTGGTCAAATGTTCAATTTTTATTACTTCATTCATTCAACGCACCTCCATAATCTCTATCCTCTTTGTAATACTTCATAAAGTAGTCCTCTAGCGTTTCCCTAAGGTGTTTGAAACTTTTAATTTTTACATGCGACACAGCAAGAATAAGTTTGTTAATGTTTTTATCGTCAATATTTACAATCAAGTTTAGTCCTTCTCTATGAGCCATCACAAAATCATTGTCCTTGTTATCCTTCACAAATTTATCAAGGTCACTCTCCGTTTCAAATTCAATGCGATAATTCTTGTTGTTATTGTGCCTTAAATCGTCTGCCACAAATTCAGATACAATTTTTCCGTCCTTGATTATTGCAATTCTGTCACATGTTGCGTCAACTTCGCTGAAGATGTGACTTGAAAGCAAAATTGTTTTTCCCCTTGCCTTTTCTTCTTTCACAAATTCAATAAACTTCTGCTGCATGCCAAGGTCCAAACCGCTTGTTGGCTCGTCAAGTATCAAAATATCTGGGTCGTTCATAAACGCAGTTACAACGGCAAGTTTTCTCTTTATGCCAAGGCTCATACGCTTTGTTTCGCCACGTGGGTCAAGTTCAAAATAATCAATCAAATGTTGCACCCACTTTTCATCCGTCACGTGTTTAAGTTTTTTCATCATGTCCAAAAATTCATACCCCGTCAGCCCGTCTGGAAGTGCAATTTCACCCGGCAAATATCCCACCTTATCCATAAACTTGGAGTAGTTTTCAAAACTTTCAAGCCCAAGAATTTTCACACTGCCACTGTCTGGCTTGCTAAAGCCCATAAGATGACGAATGGTTGTTGACTTGCCCGCACCGTTTGGCCCCAAAAAGCCATACACTTCGCCTTGCTCTATTGCAAAGTTTGCATCAAAAACGCCCCTGCCATGCCCATAGTCCTTTGTGAAATGCGATACTTCTATCTTTGACATTTTTCCTCCATACTTCTTCCAAAAATTTACACAAGATATTATATTTTTAAATAAATTTTTTTGCAAATATTTTGAGCAATTTTTGTTTTTGACTTTTATTTTTGTTTATTTAAACAAATTTTCATTTACTTGTGTCTATTTTTTTTGACACGTGTATTATTATGTGCTACAATGTAAAATAAGTCAACACGATTTGACAGCAAATTATGTCAATTTGGATAGATAATAATACACAAACAAAGGAAAGGTATAAAAATTGGGAAAGAAAGAAGATGTTAGAGTAATAAAAAGCAAGCGAGATTTGAGAAATGCACTTTTGGAACTTTTGAACACAACGCCGTTTGACAAAATAACAGTCACCGACATTTGCAAAACTGCCATGATTAACAAAATGACATTTTACAATCATTATCATGACAAATATTCTTTGCTTGACGACTGCGTAAAATTTCAAGCCATGGAAATATACAAAAAGAGCATTGGCGATGTTGACGTAAACGAGGCTTTTGCACAAGACCCAGTGGGCTTTTGTGTAAAACTTCTTTGTGCAGTGCTTGAAGAATGTTATGAAAAAAGACAAATTATTGAATCGCTTGTTTCTGGCGACAACGCTTTTGTGGGATATATCCTTGAAACTTGCGTGCAAAAAATAATCAACAACCTTTTGGAAGTAACCATAAAAGACTATAAACTCGAGTATCCCCTACCCCTCATTTCTTCATTCCTCGTGGGCGGTATCAAAAACGTGTTTGAAAAGAACTACATTCCCTCTCATCCATCAATAGAAACCGTGCGAGAACTAAGCACAAAATTCTTCACCGCCATAGAAAAAAGCGACATCCTGGTCAAAGGCGGAATTAAATAAAATAAGAAAGAAAAAAGAAGAAAGAAGAAATAAATATTGATTAGAGCATATAAAAAACACTAGAAGGGCTAAGGGTATAATTAAGAAAATGGAGATAATAATGGCGTCAAGTAAAGAATATAGAGATTTTATTTTGGAACAATTGTCAGATTTAAGTCCCACTTGTAGGGCTATGATGGGAGAATATCTAATTTATGTTAATGGAGTTTATTTTGGTGGCATTTTTGATGATAGATTTTTAGTTAAAAAGACGAACACAAATGCTAAGTATAAACTATTACAAGAACTTCCCTATGATAGTGCAAAGTCAATGTATTTAGTTGAAAATGTTGACGATAAAGATTATTTAAAAGACATAGTTTTAGATACCATTCAAGGGTTAAAATGAATAAATATAACAAGCTATGGGAACACATCAAAACTTGCAATGAAAAAGAAATGATTTTATCTTTTGAAGAAATTAAGGACATTTGTGGGGTTGAAATTGACCATTCATTTTTAATTTACAAAAAAGAACTGACCCAGTATGGTTACAAGGTTACAAAAATTTCATTAAAAGAAAAAACTATAAAATTTCAAAAAATCTAATCAAAACAGCACAACAAATCTTTTGCTATGTAAAAAACACTAGAACACTAGTGTTTTTTAATTATTTTTTCTTTAAAACAATTGAAATAAAGTTTAAATATTTTCCAGCGCCTGCATTCATAGACTTTCTGTCATTTATTGAATACTCGTTTTCTTGTGTAAGCCAATCGTCCCAAACTTCTTTATTCGATTCCATTTCCTTTATTTCGACAATTTCGCAATCTTTGCTTTTTGAAATTATATTTCTCCACCAAGAAACATCGTGCATATATTCCATTTGTTCTTCTGTCCACGATAGCAGAAGTTCTTTTGGAAGATTTTGATGACAATCTTTTTTCATTCCCGGAATGGCGATATAAACAAGTCCACCTTTTTTTAAATATGGCAATAACTTGTCATCTAAATATTTTTCATCTCTTCCAAAATAGTTGTATGAGTCAATTGAGATAATTTTGTCAAAAAAGTTTTTATTAAAATTCAAGTTGGTTGCGTCAGCTTTTACAGGGATAATATCTTCTTTTGTTAGTCCTTGTGAAATGAAAAATTTCATATTATCGTCAGGATTGCTCCATAGGTCGGTTGCGTAAACCTTTGCTCCGAACTCTTTGCAAATAAAGATTGATGTCAACCCGTTTCCACTCCCAAGGTCACAAATTACTTCGTCTTTTTTTATGTGTGCATTTTTTAATAATTCCTCCTCCAGCTTTATTGGATTAGGTCCCATAATCATTGATTGTAATTCTGGTGAAGAATATTTTTTACTTAAAATATATTCCATTATTTCTCCTTTTTTAAAAAATCACTTGATTTGTAAACAAATGTATGCTATATTATAACTACCGAACGGTAGTTTGTCAACAAAAAAATTAAATAAAGGAAAAATTATGCGTGAAAAAAGAAAAGAAGAAATAATTATGGCAACATTAAAACTCGCATCAGCCAAAGGGCTTAAAGCGGTTTCTATGAGTATGATTGCTGAAGAAATTGGAATAAAAAAACCTTCTCTTTATAATCATTTTAAATCAAAAGATGAAATTATAAATGAGATGTATTTATTTTTAAGAAAAAAAGCACAAATAGAAACACAAACACAATTAGATTATGCGATTTTTGAAAATAAATCAGCAAGTCAAATATTAAGTTGTTTGGTAAAAAACTATATTGCTTTAAGCAACGAACCTTATATGCAGATGTTTTACAAAGTTATATATTCCGAAATGTCAATTTCACCACAAGCCGCCAAGATTATGACAGCTGAAACTGAAAAAATGATAGAAGCAACAAAGCAAGTATTTATTATCTTGGAAAACAAGAAACTGTTAAAATTTGAAAATATTAAAATTAGTGCATTAAGTTTTGCGTTAACGATACATTCCCTTATTGATTATATGCTAGATATTGGTTTAAGTAACAACGAAGAACCTTTTAAAAATTTGGATTTAATAAGTGAATTTATTGATAACTTTTGCATTGAACATAAATTTAAGGAGTAATTATGAAAAAGAATTTGTTAAATTATTTAGGACTACTTGGTGTTATTAGTTTTTTATCTTATGCTGCTGCAGTAATTTTCTCGCCACTAGCGTATCCAGGGTATAATTGGCTAAGTCAAGCTGTTAGTGATTTAAGTGCGGCAAATGCGCCATCTCTTGGACTTTGGAATCAACTTTCAAGTTTATATAATGTTTGTGAAGTTCTGTGTGCTGTTGTTGTTTGTATTGGTATACAAAATAACAAGTCAAAATTACTAAGAATTGGCGTTTATCTTTTTGCGATAATGGAATTTATTTCAGCAGTTGGTTATAGAATGTTTCCACTATCAACTAGTGGCTATGCTGGTTCTTTTCAAGATGTAATGCACATGGTAATAACCGCAGTTGTTGTTTTGCTTTCTATTGTTTCGCTTGTATTGATTATTATTGCTGGATTTAAAGATAAAAGATATAAATCTTATGCCATTTGTGCCTTAGTTGCTTTATGTATGATGCTAGTAGGTGCACTTGGAATGAAAATTGTGCCAGCAAACTATTTTGGAGTGATTGAAAGATTTAGTGTTTTTGCAGCAACAGGCTTTAATACAGCACTAGGGTTACATTTATTTTTATCCAAATCTCAAAACAACGATACAACTAATAATCAATTAAGTCAATGAAGATAAAAATACTATAAAAAATAATATTAAAAATAATTTAGAGATAACTCAATTTTTGTTGGGTTATCTTTTTGCAAGATTTTTAATCATCAAGTAAGAAATCAGCAAGATGAACAATTTTTATGCCATTAACGTTGCCACTCGCATAATCGTCAAGTGTAACAATCATTTTAGGATAATTATCTTTTATTTCCATAAGGTTTGCTATTTCTCTGTCAGACTCTTTTGGAAGTTCACGGCATACTTGAATATATAATTTTTCATCACGAGATGTTGCAACAAAGTCTATTGCTTTGCCAGCATTCTTTCCTATATAAACATCATAACCACGGCGTTTAAGTTCAAAGAAAACGATGTTTTCTATTGTTGAAGCAATGCTTGTTGGATTAAATCCATACAACGCATATTTTATAGATTGGTCAGCAAGATAAAATTTTTCTTGTGTTTTTAAGACGTTTTTGCCTTGCAAGTCATATCTTTTTGAGCGATAGATTACAAATGCTTTTTCTAGCCATTCTAAATAGTTATATATTGTTTCAACAGATATGGTTCTTTTTTCGGATTTTAAGAAATTAACGATTGAATTAGCGGAGAATGTTTTGCCAACATTTTCAATTATAAACCTTACAACTCGATTGAATAAATCAATATTAGATATTTGGTGTTTGTTAGTTATATCATTCATTACAACCGAGTTATATATATCTTCCACTATTGAATATGCTGCCTTTTCATCAAAATTAGCGCTTGCAACCAATGGAAAACCACCATAGCGGATATAATCTTGCAAGTGTTCCTTGTTTGACTTATTTGGATTGTTTTTAAAAGTTAAATATTCTTTAAATGAAAGAGTATATACAGGGATTGTGATATATCTACCAGTTAGATAAGTAGATATTTCACTACTCATAAGTTTTGAGTTAGAGCCAGTTACGTAAATATCTGTGTTGTAATCTTCAAGCAAAGTATTAACAACTTTTTCCCAACCTGCTATTTCTTGAAGTTCATCAAGCAAGAAATAATATTTATTACCATCAACCATAAAAGATTTTAGTTCTTCATACATTTTTTTAGAAGAAAAAGACTTGCCATAATCTTCGCTTGTATATTTTCTTATGATTATGTGTTTTTCATCAACACCACGAGAAAGAAGTTCTTGCTCTAACATCTCCAAGATTGTAGATTTGCCACATCTTCTAATTCCTGCAAGTATTTTAACTAATTTAGCATCTATAAATGGTTTTAATTTTTCTACATAATTTGGTCTTATTATCATATTGCATTCTCCTTTAATGGCTATATTTTACCAAAAAAGTTTACAAAATGCAATAGTTTTTCTATTTAAACTAGAAAAACTTTGTAAAATTATAATGTTTTTTGGGTTTATTATATCTCTAAAAATCTCTTTTTCATATTTTTCATACATTTTTAGAAGAAAGTTATGGTTTATTGTATCATATAAAAATTTATAATTTCAAATTATACTGACAAAAACAAGTTGACTTTCTATTGTAGTCAACTGGTAACAATTTGTAACCATTTGATTTATACAAAATTTGACACTCGTTTTTATAAAAATAAAAAGCGTTTGACTTTCGTCAAACACTTACTCATGGTTGGAATGAGTGGACTCGCGAATGTGCTAGTGAAACGCCTGCACGTAGTCGCGTAGCGGACGCCGACCCCCACTTATATTTTTTCTAGCGAAAAAATGGCGTTCGCCTTCGGCTCGGCTTCACGGTGGTGCCCACCCCACAAATGCAATGCATTTGGCAAAGTGTTACTTTGCATAAGGTGAGGGTGGTGGATAATTTCCTTCATGAAAACAAAAAAAGTAGGTTGCCCTACTTTATGTGGTTGGAATGAGTGGACTCGAACCACCGCCCCCCACCTTATCAGAAAAGTGTATGTTTTTTCGTGGGTTTATACGCACTGCCTTGAATATCCCTAAAATAAAGACTTTTGGGCACATTAAAAAGTCTTTTGATGTCAAACAAAAATGCACACTTGACATCAGTTGACATCAAATGTGCACTTTTTATTAAACTTTTTCTATCTAAAACGGTCTAAAACTATATAAATCTATTTGATACTTTCTACGAAATTTCCGTAAAAACTTTGTAAAATTAGAAAGCAGTTCGGTTGATTA
>JBNMHO010000015.1:0-22599 GCA_050872785.1 Clostridia bacterium | reverse complement strand
TTTTCCGTTCCGAGGACTTTGAGTTTTGGTTCGTTGTATTCAATTTGCCCGTTGTATTTGTCGTTTGGCACAAAAAAGATTGACGAGCCATAGTCAAATGCTGTTTCGTTTAAGATTTTTTGTTTTATGGATAATGTTTCTGGCGAGGATAGGGTTTGTCCATTTTTTAGGAACACGACATCAACTGTTTTAAGTTCAAAAATTGCAGACGAAAAGGAAAATACAAGCACAAAAATTAAGGATATAACTAGGACAAGCAAAAGCCGTCTTTTTTTCATTTTTACACTCCTTTTGTTCGTTTTATATCCGCACCAAGGGAAGAAAACACCTCCTCAAGTTTTTCATATCCACGGTCTATTAAGTGAACATTTGAAATGGTTGTCTTGCCCTCTGCCATAAGTCCTGCAAGCACAAGCGATGCTCCCGCCCTCAAGTCACTTGCAGCCACTTCTGCCCCAAAGAGTTTATCCACGCCCGTGACGATTGCGACTCTATCTCGGGTTACAATATTCGCTCCCATTTTGACCAGTTCTGCCACGTGCTTTAGGCGGGTTTCAAAAAGATTTTCGGTGATAACGCAAGTACCTATGCTAGTTGTTTGCAGAGCCAAACTTTGTGGCTGCAAGTCGGTTGGGAAGCCCGGATATGGCAATGTTTCGATGTTTCCAAAAGTGCGTAATCTTTTGTTTGAAGTTACCCTTATGCTATCACCAACAGTTTCCATTTGCAAGCCAGATTCACGCAATTTGGTCAAAAGCGAGCAAATATGTTCTTTTTGGACATTTTTCACCAATACATCGCCGCCGCAGCATGCCACAGCCAAAATATATGTTCCAGCGATAATTCTGTCTGAAACAGGCGTCCAAACTGTGGAATGTAAACTTTCCACCCCTTCAATTTCAATAAAATCACTGCCCGCTCCAGATATTTTTGCCCCCATAGAGTTAAGAAAATTTTGTAAATCGACAATTTCTGGCTCTTTGGCACAGTTCATAATAGTGGTTCGTCCGCTGCCCAAAACTGCCGCCATAATGATATTTTCAGTTGCCCCAACACTTGGATAATCAAGGTGAATGTTATTCCCCACAATTTGGGCTGTTTCGCACTTAATAACCCCATGCCTTTTAAGAATATCTATGCCAAGACTTCTAAGCCCTTTGAGATGCAAATCTATAGGTCTGGAACCAATCTCACACCCGCCCGGATATGGGACAACCGCCTTTTTAAGTCTTCCTACAAGAGGTCCCAAAAGAAAAATTGACGAACGTATTTTCTTTGCCAAAGTTTTTGGAACATTTGGGTCACAAATACTTGTGCAATCTATGACAAGAGTTCTATCCACTTTTTCAATCTTAGCCCCAAGAGATGTCAAAATGTCAAGCATACAATTTATGTCCGAAAAGTTTGGACAGTTGTGCAAAACAACTACCCCGTCACACAAAACACACCCCGCAAGAATAGCAAGATAAGAGTTTTTGGCACAAGGAACCGTGACCTCGCCGAAAAGTTTGTTGCCACCAACAATTTCAAATTTATCCATTTTACCCCACAAAACTATGTATATATCATTTTATGGAGAAAAACATTTTTCTGACACAAAAAAACAAGGGAATTTCCCTTGCCTTTTTGAATTTAGTGATTAACTATTATTCTTGGACATAAACCATAGTCATAGCAAGTTTTTGTCCAGCTGCGTTGACATCTGTGAAAGTAATTGTGTTTCCTTCAATCTTGCCATAAAGTGTAGATAACTTATCTTCAGACTTGAAGACTAGAAACAGTTGGTGAAAATGCCAACTGTTTTAATTCATATTATTTATTGTTCTCTTATTTCCCTTTTTAAATTTCAAAGAAAACTCCTTAAACGAGAGTTCATTTTGTTGTGACTGGCGGTCGATGTTTAGTAAAATTCCCACTGCACCCATAAAGCACGCAACTGATGTTGAGCCGCTGGATATGAATGGAAGTGGAAGCCCCGTAGGCGGGATAAGCCCCGTGACGACTGCAATGTTAAGCATTGTTTGCACTCCAATTATTGCCGTTATGCCACTTGCAAGATAACACCCAAAGCGGTTCTTGCTATTTAAGGCGATTTTAATTCCACACACGATAACTGCAAGATAGCATAACAATATTATTGTGCTTCCAAGAAAGCCCCATTCTTCTGCAATGACGGAAAATATAAAGTCACTTTCTGCAAAAGGAAGAAAGAGATACTTTTGCCTTGAAGAAAAAAGCCCTGTGCCTAAAAAGCCGCCACCACCAACAGCAAAGAAAGATTGAATAAGTTGATAGCCTTCCCCCTTAGGGCTTGCCCATGGGTCGATGAAAGCGAGAAGTCGCAAAAGTCTATATGGCTCCATGATAATTAAAACTGGCACAAGTGCAAGTGCGGGAACGGCGAGCATTGCCATATGCTTAAAAGATATTCCGCCCACGAAAAGCATTACAAGCATAACAATTCCAACACACATTGTTATGGACATATTGGGCTCTAGGATAATGAGCAAACACATTCCCACTCCGCCCGCCACCACGGGAA
Source organism: Clostridia bacterium (assembly GCA_050872785.1). GTDB lineage: Bacteria > Bacillota > Clostridia > Christensenellales > UBA1242 > UBA7862. The sequence continues at coordinate 20,057 of JBNMHO010000015.1, read as the reverse complement.
GAATGTTTTTGAAACTCTTAATATCCCCATTGTGCTTTGAAAGATAACTGCTTGCAAAAATGACAAAACAAAATTTGGCTATTTCGCTTGACTGAATGGTGAAGCCCGGCAATCTTATCCAACGCCTTGCCCCATAGTTTTCCACCCCAAGCCCCGGCACAAATACAAGTGCAAGCAATATGTATCCCACAATTAGTGCAATAAGTCCAAAGGGTCTTAGTCTGTTATAATCAAGCCGTCTTAGCAAAATCATGGCAACAAAACCTAAAACAAAGCCTATGATTTGTTTTGTAAGAAAGAAAAATTCGTTGTTATAGTGTCTTTTTGCATAATAGAAACTAGCACTATACACCATAAGCACGCCAAACAAACTTAAAAACAACACAAGCGCCATAAGCACCCAGCCACTTTTGCTTTGCGTCTTCCAAAAGGACTTATGGCTTGTCTGTTTATTCTTTGCTCTTAAAATTGATTTCCCTTCCACTTGCCTATCCTTTTATTTGTTTTGTTATTTAATACTTATGTTTTAACATATTATCTATATCTCACTTCTTTTGCTGCCTCACTCAACTTAACTGTTATGTGTTCATTCCAAAATACTCTTCAATGTATTTTAAAAACTTATTTCCTCGGTCTTTATAGTTTTCAAATTCGTCAAAACTTGCACTTCCTGGGGAAAGCAACACATCACAATCTTCATTTCTACACGCTTCAAAAGTGGCTTCTTTAAGTGTTTTGTATCCTTTGACACTTAGCCCACAATCTTGTGCTTCCTTTATGATATTGTATGAAAGTTCACCAAAAGCAAGAATTTTTGCAACATTTTGTGGCATAGTTTCAAAAATCTGTCTATATGATAACCCCTTGTCACTGCCACCAAGCAAAAGCACAATGTTTCTGTTTTTATCCATTGCCTCAAGTGCAACTTTCACTGCGTCTATGTTCGTTGCCTTGCTATCGTCAAAAAAACTAACATTTCCCACTGTTTTTACAAGTTGCAATCTGTGTTCGCTTGGAACGAATGTCTTTATCCCTTGCACAATGTGTTTATTCTTGATTTTAAGCAACTTACAAATTACAACGCTTGCCATGACGTTTTCTAAATTATGCTTGCCCAAAATTGGAACATCCGAAACATTGCACACCACTTCGGCACTTTTGCCATTGTCAAACCAAATTTTATCCTCAATGGTGTAGCAACTGTTTTTCTGCTCGCAAAATCCAAAAGTATATATGTTTGACTTAATTTTGCCACAACCTAGTCCCGCTTTTATAACCGCATAGTCTTTTGTCCCTTGATTTGCAAAAATGCGATATTTCATGTCCTCATAATTCTTCATTGTTTTGTGCCTGTCGAGGTGGTCTTGTGTTATGTTAAGAAGGCATGAAATGTGTGGGTGGAAGGTTTTAACTGCTTCCAGTTGAAAACTGCTTGTTTCGCAGACAAAAATTTTGCCACGAGAGTATTTGAGTTTTGAGCAAATCGGAACACCAATGTTTCCAACAAATTCATGTTTTTTGCCCGCCACCTTTAAGATATTCCCAACAAGGCGTGTTGTGGTGGTTTTGCCGTTTGTGCCAGTTATTGCAACAAGTTTGCCCTTGAAATTTCTTGCTCCAAGTTCCAATTCGCTTATAACTTCTTTTCCTATTGTTTTGGCGTATGATATATTCTTGTCAAACACACTGACAGACGGGCTTATAACAATTAAGTCCATGCCATCTATCACGTCTTTATTTATTGAATTTAGAGCAAAGACATTGTATGTGGACGAAAATCTCGAGATTATTTCCTTTTGAACGTCAATGTTGCTGTCATAAACAAAGAATTTGTCTTTTTTGTTGTATAAATAGTCAAAACTTGCCTTGCCACTTGAAGCAAAGCCCCAAATTAAAATGCTTTTACGCATAAAACTCCTTTGCGACTTACAAAAGACTTAACACAAATATCGTGCTTAGTCCCAAAATGAAGGTCACAACAATATATATGAATACAATTTTTGTTTCATACATGCCCTTATGCTCCAAATGGTGATGAAATGGCGCCATGAGGAAAATTCTTTTGCGAGTGCGCTTGAAATGCAAAACTTGCAAGATTACACTGACGCTTGACACCACAAACATAAACCCGACAATGGGAATGTATAGGCTTGTCCCGTTTAGGACGCAAACAACACTCATAAGCCCGCCAAGTGCAAGCGAACCAGTGTCACCCATAAAGATTTTGGCTGGAAAAAAGTTAAACACCAAAAACGCAAGCAACCCGCCACTTGCTGCAAAAAATATTAAGTTGAGATTTTGTGCTTGCAAGACATATTCTTCACCCGAAATTCTGATATAAAATGTTGCAACAAACGCCATAACAACGAAAAACACAAATGACACACTGCCCGCCAATCCGTCAAGTCCGTCTGTAAGATTTACACTGTTTGTTGTTGCCAAAAAGACAAGGACAATGTATGGAATGACAAGCCAGCCAAAATTAACTCTAGTTTTTGAAAAAGGAAGCCAAATTTGCGACAATTCTGGGTTTCTGAACGCAAAAACTGCAACAATTATGGCAATAAGCAGTTGAAATATGATTTTTTGATAAGGTCGAAGCCCCAAGTTGCGTTTGAATTTGATTTTTATGTAGTCGTCAAGAAAGCCGACCAACGCATATGCTGCAAACACACATAAGCACAGAATTGGAACGAGTTTTTGCCCTTTGAAAAAGAAAATTGATACAAGAATTGTTGGCAGTATGAAAATTAGCCCGCCCATTGTTGGAGTGCCTTGTTTTGAGTTGTGTTCGCCGACATATTCGGAGATAGTTTGTCCAAACTTAACTTTTTTGGCAAATTTTATGTAAAAAGGAGCAAAAATCATGCTTATTGCAAAAGTTATTATAAAAACGAGATAATCTGCCATATTTCACCCACTTTTTTAAATTTTTAAAGGTTGTCCACATCAATATATATTAAACTTTCAGTCATTATTATTATCCGCCTTTGCATAAATAAAATGCCGTCATTTCATTTCCAAAAAACGGGAATTTACATATATTTTTTCAATTCTTCTTCATCTGAAAATGGAGTTTTTATGCCATTTGCTTCTTGTCCAGTTTCTGCACCCTTGCCCGCCACCAAAAGCAGGTCCCCAGCCTTGCAACTTGCATACCCCAGAGCGATTGCTTGACGCCTATTTATCACCACTTCATAATTATCTTTTGTCATTCCGTCAACAATGTCGCTAGCAATTTTTTCTGCGTTTTCATAACGTGGATTGTCACTTGTCACAATCACTTTATCCGCCAAAACACTTGCAACATAACCCATGCGTGGACGTTTGAGTCTATCTCTATTCCCACCACAGCCAAAAACAAGGACAACTTTCCCTCGGCAGATTTTCCGAACTCCCCGCAAGGCGTTTTCAAGTGCGTCTGGCGTGTGGGCAAAATCTACAACACCAGTTACATTGTTTTTTAATTTAAAGACATTCATTCTTCCGTCGATTTTTGCAACATTGCAAGCGACTTCATTTATTGCAAAATTGCTAACACCCAAAAGTTTGCATGCGGTCATACTTGAAAGAAGATTATAGACATTAAACTCACAAAGTAGATTTGTTGAAATATCAAAAACCTCGTCAAAAACGTTTGCCAAAAAATGAGTTCTGTTGTCTTTAAAACTGACATCACACGCAAAACATTTTGCTGGGCCCTTCAAGCCATATGTAACAAGTTTTGTGTCGCAGACTTTTGAGAAGAGTTTGCCATAATCATCATCGGCGTTTATAACACAAATTTTACAATATCTCTTTTTCAAAAATTTCGACTTACACAAGGCATAATTTCCCATGCTGCCAAAATAGTCCAAATGGTCTTGCGAAAGATTGGTGAAAACGCCAACATCGAATTTAATTCCAAGGAGTTTTTTTAGGTCTATTGCATGAGCAGAAACCTCACAAACAACATATCTAACTCCTCTTTTATACATATCATTTATTATCCTAAAAAAGTCAACTGTATCGGGTGTTGTAAGAGGCGAAGACTGTTTGATATTCGCAAATTTCACACCATTTGTGCCAATTAACCCCGCAGTTTTCCCATCATAATTTAACATTTGCCAAATTATGCTTGCAGTTGTCGTTTTGCCGTTTGTGCCAGTTATCCCCACAAAATGCAGTTTTTTAGTTATATTGTTATAATAATTGTTACACACTTTTGGCATAATATTACGGCAGTTTCGGACTAAAACTTGCGTTAAGGGACTTTCGACCCAGTGTTCGACAATTAGTGCCACATGCCCATTTTTTTCTGCCTCGTTGCAAAAATCATGCCCGTCAAAGTTCACTCCCTTGTAGCAAAATAGCAACCCACTGGTCGGGTGGTTTTTTGCCGATTGGCTAAGTTCCTCAATTTCAATGTCTAAATTTCCCCGTACTTCTTTTACAGAAACATTTTTTAATAAGTCTTTTAATTTCATATTTTCCCTCAATTTTAAGATAATTTAATAACAACACAACTATCACCACTGACCTTCGTCCCAGCGAAAGGAAATTGTGAAATGACATTTTCTCCTTCGCCGTCTGTTTCATAATATACACCCATTTTTTCAAGTGTTGCCACCGCTTGCGACACAGACATTCCACACAAGTTTGGAACGACAAAAGTTGTGTCTTTCGTTTCACCAACTGGCTTTATGTTTTTATATTTTATTATCCCTTCATAAACCTTTTTGGCATATGGCTTTGCAACAACACTGCCATAATATGCACCGCTTGACGGTTCGTCAACGCAGACCAAAACGGCATACTCAGCCCTCTCGCCTTGATTTAAAAACCCGAAAAAACTTGAAACATATTTGCCTCTTGCAATTTTGCCGTCTGCCCCATATTTCTGTGCTGTTCCCGTTTTGCCAGCAATTTTGTAGCCTTCAACAAAGGTCATCTGTCCCGTTTTGCTAACTGCTTGTTCCAAAAGATAACGAATCTTCTCGCCGACTTTGGGTTTAACTGTTTTATTTTTGGCAAGTGTGGAAGAAGTGAAAGTTGTGTTGCCATTCTCGTCATAAAGACTTGATACAACTCTTGGCGTGTTCAATGTTCCGCCATTTACAATGGAGCAAAAAGCGTTGGCAAGTTGAAGCCCGCTGACAGCAACTGTTTGCCCAAAGGCAATTCTTGCAAGGTCAACATCTTTTACAACATTTTCGTCCAACAAAATGCCACCGCTTTCGCCAGAAATATCCACGTCAGACTTGCTTCCAATTCCGAAGGCTCGAAGATATTTATACAGTCTTTCCTTTCCAAGTCTTAACCCCAAGTCCATAAAACAACAGTTACACGAATTTTGCACCGCTTCCACAAGCGTTTGACTGCCATGCCCAAGTGTTCGCCAACATTTAATTTTCTCACCCGCCACAATTCTATATCCCGGGCAATAAAAGCGTTCGTTTTCGTTTGTCAAATTTTCGCTGAGAGCGGCGGCAAGTGTTAAGATTTTGAATGTTGAGCCAGGCTCAAAAACATCTGTCACAGCAATATTTTTTGTCATTTCCATAAGTTCTTTTACATTATCCCTTGGAATGTTGTTCAAATCAAAGCCTGGAGATATTGCAAGTCCCAAAATGTGTGAAGTTTGAGGGTCAAGCACCAAAATTGACGCTTTTTTAGGGTTATGCTCGGCAAAAATCTGTTCCAAAACATCTTCCAGCAAGACTTGAATATTTATGTCAATATTTAGTTTGAGATTTAGTCCATCAATCGGCTCAACATAATATTTTAGTGAATCGTCAAGTTTCACCCCACGCACGTCACTTTGTGTAAGATATTTGCCATTTGTGCCAGCGAGAAGATTGTTATAATAACTCTCTATGCCTCTTTGCCCTATGCTGTCGCTTGTCAAGAAGCCCATAACTTGTGACATCGCTTTACCATAAGGATATGTTCTTTTTATATTCTCGCTCAAATACACGCCGTCAAGACCTTTTTCAATTATGCTTTGGGCTGTCACCTCGTCAACCTGAAGTTTTATAAGACTTTCGGAAATGGTGATATTTTGTGCTTTTTCAAGTGTTTTTTCATAGTTTACGCCCAATTTTTCCGACAAAAAAGACGCCACCAAGGCTGGTGAATTGACTTCCTTTGCCCGAACATAAACATCATAACTTGTGGTGCTTGTTGCAAGGACATTGCCGTTTGCGTCAATAATTTCGCCACGTTTTGCGGTTAGCGGCAACATTCTTGTCCATTGCTCAACGGCTTTTAGTTGCAAGTTTGACGAATTTATGTTTTGAAGATAAAAAACTCTGACAATTAGCACAAAAAAAACAAAGGCTACAATCATTAGAAATGATAGTAACCTCTTTCGTATGGAAAATATTGAATATTCAACTTTCGGTTTGATGATGCCCCTCCAAATTGTTTGAGAGGCTTTGTTTTATTTTGTAAATACTGAACAAATCTCGTCAAACAAGTTGCTTGATGAGTTATATTCACCGTTTGGAGCGGAAAGTTTATTTTCAATTTTCAAAGTGTTGCCGTTTTCAAAGGATATAACGTTGTTTTCAGCAACGGTTGAAACTTGATAATTTCCCGCAACATTTGAAGTTGAAGCCCAAGTTGATTTAAGTGAATTTAACACAAACAAGTTATATATAAACAATATGCAAAGAAGCACCGCAATAGAAGTGCAAGCAACAATTAAAGGCTTGTTGCAAAAGTCAAATTTTTCTTTAAAAGACTTCCTTTCTTTAACTTTTGCACCCTTTTGCTCCCATGCCAAGGAGTTTAACCCTTCGTTTTCGCCAATTTCCATGGAGAAAACATTGCCGGAATTGTCATGCAAATTGGAAATTTGTGAAAAATTGTCTGAAATTGGCACTTCTGTGTCGAAATTTTCCAATTCTTGTGTTGCAATTTCACTTGTGTCATAGATTTTATCAAAATTTATGTCATCTATTTGTGCAACTTTTTCTTCCAAAAGAATTTCATTTTTTCTATCCATAATCTTTTCCCCCTTTTACTTTCCTATATCTTTTCTGCAACTCGAAGTTTGCTTGAAGCACTTCGGCTGTTTATTCTCACTTCTTCTTCGCTTGGAACAATTGGCTTTTTGCTTACAAGTTTCAAATCTGCTTTATGCCCACAAACACAAACTGGAAGTTCCTTTGGGCAAATGCAATTTGTTGCGTGTTCTGCAAAACAATTTTTTACAATTCTGTCTTCAAGCGAGTGGAATGTTATAATACAAATCCTGCCAGTTGGTTTTAAAAGTGAAATCATGTCTTCAAGCCCAGTTTTTAGGCTGTCAAGTTCGCCATTCGTTTCAATTCGCAAGGCTTGAAAAGTCTTTTTCGCCACGCTTCCGCCCTTATGTAAAGTCTTTTTGGGAACGCTCATTTCAATAATTTTCACCAGTTCGCCCGTGGTGTTTATTGGCTCAATGGCTCTGTGTGCAGTGATGTTTCGCACAATACTTTTTGCAAAATTTTCTTCGCCATAGTCATACAAAATTCTGAGCAAGTCCTTTTCGGGATATTTGTTTACAATTTCCCATGCGGACAATTTTTGAGTTGTGTCCATTCGCATATCAAGTTTTGCGTCGTGCATGTAGGAAAACCCACGGTCTGCCTCGTCAATTTGATAAGACGACACCCCGAGGTCTGCCAAAATGCCGTCAACTTGCGTAATTCCTTGTTCATAAAGAAATGACTTTATCTCGCAGAAATCACAATTTGCAAATATCACTTTACACTTGAAATTTTTTAGACGTTCTTGGCTTACTTCAATGGCAGTTTTGTCTTTGTCAAAGCAAACAAGTGTGCCGTTTTCATCAAGTCGTTTTGCAATTTCGCTTGAATGTCCAGCCCCACCGACAGTTGCGTCAACATAAACGCCTTCAGGCTTGATGTCAAGGTTTTCTATCACTTCTTTTAGCATAATTGGAACATGTTTAAACTCCATATCTTCCAAGCTCCTGTGATAGCGACTCAAAATCTTGCAAGTTTTTCAAGGAATATTCTTCCCAACGTTCCTTTGCCCATAATTCAACTCTTGTGCCAGCGCCAACAAAAACAACATCTTTTTCTATCCCAGCAAATTCTTTCAAACTTTGTGGCAAAAGAAATCTGCCTTGGGCATCCTCTTCAAGTTCGCATGCGGAAGAAAACAAAAGTCTGAGTGGTTTTTGAACAGAGGCGTCAAACATTGGAAGTTCGCTTGCCTTTTCAAAAACTTTGTCAAGTTTGTCTTTGGGAACAATAAAAACACAACCGTCACTCCCTTTTGTGAGGACGATGCCCCCGCCAAGCTCCTTTTTCAATTTGCTTGGCAGGCGAAGTCTGTTTTTGCTGTCGCACGAATGTGCATATTCACCCAAAAACATTTCTCAGACTTTCTCCTTTACAGTGCTATTGTAACACAAATTTTGCCCACTTCCAACCACTTTTAACCACTTTTTCAATTTTTCTTGCAAATTTTCATGTTTTTTTCGACTTTTTTCGCTGTTCGGTCAGAAATCTTCACTTTCAAAGTTTGCATTAAAAATTATCCAACTAACCATATTTGCCCTCTATCTTATTGTTAAGACAACTTCATTTTTATTTTTGGCAACAAAAAATAGGCGGTGAGCCTATTCTTTATTTACATATTTTCGGTTTTTAAACGGTAAATTTATTCGCCAAGGTCAATTTCAACAAGTTTGTTTTTTAGTTGGTCGCAAGATGTAAGATAATAATCAATGCCATTGTGAGTTGTTTTGAGTTTGTAGCCACTTCCAATGTAGCCATGCAAATGCCCATAGACAACTGCATTGACGGGATATTTTTCAATCAATTCTGAAAAAGCTGTCCCCGCCCCGTTTTTGTCAAAAGGTGGATAGTGCAACATGCAAACAATCTTGTCGCCGTCTTGCATTCTGTTTTTGGCGTCATTCAAGGTCATTTCAAGTCGGATAAGTTCTCTGTTTAACAGTTTTTCGTCATCAAGCGTCCAGCCACGTGTGCCACAAAAAATAACATTGCCAATTTTCATACTGTCATTTTGAATGGCATAAAAGTTTTGTGGCAAAACCGCTCTCACCTTTCCAATTCCTTCCCACCAATAATCATGATTGCCACGAATAATAATCTTCTTGCCAGGAAATTTTGAAATATAGTCAATGTCAAGTTGAGCGTCACACAATTTCATTGCCCAACTGAAATCTCCCGCCATAAGCACAATATCATCGTCCGCCACCTTCTGTCGCCAGTCGGCTTCAATCTGTTCCAAATAATTGTTCCAGACGGGACCAAAAATGTCCATAGGCTTTGGGTTGTTTATTGACAAATGCAAATCTGAAATCGCAAAAACTTTCACCTTTATTCTCCTATTTTTAGTATAACATAAAATGAACAAAGAAAAAAGTGTTTGAACAAGAATATTTCCAATTATCTTTTTCCCATACTGCTGTCAAGGTTCTGTCACCCACATTGTTAAATGTTATTTCACTTAGAAATTTGTGACGCAAACCCCACCTATTATCTCACTTTCAAAATAACTCTTTTATGGGGAAAAGTCAAACAAATTGTTGAAAATTGTATAAAATATTTTGAATACTTATAAATTTTTTGCATAAAATTGGAAAGAAAAAGCCCATTTTTAACAAAAAATCGTTGTTTTTTATCAAAAATGAGCATATTTTCATTGTTTTCTCGACAAAATCAATTTTGTTTATAAATTTTTATGAATAATTATAAATTTTTCTAAATTCGTTGATTTTGGATTGCTGTTGGGAATATTGGAAGTTCAAATACTCCACTGCATATTTCTTGTGTCCATTCTTGTGCTGGTGGTGGACTGCAATATCCATAACTTGGCACCAAAATTTCACTCTTTACAAGAACTCTTGTAATAAGAGTTACGCAAGCGCTTATTGAGAAAATGTTATCTTGAACATAAGCACCAATAGGGCTACTCATTGCCCCAAAGACTTCAATTCTGTATGGAACGATTGAAGGTTGTGGGATAAATAGCACCACATCGTTTGGAATGGAAAGCACTGCATTTCCACTTCCCGCCACCCCGTTTGCATCGGTGTAGTTGACAACGATAGGCACTTCTGCCTCAAAAGAAACTCTGGCAAAATTTGGCTTGTCGGCTAGTCTTTCCACAACAAGGTTAGAAATTGTGGTATCGCCGTCAGTCGTTGCACTAACAAAAGTTAGTGGAGTTTGTGGATTTGCTGGGTTTTGGTTTGTCAAAGCCACTTGAACATTGCTTTCTTGAATTTGCCTCATGCAAGCGTCAAGCACTTTATCCACCTGAATACACGCTTTTTCGCAAATACCGTTTAGTGGGTTGCCAGTCATAACGCCTGGGCAAGTTCCACTGCGGTTACATGTATAAAATGACATACAAAAAACATCCTCCTTTTTTTTTCTTTTTCGTATTTTTTGCATTTTTGTCAAAGAATATTCGCAAGACTCTGTCTTTTTGCTAAAAACGATTTCCATGCCGACTTTTAAACCCTTTTGTAGCAATATGTAATTCTTCAACTACACCATAATATGAAAATTTATTTTTATTTGTGAAATTGCCATATTTTGAAAACTATTTTGCACATTCGTTTGACATTTCTCGCAAAATTTTGCACAATAGATATGATATTTAGGGGGTAAATATGAATAAAGTTTATGAACCATTGTTCACGCCTTGGAAAATAGGCAATGTTGAAATTAAAAACAGAATTGTCGTCTGCCCTATGGGTGGAACGTCACTTTTCGGTTGGATGGAGCCACACCACTTTGACGAAGACGCAGCAAACTTCTTTATGGACCTTGCCAAAAACGATGCGGGACTTATTATCCCTGGCATTGCTCCAATAAGAAATATGATTGGCGGAAGGTGGCTGTATAAAGCAGACGGTGCTTTCAAAAAACTTAAGCCATATATGGAAGAATTGCATAAGACAGGTGCAAAACTTTTTGTGCAACTGACTGCTGGGTTTGGAAGGTCGTTCACCATTCCACAATCTTTGGCTGGTGTTGCAAAAAAGAAATTCTTGCGTGGAATGTTAAAACCAATTATTGACATTGACAGACTAACTGCTTCGCCAAGTGAACTTCCTTCTCGTTGGCTTGCTGGATATAGATGTCGTGCCTTAACAAAGCAAGAAATTTTGGACATGATTGACGGTTTTGCAAAAACTGCAAAGAAATGCCAAGAAGCAGGGGTTGACGGGGTGGAAATTCACGCTGTGCATGAAGGCTATCTTCTTGACCAATTCACTCTTCCATACACCAACCAAAGAACTGATGAATATGGCGGAAGTTTTGAAAACAGATATCGTTTTGCCGTCCAAATTGTTAAAGCAATTAAGAAAGAATGTGGCGAGGACTACCCTGTTTCGTTAAGATATTCTGCCGTCAGCAAGACAAAAGGTTTCTGCGAAGGTGCTGTTCCGGGAGAAAAATATAAAGAAGTGGGCAGAGATATGAAGGAAAGCGAAAAAGCTGTGAAATATCTTCAAGACGCTGGCTATGACATGCTTGACACTGACAACGGCACATATGACGCTTGGTATTGGGCTCACCCACCAGCATACATGCCACAAAACTGCAATTTGGAAGACGTTGCACATGTAAAACAATTTGTTGATATCCCAGTTGTATGTGCGGGCAGAATGGAAGCGGGTGTTGCTGCAAAAGCAATTAAAGACGGACAAATTGACGCAATGGGCGTTGCAAGACAATTCTTGACTGATCCACATTGGGTTTCAAAACTTAAAGAGGACAGACTTCAAGACATTATGCCTTGCATTTGCTGTCACAATGGCTGCTTCCCTATGGCGCACTATAAAGGTGTTTCATGCGATGCCACAATGGAAGATTCCGCTCACATGGCTCGTTGTGCATTGAATCCTCAAACAATGGACGGGGGAAAATATGACTACGACATGGCAAAAAGGCCAAAGACTATTGCAGTTGTTGGCGGTGGCATAGGCGGAATGGAAGTTGCTCGTGTGGCTACTCTTCGTGGGCATAAAGTTACAATTTATGAAAAGACTGACAAACTGGGCGGAGTATTTATTCCAGCATCTGCCCCAAGTTTTAAGGAAAAAGACAGACAACTTATCGCTTGGTATAGAAATCAAATGAAAGAACTGGGCATTGAAATCAAATTTAACACCGAAGTGACTGACCTAGCCAAAATCAATGCTGATGAATTTGTTATAGCGACTGGTTCAAGTGCAAGAAGGCTTAGAATGGATAATGCCGAAAGATGTCTTGATGCGATTGACTATCTAAACGGCAAATCAGTCGGAGATAATGTTGTAATTATTGGCGGTGGATTGACTGGTTGCGAAATTGCCTATGACCTAATTTTGAAAGGCAAAAAACCAGTGATTGTGGAAGCAAAAAATGACCTTATGGCAGTTAGCGGGCTTTGCCTTGCAAACTCGTCTTATCTCAGAGATTATTTTGCCTACAAGAAAACTCCAGTGTATCTTGAAAGCAAATTGACCAAGATTGGTGATAAATTTGTTGAAATTGAAACACAAAACGGCGAAACACACAAACTTAAAGCAGACGACATAATCACTTGCATTGGCTACAACCCTGCCCCACTTTGCAAAGAGTCGGGCAACATTCACATTGTGGGTGACGCAATGCGTGTTGGCAACCTCAGAACCGTTATTTGGCGTGCATGGGACGTTGCTACAAGATTGTGATATATTGTTTAACTTGCCGTTTCAATCAGCACAGTTACAAATAAAATTGAAATCATCGTTTCAATCAAAAATAACCCTTTGTTTTGCACAAGGGGTTGTTTTTTATAATCACAATATTTTTTATATTCAAAGCATTTCTACTTCAATAAAAAACCCACATTGCTGTGGGAAAATTTTATTCAGTTTTTGTATTGGCTGGCGTGATGTATTGCTCAATGCTATCAAGAAGTGGATAAAGACCCTTTCTTTCTTGACTTGAAGTGACCACAACATCTGCTTTGCAAAGTCCAAGTCTGCTGCAAATCATCATAACTTGATTGTTGACTTGCGAGCGAGATAATGTGTCAATTTTTGTTACAACGATTTTGACATTCAATCTGTTATAGACCAAAAACTCTAACATTTGCTCGTCTTGTTCTGTTGGTGTTCGGCGAATGTCCAAAAGTAGATAGACGCATTTAAGATTTTTGGAAGTTTTAAGATATTCTTCCAAAAAGTCACCCCAGTTTGTTTTTTCTTTTTTGCTGACTTGAGCATAGCCATAACCCGGCAAGTCAACGAGCAAGAATTGTTTGTTGATAAGAAAATAATTTATGAGTTTTGTTTTGCCTGGCGTTGCTGAGGTTTTGGCGAGGCGTTTGCGATTGGTTATAAAGTTGATAATCGAACTTTTGCCCACATTGCTTCGCCCAACAAAAGCGACTTCTGGATAATCACTTTTTAAAAAATTATTATCCGCAACACTCTTTACAAATTCTGCAGAAACAACTTTCATAAATTTTTCTCCTTTTGTTTTTATTGCATAATATTATGTCTTTTGGCACAAAATCACATTTGTTTTTGGGTAAAAAACACAATAAACTATGCACTTTCTTCTTTCTTTTCTTCGACTGGCTTGCGGACATACTCTGGCTCTGCACCTTTTGAAATAAAGTTTTCGCCAATGACAATGCTGTCAATCGTCTTGTCCCCTGGGGCTGTATACATAAGAGAAAGCATACTTTCCTCAAGAATTGTCCTAAGCCCACGAGCGCCAGTTTTAAGTTTCATTGCCTTTTTTGCAACGGCCTTGACGGCTTCATCTTTGAAAATAAGATTTATGCCGTCCATATCAAACATTTTCTTGTATTGTTTTGTGATAGAATTTTTTGGCTCAGTCATAATTTGCACCAATGCCTCTTCGGACAAATCGTGAAGTGCCACTGTTATTGGAAGTCTGCCGACAAACTCTGGAATAAGCCCAAATTTGTTTAGGTCTTGTGGTTGAATTTGTTTTATTAGGTTATAAACTTCCTCTTCTTTTGTTCCATCAACAACATTAGCCCCAAAGCCAAGTGAAGCAGTTGACAATCGTTTTTCAACAATTTTGTCAATTCCCACAAAAGCCCCGCCACAAATGAACAAAATGTTTGTCGTATCAATGGCAATAGTTTCTTGTTGTGGGTGTTTTCTTCCCCCTTGTGGTGGGACATTTGCAACTGTGCTTTCCAAAATTTTAAGCAATGCTTGTTGCACACCTTCACCAGAAACGTCACGTGTTATGCTTCTATTTTCACTTTTTCTTGCAATTTTGTCAATTTCGTCAATATAAACAATGCCACGTTCTGCACGAGAAATATCGTAATCAGCATTTTGAATGAGTTTGAGTAGAATGTTTTCCACATCGTCACCTACATAGCCCGCTTCAGTGAGCGTTGTTGCGTCACAACTTGCAAATGGCACTTTCAAAATTTTAGCCAGTGTCTTGGCAAGCAAAGTTTTGCCACAACCCGTTGGCCCAATCAAAAGCACATTGCTTTTTTCAAGTTCAATAGGTTGTTTTTCACTTTTATTATTTTTGATTTCGCTGTTGTAGTTTATTCTCTTATAGTGGTTATAGACCGCCACCGAAAGCACCATTTTTGCTTCGTCTTGTCCAACAATAAAGTCGTCAAGTTTGTCCTTAATTTCGTGTGGAAGTGGCAAGTCAATTTTTGGTTGTGAAGGTTCGAGTTTTTCGTCTTTTATAATTTCCTTGCAAACGTCAATGCACTCGTCACAAATAAAGCAATCGCCACCGGGGCTTGCAATAAGTCTTTTCGTTTCCCCCTGGCTTTTGCCACAAAACGAACAAATCAAATCTTTTTTCATATATTCTCCTTTTTAGTCACAATTAAATCGTCTTTTGTTCGTTTGTTAGTCTTTTTTCTTGTTGTCGTTTGACTTTTTTCTGGTGACAAAAATGTCGTCAATCAGTCCATATTCCTTTGCTTGTTCAGCAGACATATAATAGTCCCTATCGGTGTCTTTTTGAATTTTCTTTAGGTCTTGTCCAGTTGACTCGCTAAGAATTCTGTTGATTTTTTCTTTAATATTTTGCATGTGGCGTGCTTGAATTTCAATGTCGCTTGCTTGTCCTTGTGTGCCGCCAAGTGGTTGGTGAATCATAATTTCACTGTTTGGAAGAGCATATCTTTTGCCTTTTGTGCCACTTGTAAGAAGAAATGCACCCATGCTTGCTGCAAGCCCAATGCAAATTGTAACAACATCACATTTGATGTATTTTATTGTGTCATAAATTGCAAGCCCTGCACTGACACTGCCACCTGGGCTGTTGATATAAAGATAAATATCCTTTTCTGGGTTCTTCCCTTCAAGATAGATAAGTTGAGCCACGACAATGTTTGCGGTGGTGTCGGTTATTTCGCCTGTGAGGAAAATAATTCTGTCTTCAAGAAGCCTTGAATAAATGTCATAACTCCTCTCGCCTGTGCTTGTTTGGTCAACCACCATTGGAATAAGTGCGCTCATAAAAGTTCTCCTTTAATTACAAAGTGTTGTTATCTTTGAGGAATTTCATAAGTTTGTTCAAAAGCAAACTGTTTGCCATGTAGTTGTATTGGTCTGGTCCCAATGTTTTTTGAATTTCCTCAATAGTTTTTGGCTTGTCTTTTGCACCCTCGTTAAATTTATCTGCGATTTCTTGTTCTGTAACGTCAATGTTTTCTTTATCCATAATGGCAGTGAGGACAAGACGAGTTTTGACAGTTTTCTTTGCGTCTTCCACACGTGATTTCCTCAAATCATCAAGAGTTGTGCCTGTATACTGTAGGTATCCGTCAAGATTAAGACCTTGATAAGATAGTCTTCTTTCAAATTCTTTGATAAAGTCTTCAACTTGGTTGTCAATCATAACTTGTGGAATTTCAACTTTTGCATTGTCACAAATTTTGTCGATAAGTTTTGATTCTGCCTCGTTTTGTTCTTGTTTTGTTTTTCTGTCAAGAAGTTTTTTCTTTATGTCGTCTTTAAGTTCTTTAAGTGTTGAAAATTCGCTAACTTCGTCTGCAAATTTGTCGTCAAGTTCTGGATATTGTTTTTCTTTAACATCTTTAACAGTCACTTCAAAAACTGCTGGTTTGTTCTTAAGTTCTTCCACATGATAGTTTGCTGGAAATGTAACCTTAACATCTTTTTTGTCGCCCTTTTTAAGTCCTACAAGTTGGTCTTCAAAGTTGTCGATAAAACTCTTTGAGCCAATTTCAAGGTCGAAATCTTCTGCAGAGCCGCCGTCAAATTTTTTGCCGTCAATCATGCCGACAAAGTCAATGGTTGCAGTATCTCCGTTTTTAATTTCCCTTTCCACTGGAACAAATTTTACACGGGACTCTTTGATGTGTTCAAGTTCGTGATTTACTTCTGCTGCTGTAACTTTAATTTCCTTCTTTTCAACGGTCAAGCCCTTGTAATCACCAAGAGTAACTTCTGGCTCTGGTGTAATCCTAAGCACAAGTTCAAGCCCGTTTTCGTCAATTTTGCTGATGTTGACTTCTGGAGCGGAAACTGGTTTAATATCCTTTTCTTTTGAAAGCATTTCAAAATAATATCTGTAGAAGCAATCGTCAATGGCGTCATCATAAAAAACAGTGTCGCCGTAAGTTTTCTCAATAACCTTTCTTGGAGTGTGACCTTTTCTGAACCCTTGAACGGCATATTTTCCTTTGCCGTTTTCGTAAGCACGTTCAAGCGCTTCGTCCCATTCTTCCTTTGACACGTTTAGTTTAACTTCAATTCTCTTGTCGTCCAAAATTTTCTTTTCGTATTTCATTTTCTTCTCCTATTTATTCCCCAAAGGGATATGTGTTTTGTGCTTTTCAAAACATTTCGGGTGATATTATATCAAACATTTTGCAAAAACACAATAATAAATTGCCCAAATTGTTGCAAATATTCAAATTGTTTCAAATTAGTTACACAAAGGACAAAATAATCTCATAAACGGCAATTATGCAAAGCCCAATTCCAACAAGCAAAAACAAGATTGCTGGAAGATAAAGCCCAAGTGATTTTGCGGAATTTTTTGCTTCAATCTTGCTTGCTGGTTCTTTGCCCACATAATAGACATCTTCGTCATAGTCGGTGTCCGTCACGTCAATATATAAGTCTTTTGTTGTGACATTTGTTGACTTTTTATATTTTTTCCAAAATCTCACCCCAAGGTCTGTTGCCACTGCACCCAAAACAAGAAGTCCAATGTATGCAACAACAGGTGACACAACCCCCACAACAAGCAGCAGCACTGCCGCGACAAAAAGCAGAATTTCTAGCCAATAAGTCTTAAACATCGACCCTATTTTATCTTTAATGTTCATCACTTTACCTCAATTAGCTAAAAGCCTTGCCCTCTACAAAATTGCAAAGATTATAATAACCAAAACTGCAATAACAAATGCTAGCATATATCCGCCGTTTCTTTTTGACGAAGCATAAACTGCCCCGCATGAACATGTGACAATAAGCCCTGTCCAAAAAGCGATTTGATTGCAAATATTTGCAAGTTTGCCACCCCAGTTAAAAACTCTTAGGTCAAAAAATCTTAAAAGCATTGCAATGGCAACAAGCATCACCGAGCAATATGCCAAAACGTTTATAACTTTCTTTGAATTCATCGTTTACTCCTTTTTGCACAAAATTACATTATAATTTTATCATTGCAATTTTACTATGTCAAACAACAGTGTCATTTATTGCAAAAAAAATTTATTTTTAGTCAAAAATTCGCTAATTTTCCTCATTTTTCAAGCCTTTTTCGACAAGAAAACTCTTAAAGTAATTTGGAAGTGGTGCATAAAATTCCATTCTCTCACCCGTTTTTGGGTGGGTCAAAACAAGTCTTTCTGCGTGCAACAGTTGTCCCGCAAGCCCAAATTTCTCGTCTTTCCTTCCATAAAGTTTGTCGCCAACAACGGGGTGTCCGATGTGTTTTGCATGAACTCTAATTTGGTGTGTTCGTCCCGTTTTAAGTTCAAATTTTACAAGCGAAAAGCCTCTGTTTTCATCAATAACTGTGTAGTGTGTTTCTGCAAATCGCCCTTGCCCACGTGGCACAACATAAATCATTTCGTGATGTTCCTTTCCACGTGCTAGGTCGGTTGTTATGACGCTATTTTTGTTTTGAAAAATTCCATAGCACACCGCTTTATAAATTCTGTGGCAAGTTTTGTCTTGAATTTGCTTTTGAAGATTGCTGTGACAAAAGTCGTTTTTCGCAACGACCAAAAGTCCTGAGGTGTCCTTGTCTATCCTATGCACAATTCCTGGGCGAATTTTGCCGTTTATGCCGCTTAAATTTTTTGTGTGAAACATAAGGGCATTAACAAGCGTTCCCGTTTTCAACTTTCCCGCTGGGTGAACGACCATTCCTTGTGGCTTGTTGACAACCACAATATCCTCGTCTTCATACACAATGTCAAGCGGAATGTCCTCGGGCAAAATGTCCGCCACCTCTGGCTCGGGGAGTTCAATTTCTATCTTGTCGCCAGCATTTAATTTATATCCCGCTTTCACATTTTTGCCATTGACAAGTACTTTCCCCTCGTCAATCAAATTTTTGATAAGACTTCTTGAAATGTCCGCAAGTTGTTCTGTCAAGAACACATCAAGTCGTTTCCCGCTGTCATTTGTCACATCAAAATGTTGAATGTTTGAGTTTTCTTCGTAGTCGTCAATCATCTGGTCAGCACAATGTGTTAAATTGCCTTCTTTTTGTGGCAAGTTTATGTTGTTATAGTCTTTATCTTTCATTTTCGCCTCAACTTTTGCTCTCTTCTTCGTCTTTATGAACAAAGAAAATATAGATTACAAGCAGTGCCATGCCTATGCACAAAAAACTGTCTGCCACATTGAATGTTGGGAAACTTGGTGCAAAATCAAAATACAAAAAGTCCCTAACTCCGCCTAAGAAAATTCGGTCAATAAAATTGCCACACGCTCCGCCAACGACAAATGACATTGCTATTGTGTATAGTGGGTGAGCTATGCGAAGTTTGCTTTCAACAACAGCGACAATAATGAAAAACACAACAGTCACCGCTATAAGAAGCCACAGATGTTCCCCCAAAAAGCCCCATGCACCGCCAGAGTTCAGTCCTTGTGCTTTCCTTATGCCAATAAGTCCTGGGATAAGTTCCAAATCTTTGCCATAAAACACAACCTTGCAAACAATATCCGCCACCACGACACCAACGGTTATGCAAAGTTTTATAAAAAAGTTCTTCCATTCGGAATTTGTAAGTTTGCTCATAGGGACATTATACAACAATTCTCATTTTTTTCAAAATAAAAAAAGCACCTCGCATTGCAAAGCACTTTTTGTTGATATGCAAATGTTATTTTGCTTGGGTCATAATGTTTATTCCCTCTGGAGCAAGCAAGAAAAGGTCGCCTTGAAGTCGTTTTATACTGCCTTTTAGGGCATAGACTGCACCACTTAAAAACTGTAAGATTTTCTCTGAGTCTTGAGGTTTAAGTTGCCCTAGATTGACAATACATGCTTCCTTTCGTCTTAAACATTCGACAAGAATTCTTATGTCGTTGTTGTCTTTTGGGGTGTAGATAATGAGATTTTTGCCACCAACTCCACTTAGGTCTGGAATTTGCGAAGAAACATTCGTGCTTTTGCTATCAAATTCGCCAACAACAAAAGAATTGGCAAGCCCGTTGTCAAAATTGCTATATTTTTCAGTTGGTGTTTGTTCTTTTGATTGCTTTTTGTTTTCTGGCACTTCTTCTTTGCCCGAAAAGCCCATTCCCTTAAAAATCGAATTGAAAAGTCCCATTTTTTCTCCTTTGGATATTATATTTTACAAATATTCCCCACATATTGTCAAATATTTTAACGTCCCAAAATTTGTTATTTAGTCAAGTTTCAGTCCACCAACAAACTCTCTTATAAGACTGTTTGGTGGCAAAATATTTGGGTTGATTGTTGAGCAATATTTAAATTTTTCAAGAAAAACTGCAATTTGCCCGATGTGCCCTAATTTTTGAAATTTGTCTAGCAGAATTTGCTTATACAAAAGTGGCTCGTAAGCGTGAATTGTGT
>JBNMHO010000014.1:0-23585 GCA_050872785.1 Clostridia bacterium | reverse complement strand
AACTATGGATATAAAATGGGTGAAAACTATTGTGATTGTGGGCAACTTATATTCAGCAACAAACAGCGAAGTTTTATGGGCGGAAGCGGTTGCGGTTGCAGTGCCAGTATAATGAATTCATATATATTAAGCAAACTTGACAGCGGTGACTACAAAAAAGTTATCTTATTGTCAACAGGAGCGCTGATGAGTACAACATCAAGTCAGCAAGGGGAAACTATCCCAGGCATTGCACATGCGGTGGTTGTGGAAAAAGGGAAATAAGGAGAAAAAATTATGGATATGTTTTTGAAATATCTTATAGTGTTTGGAGTAGGCGGACTGGTGTGCCTAATTGCACAAATTCTTATAATAAGAACTCGCATGACATCTGCAAGAATTTTGGTGTTGTTTGAACTTATAGGGGTGCTACTTCAAGCAGTCGGGATATTTGAGCCAATTAAAAACTTTGCCAATGCAGGCATAACTGTACCAATTGTTGGTTTTGGAGCAAGCCTTGCAAGGGGTGCTATGGAAGGAGTAAAAAAGTCAGGTATTCTTGGGATATTCAATGGCGGAGTGACTGCAGCATCTGCTGGAATTGCCGCTGCAGTTGGTTTTGGATATTTGTTTGCACTTATATTCAAAGCACGCAGCAAGAAGTCATAATTTTTGGCATAAGAAATATTCTAGCAACTAAATATGTATAGTTAGTCATATTTACGATATAAAAATGATATATAAATAATATGGAAAAGGTGGGGCAAGTTGACTGCGGGGATTACAAATCTCTTGAGCAGAAGTATATTGAAAGTCGGTTTAGCGAATGTAAGAAGAAACATTTTAGAAAAGGGCTTATCATATTTATTTCTGTCGCTGCAAGTATAATTGCTTGCCTTTTTTGCTATGCCAAATTTGTTGTTGCACCAGTTGTGTGGGAGTATGGAGAGTCTGGAGTGGAGAAAATGCTTGTTGTGTCAAGTAACAATGCAATATCCTCAATAAGTACAACTCAATATGATGATTTGACTACAATAAAGTATGATAGCAACAATAGGATAACATCAATAGTAACAAACTCTGCAAAGATAAATGAGTTGGCAAATACTCTTGCAACAAAAACACAAGAGGAACTAGACAATCAATCGTCACTTGGATTGAGTATTCCTCTTGGCACGTGTTCTGGAATATCCTTTCTTGCTGGACGTGGGGGAGATGTGTCACTATCCGTCCAGCCACATGGCAATGTTATATGTAGATTTTATTCAACATTTGTCAGTTCTGGGATAAATCAAACTTTACATAGAATTTGGGTCAGCATAGAGAGTGAAGCAAATCTTGTTTTGCCGTCTGGGGCAAGGACAATAAGTAAGCAAGTGGAATATTTGGTGGCGGAATGTGTTATCGTAGGAGAGATTCCAGAAGTGTATCTTAATGGCAAGATTTTTGAAAATTAAAAAATATTGAGAGAAAGTTTGAAATAATGGTTGACATTTTTTACATAAATGTTAATATATTATCGTTAAGAAAGTTTTGGACACCCAAGTCACTATGGTGGCGGAGATGTTTGAAATTTTGTAAAAGCGATGATGAAAGACCAGTAATGTTGTCGGGAATTTCCGACAGTCAAAAAAGAGAGAACTTTCGCCCAAAAGGTGTGCTGAAAAAAGTTTGTTGATTGTGACGCATGAATTCACTTTCTAGCTTCCAGCTGAACTTATAGTAGGATTGGACGGGTTTGCCCGTAATAGCATAAATGAGGGTCTGTGGACTGAAATTAGGTGGTACAGCGGAGAATTTCGCCCTAATGCAAAAAGGGGAGAAATTCTCTTTTTATTTAATAAGGAGTTAGTATGGAAAATTTGGAAGAATTGCTTGCTAAAGCAAAAGAAAAACTTGCAAAAATTAAGGAAAGCGGGGAACTCGGCTCATTTTATCAAGAATATCTTGGCAAAAATGGCGTAATAACGGGTGTTTTGAAAGGCATGAAGGATTTGCCAAATGAAGCCAAAAAGTCGTTTGGTGAAGCAGTGAATAAGGCAAAAACAGCCATTCAGACAATGCTTTCAGAACGTGAAATGAGAATTGCAGAGGAAAGATTGCAAAGAAAGATTGAGGCGACAAAGGATATTGACTTAACTGTTCCTTCAAAGGTTAGAAAGGGAAGTTTGCACCCAATAACCATTGTGCAAAAAGAAGTTGTTGATATTTTCTTGAGTATGGGGTTTGCTGTGGAAGATGGCAACGAAATTGAAACAGAGTATAACAACTTTGAAGCAGTTAATGTGCCTAAAAATCACCCAGCAAGAGATATGCAAGACACTTTCTATCTTGACAACGGACAAGTGCTTAAGACACACACTTCTGCCGCTCAAAACAGAATTATGAGAAAATATGGGGCACCATTAAAAGTTATTTTCCCAGGAAGATGCTTCAGAAATGAAGAACTTGATGCTAGCCACGAAAATACATTCTTCCAAATTGAAGGGATGATGATTGACAAAAATGTTTCTGTCGCAAATCTTATTTACTTTATGAAAGAAATGCTCACACATGTTTTTGGAAAAGAAATAAATGTTAGACTTAGACCTGGTTTCTTCCCATTTGTTGAACCTGGGTTTGAACTTGACATTTCTTGCCCATATTGTGATGGTGAAGGTTGCAGAGTGTGTAAACATGGTGGGTGGATTGAACTTTGTCCATGCGGCATGATTCATCCAAATGTTCTTAGAATGGGCGGCATTGACCCAGATGAATATCAAGGGTTTGCGTTCGGATTAGGCTTTTCAAGGCTTGCAATGATGAACTTTGATATAACAGAAATAAGACTTCTTAACAGTGGAAATATACAAGCACTTTCACAAGCAAAAATAAAGTGATAGGAGAGAAAAATGATAGTTTCTATAAATTGGATAAAAGATTTTGTTAACCTTGACGGTGTGGACATTGAAAAATTGATTTCAAAATTCACCTTGGGCGTTGCTGAAGTTGAGGGAATTGAATATAGAGGAAGAGATTTGTCTGGAGTTGTTACAGCCAAAATCTTGAGCGTTGAGCCAGTGGAAAACAGCAAAAAACTTCACCTTCTTAAAGTTGATTGCGGGGACGAAGTGTTGCAAATTGTGTGCGGTGCGCCAAATGTAAGAGTTGGACTTGTGACCGCTCTTGCAAAAATTGGAGCAAAACTTGGGGATATTACAATCGGCAAGGCGAAACTTGCTGGAATTGAAAGTTTCGGAATGTGTTGCGGCGGAGATGAAATTGGAATTTCTGATGACCACAGCGGCGTTGTCGAACTTGACGAAAATACGCCAATAGGTGTTGACATTAAGTCTGTTTTGGATATTGAGGACACATTGTTTGAAATAGACAACAAATCTCTTACAAATAGACCTGACCTTTGGGGAATTTATGGCATTGCAAGAGAAATTTCTGCACTCACTGGAAGACCAATCAAACCCCTTGAACTTGCAAATGAAAAAGATTTTGTGGGTGACAAGGTTAATGTTAAAGTGGACAGCGCAAGTTGTAACAGATATACTTGTGCAAGAATGGAAAATGTTACAAGAAAAACCTCTGACCTTAATATGCAAATTCGTCTTTTCTATTGCGGCATGAGAGGGATAAACCTTCTTGCTGACGTGACAAACTACGTTATGCTTGAACTTGGCCAGCCAATGCATGCTTTTGACGGCAGCCTTGTAAACTCTATTGAAGTTTACGACCTGAAAGAAGACTGTGACTTTGTTACACTTGACGGCACAACAAGAAATCTTAAAAAAGGCAATATGGTCATTGCAAACAACGGAACACCAGTTGCACTTGCAGGCATTATGGGCGGGAAAAACAGCGAGATAACAAATGATACAACATCTGTCCTAATTGAATCTGCAAACTTTGACGCATACAAAGTTAGAACAACAGCAACATCACTTGGAATGAGAACAGAAGCCAGTGCAAGATATGAAAAATCTCTTGACCCAGAACTTACAATGACCGCACTCTTAAGACTTGTTTATCTTGTTAAATCTCAAGACAAGAATTCTAAGATTTCATCAAGCATTTGCGACATTTACAACAAACATTATCCAAAGCTTGAAATTACACTCACAAAAGAATATGTGGATAGATTTGTTGGAATTGAAATTGACGAAAAAACGATTCTAGATATATTAACAAGCCTTTCATTCAAACTTCTTGAAAATAAGAATGGCACATATAAATTTGAAGTTCCAACATTTAGGGCAACAAAAGACATAAACGGAAAAGCAGACCTTGTTGAGGAAATTACAAGAATTTATGGCTATGATAACATAACTCCAAAATCCATTGTTCAACCAGTTAAACCTGCACTGTTGGATAAAACAGTCGCTCTTGAATATGACGTCAAATATGCGCTTGCAAGTCGTTTTGACTTGAATGAAACACATTCTTACATTTGGTATGACTACGCTTCGAACAAAGCACTTGGTATAAATCCACCAAGCGTCATAAGATGTGTTAATTCTCTAAACAAAGACAATGATAAAATTCGTAGCACAATGATTCCAAGTCTTCTTAAAGTTATTGCAGATAACAAAGGCGTTTATAACAATTTTGGGACATTTGAAATTGGCAGAGTTGTAAAGAGAATGAGAGAAGACAATCTTGCAGATGAAACAAAGAGCCTAGGACTTTTGCTTTATAGAAAATCATCTTCTGAGGAAGCAGCACTGCTTGAAGTAAAGGAAATATTAGGCTATCTCTTTGAATATGTTTTGAAAATGAAGTTGTCGCTTGAACTTTCAACTCCACAAAATGATTACGCTCATCCAAAGAATTTCTACAAAATTTATGCAGGAAATGAGGAAGTTGGCGAATTGTTTGAAATAAATCCAAGAGTTTCGGACAAAATAGAAGAAGGGTGTGTTGTTGTGGGGCTTGAAATCAATTTCTCAAAACTATGCTCGCAGCCACAGATAAAAACAGTATTTGAAAAAATTAGCAAATATCCAACAACAAAACTTGACTTTAATTTCCTTATTCCACAAGGGAAGTTGTATAAGGATATTATCTCAATCGCTCAAAGCATTGATACTGACCTTAATTACAAAGTCAACCTACTTGACATTTATGAAAATGCAAATGGCCAGAGAAGTTACACATTGCACTATGAAGTAAACAGTCTGGAAAGAACTCTTACAACTGATGACATTGACCGCTTCCACGCTGCAGTTATTTCTAAATTTGGGCAAAACGGAATTGGACTTAAACTTTAAACTAATTTATTGACAATTTTTACAACGGAAAGTATAATTTTAGTATGATTTATCTTGATAATGGTGCCACAACCAAGCCACGAAAAGAAGTTGTGGAAGAATTTGTAAAAAACTGTGAGGAAGGATTTTTTAACCCTTCCGCAGTTTATTCATCGGCATTTAATCTTTCAAAAAAGATTGACGATGTTAGAAGCCTTATATTAAAAGTCCTTTCTGGCGACGAATATAGGGATAGGGTTGTGTTTACTGCTGGAGCGACTGAGGCAAATAACCTTGCCATTTTTGGTGCAGCAACCAACAAAACAAAAAAATACCTCTTTTCAGTTGGCGAACACCCATCAGTCTATAATTGTGCCCAAGAACTTTTAACAAGAGGCTATAATGTGCAGTTTATTCCGCTTTCTCATACTGGAGAAATAGACTACGGAGCGTTTGATAAAATGTGCAACAAGGATACTTGTTTTGTTTCCACAATGTTTGTGAGCAACGAAACGGGGACTGTTAATGACTTAGTGAAAATTCGTCAAATAATTGATAGCAAAAACCCAAATTGTATTTTTCATGTTGACGCTGTGCAAGGTTTTTGTAAGTTGCCACTTTCAGTCAAAAAGGCGAAAATCAATTTGCTATCAATGTCTGCTCATAAAATAGGTGGACTAAAGGGTGTTGGAGCGTTGTTTATTTCAAGCAAACTTAATCTAAAAAACATTTCCTATGGCGGTGGACAGGAAAAGGGGTTGAGGTCTGGAACAGTGAATGCTGGCGGCATACTTGCTATGGGCAGAGCAGTGCAACTTGCATATGATGATATGAATAAAAACATTGAAAAAACTAAGCAGTTAAAAGCATTATTATTGGAAAAGTTAAACAAGAATTTCAAGGATAAGTTCATTTGTGCGTCAACAGATAATTGCTCGCCTTATGTTGTGAGTTTAATGTTTAAAGGCATAAAAGGTGAAGTTTTGATGCGAAAATTGGACACAAAAGGTGTTATCGTTGGCACTGGTTCTGCATGTTCTGCAAGCAAAGTTGGCAACCGTGTTCTTGAAAACATGGGCTACACAAAAGACCAAATAACTGGAGCAGTGAGAGTTAGTTTCGGTTTTGAAAGCAGTGAAAATGATGTTGAAACTCTTTGTGAAAAGTTGAAAGAATGTTTGGAGAATTGATATGAAAGAAGTTATTTTGATTAGATTCGGTGAAATATTTTTGAAGGGAAGAAACTATTCTTTTTTTGAAAACACTCTTTTTAAAAATGCTGAACGCCGCTTGAAGAATTTTAATTTAAAACTTGAACGCATTTCCGGCAGGTTTCTTGTAAGTGATTTTGAACAATCGGACAAAGAAGAAATAATAGAGGCAATTCAAACAGTTTTTGGACTTGTGTCACTTAGCACGGCTTATGAAGTTGAAACATCGGTTAAAGCGATAGAAGACGCTTGTTCGAAGGTTCAAATCGGAAATGAATCTTTCAAGGTTGAGGTTAAACGTGCTGACAAGACTTTCCCAATTAAGAGTTTTGAATTCGCAGGACAACTTGGTGGAATTATTTTGCAAAACAATAAGGAAGCAACCGTTGATGTTCATACTCCACAAAAAGTTGTCTATGTTGATATAAGACAAAATGGCAAGACCTATATTTTCTATGACAAAATTCCATGTTTAGGCGGTATGCCAGTGGGGACAGCGGGCAAAGCAATGCTGCTTTTAAGTGGCGGAATAGATAGCCCAGTTGCTGGTTTTCTTATGGCAAAACGTGGGCTTTGCATAAATGCTATTCACTTTGAAAGTTATCCCTATACAAGTGAGCAAGCAAAACAAAAAGTTATTGACCTTGCAAACATTATAAAAAAATATACTGGAAATATTAGACTTCACATTGTTCCTTTTACAAAGATTCAAGAGGAAATTCACAAACGATGCGATGACGAATACATGGTGACTTTGGTTAGAAGATTTATGATGGAAATTGCTGAAAAAGTTGCCAAAAAATCTGGTTGTAGTGCAATTATAACTGGCGAAAATTTGGGTCAAGTTGCAAGTCAAACAGTTGAAGGAATTACGATGACAAGCATGATGGCGAAGGAACTCCCAATTTTCAGACCACTTATCAGTTTTGATAAGATTGAAATCTCCAACATTTCAGAAAAAATTGGGACATATGATATCTCAATTCTTCCATATGAAGATTGCTGCAGTGTTTTTTTGCCAAAGAATCCAGTTACACATCCAAAATTGAAAAAAATTATTGAAAACGAAGAATTGCTAAACAGAGAAGCGTTAATTGAAGACGCAATCTCTCGAATGGAAATTATTGACCTTAAAAATTAAGCAAAATGCGACTCTACTAATAGTAGAGTTGTATTTTTTATCCCAAAAGACAAAATAAGTTGACAGATGAAAAGCATATTGATAAAATGACTATGTCAAAAGATTATAAGTTATACAACGTTTATATAAATCAAATTTAATATACTAAAATAGTTAAAGTTGCAACTTAAAGCATTGTGGAGTTGGACTTTATTGCAAATAATTTAAATATATTATAAATGTTGACTTGTTTGATATTTGATAAATATATATAAGAGGACACAAAAATAATGGTATCAGTTTTATGGCTAGTGATTGCTTGTGTTCTTTGTGTTTGTGTGGGTGCAGGTGCGACAATATTTTTGAATGTTAGAAAAAGTTCTCAGTCAAAAAGCAATGCAGCAAAAATTTTGGAAAATGCCTATGCAGAAGCAAAAACTGCAAAGAAAGAAGCAATATTAGAGGCAAAAGAGGAAATTCACGCTTTGAAAGAAAAATGTGACGCAGAAATAGCAGAACGTTACAATGAAATTTCAAAATCGGAAAATCGTTTAACACTTAAAGAAGAATCTCTTATCAGAAAAGAAGAGGGAATTGATAAGAAAGTGGAATCGCTTGATGTGGCTTTATCTCAAGTTAAAGACAGGGAAAAAGAACTTGCTTTGGCTAAAGAAGAAGTTGCAAAGGAAAACGAAAAAATTTCACAAGCGCTAGAGCGAGTTTCGGGATTATCGAAAGAAGAGGCAAAAAAACAGCTTGTTGACATGTATGTTGAACAAGCAAAACATGACTGCGCATCGACCATTAGGAGAATGGAAGAAGAAGCGGTTGAAAATGCAGACAAAAAGGCAAAAGAAATCGTTACACTTGCTGTTCAAAAATGTGCAACAAGCATAACATCAGAAATTACTGTGACAGTTGTTCCACTTCCAAATGATGAAGTGAAGGGCAGAATTATTGGGCGTGAAGGGAGAAATATTAGGGCGATTGAAAATGCAACTGGCGTTGACCTTATTATCGACGACACCCCAGAAGCAGTTGTTCTTTCAGCTTTTGACCCAGTTCGAAGAGAAATTGCTCGAGTTGCACTTGAAAAACTTATTATGGACGGCAGAATTCACCCAGCAAGAATTGAAGAAATTGTCGAAAAAGCACAAAGAGATGTTGAGGCATCAATCAAAGAAGCGGGCGAAAATGCGGTTTATGAAGCAGGAGTTATCGGGCTTCACCCAGAACTTGTCAAGGTGCTTGGCAGACTTAAATTTAGGTCAAGTTATGGTCAGAATGTTTTAAAACATAGTCTTGAAGTTTGTCACATTGCAGGACTTCTTGCAAGCGAACTTGGGGCAAATGTTAAGATTGCAAAACGTGGTGGATTGCTACATGATATCGGCAAGGCACTTGACCATGAGCAAGAAGGAACTCACGTTTCAATCGGCGTTGACCTTTGCAAAAAATATAAAGAATCACCAGAAGTTATACATTGTATTCAAGCACACCATGGTGATGTGGAATTCCACTCTCTTGAAGCGATTATTGTTCAAACTGCAGACGCAATTTCAAGTAGCAGACCTGGGGCAAGAAGGGAACTTCTTGACGCATATATCAAACGTCTTGAAAACCTTGAAAACATTGCTAATAGTTTTAAGGGTGTTGAAAAATCATATGCAATTCAAGCGGGTCGTGAAATCAGAATTATGGTAAAACCAGAAGAAGTTAGCGATGAAAGCATGGTCTTCCTTGCAAAAGACATCGCAAGAAAAATTGAAAACGAGTTGCAATATCCAGGACAAATTAAGGTTAATGTCATTAGGGAAACTCGTGCAACTGATGTGGCAAAGTAATTCTAAAATTGCTTATAACAATCATTTTTAAAGAGAAAAAGAAGGATATTTTCCTTCTTTTTTAGTATATTTTTGTTAAATTATTTATAAAAATTTGATAAAAAATAGTTAAAAAATGGCTTATATTTTGTATAAATTTCATATTATTTTGCATTGCGAAAAAGTATTTAGTTTTTGTTTTCGCCAAGAAGAGTGGCAATGAAAACAGCATAAAACATAAATTATGATATGAAAATATTTGACGCACATAATGATTTTTTGAC
Organism: Clostridia bacterium; assembly: GCA_050872785.1. Classification (GTDB taxonomy): domain Bacteria; phylum Bacillota; class Clostridia; order Christensenellales; family UBA1242; genus UBA7862. Next base: position 13,931 of record JBNMHO010000014.1, on the reverse strand, counting down.
GGAATTGAATAAGGAACAAAGGCTGGCATATGTTGCTTGGCTTGAAAAATATTGCAAGAGAACAAAAATGCTTGCACAGATTTGGACAAGTGAATTAAAACAACCAATGAAAAAACTTATTGACCTAAGTAGTGAGATTTGCAAGGTAAATAGGTGCGAAAATTTTGTTTTTGCCATTGAAGACCTTGGTTTTTTGAGTGAAAATAATTGGAAGAAAAATATTCAAAAAATTATTGAATTAAAGCCTTTTTCATGCGGGATTGTTTGGAATAATGACAATTCGCTCGGCGGTGGAACATTTGGGAAAAGTGGACTTACTAAACTTGGAGAGAATGTTGTAACGACACTTGAAAATGCTGGTATTTTGGTGGATACTGCTCATATGAATGAACGAACTTTTTGGGACTTTTGCAAGGTGACGACCAAACCAATATTCAATTCACATTGCAATATATATGAACTCAATCCACATGTCAGAAATTTGAAACATGAGCAAATACAAGAAATTATAAAAAGTGGTGGGATAATTTGCTTGTCGTTTGTTAAGTATTTTGTATCACAGAGTGGGGAAGCATGCATGCATAAAATTGCAGAACAAATTGTCTGGTTCGTTAAAAAATATGGGGATAAAAATGTCGGAATTGGCTCTGATTTTTTTGGGACAAGGGAACTACCAAGTGACCTTAAAAGTTATATAGATTTTGAAAACTTAAAAGAGGAATTGCTTGCATTAGGGCTAAAAAACGGGCAAATTAAGAACATTTTTTATAGAAATTTAAAAAAATTTTATAATAAATTTTGCTAAAAAACAAGAAATTATTTATAAATATTTCGACAAAAAAGGACAAGTTGAGAAATAAAATATATTAAAAATTTAAAATTTTAAGCAGCCGCTTTCGGTGTATAAATATGCACGGTGTGAATAAATATAAAAAAGATTTTTTTACAATTACATTAGAAAATATTGAATGAAAGTCAATGAAATTACTCACTTTGTTCGTAATGATATTGCCCCACGGGCAATGATATTATTCGCTATCGCTCATAATGATATGATATTTGCTTAATAGACCTTCACTGCAAACTGAACACATAATCGTGTTCGTTTGCAATATCATTCACGAAGTGAATATCATTGCGAAGCAATATCACTTGCTCGTCAGAGCAAATATCATTGTGAAACAAAAAAAAGCCCGAATGGACTTTTTCTGTTTCACATGGCAGGGGAAGAGGGATTCGAACCCCCATCGACGGTTTTGGAGACCGCAGCTCTACCATTGAACTATTCCCCTAAAATTATTTACATGTAGATTATATCCACAATGGCATAAAATGTCAATAAATTATGTAAAGTTTTTCAGATTATTTTTTAATTGAGAGTTTTTCAACTTTTTTGCCCAAAAAACTTGACAAGTAGGGAAATATATTTTAGAATTTTGAAGAAAATAAAATTGAAAGGGTTATGAAAATGAGAAGAAGATTTTGGGACAAGGCGAGGGTTGGAATGTTGTGTGTAAATTACACGCTCGTCATGGCTCTTTTGTCTATTATCATCTTCGGAGCAACCCAACAAAGGCTATCTGGACAGGTGTCTGTGAAGTATTCTAGGCCCTCATACACCGTCGATTTTGACCCGGCAGGGGGGGGGGATCTCCCAGCCAAATAACGGCTAAATTGGGCGAAAAATACGGCAATTTGCCCGTTCCAACTCGTGCGGGTTATGCCTTTGTGGGGTGGCTTGATGAAAGTAGAAATATTGTGACTTCCTCCACCCGATTTACGAATATTGGAAACATGACTCTTACTGCCAAATGGTCGCCAATTTTGACGGTTTATCAAGAAAACAACATAACTTCCACCAAATGGACAAAAACGGGTGCGAACACCTCATACACTGCAACTGCGACTAAAATTAACTCCACAAGTATGGACACACTTAAAAGTTATCTTACAAACAAGACATCACTAGGCAATGCAAATGTAACATATGGAACGGATACATATTACACCTCAGCCCCAGTTTACAAAGATATTGATGTAGTAAATATTGACATTGCAACTGGGGAAATAATAGGCAAACTTTCTGACCCAAACTATCCATTTGAATGGTTTGGAAGAAGTGTAACTCTGCCTTCTGGAACAAAACTTGCCAGTGGCAGAACGCTTACAAAAAGCGAAAGTTTTACAGTAGATTGTTACACATATTATCCAACGATGTATATCCGCCGTTGGGTGCAGAACAATCAAACATGGATGAGCGTGTCTGACGGACAGTTTGAAAATGCAGTTAAAGTCGATGGCTTTTATACAGCAACATTTGAAGCCCGAATGTTCAACCCAGACGGAACAGGTGCAAAAAACAGTTATGGAGCAATCCCAAGAAGTTATGTCCCAACAAATGGTGCTGGTCCAGTGACCAGCGGAAGCATATCTTATGCAGTTTCAAACTATGGCTGCACAGACACTGCAGGCATTGCAAATGTTTCAACAACCCAAGCAAATATGCAAAGTTGGATGGATAACCTGACCAAAGCATGGCGAAATAGTTCACTTGCAAGCGGGTATAGACAAGTGAAAGGCGTGCAAGGTGAAAACTGGAAAATGTATATACAGAGTGTGCTCTACACTATTAAATATGCCGACAACAACTCGCAAGCGACAGTTGGTTACGGAGCAATTAGTAATTACTCGGCAGCGGGAAGTAATTATTATGCAGCAGAGAAGGGTGGTGGCACAGTTACTTGCTATTCTTCGTCATTAAGTTATGGATATAGCAACCCTTATCAAGACGGGAACACACATAATTTCAACGGCAATGATCCCGCTGGACTTTATGCAACACAATATCTAACTTACAATTACTCAGAAAACGGAACTACAACCACCAAAAGAATACTTCTTGACGGCTTTGTCGGGACGGACAAATATACAGGAGTATTTTGTCTTGGCATGTCAAATTTATGGGGAAATGTGTGGGAATGGGGCTTTGGTCAAGCAGTTGTTTCTGATGGCACAAATTTGCATGCCTTTATTAACTATAACGACTACGACATGGACAGCTCAAACTGGCACTTTAAAACAGATAGCAATGCCTATGCGACCAAGAAAAGCACCCTTGAAGGCAAGAGCTACACAGACCTAGGCTACACTTTGCCAACATCTAATAACTTTTACAGATACACTGGAACATCTTCAGTATCCACCTCACATGGCTATGAACAAGTGATTGGCTTGCCAACCAGTGCCTCCTCCACAGCAAGCACTTCTACAGGTTTAAGCGACTATTACGGGTGCAACAACACAACTAGTTACAATGGTGTTCATCGTGGCGGTCCTGTCGATAGTGGACTTTATGCCGGGTTGTTCTTATTCGTTGTTAGCAGTAGTCTAACCTATATCTACGCTTATATCGGCTTTCGTTCTATGTTGATAAATTCATAAAAATATAGCATTAAAAACCCCTAGCTTTCGCTTGGGGCTGATTTTTTTAGTTTTATATTGAAAAGGGAATTTTTGGACAGATTAGTAGTTTCTTATAAGTCCAACAACTTTGCCGAGAATAGTAGCGTCTTTGCAGATAATTGGTTTCATGTAGTCGTTTTCTGGTTGGAGGCGGATTTGACCGTCTTCTTTGAAGAATCTTTTGACAGTGGCACAGCCGTTTATCATTGCAACTACAATTTCGGAGTTTTCTGCGGTGTTTTGTTGCTTGACAACAATTTTATCTTTGTTGTATATGCCGGCATTTATCATACTGTCGCCTTTTACTGTGAGCATAAAAACTTGTCCGCTTGTATTGAACAGACTTTGAGGGAATTCATACACTTCATCATAGTTTTCGTATGCCAAAATTGGTTGCCCAGCGGCAACTTCACCAAGAAGTGGAATTTGAGTTGTTGGTTCTTTTTCTTGGGATTTGTCCTCTTTTAAAAGTTGGATTGCACGATTTCTTGCATCGCGGCGTCTGATATAGCCTCGTTCTTCCAGTTTGTCAAGATAATATTTCATTGTGGCGGTGGACAAAATGCCAAGTTCTTTCATCATTTCTCTTAGGGAAGGTTGGTATCCTCGCTCCGAAATCCATTTCTTTATCATGTTATAGGAAAGTTCCAGTTTTTGGTCCAAGGCTTCTGCACGCTTTGCTGCGGTTTCGGTTTTATATTTTTTTTCAGTTTCAATCATAATCTCTCCCAACCATATAATTTAATTTCGGCATAATTGTAACACAAAAAAAACAGCATGTCAAACATATGTTTAAAATATTCTAAACTTTTTATTTGAAATGCTGTTTAATTTTGATAGGGAATAGATCAGTCTTCGTCATTGTCACGAAGTTTGACAACATTAGCAACACGTCTTCTTGCATCTTCTGAAATGGCGGCGTAGTGTTTCTTTGTGGTGTTGACATCTCGGTGTCCCAAAACGTCTGCAACTATGTAAATGTCGCCCGTTTCTCTGTAAAGGTTCGTGCCATAGGTGCTACGCAATTTGTGTGGGGTGATATGTTTCAGCGGTATGCAATCTTGGCTATATTTTTTGACAAGTTGCTCAACCGCCCGGACCCCAATTCGCTTGTTTTGAATAGACAAGAATAGGGCATGTTCATTGGGTGACACAAATTCGTTGTTTAGTCTTTCGTCAAGATAATTTTGTAGGGCAATGGATACTTCGTCTGAAAAATATAAAATTGTTTGGGCACCGCCTTTGCGTGTGATTTTAAAGCCATTTGTTTCAAAGTCTATATCCTCAATATTCAGTCCGACACATTCGCTTACACGTATCCCAGTGCCAAGTAGAAGGGTTAAAATGGCTATATCACGTGTTCTTGTTAGCCTGTTGTATGATTGCTGCCGTTTTGAAAAGTCTTTGGGGTGTTCTGCAGTGTCCAAAAGTTTTACAACTTCGTCAACTTCAAGCCTAATGATTTCTTTATCTCTGATTTTTGGCGTGTCGATTTTTGTCGTAACATTTTCTCTTAATTTGTCTTTTCTATAAAAATATCTGAACAAACTTCTGACTGCAGACAACTTTCTTGCTTTTGCTCTGGCATCATTTGAAAATTGTTCGCCATTTTTTTTGTAATTTGACAAATAGTTTAGATAAATTTCAAGGTCAGTTTGGGTTATGCTGTTTAAATCGTCAAGTGTTATGTATTTAATCTTTTTGCCAACAAAGCCGTCCATTTCTTGGACTAAAAACTCAAAAAAAGTCTTAAGGTCGTTGGCATATCCAAGGCGGGTAAGTGGGGTAGTTTTGTTTTCAATTCCCCTAAAATATTCGTCACAAAAAGAAGGCAATGATATGAGCATAACCTTTAATTGATTTGAATTTTTAAGATTTCTTTCGGCAAAATAATCTGTGTTTTTCATACAATAAATTTTAGCAACATTTTGAAATTTTGTCCAACAAATTTAATTTCTTTTGTAATTTTGGATATTTGTGAAAAAATATTTGATAGAAGTTGACTTTTTTTGCAGATATATTTATACTATACCCGTTAGCAAAGTGATAAACACTGCTAGTTGCATAAACTAAATCAAATTTAGTTTTAAATTTTTAAACGAGGATAAAATTATGATTTCACTTGAACTTATTAAACAAGACCCAAAGAAAATTGAAGAATTGCTTGCAAAGAAGGGCTGCGAAGTAGATTTTGCTCCAGTTATTGCATGGGACAAGGAAAGACGAGAGATTATTCAAGAAGTTGAAGCACTTAAATCTCAAAAGAATAAAGTTAGTGCACAAATTCCTGTTCTTAAAAAAGAAGGGAAAGACACAAGTAGCATTTTTGAAGAAATGAAACTTCTTGGTCATAAAATTGAAGAATTAGATGAAAAACTTGCCAAAGTAGAAAAGCAAATTTTTGACTTTATTTCAGTTTTGCCAAACCCACCTGACGAGGACCTTTTGCCTGGCGGAAAGGAAAATAATAAAGTTCTAAGACAAGGCAACAAAAAACCTGAATTTGACTTTAAGCCAAAGAACCATGTGGAACTTTGCACAGACCTTGGGTTGGTTGATTATGAACGTGGTGTGAAACTTGCAGGCAACGGGGCTTGGATTTATCGTGGAATTGGTGCAAGACTTGAATGGGCACTTCTTAACTATTTTATTGACGAACACACAAAAGACGGTTATGAGTTTATTTTGCCACCACGCATGTTGAACTATGCTTGTGGCTTTGGGGCAGGGCAATTCCCAAAATTCAGTGATGAAGTTTATTGGATAGACAACAAAGACGAAAAATCTAAATTTCTTCTTCCAACAGCGGAAACAGCACTTGTAAATCTTTATAAAGGTGAAATTATCCCAGAAAACGAGTTGCCAAAGAAATTCTTTGCCTACACTCCATGCTACAGACGTGAAGCGGGGAGTTATAGACAAGAAGAACGTGGAATGATTAGGGGTCACCAATTTAACAAAGTGGAAATGGTGCAATATACTACTCCAGAACAAGGTGCTAAAGCGTTTGAGGAACTTGTGACCAAAGCGGAAAATCTTGTTAAAAATCTCGGGTTACATTACCAAGTGTCAAAACTTGCATCGGGAGATTGCTCAGCTTCAATGAGAAGAACATATGACATTGAAGTTTGGATTCCAAGTATGGGAATTTACAAGGAAGTTTCTTCTGCTTCAAATGCTGGAGATTATCAAGCACGCAGAAACAACACTCGTTACAGAGATTCAAAAACAAAGAAAACCGAATTTGTCTATACGCTTAATGCTAGCGGACTTGCAACTTCAAGACTTATTCCAGCCATTGTGGAGCAATATCAAAATGCAGACGGCAGTGTAACTGTGCCAGAAGTTTTAAGAAAGTATTTGGGTGGACTGGAAGTTATTAGAAAATAATCAACTGAGGTGATGTATGAACGGGGAAACGATTGTTCAACTGTCACAACTAAAAAACAAAGAAAAAGTGCAGGACTTTTACACAAAAGCCCTGTCATTTTTAACTGCATCACTGGGAGAACTGGTTGACACAAGACAAGTGCAAAATTTTGACGAGAAATCAACAAAAATTTTCCCAATGGGCGAATACACTAACAACACATTCATTGACGAAATGGGCGAACTTGAAATTGTTATTGCGTCATCAAATCCACAACTTGAACTCGCCAATTCGATTTTGTCCAAACATAAAAACACAAGAGGGAATGACGGGGCAATGCTCGCCATGGGGACGTATGCTGATTTAATCCCAAAACTTGCTCAAATTATGTCACAATATTTTGGAGAAAAAACAACGTTTCTACTTGTCGATGACGGGCTGAAAATTTTTTGTGCAAAGGAATTCGGTTTTAAAATTTTAATTCGCTTCGCAACTTATTCTGAAAGTGACCCAAATGCCATTCTATCATTTTGGAATCCGCTTAGAAATACAAGCCAAAAAATTGATTTATTTTCCTATAATGAGCAAATGGACACAAAAGATGATTTGACAAAGGGAAATTATAAGAGAGTTATTAGAATATTCAAGAACTTGCGTAAATCCATTTTGATGAACAAATGGATGACTGCAGGTCAAATGAACAAATATTTTATAGAATTGATTGTTTTTAACATTCCAAACACCTTGCTGTGTGGCGATAACACTGAAAAAGTTTTCTATAAATCCCTCAATTTTCTCCTAAATTGCGATGTAGGGAAGTTCAAATCATTTGACGGGGAATTATTGAATAACTTTGCCCTTGCAGACATAAATTATTCAAACATAAGAACATTTTTGAATTATGTTTCAAGGCTAATTTAAAACTAAATTTATCACGAAAAGTGCGTAAATTTCAATGATTTTTACGCATTTTTTATTGATTTTTGAGCATTTTTGCCCATATTTCTTTATATTTTTTGCATAAATTCTATCTAAAACAACTTTTTCTAAGTACTATGCAAACTGGACTCTGGTTCTAGGTACTATGCAAACTATAATGTGAATTTTGACAAAATGATTGATAAACAAATGTTTAGTTTTTTATAAGACCAATATTAAGCCTTTGGATATAAAACTCAGTAACATTTGATATAATTTGAGGTAAAATTTTTGTACATTTTGTAACAGAAAAAATTAAGATTTGAACGAAATTATGCTATAAATAAAAATAATTCTGTGTGACAATAAGGCTTGTGTCAGACAGAATCTTTTATTAAAATTAATAAGCTGATTAAGCAAAAAACAATGAAAAATAGAATGATTTAATTTCTAAAAAACAAACTAAAAACAAATGAGTAATCCTTCATGTAAAAGTAAAAATTCTGTGTCAGACAAGATTTGAAACAACGATTTTTTAACAAATTTCTGTATAACAAAACTTAAACAAAAATAAATGAACAACCACTCATAAAAATATAAAAATTCTGTCTGAGAGCGGATTTATAGATAAAAAATATTTGCCATATAAAAGCAAATATTGTAAAATAAATTTATAACAAAAATTTGATTTGAAATTGACTATAAACAATTAAAAATATAAAAAATAAAGTTTACAAGAAATTCCATACATGGAATTAAGAAATTGAACTGGACATTGAAAAATCAAATTTCTGAGCGGTATGTATGCTATCTTTTCGTAAAATGTGTATTTTGCGAATAGTTTATGAAAGCTGCAAAAGAGAATTTTTAATACATTGTGAGCAAAAAAGCGAAGTCTTTTAATTGTTCTCGACTCTCTTTCCAATTCGGACAGATTCTTTCCAGTTCATAATAAAACTTTTTTGAATGGTTCATTTCTTTTAGATGTGTTATTTCGTGATAAATAACAAAATCAACAATTTGTTGGCGTAGCATGGCAAGTCGCCAGTTAAACTTGATTACGCTGTTTGAGTCGCAACTGCCCCACTTTGCATGAAAGTCTCCGATTACAATTTTCGACACAAAGGCATTGTTCGCTTGAGCGATTTCTTTAAGCCTTGCAGAAATTACACGACTTGCAATTTCTTTTATTGTTTTTTTGATACAAAGGTTGACATTCCCTACCCTAAGATATTTTTCTGGAACAAAAAAGTATTCGTCTGAGAATGACGGTTTCTTTATTTTTTGAGAGAAAGCAAGTTTATATTCTTTGCCAAAAAGCAAGATTGATTTGCCGTCCATTATGTCAGAATAGTTTTCATTTAATTGTTTGGCATTGGCTATTTTGTTTAGAATTGTGCGTTCTCGGCTTTTCAAAATTTCCTCAACTCTGCTAAGCGACAGCCCATATGGGCAGAAGACTGTGAGTTCACCCTTTTTGTCAACAATAATTTTTATAGTTTTTCTTCTTTCTCTGACAATGCTTGCTTGTTCAATCATTTTATTCCCTCAAAAATATTTTATCATATTATTCCCTTCTTTGAAAGAGTTTAGACCGCTTTTTTCTTGACTAAAAAGAAAGTTTTTTGTAATATATAAGTGTATTGTTCAATGTATGCGACTTGCTGAGTTTTTATCAAAAAATTTACATAAAAGAGTGAAGTAAAATGTCAGAAAATTTGGATAATAAAGCACAACGCGGTTCCATTGCTCCAATTATCATAACAGCACTAAGTTCTGGGGACAAATATGGATATGAAATTTGTAAAGAAATAGAACGTTTGTCAGACGGCAAGCTTATTTTAAAGCAACCAAGTTTGTATAGTAGCTTAAGGCGAATGGAAGAACAAAATCTTGTTCATTCATATTGGAAAGATAGTGAACTGGGCGGCAACAGGCATTATTATGTCTTAACTGACGAAGGTGAAAAAATGTTTGAGGAAAACAAAGACAAGTGGCTTATGGGTGACTTGATTTCTGCCCTTCCAGCAAATGAGTTTGATATTGCACAAAATCAAGAACAAGAGGTCAAGAACGAGCCTTCAAGTGATGAAATGTCCGTTGGCAGTCAAGAAACATTATTCTCCATGGCATCTTCACGCCCAGAAATTAAAAAAATTGACGAATCGGAAGAAGAAAATAACAATCAATCATTCTATCAATTTGACCTTTTTGGACAAGATGTAAAGGCTGTAAAAAAACAAGTCCCCGCACAGAAAGTTGAAGCGTATTCGAATAAATATGAAGGACTTGACAATCATCAAGTTGAAATTGAGCCAGCAAGAGTTCTAAACGACACTGCCCCAATTTCACGGGCTTCTATTTTTGATGCGAAAGAAATTCTAGATAACAAGCAAGAAGATAATTCCTCAAATAATATTTTAAACGTTAAAGCAGAAGAGAAAAATTTAAATTATGATAACACCTCTTCCCTAAGTGAAAATAATAAAATGTCAAAAACTGATGAAATTTCATGGAGCGAACCTGAGAAAGAAGAACCAATTTTTGAAAATAACGATTACAAAACTGTGATTGGAAATCTTTATAACAAGTCGCAGATGTCTGACCCATATGAACAAAACAGAACAAAAACTTTCAAAGAGATATTCCCTTCTTCTCAAGTTTCCGAAACGCCAAAAACTGATAAAAAGAGTGAAATTGATGATTTTGTAGAAAAGAATTCTGCGAGCAACATAGATTGCAACGACCTTTCTATGATTGCGAATTTGTATAAACTTCAAGGTCTTGACGTAAGAAAACATGATAGTGACCATGCAAAAAATAGTTCAAGGCGTTACACAGATAGGAATAAACTCAACATGTTCTCCGCCCTGATAACTGCGCTTTTTATGATAGCAGAAGTTGTGCTTTCATATTTGATTTTGAACAAAGACGGTAACGTGCTTGCTGGGCAACGATTGATGTATTTCCTTGGTGGTGCATGTGCATGTAGTGTCGCACTTATCTTCACTCTTGAAAATTTCTTGAATAGATATAGGCTTGTTGTTATAGAAACGAAATTTAAACGGGAAATTACAAAACGATTATTAGTATTTTTGTTTGCTGCAATAATCACATTTGCAATTTGTCTGTCACTTGGAATGAATGACATCGCTCAGCGAGAATTTCTGAGTTTTTGGCTTGTTCCTGTGCTTGTTTCATCAAATATTGTTCTTTCATACATTGTTTTCTATGCGTTATTTAAGTCTGGGAAATTTAGTTACTAAATAAGGAGTATTTGTTTTGACTAATAAAGTTGTTTTAAGTGTTAAAGGGCTTTGCAAAAAGTATGGCAAAAGAATTGCCGTTAATAATCTTTCCTTCGATATTCACGAAGGAGAGATTTTTGGCTTTTTAGGGCCAAATGGTGCGGGCAAATCTACTGCCATAAAAATGATAACTGGGCTTGCAAAAATGGATAGCGGCGAGGTTTTAATTTGCGGAAAATCAATTAAAAAACAATTTGAACAAGCCATTTCCCTCGTTGGTGGAATTATTGAAAACCCAGAAATGTATAACAATCTTTCCGGCAGAAGTAACCTTGAACTGTTTGCAAGTCTGTCAAACGTATCTTCCCCAAAGAAAATTGACGAAGTTGGCAAAATTGTCGGGCTGACAAGCAGATTGAAAGACAAAGTTGGGACTTATTCCCTTGGAATGAAGCAAAGACTTGGCATTGCACAAGCACTATTGCATGACCCAAAGCTACTTATTTTGGACGAGCCAACAAACGGACTTGACCCAGAAGGCGTTGTGGAACTTAGAAATTTCTTAAGAAAACTTGCGAGTGACAAAAAGATTGCAATTCTCGTTTCCAGTCACAATTTGGCTGAAATGGAACTTATGTGCGACACAGTGGGAATTATCAATCTTGGAACGTTGGATAGAATTGAACACATGACCAAGGTGGATAAATCTGCGGGTGAACAAGTGGCAATTCAGGTCAACTTCCCGAACTATGCGGGAAAACTTATTTTGCAAAAATACGGCAAAAGAAAGTTGTCAATTATTAAAAATACACTTGTTGTTGACCTTCCGCATGACAAAATTCCAGAGGCCACTGCTCTGCTCGTCACAAACGGAATTTCAATATATTCCATAGTGGAAAGGAAGCAAAATCTTGAGAGTATTTTCCTTGAAACAATAAACAAAAGAGCGTTACCCTCTCCCAAAGTGGACTAAAAAGGAGCAAAGATGCGAAAAATATTTAGATTGACCAAAGGCGAAATTAAGAAGATTTTTTTAAGCCCAATAATATTTATTATGTCTGCTGTTCTCATTTTGGCATTGACGATAGCACCAAAATTCTTTTCTCCAGCGGGAAATGTAACAACTGCCTCGGCTGTTAGTTTAAGCGGCTACAAAGTTACTCAGATTTATGATGGTTTCAGTTCTGATTACAAAGACACATATGAAACTGCGTATAATAATGCACTTAGTGACTATCAAACATTCATAAATAATGCAAAAAATCAAACAAGCATTTTATCCAGCAAAATGGCTGAAATTAAACTTGCTTGGGAAAACTATAAAAATGGTGTTGTAGCAGCAGAAAGAGCAGAAACAGATGAAGAGATTGCAAGTTCAAAAAATAACTGTCTTAATTTACAAAACACTTTAAGAGAAAAAATTATTGGACTTGAAGACTATTACAATGAACTTATGCAAAGTCACTCTTCCCCACTCATTTTGGTGACTGAACAAAATGACACAGATATTCAAGATAACATTGGCAGAGCAAAGTCAATTTTAGCATATACATCTGCCGAAAAAGACGCTGCATATTTTAGGAATATTCAAAATTTGCTTGAAAACTTTAACTCTTTAGCAAAACTTGAGAATAATTTGTCGCTTGTTAAAAATTTGGAATATTCAACAGAAGATTTGAAAACAAATTTTGAAATTATAAAAAAATTGGCTGATGAGAAACTTCCTGCTGCCCTTGAAAAAGTGACAAGAATGAAAAGTGCTGCTTCCCTTGATGCAGAGTTTGATGCAAATGAAAACAATCAAAATTTGATGAAAAATTTGATTGTAAGATACCTATCTGCATGCAACAATGCCACTGAATCATTGTCAAACGACTTAAAAAGCGTTATTGTCGCACGATATGGTGATACAAATATTTCTCAATATGTTGGGTATGAAAACTCAAATAGCTATAAGTTTTCTGAAAACAAATGTAAACACCTCTACTTGCTTGAAAACGATATGACTGACAGTGATTGTGCGGCTATGCTTTCTTTTAACAAGAATTCATCTATAGAAACAAACGCTTTTGATTATATGTATTTCGCAATGGAAATTGTAAGTGTTGCAATAATTGCATTCACAGTTGTTTTGGGTGCTGGAATGATTGCCAAAGAACAAAGTGAAGGCACCATAAAATTGCTTGCAATAAGGCCATACAAACGCTGGAAAATTATAATCGCTAAGACTTTTGCAACATTGTTTTTTGGGTTTGTATTTATGATGATTTCCGCCATTGTCGCGCTTATAACTGGCATAATCGTGTATGGGATATCCTTCCCTACAATGTTAGTCGTGTTCAACGCAAGTTCGGTGTTTACAATGCCAATTTGGGTTGTATTTCTTATATATCTTGCAAGTTTAATGGTCAAAATTTGGATTTATGCCCTACTTGCCATTGCAATTTCAACAATATTCAACTCTTATATTGCTTCAGTTTGTATTGCTGCTGGGATATACATTGCAAACATTGTTGTTACATTTGTGTCAAAAGGTGCAACATGGTTAAGATACAATATTTTCGCAAATATTGACTTATTTAAGTATTTCGGCGGGAGTTTTTCAACATCATTTAATTCAATGCAGAATTTGACTAACTTATTCGCTTCACCCGTTTTCCCAGGAACAAATTTTGCCGTGTCAATTATAATAATCACCTCACTTGCAACCATTCTTAATGTTGCGATGCTAACTGTGTTTAGTAAGAAAGATATTGTTTAAAATAATGTTTAAGATAAAAAATACCCCTCAATTTGAAGTGAACCCCGTAGGGGTCACTGAAAATAAAAAACCACTAGGAAGAAATTTTAGATTTCTTCCTATTTTTTAATCTTTTTGTATTATAAAATTCTATCCAATCTTCAACTAGCACTTGATATTCTTCAATAGATTT
>JBNMHO010000013.1:0-29307 GCA_050872785.1 Clostridia bacterium | reverse complement strand
TGTCAGATTTCTTTGTTGTGATTGCCGTGCTATTTGTATCTCCACTTGTAGCCAACTTCATAGAAATAACCTTTTCGTCTTTCTCTGGGCAAATAATCTTTAGGAAGTCATACGCATCGGCATCGAGTATAAGATATTTATAGAGCTCTTCATCCTTATAAGTTATTATTGTTGCTCTCTCGTCTATTTGTTTAATCTCTGTGGAAACACCATTTGTTCCACCAATAATCGCTCCAACACCACCAGCAATAAGCCCGCCGAGAATAGCCCCGCCAACATTAACTCCACCTCCTGACACGTCCGAAACATAATGTTTATCACCAACAAATCTATAATTTACAATCTGAGATATATCAAGACTAAATTCTCTTGCATTATCAATATTTATTTTTTTAATCAAGTTTAAATCGTTTGGTGCAGAAACAAAGAACACTATTTTATCTTCCAATGCGCACATGTAATACATTAATGTAAGACGATCCAAAATAGGAAAATCTTTTACTCCAGTTAATAGTTGATAAGTCTCGGGTTCTACAGAAATAATCTTTGTGAGGGTTGAATGAATGACTTTTTTATCCTCTATTATAGAGGAAAACTTTTTATCTAATTTCTTCGTAAGTTGCTTCAGTACATGCTCATCTTCCTTTTCATAAATACGTATTTTTTTTAAGTAAGCATATATTCCCCATGTCATAGCTAAAACAATCCAAAAAACAAGCATAATACAAATAGCTGCAGCCGAATCGTTTCCCACACAAAATAAATATAGCGACCAAATTAGTACTAGAAAGCCAATTCCAATAAATGATACTAAAATAATTTTTTTGGCATGTTTAAATTTTATTTTAGTATTTTCAAGCGCCTCGTTTTCTTCAATTTTCTTATCATTATCCATGTTTTTCTCCTTTATGGGTTAAGTTTCACCCATAGTTTATAATAAAATTTTTAAAAGGTCAACAGTTTGGGTGAAATTTAACCCGCATATTTATTTTTTTTATGTGTAAACTATTTGGTGAAATATAACCCCTAGGAGAAATAATGAATATTAGCCAAGCAGTTGCATTGAGGATAATAGAATTATTGAAAGAAAAAAATATGTCCCAATATAAATTGGAACAGGCTGCATGTTTATCTCATGACACTGTCAAGAGCATTATGAAGGGCAAAGCAAAAGGTGTAAACTTAAAAATATTGGTGGCAATTTCTGACGGATTTCAAATGAAAGTTTGTGAGTTCCTTAATTCCCCACTATTTGATTATGATAACTTAAATATTGACTAAAATAATAAATATAAAAAATCCGGACACAATGCGTGTTCGGATTTATTATTTTTGGTGCGGATGAAGGGACTCGAACCCCCAAGGTTTCCCGCTAGATCCTAAGTCTAGTGCGTTTGCCAATTTCGCCACATCCGCTTGAGTGGAGTTTTGCTCCATAAATAAAAAAATGGTGATCCACCCGAGGTTCGAACTCGGGACCCCTTGATTAAAAGTCAAGTGCTCTACCGACTGAGCTAGTGAATCACGCTTTGGCTGGGGTGGCAGGATTTGAACCTACGGATGCAAGAGTCAAAGTCTTGTGCCTTACCCCTTGGCTACACCCCATTGATTAAGCCTTGGTCATTATATACTTTTTATTAAAAATAATCAAGTCTTTTTTCAAAATTTTTTAGGAAATTTTAAAAAAATTTATTTTTGCCCTATTTTACAAGCAAAATGTGGCATAAACTTGCACGGAAATCAACCCCACCCACGACTTCCTGTGCAAAATATACCACAAAGAACATCTTATGTCAATATATCAGATAGGAATTCTTTTTATATTTTTTTTATATCCTAACAAAATGAATGATTATAAATTTAGACAAAAGGTAAAAATATTCCTATTGTATTTGACAACTAACCCACACAAAGTCAATGGAATTTTGAAAGTCAAATATTTTGATAATTTTTATAATTTTTCTATGGAACTTTATTTGATTTTGTGTGATAAAAAATTTATAAAAAAAAGACCCCTAAGGTCTAATTTTTCTGGGGTGAAAGGTGGGACTTGAACCCACGGCCTCCAGAGCCACAATCTGGCGTTCTAGCCAACTGAACTACATCCACCATAAATGGTGTTCCAGGAGGGATTCGAACCCCCGACACCCGCCTTAGAAGGGCGGTGCTCTATCCAACTGAGCTACTGAAACACATGGAGCGGATGATGGGAATCGGACCCACGTAGCCAGCTTGGAAGGCTGGAACTCTACCATTGAGTTACATCCGCATGTTTTTTGCCTCGTTACCTGCATACTTTATCACAAAAAGAAATCTATGTCAACATTTTGTTCAAAAAAAATTGATTTGTTTTAAAAAATTTCATGAAATTTCCCTAACTTCCAAAAAACACTTGCATTTAAGACCATTTTGTAGCATAATATTTATGCTTTGGGGTGTAGCCAAGCGGTAAGGCTCTGGATTCTGACTCCAGCATGCGTAGGTTCAAATCCTGCCACCCCAGCCAAGTAAAAATTCCCTACAATATGTAAGGAATTTTTTTTACTTGTTTATTGTGTGGAAATTATCTTGCGGGCTCATAGGTTTCTTCTTGGGTTTGAGATAATAGGGCTTGTTTCATGTCTGCAATTTGATTTTGAAGCATGTTTATGTGCAAAGAGAGGTTTCTTCTGAGGTTGTTGAGTTGTGCTGTTTCTCTCTTGCATGCAATTATTCTGTTAAGTTCAAACTCAAGGTCTTGTTTTTGCATTTCCACGCAATGGATTTGTTCTGACAATGTGATATTCATTTTTTACCTCCTAAAATATATTCTATACCTACGCATTGTCCCTCAAATCAAATATATTGTCGAAGATTGCCGAATATTCACGAAAGCAAGCAATTTTTAGAAAAATGTGTTTGCTCTGAAGTCTGGGTCTTGCGATTCTTCTTGATTTGAAGAAACTTGTTGCTCGTTTTGAGCGTTTTGCGCTTGTGCGACATATGAATTGTAATAGACAATGTCATATGCTTTTTTAAGATTGTTTGCCAAGATGTCAAGATAATAATCTTCATCAACCATTCTCACTCTGCTGTCAAGTGAGGCTCTGTATTCAAGGGTTTTTATTGTGTTGTTAATAATTTCAAATGCTTGTTCCATTGTTTGTGGTTCGTTTGTTTTTTCGATATTTTCGTTTTGGCTCATGATTTTTTCTCCTTATCTCTCTTGTGAGAGTTCATTCTCTTTCGGAAGCATAACTTTAAGTTGTGTTTCAAGTTCTGCCTTTTCAAGGTCAATTTGTTCAAGTCGAATTTTAAGATTGAGAATAATGCTTTCTGCTGTTAAAACTCGTCTTTTTTGCCAATAGACAAATGGTGAATTTTCATCAATTATGTCTAGCATTTCTTTTGCGTCATCAAGTTCATTTTGCCAAGAAAAAATTTGATTACCACATTCAATTTTTTCCTTGTCCAATTTCTCAAGATATTTTTCAAGTTTTTCTGTGTATCTTTGCACTTTAACCTCCTATATATAACTCCTTTGTAACAAGCAAAATGTCTGCTCACAAGTGCGTATATATTTTACACTAATTTACAAATTTGTCAATATCTGGAACAATTTTATGTAAAAAACATGCAAAAAGGACAAATAATGAATAATTACGCCTATCCCGTAACAAACTATGGTTAAAGGGGGAAAAAAATGAGAATAGCGAACCTTATTGCATGGATTATTCTTCTTATCGGCGGTCTAAACTGGCTTTTGATTGGAGCATTTTCATGGAATCTCGTAACAGCAATTTCTGGCAATATTACTTGGATTGCAAGAACAATTTATTGCCTTGTTGGTGCAAGTGCGATTTGGCTGTTTATCACACCAATTTGCACTGGTGGCAGAATTTCCATGTGGAATTTGGACTAAGGAAATATCCAGCAAAAAAATCTTCCTCCCGAAAGAGAAAGATTTTTTTGTTTTACGATTATAGCAAAATGCAAATTATTCCGCCCTTGCCTTCGTTCACAATTCGGGTCAAGGTTTTTCTCATTTTCTTCTGTGCCTCAACTGGCATCGCAACAATCTTTTTGTTCAGTCCTTCATTCACAAGGCTGTGCAAACTTCTGCCAAACATATTTGTTTCCCAAAGTCCTTTTGGATTGTTCTCAAACTCGCTTAAGAGAGATTTTACAAGGTCTTCGCTTTGTTGTTCTGAACCAACTATTGGGCTAATTTCAGTTTGAACATCAACTTTCATAATGTGCAAACTTGGAGCGCTTGCTTTAAGTTTTACGCCATATCTTGAGCCTTGTTTTACAATTTCAGGCTCCTCAAGCGTCATTTCTTCCATTTTTGGACTTACAACGCCATAACCCGTTTCTTCAACTTGGCACAAAGCGTCTTTTAGTTTGTCATATTCTTCTTTTGCATGTGCAAGTTCGCGAATATATGCAACAAGTTCAAAGTCATTTTTAATTTCTTGCCCACATTCTCTTGACAAAACTTTGTAGAACAAGTCCGCTTTTGGTTTAATGTCCAAATATGCAATGCCATTTCCAAGGTCGATGGACGCCAAAGACACTGGTTCAAAATTTTCACTTGTTTCAAAGATATTTTTCGCATGGTCAACTTCGCCAATTTTATTTTTCCCGTCAACAAGCACCTTGCTTTCAGCAACAATCTCTTGAATAAGGTCGTCTTCATAAGGCAATGCCTGAAGCCATTTTGGCATGCGGACACGAAGTGAGTATAGTGGGAATTCTTGCAAGATATTTGCAAAGATTACGTCAATGTCTTCGTCCTTAATGTTTATGCAATCGGCTGGCACAACTGGAACATCATATTTTTTCTCAAGGCTCGAAACAAGCTTTGCAGTCTGCTCTGCTTGAGGATTTTTGGTATTTAGGACAATGACAAATGGTTTCCCCGTTCTTTTGAGTTCCTTAATTGTTCTTTCTTCCGCTTCTACGAAATTATCTCTTTCAAGTTCGCCAAATGAGCCGTCTGTGGTCATTACAACAGCAACTGTGGAATGGTCGGAAATAACCTTTCTTGTGCCGATTTCTGCCGCTTCTTCAAATGGGATAGGTTCGCTGTTCCAAGGTGTTTTTACAAGTCTTGGTTTGCCGTCTTCCACAAGTCCTTCTGCGCCAGTTACAGCATATCCCACGCAGTCAACAAGGCGAATTTTCATTTGAACTTTGTCATTGACCACAATTTTCACTGCTTCCTTTGGAACAAACCTTGGTTGTGTGGTCATAATAGTTTTTCCGTCTGCACTTTGAGGCAATTCATCTACTGTGCGGGTTTTGTCAAAACTGTCTTTGATGTTTGGCAAGACCATTTTCTGCACAAAATTAGTTATGAAAGTTGACTTGCCGCACCTAACTGGCCCCACGACACCAAGATATATGTCGCCGCCCGTTCTTGTAGCAATGTCTTCATAAATTTGATACGAATTCATATTTTCCTCCGAAACTCGATATACCAAAATATATGTGAAGAATTTGCCACTTATGCAACGATAACAAAAAAACTGTCAGAATTTGACAGTCTTTTTAATATGAATTCTTTTTCTTTCTTCCTTTTCCAAAACTCTTTTTGAAGTTCAGCCGATTTTCTTTGCCCGTAAGAAGCCTAAATATATTTTGTCTGTGTGCAAACCACACAAGGCAAAACATTGCAAAAAGAAGACAACTTAAGACAATGTTTCCGTCTTCACCCATAAGCCCCAGTAAATATGCCTCAACAATGGTTGCTATTGTGACGAACGAGAACGACACGAGCGAGCCATAATCAAACAGCAACAAAAACATAAATCCGCCAATGAAAATTATGACTCCCATAAGAGGATTGGCTGCACAGAAAATTCCGAACATAACAGCTGCACCTTTGCCGCCTTTGAAATAATAGAACACTGGGAAGATATTTCCTACAAGAGCAGAAAGCCCGCCTGTGAACAGCCCAATGCAAGCGACTTGATTGCTTGCACCATTGCATGTTATTAGGTCATAAAAACTTCCACCAAAAAGAAGATAACCGCAGATTGAAGGAATTACACCTTTCAACATATCAAGAAGAAGTGTCAAAAGTCCCATGGAAAATCCTAGATTTCTCACCATGTTCATTGTTCCTGGGTTGCCACTTCCCGCTTTTGATATGTCATAGTGCCGAAGTCTGCTTATTATCCTTGCAAAAAAAATGTTGCCCATAAGATATGACCCTACAATCAAAATCAAAAATTTCCACCATTCCATGTGTTATTCGTCCTTTTCTGACCTGTTTTTTACAATCAATTTGATTGGAGTTCCAGAATAATCAACCGCCTTTCTAAGCGTATTTTCAAGGTATCTTAAATATGAAAAATGCATTATATCCTTATTATTAACAAAAATAACAAAATTAGGTGGATTTATGCCAGTTTGTGTGGCATATAAAATCTTAAGTCGTTGTCCATTTTTGCTTGGTGGCTGCTTCATGTTGATTGCTTCTTGAATTATGTCGTTAAGTTGCCCTGTTGAAATTCTTTTGCTTGCATTTTTAAGCACTGTTTCAACAGTTTCCATAATTTTGCCAACACGTTGTCCAGTTTTCACAGAGATAAACACTGGAATATAATAACTCATAAATTTTAAGTCTTCGTCAAGTTTCTTTCTGAATTTGTTTATTGTTTTGTCGTCTTTATCTTCAATCAAATCCCACTTGTTAAGCACAATGACGCTAGGTTTATTTTGCTCATGCACAAAGCCTGCCACCTTTATGTCTTGCTCGGTTATGCCGTCATTCACATCAATCATAACCACAACAACATCGGCTCTTTTTATGGCTTCTATGGTTCTCAAAACACTATAACGTTCAATGGACGAAGGTTCAATCGCATTTTTGCGTCTTAAGCCCGCTGTGTCAATCAAAACATAGTCCTTTCCGTTGTATCTGAATGGGCTGTCAATAGCATCTCTTGTTGTTCCCGCAATGCTGCTAACTACAAGTCTTTCTTCACCCAAAAGCCTGTTCGTTAGGCTACTTTTGCCTGCGTTTGGCTTGCCTACAATGGCTATTTTTATCGCTTCAGTTGGGACAACTGTTGTATCCACTTTTTCGTTCAAACTTTCAACAATTTGGTCAAGAAGTTCACCTAGCCCCTTGCCTTGTTCAGATGAAATTGGAAAGACGTGCTGGAAGCCCAGTTCATAAAAATCATACAAGTTGTCAAGTTCGAAATTATCCATTTTGTTAACAACAAGCAAAATATCTTTCTTTGCTCTTTTCATGAGGAAGTCTGCCACTTGTCTATCTGCATTAGTAAGCCCCTCTTTCCCGTCAACAAAGAACAAAATTACACTTGCAAGGTCAATGGCAATTTGTGCTTGGGCCAAAATATTTTTTTCAATTTCACCACGTTCTTCAAAGTCAAGTCCGCCAGTATCGACCAATGTGAAATAATTGCCGCACCATTCTGCGTCACCATAAATTCTATCTCTTGTGACGCCAGCAATATCATCAACAATGCTTATTCTTCTGCCACAAATCTTGTTAAAAAAGGTGCTTTTGCCCACGTTTGGTCTGCCGACCACTGCAACTAAAGGTTTCATCTGATACTCTCCATTTTACCTTGATAGTGTATCACACAAAAAACTTTTAATCAATCAAAACATTATATTAGGCGGAAAAATTTTTGCAAGTCCACTTATTTATTGCAATTATGACTACAGCCGTTGCAACTTCCACAACACATTGCCGCAGCAAAACCTTTTGATTTTATCCTCTTTCTAACGTAAGCAAACAGCCAAATAACAAGCAAAATTGCCCCAAAACCAATCAAAATTTGTGCCAAAAATTTGTTTGAGAAAATGTTATAAATTAAGAAACAAATAGCATACGCCACAGCAAATTGCGTTATGCAAGAAACAAATGTCCATTTCCGACCAATTTCCTTTCGCATAACAGCAATGGTAGAAATGCAAGGAAGATAAAGCAAACTAAATATCATCATAATGGCCGCCGTAAGTGGTGTGAAGACGATTGCAAAGCCAGATGTTAAAAAACTCACGCCCAAAGTCTTGTCAAAGTCACTCGATGTTGGAATTTTGTTAACGATCGCCATAGTGCCTACAACCATTTCCTTTGCCATTACTCCAACAAGCAAACTTACGGCAATTCCCCAGTTCCCAAGACCGATTGGTCGGAGCAACACTGCAAGATATTCCCCAACAATTTCCAGCATACTACGCCCAGACCGAACGGTCGGTATATATTCAAATTTGAATGTAAAATTTTGCATTATCCAAACAATTACACTAAAAGAAAGCAAAATTGTTGCAACTTTTGTAACAAACATTTTGCAATTTTGATAAATTACGCTTACAATTCGTCTAAAATCTGGAAATCTATATGGCGGGAATTCAAGAACAAATGACCTTTCCCCACTTTTTAAAATCTTTTTGTTAAAAATTGACGCCATGACAAGCCCTGCAATTATCCCCAAAAGATACAATCCTGCAATTATTAAAATATTTCCTTTTCCAAAGAACGCCCCACCTATAACGGCATAAATAGGAAGTTTCGCACTGCAACTCATGTAGGAACTGAGCATTGCCGTCTTTATCTTAGCATTTTTATCTTCCAAATTTCGTGATGTCAAAACTGCTGTTGTTGTGCAGCCAAAACTCATTAGAATTGTGAAAATACTTTTGCCACTTAACCCAAACTTATAGAATAATTCCTCAAACGAAAAAGCAAGCCTAGACATATATCCACTGTCTTCAAGAAGAGATAGAAAGAAGAACAGCAAAACAATTTGTGGAATGAAACTAAGCAGCCCACCAACTCCGCCAATTATTCCCTGCGCAAACAGTCCAACAACCCAATTAGGAGCATTTATTTTAATTAGAAAGTTTGAAATTGGAACACCAATACAAGTGTCGATAAATGTTTTGAGTAAATCAGAAAGCCACGCCCCGACTGAAGAAAAAGTTATGTAAAAAATTAGAAACATCAGCCCTAGAAAAATTGGAAGACAAAGATATTTGTTCAAAATTATTTTGTCAATCGCGAACTTGCCATATGTTGACTTCTTTTCCATCGTTTGACATTTGCTTAGCAAGTCTTTTATATAATCAAATCTCAATTTTGCAAGCATTGTCTCATAGTCTTTCTCTAAAACAATGTTTGACAATCTAATCTTTTGCTCGTTTGTGAGTTCAAGTTTACCCTCAACAAACTCATCTTGCTCCAAAAGTTTTATTGCAATATAGTTTTTTCTCCCGCCAAAAAGTGTTATTTGTTTTGGAGTTAAAATTGAAATTATGTTATTTATTGGAAGCAACTTAAGATATGGCAATTCCACTTTTCGAGCTTTGTTATGAATAAACTCCTCAATAAGTTTTGACCTAGAAACATTGTCACATGTAACAATTTTGCACCCCAAAAGTGACGATAAAATATTGTAATTATAGGATATTTTTCGCTTTTTAATTTCGTCAGAAAAGTTGACTGCTAAAATTGGATTGGCACCAAATTCAAGCAGTTCGAGGGTTAAAAGCAGGTTTCGTTCCAAGACATTTGCATCGCAAACATTTATGATATTGCCTTGCCTACACAACAAATGGTCAATTGAAACTTGTTCCTCAAAAGAGTAACTTGTTGTGGAATACAACCCCGGCAAATCTACAAAATTGAATTTTTCGCCGTCAAAAGTCAATGATTTTTCTTTCTTTTCGACTGTGACCCCATGCCAATTTCCAACATGTTCAAAACTGCCAGTTATTTTATTATACAAAGTTGTTTTGCCAACATTTGGATTGCCAACAAACACAATTTCAGTCACCCTTTTCATCGTTTTTTGCCCCCTTTTTAACAAAAATACATGCAACTTCTTTGCGTTTGAGTGCTAAAACATAGCCACGAATTTCGAGCAGAAATACGCCATTTCTTACGCTTTTTTTGAGGATCTTTACACTACATTCCACAAAACCTAGTTCCAAAAGTCGTCTTTTTATTTTAATTGGGGCTTTGATTTCGCAAATTATATATTCCTTTCCCTCCTCGCCACTGTCAAGCGGGAAAGCGTCTTTACACACAATATTATCCATATAATTTATATATGTTTGTCCAAAAAGATATATGGCAAAAAGTGAATAAAAAAGTCATTTTTTTAATATGAAATAAAGTTTAATTTGCAATTCGCTTCAAAAAAAATAAAGCACCACAAAAGTAGTGCAATATTTTAGTTTTATTAAAAAATTGATATTTAAATTTACACAAGAAAAGCCATTTTTGACTAATTTATGTTGTTCAAGAAGGAAATAAAGGTCGTTATATCTTTAAATTTTCTATAAACTGCGGCGAAGCGAACGTAGGAAATTTCATCAATAGATTTAAGTTTGTTCATCACCATTTCGCCAATGTCCGAACTCTTGACCTCTTGTGCTAAGGAATTGTTTATTTGTCGTTCGATGCTCATAATAATTTCGTCAATTTGGTTCATCGAAACAGGTCTTTTTTCGCAAGCCTTAATTATCCCACGTTTAATTTTTTGTGGGTCAAAAGTCTGCCTTGAGCCGTCATTTTTTATCACCAAAATTGGCGAACTTTCCACCATTTCATATGTTGTGAATCTTTTGCCACATTTCAAACATTCCCTTCTTCTGCGAATGGAATTTTGGTCATCGGAATTTCTTGAATCGACAACTTTACTGTCGTTATAGCCGCAATAAACACATTTCATTTGTTTTCCCTCACATTTTCATGCAATTTTAACATAAAAACAGATTTTTTCAAAGCGAATTTGGATGAAAAGTCAATTTATGGGATAAACATCGTCATTATCAAAGTTCGTCATTGGACTTTGACGAGAAGTTTTGTTATACCCGTCATAAAACTCTCCGTCATACAGATTTCTTTGACTTTCCAACGGATTTTGTTGCGAATTTAGGCATTGCGAGGACACATTTCCCGTAGGATAGGTGTCAGTTCGTTCTGTATTTTGTGTAAATTGCTTTGAAATTACATTGTTATTTTGATATAAATAGTCACTATTCCCCACTTGTGAACTCTGTTGTTTCCCGCCATTTGCCATGTAATTTGACGTTGGATATATGCTTTTGTTTTCGCTTTGTTGTTCATAAACTGATTTTGTTGAAGTGGAATTTGTGCTATTTTGCTGTTCTTGAACTTCAAAAACACGAACTGGCTTGTTCCTCTGTTTTTTCGTAGGTGGTTCTGCAACTTCAACAAGAATTATGTCCTCGCCAATTCTGCAGACATGAGAAAAAGGAATAAAAATTTCTTGCGAAGCCTTGAAAAAACTAAAGAAATTTTTACTGCCCGGCACAACAAACCCCAAGATTCTATTGCACCTCAAATCCATAACTACATCACAAATGTTCCCCAAAATTTTGCCTGTTAGGGCGTTGATAACTTCTTTGCTGCGAAGTTCCGTGAATGTCGTTTCCATATTTCTATAATTATGCTTATGGGTTTTAAAATAAAACAAAATTCTACAAAAAATACCCTAAGATATCTTGTATATATTTAACTGCATTGGGCAATCTACATTGAAGGTGAAAAAATATGTCTAATAGAGTTGATATTTGTGGACTTAACACATCAAATATTCCGAAATTGTCAGCAAACGAAGTAGCTAGCCTTATGAAACGGCTAAAAGCAGGCGATGAAGAAGCACGAGAAATGTTTTTGTATTCAAACATGAGGCTTGTTCTGAGTGTTGTAAAGCGTTTTGCGACCAAAAGTGACAATATTGACGACATTTTTCAAGTGGGTTTTGTGGGACTTATTAAAGCAATGGACAATTTTGACGAGCGGTTTAATGTCAAATTTTCGACTTACGCAGTGCCTATGATAATTGGCGAAATAAGGAGATTTGTTCGGGATAATTCTGCCGTTCGAGTGAGCAGAAGCTTGAGGGACATTGCCTACAAAGCCTTGCAAGCACGAGAAAAACTTTCAAAAAACACTACTATCGAGCCAAATATCGACCAAATTGCAACCGAAGCGCAACTTTCGCCAAGACAAATTTTGACTGCACTTGACGCAATATCCGAACCAGTGTCACTTTTTGAACCAGTGTATAATGACAGCACCGAAACAGTTATGGTAATGGACCAAATAAAAGATGTAAAAAACAGTAGCGAAAAATTTATCGACCATGTTGCCCTAAAAGAGGCACTAAACAGCCTTGGTGGACGAGAAAAAGAAATCTTGTGGCTGCGATATTTTCTTGGCAAAACTCAAGTTGAAATAAGTTCGCAAGTTGGCATTTCGCAAGCACAAGTTAGCCGCCTTGAAAAAAATGCCTTGGAAGAAATCAAAAAAAATTTCTTCTAGGCATAATTTATCCGATATTTGTTTTTTGTAAATCTTTTTTAAGTTTAGAAAGGATTTTCTTTTCTATTCTTGAAATGTAACTTTGTGAAATCCCAAGCATGTCTGCAACTTCTTTCTGGGTGCTTTCCACGTCACCATTAAGTCCAAACCTAAGTTCCATAATCTTCTGTTCCCTCTCGTTTAATTTCCTAATCGCTTCCCACAAAAGTGCTTTTTCTCCATTCTTTTCAAGTGTTCCACTTGCTGTTTCTGCATCGCTTTCAAGAACATCACTAAGCAAAAGTTCGTTGCCGTCTTTATCAAAGTTTAGCGGTTCGTCAAGACTAACTTCCGACATTTGCCTTGACCGCTTTCTAATGAACATCAAAATTTCATTTTCAATACATCTTGAAGCATATGTTGCAAGTTTAATATTTTTCTCGACATCAAAAGACTGAACGGCTTTTATAAGTCCCACTGCACCAACTGAGATTAAGTCGTCAAGTTCTGCCCCAGTGTTATCAAATTTTTTTGCTATATACACAACAAGTCGCAAATTATGCTCAATGAGTTCGCTTCTTGCACTTTCGTCCTTATTTCTAAGCCTGTCCAAAAGTTTTTCCTCTTCCTCTTGGGTTAATGCTTGTGGCAAAACTTCTTTCCCACTTACATATGCAATAAGTTTTTCCTTTATGTCGAGGAAATCCAACTTAAATAGTTTTTTAACAAACTTTTTTATCCTTTCAAAAAGTGAATGGCCTTGCTTTTCGTTCAGAATTCCTCCGTAAATGTAATTTTTTTGCTTATTTTTCATATTTTCTACCCCTTTTTGATAAATTATAGTGCCAATGGGCTAAGAAGTCCTTGGCAATCTTTCTTTTCAAATCCAAATTTTCCAAACCCAACAAGTGCGTGTATTTTTTTGCCAGTGGACTTGTTCTCCTTTGAGAAAATTCCGTCTATTTCACAAACAAACATCTTTCCGCTGCCACGAGCCGTTTGACAAGTTATGTATTTGCCGTTAATTTTTTTGTCAAGTCGCTTTTGCAAAATGTCAACAATGGAAATTTTATCTTCAAAAATCTTGAGAAATGTGTCTAAGTCCAAAACAAGAATTGATAATCCCGTGTCGTCATCTTGAAGCAAATTGCCGCTATCAAGATAAGCCGTTATATCATAGTCTTTTCCCATTACACTTAGTTTCAAATTGTAATAAAAATTGTTAAGTTTTTGCTTTTTGTAAAACTGCTTGATAAGTTTTCTTGAAAACATAAAACAAATAAAAAGCAACCCAACAAGCAAATTGTCAGATATTTTCCACTCAAAGAGTTTTGAAATCATGCTGCCTATGCCTATATACAAATATTTAGAAAAGACAAAGGACAATATGTAAAGTATAAAATTTTTATGCTTATCTTTGCCAATGGATAGAAGTGAAATGAAAAATATAATCGTAAGATTTGTAATAAGTGTCAAAACTGTGTTAAGTCGCAAGACTGCGAAAAAGACTACAAACACGCTTCCCAAAAAACATGACAAGATTTCAAGAAAGGTGTGTTTACTCTCCTTTGAAATTTGCTTTGCAACTGAGAGTGAGAAAAATAGTAATAAAAAATTCTGTAACAGTGCATCTTCAATATAAATTTCCATATTTCAATGATAAACTTTCTTTTATAACAAAGCAATGTGAATAAATGGTTAAAAAAAGAAAAAATGGCTCCTTTTGTCTTAAAGAGTCATTTTTTATATTTATTTTATGAGATTATTTTCTTCTAAGTCTGTTCAAAAATGCTGGAAGTTCCTCATTTGGTTGTTCAATTTGAACACGAGAAGTTGGAATTTCTGGCTGTGGAGTTGGTTCTGAAACTGACTTCACGGCTGATTCTGACTTATCTTCATTAAAAACAAATTTGTCAAAATTCATTTTTGGAAGGCTAAATTCTTCGGCATTTTCCTTTGGAATGTTTGCAACTCGTTGTTGATTGAAGCCCGTTGCGATTACAGTGATTTCAACTTCTTCATTAAGTGTATCGTCAACGCCAGCACCAAAGATAATGTTGCAGTTTTCGTCAACAACATCTCTAACAAGTTCCGCCGCTTCATTAACTTCATCAAGAGAAAGGTCAAGTCCGCCTTTAACATTAAGCAAAATGCCCGTTGCCCCCTCGATATTTGTTTCAAGAAGTGGACTTTGAACCGCTTGTCTAACAGCGTCAATGGTCTTATTGTCACCTTTGCCGTGACCAATGCCCATGTGTGCAAGTCCCTTATCCTTCATAATTGTCTTGACATCTGCGAAGTCAAGATTGATAAGACTTGGGGTTACAATCAAGTCTGAAATACCTTGAATACCTTGTCTTAAAACATCGTCTGCACAACGGAACGCTTCCACAATAGGAGTGCCTTTTGGAACAATTTTCAAAAGTTTGTCGTTTGGAATAATGACCAACGTATCAACAAATTTTTTGAGATTTGCAATGCCTTTTTCAGCATTATCCATTCTTCTTCTGCCTTCAAAGTTAAATGGCTTTGTAACAACGGCAATGGTCAAAATGTCAAGTTCTTTTGCCACTTGTGCAACAACTGGAGCAGCACCTGTTCCCGTTCCACCGCCCATTCCGGCAGTGATAAACACAAGGTCACAACCTTTAAGCATTTCTGTAATAACAGCCTTGCTTTCTTCTGCGGCTTTTTGTCCAATTTCTGGGTCTGCACCGGCACCAAGTCCTCTGGTTAGTTTTTCACCAATTTGAATTCGGTGAGTTGCCTTGCTCATAAGAAGTGCTTGCTTGTCCGTGTTTATTGCAACAAATTCGGCACTTGTTATGTTTGCAGCGACCATTCTGTTTACAGCGTTATTGCCGCCGCCGCCAATGCCCACGACCTTTATATTTGCTATTTGGCTTATGCTATTTGAACTATACATGTTTTTCCCTCCATAAATGTATAATTTGCTATCTAAATTTGTGACAAAGCATAACTTAAAACTGCCATGCTTGAAGAATTGTTAGGTTTGTTTAAACTTGAATATGGCATTTGGGCAATCAAAACATTCTTGCCAATTACCTTTGCAATTTCGTCTTTCGCACCTTTCATAAATGACAAGCCGCCGCCCGTCAAATACACTGGGATAAAATCTGGGAAATTGAACTGCCAGCCTTCAAAGCATTTTAAAATGCCTTTTGCAATAACTTCAATTCTGCTTTGAGCAATGGCATTTGCAACTTTCATAGAAACTGGAGTAATTGTGCCGTCAATAACTATGTCATAATTATCGTTTTCGTCTGGTTCAATGCAAAGGACAATTTTCTTATTCAAGTTTTCGGCACAAGAAAATGGAATTCTGAGACATCTGGCAAGGTCAGCTGACACATATCCCCCGCCCATTGAGAAACTGCTCAAATTAAGTATTCCTCGCCCACGAACAAGAGCAACTGTTGTTGTTATGTAACCGCAATCTACAAAAAGTACATACTTGTCACGCTCTGCTTCGTCAAAAAGATACAATGCTTGAGCGTAGGCAGACGACACAAAGCCAAATTTTTCAACATCAGTTTTGATAAGTGCTTTTGAAACTTGTCCAAGAAACTTGTTACTTGCAAGCACAAACGATAAACATGCTGCAATTTTGCTATCCGTCATTCCTACGGGGTCAGAAACTCTGTTGTTTTCCCCAAGCACAAAATATACGCAATCTTTGCTTATGACTGTGTGAGTTTTGTATTCCATATTTGCCCCAAGATAAAGATTTTCAATATCTTGCTTCGTTATGCGTTTTGGCTTGGCATAATTTTGGCAAACATTCTTGCACACACAAAAACAAAATTCTGTTGGCACGCCGACAAGAAGTTTTTTAATCTTTCTACCCGAAGACCTTTCCGCACCCGCAACTGCCTCAACAATTGCACGCTCAAATTTAGCTGGTTCCAAAAGTTCCCCGTCAGCAAAACCCTCATAATCTTCAGAATATGAGCCATGAACATTTATCGTTTTGTTTACATCTTGGCTTCCCACAAGCACAGTTATTGACTTGCTGCCAATATCTAAAATTGCGACCTCGTTTTGCGACATTTTTCTTTTGCGACTTTTCTCCTTTACAAAGATAATTATACCTTTAACTCAATTTTCTTGTCAAACATTTTACGCAGAATTTATTTATATTTTAAGATATTTTTCGCCATTTTTTTGTGCCAGTGGTCACAAACTGAATTTCTCATATATGAAAAATTGCTATACCATGTTTTTTCTTATCTCATTTCAAAAAATCTTGACATATTTAAAACTCCAAAGCCTTCTTCGTTTTGATTGCCCGAAATTTTGTTGCAGTTGCCAAGAAGTCTAACTTTTATGTGGTCGGGAGAAATATTTGGATACTTTGAACACACAAGCAAACACACGCCCGCTATCATTGGCGTAGCAACACTTGTGCCACTCATTTTGCTATACAAATTTTCATCGCCAAAATGTGCCCCAATTATGTCAACCGCTGGAGCGATGAGGTCGGGTTTAAAAAACCTTCCCGCTGGCCCACGTGAGGAAAAATTCGCAATTCTGAATTGCTTTCTGTCAAAATTCCCTTCGCTATCTCTGTTGTCATCAACTCCGCCAACAGTAATAATTTGACTAGAAATGCCCGGCGATTTGATTGTTTCACCCTCAGGTCCGCTGTTTCCCGCTGCAGCAACCACAACAATTCCTTGCCTCCACAATGTTTCAGCACCCAAAACGAGTGGGTCGTTTCGCCCGATAGGATTGCTACCAAAACTCATACAAACAACTTTGATGTTGTATTTTTTATGATTATCACTCACCCACTGCATTGCTTCCAAAATTTTATCTGCACCCGCCTCGCCATTTTCGCCCAACGCCTTTATTGCAATAATTTCTGATTTTGGAGCAACACCGCAAAACTTCCCGCCGCTTGCAAGGCCGTTGCCACACGCTATGCTTGCAACAAAAGTTCCATGCCCATTATCGTCATATGGTTTTTCCTTGCCATTTATGAGGTCAATAAATTTTACTATTCGCATGCTTGGCAAACAAAAGTCGATGTGAGGATTTATGCCTGTATCAATAATGGCTATTTTTCCCCCTTTCCCATAGCAATCTTGTGCATAAAGTGTGTCAAGTGACATAACTTTTTTTGATACATTTATAAGCGCCGAAACCTTGGCTTGTTTTGAAATAAAACTCACGACATTCGTTTTTGCGAAGTGAATAATTTGATTGGAGTTTAGTCTTGCCCCAAATGCCCCAATAAAAGGATATTCCTTTGCTTCAATTCCAAGCCTTTTTGCCTCATAAATTGCTTGATAATATTTCTTTGCATACACAATGCAGTCATTTTTTGTTCCCTCGGAACCAAGTTGTGCCACTTTCAAAAGTTCTGGACAAATTTTGTTTAAATATCCCGCCATATCACTCATCCAATTTTTTAAGTAAATTATCTAAAAATTGCTTTTGTTCCATGTTCAAATATGGTGACAAAAACTGTGCCGTTTGAGAAAGTTTATCTAAAGAAAGTTCGCCATTTTGAAGACGTTTTTTAGACTCTGACAGAAATTCATTTGTCAAATCGGCTTGCGAATAATCCTTGTATTTGTTATACACTTCCTCAGCCGAGCTCAAGGTTTCCTCACTAAGTTTTTCAGCCCCTTCAGTCACCTTTTCTTCAAATTTTTTTATATCTTCCGCCAATTTTTCATTTGCAAAATCGGATAAGTTTCTTGCCATTTTATCCTCCAAAACTATACTATTTTCAATATATGCAAAGTCTTAAGTCTTTGTGAAATGATAAGCCATGCACATCTTTCAAAATTAAATCATAATAAAAATTGATGAATAAACCTCAAAATAGTATGCCAAAAGAGTTTAAAATTGACATAATGTCCGTTTATCCCCAAACCTTTCTAGACGGGAGCAAAATGACAACAGCGAACGCAAATTATCAAAATAATTATGCCTCTTCAGTTTGTCAAAACTGCATGGCGGGCAACTGTGCAAGTTGTCAGAACAATACATACATAAACCCGTCAGACGGTCAACAATTTGGCAATCAACCCAATTTACAAGACTTATTGCCATTGCTTTTAAAATCGCTTGGTAGCAAAGGTGATATGTCATCTCTAATGCCACTAATAAGCAAATTTAGCCAAAATTCCCCACAAGACGGTGCCAGTGCTATTCAAAACTTGTTAAATATTATGCCAAAAATGCAAAACAAAAACAATGAACAGCCAGCAAAAAATACACCAAAAACTAATTGTGGTGCGGAAAGCAATTCACTCACAAAAACCAGTGGGTCGGAAATTGATAAGTTGGAAATTATAAAAGATTTATAGTTAAGGTTTTAAACATTATTTTTTTATCTTTCACGGGTTTGACCGTCAAACGTTGTTGTTGGAGTTGCGGTTGGCTCTTCCCCTTGTTCAAATGATTTTATCATGTCATTTATAATCATAAGATTTTTGAACACCACAGCATGGTCAAAGTTCTTGAGGTTAAGTCCCGTGAGTTTTTTAACCTTATCAATTCTGTAGTTAAGAGTGTTGCGGTGCATAAAAGTGTTTTCACTTGTTAAACTTGTGTTAAGCCCGCTTGCAAAGAAGGCATTTATTGTGTTCATAAGTTCTTCGTCATTTAGAACCATTTGAATGTTTGCGTGTTGAATTGCCTTTTTGTAAACTTCATAATTCTTTTCTGAAAAACATGAAATGAGGTTTTCTGGCGCAAACATTTTTGACACCTTTTCCTCAATCGTTTCGTTGTCGTCAAAGTTTAAGTTACAAACAATAAGTTTTTTTCTTCCCATAATTTTCTTCTCCTAGTTTAGTTGTTCTCCACTTTATCTATTGTGCCATATTTCAAAAACACTTTTTTCGTTGCAATGGAATTTGCAATTTGCTCGTCACTTGTAGCAATAATAAGCAAAGTATTTGGTTTTGCAAAGTATTTTTTAAATAGCTTTAAAAGTTCTTTTGTTTCATTTGGCGAAAGTTCTTCAAAAATATTGTCAATAAGAACTATGTCAAGTTGATTTCTGAAACTTAGTCTTGCCACAGACACAAGATACTTTTCATAGAGTGACAACTTATATATCTTTTCTTGTGCAATGGATTCAAGTTTAAAATCAATAATAGCTTGATTTATTTTTTCTTCAAGCAAGCTTTTGTCTGTTTTGCGAACTTCCAAAATGTATTTTAAATTGTCATACACAGACTTTTTGTCAAGAAAACTCGCCTTGTATGGGATGTAACCCACCGACACATCAACCGAATAGTCAACTTTCTCAAGAGGAATGTTTTTAATATACACTTCCCCTCTATCTTGCCTCTCTAGCCCCGCAAGTAGTCTGAGCATGCAAGTTTTACCGCTGTCCTTTGGCCCAATAAGAGCCACAACTTCGCCCTTGTCTGCTTCAAAATTTATGTTTGATAATGCGTAAAATTCTTTTGTGTATTTTACAAACACATTTGAAAAACTAATCATAACAAAAACATTTTAGCAACTCCCGCAAAATTTATCAACTAATTTTGAGCATTTTGCACAAAAATATTTTTATTTTCTATATTTTAGAGTTCATCTGCAACAAAATGACACTAGTTTCAATTTTGGTAGTGAATGAAAAATTAAAAACAAATTCTAAAAATTTAACAAAAATTTCAAAAAAAGTTGCTTAAAAATAAATGACTTATATTCTAAGTTATGATATACTTTTGAAGTTTAAGAGTGATATGCTCATGGGGAGAAATTAAATGGATTTATTTGACAAATGCAAAAACTTTACATTGCCAGACGAACTTATTAAACGTGGGATTTATCCTTATTTCCACGCTTTGCAAACAAGACAAGACACAGAAGTTGTTATGGAAGGAACGAACGAAATTATGCTCGGCTCCAACAACTATCTTGGGCTAACTTGCCATCCAGACGTTATCGAAGCGGGCAAAAATGCAATTTTGAAATATGGCTCGGGCTGCTCTGGGTCAAGGTTTTTAAACGGCACAACAGTTTTGCACCTTGCGCTTGAAAAGGAACTTGCCGAATTTTTGAACAAAGAAGAATGTGTTACATTCTCCACTGGCTTTCAAACAAATCTTGGCATTATAAGTGCAATAGTTGGCAGAAATGACTACATAATTGGTGATAAAGAAAATCACGCAAGTATTTATGACGGCTGCAAACTAAGTTATTGCAAACAACTTTTAAGATACAATCACAGCGATATGCAAGACCTTGAAAGACAACTTTCTTCAATTCCTCTTGACGCTGGAAAACTCATTGTCACAGACGGCGTGTTTTCTATGGGCGGAGATATTTGCAAACTTCCAGAAATTGTTAGACTTGCAAAGAAATATAACGCAAGAGTTATGGTGGACGATGCACACGCTTTGGGTGTAATTGGCAAAAACGGTCGTGGCACTGCTTCTCATTTTGGTCTTGAAAAAGAAGTTGATATTATCATGGGAACATTCTCAAAAAGTCTTGCTTCCATAGGTGGATATATGGTCGCAAGCCACGAAGTTTGTAACTATGTAAAACACACTTCACGTCCCTATCTTTTCTGTGCGTCAATAACACCAGCAAGTGTTGAATGTGCAAGAGAGGCACTTCGCATAATCAAACGTGAGCCAGAACGCATTGCAAGACTTAACGAAATTGCTGACTATGCAAGAAAATGTCTTAAAGAAAAACATGTTGACATAAGAGATTCTGAAGCACCTATTATTCCAATAAACACCTATGACAACGAAACAACATTCATTGCTTGCAAAAAGTTGTTTGAAAATGGAGTTTATGTGAACTCAGTTGTTTCCCCTGCTGTTCCAGTTGGACAAAGCATTATTAGAACAAGTTATATGGCAACTCTTACAAACGAACAAATTGACCGAGCAACTGACATTATTGCAAAAGTCATGGGCGAACTTGGACTTTTGACCACTCAAAAGAAATAAAATGTTGCTAGAATATCAAAATTGAATAGCGTTTAATTATTGAAAAATATATTTATAGCAAAACCGATAATTTACCTTTGCAATAATTTTGTAAAAAATAAAAAGCGATAAAATTAGATTAAAAAAGTTACACCCGAAAGAGTGTAACTTTTTTTCTATTCAATATTTATTGTCCACTTTATTTTAGTGAATTGCCTCAATAAGTCCTAGATTGCCATCATTTCTTTTATATAGAACGTTGACATTTCCAGTTTCTCTGTTTAGGAACACATAGAAATTGTTGTCAATTGTATCAAGGAACATTTCTGCGTCTTCAACAGAAATTGGTTCAAGTTCAAAAGTTTTCTTTCTAACAACTTCTTGCTTTTTGAAAACTGGTGCTTCTTCAAAGAAAAGATAATCTTTGTTAAGCGAATCTTTTTTAAGTCTTGTGAAGAATTTGTCGCCATATTTTATAATTTGTTTTTCTACTTTTGGAAGTGCAAGGTCAATGTTTTCATACATGTTTTCCCCCGTCACTTCTGCCCTATAAAACAACCCTCTGCTGCGGATAGAAAGTTCAAGTTTTGCAACAATTCCTTCCATTTTGCAATTAACTTTTGCCACTGCGTCCTCGTTGAAGTATTTGTCAAGTTTTGCAACTTTCTTCTCAATAACTTCCCTAAGCCTATCCGAAACAGTATAATTTTTTGAACTTATTTCAACTCTCATATTTGTTCTCCTTTTACATTGGGTCGCCCCATATGTTTACATTATCATTTTATCAAAAAACTTATTTTTCTCAAAACAATTTTATGCACTCGCTCGCATTTTTTAAAAATATCAATAAAATAGTTGTTTTTTACATGTTTTTTGCTAAATTTTTATATGTTTACTCGCCGCTCATTTGGAATTTAAGTCCCATATCGTCTGTTGAAACAATAATGTTATTTGACTTAATTTCACCCGACAAAAGTGCGTCTGTTAGTCTGTCTTCAACTTCAGTTTGAATAAGTCGTCTTAATGGTCTTGCACCATATTCTGGTGAAGTTCCCTTTTCAACGAGATACATCAAAGCACTTTCTGTAAACTTAAGATTGATGTTACGTTCTTTAAGACGTTTGTTAAGGTTTGCAAGCATAATTTTTGCAATCTTCGTCAAGTCTTCTGTTGAAAGACTATGGAACACTGTTATAACATCAATTCTGTTTAGGAATTCTGGTTTAAACTTCTTCCTAACACTTGCCATGATTGTTTCTTTCATTTGCTCATAGTCTGGGTTGTCTGTTGTGAATGAGCCGCCACCAAATCCAAGTTGAGCTCTGCTGGAATTGAGTTCGCTTACGCCACAGTTGCTGGTCATAATGATAATTGTGTTTTTGAAGTTGACTGTTCTTCCATTGCTATCTGTAAGTCTGCCGTCATCAAGCACTTGAAGAAGAATATTGAACACATCTGGGTGTGCCTTTTCAATTTCGTCAAATAAAACTACGGAATAAGGCTTTCTTCTCACTTGTTCTGTAAGTTGCCCGCCGTCATCGTGTCCCACATATCCTGGAGGAGCGCCTATAAGTTTTGATGTCGAGTAACTTTCCATATACTCACTCATATCAATTCTTATAATGTTGTTTTCATCATCAAACATTGCTTCAGCAAGAGCCTTGCATAGTTCTGTTTTACCTACACCCGTTTGTCCTAGGAATAGGAATGAACCAATAGG
This sequence comes from Clostridia bacterium, assembly GCA_050872785.1. GTDB lineage: Bacteria > Bacillota > Clostridia > Christensenellales > UBA1242 > UBA7862. The sequence continues at coordinate 6,356 of JBNMHO010000013.1, read as the reverse complement.
TCTTCTTGAGTCTTGAAGCCCAACTCTTGACCTTCTTATTGCCTTGCACACACTGGACACTGCTTCATCTTGCCCAACAACTCTCTTATGCAAAATTTCTTCCAATTTCAAAAGTTTTTCTTTCTCGCTTTCTGTTATCTTTGCAACTGGAATTCCCGTCCAACTTGACACAACTTCTGCGACATCTTTTTCAGTTATCATAGGTTCTGTCTTTGGCTTTGAAAGATTGTATTTGTCTTGCTCCTTTTTAAGTTCGGCATACATTGTGTTAAGTTCGTTTGCAAGTTTAGTCGATTTTTCATAGTTATGTTGAACAAGTGCTTCTTGATAGTTTCTGTGTGTTTCCTTAAACTTGTCTTGCATATCTTGAAGATGTTTTGGCTGAATTGTCCCACTTACTCTTGCCTTGCTGCTTGCCTCGTCAATCAAGTCAATGGCTTTGTCTGGCAGACTTCTGTCCATAATATATCTGTCCGAAAGTTTTGCCGCTGCGACTATTGCTTCGTCTGTTATTTGAATTTTGTGGAATGCTTCATAGCTGTCTTTAAGTCCACGCAAAATTAAGATTGTTTCCTCCACACTTGGTGGGTTGACCATAATTGGTTGGAAACGTCTTTCAAGTGCTTTGTCTTTTTCAATAAACTTTCTATATTCGTCCGTTGTTGTAGCCCCAATGGTTTGAAGTTCACCACGAGCGAGATATGGCTTTAACATATCGGCAACATTTGCTCCGCCCTCGGTGGAACTGCCCGCTTGTGCCATCATATGAATTTCATCAATAAACACAATGATGTCTTTGTTTTTGATGATTGTTTCAATAGCGTCTTTAAGTCTTTGTTCAAGTTCGCCTCTAAACTTTGTCCCAGCCATAAGAGAGCCTATGTCAAGAGCGAAAATCGTTTTGTTAGCAAGAACACTTGGCACGTGACCTTTAACTATTGCTTGTGCAAGTCCTTCAACAACTGCTGTTTTACCAACACCTGCTTCACCTATCAAAATTGGGTTATTTTTTGTCTTTCTGCAAAGAATTTCAATAAGCCTTTCTGTTTCCTTATCTCGCCCAATAATTGGGTCCATTTTGCCTTGACGAGCCTTAAGAGTTACATCATAGCCCAATTCAAGCAAGTTGTCTGGAAGCGTGCTTTTGTCGCTTGGCGTTGCGCCGTCAACTGTATCAAAATTCCTCCCGTCATCAACATTTGTATTCTTAAGTTCCTCATAAATTCTTTCTCTTAAATTCAAAGTATCAATGTTAAAGAATGAGTTTAAAAGTTTAAAAGCATAGCAATCTTCGTTATACAAAATTGCCACCAAAAAGTGTTCGGCACTTAAAAAGTTATGCCCAAGTTTGAAAGCAATATTTGAAGCGGTGACCAAAATATTTTTGCTTCGTGGGGTTAGTTCAAGTTTTTCTGGCGAAAGATTTGGGTTGTAACCCGCACTGCCAATTCTTGTTGCAAGTTTCTCCTTTGTAACATTTTCATCCTTTAGCATTTTACATGCAAGAGATGATGGCACACAAAGAATTCCATAAAGCAAATGCTCCGAGTCAATTTGATTGCCATTCATCTTTTTTGTTATTTCACCTGCATAATTAAGCACTTTTTGTGCACTGTCCGAAAATTTTATAAAATTGTTCATTTTTCTCCCTCCTTATATATGTTCATAATAACATTTTTTAGAATATTTGCTCTTATTGTCCCTTCCATTTTGACGGGTGAGCCAAGCACCTTATCTGTTGTGGCAAGAAGCAAAACTTTTGCTTGCTCGTCAGTCAAAACTTCCTTGTCTTTCAAGTCTTCCACCAAATATTTTGCGTCCTTGTAGGAAATCTCCGATTGCAATCTTTCCAAAATGTGTTTTATATATTCGTCATCAAAGTCTTTAATTCTTTCCAGCCTGATGTATCCCCCGCCGCCACGTCTGCTTTCCACCACAAAGCCACGGTCAAAATTGAACCTTGTGGACAAAACATAATTTATTTGGCTGGGAGCGCATCCAAAATATTCTGCAAGTTCGTTTCTTGATAAGTCAATTTCATTGCTATTATCCAAAATTGACAATATAAACTCTTCAATTACATCACTTACTGTTGCCATTATCCCCTCCTTTTGAATATCTTTGACTTTCTTTGACCTTTGATATTATATTCCCAATTTTTCCCAATGTCAACAATTTTTTTCAACTTTTTTATAAAAATAGGAAAGAAAATTTTTCCTTCCTACTTTTGTGTTATTTTTCACTTGCAACTTGCTCTGTTTTGTTGTTTTCAAGTTCTACAGACACCTCTTCTGGTTTTGCTTCGCCCTTTGCTTGCTGTGGGTGAGTTTTTATATATTTTGTCCATTGAATAAAGCCATAAATTGAGTTTGTGAGGTAGCCAAATGACAAGATAAGAAGAACATATCTTCCAGACAAACACCACATAACTGCTTCACACAAACAAACTCCTATCCAAGGAATCCATTGTTCCCTAAATCTAAGCCAAATAAACAGCCCGTTAAGAACGTTTAATGCCCCGCTCAAAGCGTCAATCCACCAATAATCACTTATGCCGTCTGCAGTGATTGAGATAACTGTAAACAGCCCCCCGATTGCCATTGACACGCCAACTGTTATGAAAAACAATGCTAGGTCAAGTTTCCAATTTATTTTCTTAACAACAGTTAGGTCGCTGTTTTCCTTATCTTTCTTTTTGTCCCATGAGAAAAAACTGATAAACAAAATTGGTATCCAGAAAATAACTTCATAAAGAGCGTTTACATAAAAGCCGTTTACAACATAAACAACGGTCTGTGTTAAATCATAAAAGAAAAATGATACAACAAATGCCCATTTTGTCTGTTTTGATAGCAGTAATTCACATGTTATGCCACCAATAAGGGTTACACACTCAATCACCCTAACCCATGTTCTTGTTTCGTCCCCTGGGAACAAAATTGCAAACACTATCCCAGCAGAAACAAGCACCAATAGCCATAGTTTTTCATATAGCGTAAAAAAGTTCCACACTCTCTTAAACCAGTTTTCTTTCTTTTGTTTTTCAATCACTTGCATTTCCATTTTTCATCCTTTTGACTTCTGCAAAAAAACATCATTCTATCAAATTGTATAAGACATTTCAATTTAGCTTTGCAGAGTTATCCATTTACTCCCTTTAATTACATATTAATCATAACAGCCAAAAACGATAAAGTCAACATTTAGTGACACAAATTTTATAAATATTTTAGGACAAACCATTTGACAAAAATATTTTGTGTGTTATCATTGCTGTGTAACGGAGAAAAATTATGTATTACGGATATAACATTGATGAAAAATTGATAGCACTTTGTGCAGAATGTGAAAGCGAACTTCAAGAAGTGTTTAAAAAATATGACGAGAACTGCCTTAGGTGCAGTGCAAAAGTTTTGAAAGCATTTCATGACCAAAGGCTATCTAGCAGTGATTTTATAGGCACAACGGGTTATGGATATAGCGACGAAGGAAGGGATAAATTAGAGAGAATTTACGCCCAGATTTTTGGAACGGAAGACGCCCTTGTTCGCCCTCAAATTATGAGTGGCACACACGCTTTGTCACTCACCTTTTCGGGGCTTCTTAAAAATGGTGATACCATGATAAGCATTTCTGGTGAACCATATGATTCACTAAAAAGCATAATTGGGCTTACAGGAAGCAGCCGCAATTCCCTTTTGAAAAATGGCATAAAGTATGAGCAAATTGAACTCGTGAATGGTGACTTTGACATCGCAACAATTTGCGAAAGATTGAAACTCAATAATGTTAAGTTGGTGGAAATTCAACGCAGCAGAGGCTATAGCAACAGACCAAGTTTGACCATTGACAAAATTGAAAGAGTGTGCAAAGCAATAAGAGAAGTAAATAAAAATGTTATTGTCATGGTTGATAACTGCTATGGCGACTTTGTGGAAGAAAAAGAACCAACCGAAGTGGGAGCAGATATTCTTGTTGGGTCACTTATGAAAAACTTGGGTGGCGGAATCGCACAAACTGGCGGATACATTGTTGGGAAACATGAACTTGTTGAAGACGTTGCAGAACGCTTCTCTGCCCCTTGCATTGGCAAAGACATCGGTGCAAATATGAACCAACTTCACTCATTTTATAAAGGGCTTCACAACGCACCAAGCGTTGTTTGTTCGGCACTTAAAACAATGACCCTTGCAAGTCTTATGCTTGAAAAATTAGGATTTGAAGTTAGCCCAAAATGGAATGAAAAACGAGCAGATATTGTGCAGACAATCGCTCTTAAAACTCCTGAGAATCTTATCAACTTCTGTGTTGGAATTCAAAAAAGCGCCCCAGTTGAAAGTTATGTTACACCTATCCCCGGCGAAACCCCTGGATACCCACATGAAGAAATTATGGCAAGCGGAAGTTTTACTCAAGGGTCAACCATTGAACTGTCTTGTGACGGACCTCTTGTTGAGCCATACACAGCATATATGCAAGGCGGGCTTACCTATGAATATGGCAAACTTGGCATACTTCTTGCAATAAACAACTTTACAAATAAAGATACTTTTTAGTATATTTCACACACCTTTTTGTGCCATAAAGTTTTAAACTTATGCCAAATTTTGTGCCAAAAAAGAGGATAAAAAGCAATCTTTAATATCAATTTTAAAAACAAATCTTTATATTTTAGAATGATTTAATATAATCAAAGTTAAGAAAATTATCAAAAAAGAGCATATCTTATTTCAGATATGCCCTTTTGTTTTTTCTAAAAATCTTCCAAAAAGTTGTGTCTTTTGCCGTCTTTGTCTTTGTATGCTATCACTTGCGAGAGGTTTATGTTTGACATGCTAGCATAGATGTTGTCTGGAATTTGCTTGTTGTGTTTTTCAAGCTCTTTTATAAGATTTTTTGTCCACTTACGCATAGATTGTGTTTCTTTTTCAGTGTTTTGAGAATAGTTCTCTTCTGTAAACTTGCAAGCACATGCAAGAAACTCCAAATTATACATATCACGCCATGCAATTATATCTCTTTCACGAATGTAAATCATGGGTCTAATGAGGTCAATGTCTTCAAAATTCTGGCTGTGAAGCATTGGCATCATTGTTTGCACTTGAGCACCATAAAGCATGCCCATAAGCACTGTTTCTATGGCATCGTCAAAATGATGACCAAGGGCAATTTTGTTGCAGCCAAGTTCTTTGGCTTTTGAATACAAATATCCCCTTCTCATTCTTGCACAAATGTAGCATGGTGACTTTTCAATAGTCACAACATTTTCAAAAATTGGCGAGTCAAAAATAACCACTGGCACACCAAGAAGTTTTGCATTTTGCTCAATCTTTTTCCTATTTGCCTTGCTATAGCCTGGGTCCATAACCATAAAAACAAGTTCAAATGGATATTTGTTGTGACGCTTTAGTTCTTGAAATAATTTTGCCATAAGCATACTGTCCTTTCCACCTGAGATACAAACAGCTACTTTGTCGCCTTTTTTCAGAAGATTATAGTCATTTATTGCTCCAACAAACTTGGCAAAAATAGACTTGTGAAATTTCTTCCTAAGCCCTTCTTCCACCATTTGTTGAACGCTTTTTTGTGCCAGTGGCTTTTTATCATTATCCAAATTCTGTGCCACAACAGCGTTTTCTTGTGCCACTTTTTTCAAAGATTTTTCGTCATTGTTTGATGTTTTCTCCTTATTCATTTCCACTTGCCCTTTCTCTAAAATTTTACTTTCAAATAATATCATATTTCACAAAACAAAACAATTATTTTCTATGGACAAGTGAAAATATCATAAACTACATCTTTGCAATGGCAAAATCTCGAATGTAGAAATCTCCCTTGTAATTGCGAAGAAAAACATATGCAAAAGCATCATATACTTGGTTTGCAGTTACTCCACTATAATCACCTGGATGCGTCATGCAGACAAACCTAACATTAACCCAACCTTTGTTGTTATAATCAGTAAGAGGGTAGTTGTTCATTACATGGAGCCATTCCCCCGAAGTATCATGTCCTGCAAAATATAATTGCACCCATGGGGTCGTGTAATAATCATAGTTTGCATCATAAACCCCTGCAACCATATTTTTCAATTTAATCTTTGCTGTTACTGAATAAAGTCTTTGAACCTCATATTTTCCTTTGATTGATTGGGCAATATATGAAACATTATTAAAAGCCACATTTATTTTTGTGCATACATATCCATCTTCAGTTACAACATTTGCAACCCCACTAGTAGTATTTCCGTCTGGATCCCCCATAGTTTGTTCCCACTGTGCAAGGTCACTCTCTGTTTGCAAAGCCCCGCCAGTGAGGATGTTATCTTGGCTCCACATGGCAGTTAGGGTTCTGTC
>JBNMHO010000012.1:0-29464 GCA_050872785.1 Clostridia bacterium | reverse complement strand
ATAGAAATATATGTTCCAGAGGGATATGTCTATGTTGCTGGGGACAATAGAGCAAACAGTTATGACAGCAAAGACCTAGGGCTTATTGATGTGGCGAAACTTCGAGGAACTGTCGTTTTGCACTACGCTTATAACGATTCCCTGCTTGCGGTTGCTTTTCGTGCAGTTGTCGCACTTTTTAAGTAACAAACTCCGCTTATAGTCACACTTTTAGCAATTATATTTTTTAAATATGTATTATAGTTTAATTTGCAGAACTATCAATACAACAATAAATAATTGAATTTTTAATATAGGATAATGATAAATAGAAAATATATTGACATTTATAAATTAAAAACCAAAAAAATAGCAAAAATTGTGGAAATATAGCGAATTTCCGTGTAAAATTTTGTAGAAAAATGTTTCTTTAAGTCAAAATAGACAAATTGTGTCAATAATTTGACAAAAAAAAATATATGTGTTAATAATTATTTGTATATGGAGAAAAATATGTCAGATAAAATTCAAATAACGGCAGATAGCACAATAGACCTAACACCTGAACTTTATGAAAAGTTTAACATAAAGGTTATTCCTTTTGTGGTGACATTGGGGGACGAAACCTATTATGACGGAGTGAACATAACCCCAAAGGAAATGTTCGCCTATTTTGCAAAAACGGGAGAATTGCCAAAAACTGGTGCAAGAAGCCCAGAAGATATGGCAGAATTCTTTAAGAAATACACCGATGAGGGCTATGAAGTGGTGCATATTGGCATTGGTTCTGAACTTTCATCTGGCTATGCAAACGCAGAAGTGGCGGCAAAAGACAACCCACACGTGCATTTGGTGGATAGCAGAACTCTGTCCTCGGGCAGTGGACTTCTTGCTATGTATGCAAGCGAACTGGCGTCATCTGGCAAATATTCTGTTGATGAAGTGGTCAAAAAAGTTAGCGAAAGAGCCTATCATGGACAATCGTCATTTATTGTCGAAAAATTGAAGTTTTTGTATAAGGGCGGCAGATGTAGCATGCTTAGCATGCTTGGGGCAAACCTCATGCGAATTAAGCCTTGCATAAGAGTTGTTGACGGCAAAAATAGAGTTGCTAAAAAATACATGGGCAACATGGACAGTTGTGTCAGAAAATATATTGAGGACACTCTCCAAACTTTCAATACTCCCGACCATACAAGAGTAACTATAACATATTCCACAATGACAGACGGCATGAAAAAAGCGGTTGAAGAAGTGCTTGCAAAATATGGCAAATTTAAAGAAATTCTATACGCTCCAGCAGGCAGCGTCATTTCCTCTCATTGCGGCGAGAATACAGTTGGAATTTTGTATCTTAATGACGGGGACGAAGGACACTATTGAGATAAAAGCCATTTTTAAGATAAATTTATATTAGATTTTATAAAAAGTATGTAAAAATAATTCATTTTATAATTATTGCGGCAAACAATAATAAAAGAAAGTTAAATAATATATTAAAACATATAAAACTCCCAAAATGTGCTTTATGAGTGCAGTTTGGGGTTTTTTATTGAGATTAGGGTTTAAAAAGTGGTTTTTGGGCAAAAATTGGACTAGAAAGGCTACTTTTAGCATAAAAAGAGGGGAAAAGTGCAATATTTGTGCTAAAAAATAAAAAAATGTGAAAAATTGTTAGGAAATAACGAGAAAATGTGCTATATTAGGGTAACCTTTTAAGGAATATTTTGAAAACAAGGAGAAAAATTATGAACAAAGGTGATATTGTTAGTGCAATCGCAACCAAAGCAGGCTTCACACTTAAAGACGCAGACGAAGCATACAAAGCATTTGTGTCAACAGTCGCAGAAGCAATGAAAAACGGAGAAGAAGTCGTCCTCGCAGGATTCGGCACATTCAAAGTTAAAGAAAGAGCAGCAAGAACTGGGGTCAATCCACAAACTAAAAAAGCAATCAAAATCCCAGCAACCAAAGCACCAACTTTCAAGTTCGGAAAATCTTTCAAAGATATGCTTAAATAATTGTTCTGACAATCATTCGAAGTAGTTTTTGCAAAGGGAGAGCCTCAGGCTCTCTTTTTGTTTTTTATATAGATAATCGCTAAAAGTCTTTTGTAGCCCAACTTTTGGCGATTTATTTTTTCTAAAAATGGCAATTTTTTCTTGCATTTTTATCATATTTTTTCTTTGCAGTTACAGTTGTATTATAAAGTTTTTTACTAGGTTTTTTATCGTGTAATTCAGCCTAAAATTTTTGTAACTTTTTTATCACTTTTTTATCAAATTTTTAAAACGAGAATTTTGAAAAAACTAAAAAATTTTTACTAATTTTTGTCAAAATTTGGTGTAATTTATTTGGTAAATTTTGAAGATACTATTATAATAAGATAGTAAATATTATAAATAATTTTACTTATTAGAAGACAAAAGAACAAATGGTCGGGGCAGAACCCCGCATGACAAGTGAAAAATACAAATTTATGTTGGGCAGAATAAATGGGTAGTCTAAAAGGAGATAACCAAAATGTTCAAAACAATTTCCGCAAAAAACAAACTAACCGCTCTATGTAAAATAGTGGGGTTGTGTCTTATGTCGGCGTGCATATGTTTGTCGGCAGTTTTTAGCACCCCTCGCAAGGTCGCTTATGCCGCTGGTTCGGGTGTTACACAAGTAAATAGTCTTACAGCGGGCAGCAAGGTGTATTTTGGCGAATATCCTCAAGACACAGTTATCAAAGTTACAGAATGGGTGACGACAACCAAAGTGTGGACGGATGGCAATCAAAGGCAGGAAACTGTCACTGTTCCAACCATAGTCAATTCAAACAGCGTAAACGTTCACACGGAAATTAAAAGACGAATTGAAAACTTGCTTAAGGAATATTACAGCACCTCTCACAAAGTTGGGGACGAAACAACTCCCGTTAAGGCAGATTATAGTTGGCACAACACCACAGTTGGCTACTTTGCCCCAAAAGAAGATTACGCAAACGACCAAATATCCTACGACAACACAACGGGCTATTACACGCTTTTGCAGCCAGTTAGCATTGGCGATGTTAGCTACTCCGCTGGTTCAAAATTTTACCCATACAATAGAGTTGTTGACAATGTGAACAAATATTACAAAGTTGACGTCAGCCCAAGCACTCCTAAGAACGATTATAGCAATACGGGAAAAACAGTTTATCTTGACACAAGCAGAACTAATGAGGCGAACTATCCTCAACCAGGCGTGCATCCAAATGAGGCAACAATAAAACTCAGTGCATATAGAGATTTGTCGAACCTATATATGCTTTCAAGAAATGAAAAAGTTTATAACGGAGAGGTTTGCGATGTAAACAGAGTTGTTGCTCTTCATGGCTACGACAGATTTCAATCGACAAACACAGACACTTCTGCTGATGAAAGTTACGCCGAAACTGGAACAGGTCCAGACGGAATTTTCCTTTATGAAGTGAAGCCAATCGAATGGACAGTTGTTGACGCAAATATGACTGTTCAAAATGCTGGCTCGGGAAATTATAAAATGCTTGTTTCAAGTCAAGTGATTGACTCAAACGCCATGAATACTAGGGGTTGGATTATCAATAACAATGCAACTTCCAGTTATGGCAAGACATTTGACAATAGTGTTTTGAAGGGGTGGCTTAATGGTTATGCTTCTGTTGATGTAACCTGCACCAATGATTCAAGCACATATGTGGACACTTTTTATCAAAGCAACAGAACATTTGTGAATTTTGCATTTTCAAACAATATGGACGATTTACAAATATTTACTCACACATCTTCCTCTGCAGCAAAAGTTGGATTGTTAAGTTATAGCGAGGCAAATAGCAACAACATCAAAGAGGCTCATAAAACTCAATTTGCACTAGCCAATGGTGAGCAAGATGAAAGAAACGGAAAATATCGATATCTCATTGACGATGCAGGCTTTACTATTTCAAGATTAACCAATCAATCCACTAATGAGGTGATAGGCTGGGAGAGTTATAGTGGTGTTAATGAATATTCAATCTTCGGTGTGCGTCCTGTTATTTGTCTTGATGTGTCCAGTTTTGCAAACTCAAGCAAAGTCGGTGACATTGACGCTGGCGACACATTGAATGTTGGCGAACCTTTGGGACTAAACGGGGAAGTTAATTTTAGCACTGCAAACACAACATACACAACTCCAAATCTTCTTCACATTCAAAAGGACGGCATTGTTGACGGCAGCATTGTCGTTAAGCAAAAAGGAAGTGAAACTGACGAAAACTACGGCACAATGTTCACAGTTGAAACTTCAAACATAACAGTTGACGGCAAGTCTGCAGAGTCAGGCTTCATTGTGGCGGGAATTAGGGTTTATAATATCACTTACGGCTCATTCGCTGGGGCAACATATGTTGACGGCAACATCGAAAAAACACCAAGCAATTATGACAAGACCTTTATTCCAGTGTCAAGTTACATAGGTGGCAAAGACAGCTCGTCCACAAACACCATAACGAGTCTCAACGGGCAGTTTGTAATGACTTTCTATCTTGTCTTTGAAGGAAATGTCTATCTTATCCCAGCGGAGAAAATAACTAACCCAACTATATATACAACCGCTAGCGTCAGTGACGAGGCTCTTTCTAATTCGGGCAGAAACCCTAACGCGGCAGTGAATGTTGAAGTTGCAAAAATTCTTGCGGGAAATATATCGAGTAATGCTTCGGAAAGTGACAAAAAATTTGACTACGGTCACATGTCAACATTGCTTTTCAAGGATAAATTAACTACTAGCTCAACCTACAATTATGATTTTGTTTTCAAATATCCTACAGTTATTCAATCTTCTAAAACAAGCGGTGACTTTTCTTTTGAAGTGGCTTCCAATCACGAAACAAAATTTGAAAATGTCATTTTTGACGGACAAAATGATGAGCGAACACACTCTCTTGTGAATGTTGTTGGCACTGCAACATTTAATAATTGTATTATAAAAAATACAAATGTTTCTGGCGAGGGCGGAGCATTAAATGTTTACTCAACTGGAACCGTCAATGGCACAAAACTTGAAATTTCAAACTGCAAGGCAGCAAACGGCGGCGGCATATATTGCGTAGGAAACCTTGAAGTTAACGAACTAATTATGACCAACAACTTTGCAACAAATGGTGCGGCAAGTATTTATGCAGCCACAACAAGCACAAAGGACTTTAAAATTTCAAACAGTCTTATCGTGCAAGGCAATGCTGGACAAAAAGAACAAGAGCGTAATGTCTATTCAAATTATGCTGTTTACATTTCGGGTTACAAGGTCAACATAAACAACCCAGTATTCAAAGAAAATCATTCAAATATAACAACACTTTATTTGAATAATTGCTCGCTTGACGATAAAAACAACCCAACTCTTGCAAAAACTTCATCAGAAGAAACTGTCGGAATATTTGAAAAGAATATTGCTCACAGCAATAATGGGTTAGTTGCTGGGGCGATGATAGTTAATGCAAGCGGTATGTATGAATACAAATTCAGTAACATAAAATTTGTGAGTAACAACGCTTCGGAGGGCGGCTATGGAGCGGTGCTTGTTAATGGGCAATATCAAAAAGAGAATGGTGTTAGTTTTGAAAACTGCGTCTTCAGTGGAAATATAGGACTTTACGCTGGCGGACTTGCATTTGCTCCTTCTGGGGACGGCATGGCTTTTGGCGGAAACTTTGACATTTCAAGCACAAATTTCTACGGCAACGAAGCAAGAAGCACCGAAAGACTTGACATCGCTGGTGCATTGCTTATAAAAACTGACGACTCATCAAAATCTACTTTTAATTTAAACACATTGACTTTTACGGGGAACAAGTCCTATCACTATGGTGTTGCGAATGTCAATCTCAATTCACAAAGCAGTGTTAAGATTGAAAACATAACCCTTGGCGGCGAAGTAAATGACGGAAACAAGTTGGACGTTGACCGAAATGTATCAACGGGTTCGGGGGCGTTATTTGCAATTAAAGGCACAATTACGGCTGCGGCTTCAACCGTTTCAATCAACAATTTCATTGCATGGAACAATAAAAAAACAGATAACGCTTCCACAGACACTTTCGCAAACGGCGGTGTTTTGTATCTTGAAAATTTGACTTCGACAGGCGGAGTTCTTTTGAGCAATAGTCGTTTTGTAAGCAATGACGGCGTGGCAAACGGCGGGGCGTTGATTATTAAAGATTGCTCTGGTATTGTTTTGAACTGCTTGTTTAAAGACAACGGAGTGGACGTTTTGGGTAGCACTTCTGCTGCAGTTGGCGGCGGCGCAGTTTATCTTTCAAGCACTTCAAATGATAATAATAACGAAATTGAAATTAGAAATTCAACCTTTGCAAATAACTCTGTGACGGCTTCTGGCACTGGCTTGTTTGCTGGGGGCGGTGCAATTTTGGCAAATGGAATTACACTTAAACTCACCAACGTTTACGCTCAAAACAACAAAGTTTTAGGCGGGGATATGATTGCAAAAGGTGGGGCGATTTGCTCCTATGGCAACTCACCTAAAACCATAAATTACATCACAAAATGTCAACATACTTCCCCAAAACTCGTCATTTCTGGCGGAAAATTTGAGGGAAATAGTGCTACAAGCAACAACACATCTCAAGGCGGTGCAATTTGGGGCGATTGTGTGCAAATAGTCACTGGCGGAGAAGAAGCAGGCTATTATGACGAGAAATATCAATCAGAAACAGCAACAAAAATAACAACTGCAAAAGGCATAGCAATTTTTGACGGCAACGAAACAAAACAAGGTGAACTTGCAAAAGGTTCTGGCGGGGCGATTTACTCGGCAAGTTGTTTTGAAATTCTAAACGAAAACAAAGTGGCAACCGTTGCACAATTTTCAAATAACAAAGCAAGTTCTGGCGGTGCGGTGTATGCTTGCGGGGTGGCAACCATTGACGGTGGCGACTTTTCTTCAAACGTTGCTTCAACCAGCCTCTCAGAAACCATTGGCAAAGGCGGCGCAATTTATTTCGCCAACAGCGAACTTACATTAAAATACAGCGATTATGTTAGTAACACACAAAGTCCACAAGGCACGGCTTACAACCTTCCAATGTCCGCACAAATTGTCCTTGCAACATTTACGGGAAACTCAGCAAACTACGGCGGGGCAATCTATTCAGATAGCACCATCTCTAGCATAGGCTTTGCAAAATTTTCTATGTTAAGTATTGTTGGAATAGACAAAAACTCAATCAAATTTAATGAAAATAAGGCTTCTGACAATGTCAATAAGGCTGGGACAAGTGGCACTGGCGGGGCAATTTATGCAACATCACCTGTGACACTAAGCAACATTACTTTTAGCGAAAATGAAGCGGAACTTGTGTCGTCAATCTACTATGTTAATGCGGCAAAAACATTCTCTCAAGCGGCAGCAAACTATGTTACAAGCGACAAGTTGACCATTGAAAATGCCGATTTTGAGGGCAATATTTCAGGTGGCTCGGGTGTTGTTGCAGCAAGCAATTATGTCGATGTAACAATCAGAAATTCAACCCTTAAAGATAACAAAAATAATGGGGCAATTCTTATCTTCTCGTCAAGTGGTGGCTCCCTCGGTGACGGCACTTTGGAAAATTGCACATTCAGCGGCAACATGGACATAGCAGAGGGATATTCTTCCGATGTCATCTCGGTGTCAAGGCGTGAAGTGGCATTAAACAACTGCACATTTGCTCAAAATGGCGACACATCAAAAACCAACTACGGCACAGCAATTTTGGTCGGCGAGAAAGGTCTTGTTTACTTAAATAACATCACTGCAAACGGCACAAATGACAACAAAATTTCACACAAAAAAGGCTTCATTTCGGTGCAAGAAAGCGGCAATTTAAAAGTAAATGGCGGCACAATTTCTTACTTTGAAAATCTTAACTCTGATCTTGGCGGCGGAGCGGTTGTCGTGTATGGAAAAGCGTCTTTTGACGGTATAACAATTTCAAATTGCAATGCTAAAAACGGTGGAGCAATATATGTTGCAGAGGGCGGCGATGTGTCCTTTGCGGGCAAGATTTTAAGTTGCAGTGCAACCTCAAACGGCGGTGGAATTTATGTCGAAAGTGGAGCAACACTTTTGGTGTCTGGCAAACTTAAAATTGACCTCACATATTCTGAAAGTGCAATTCAAGAAAGCACTGCAACAAACGGCGGCGGCGTGTTCTCACTCGGCAACACAACAGTTACTCATGCTAGCATTTTGAAAAACTCTGCAACAGGAAATGGCGGCGGAATTTATGCAAAAGAAAACAGTTCTTTGACTATTGCAAAAGACGCAATAATCAAGGATAACACACTCACTTCAGCGGATAGTTTCGGTGCGGGAATTTATGCAACAAACTGCTATTTGTATATGTCCGAAGCGGAAATCTCTGACAATAAATTTGCTGACGGGGTCGCAAATTGTGTTGGCGGCGGACTGTATGCAAGCGGAATGTATTTTGAAGCAAAAGATATGATTTTTAGCGGCAATTCTGCCTCATCACAAGGCGGGGCAATGTTTGTCGCAAATGGGGCTGTCACTCTTTCATACTGCACATTCACAAATAACAAAGCAAGTTCTGGCGGGGCGGTTTATCTTCAAAACTGCTCGTCAAGTTTCATGTCGTGCGACTTTTCGGGAAATTCCGCAACGGGCTACGGCAGAGCAATTATGATTGACAATAGCGGCACAAGTGGCGTCTTGAGCGGAGAAATTGTTTTGCAAAGTTGTTCATTTAAGGACGGTGGAACTCCAGCGGAAAATAGCACAGCAAAAGTCTATGCAATCTGCAAATCTCTTGTTGTTTCAAATTGCGACTTTGTTGAAAACGGAACCAACACAACAGCAACTGGCGGCAAAATTTCTCACCTTTATGCAAAAGCGAATAATGTCGAAATTTTGGACAGCAACTTCACTCGTGGACTGTGTGCTGGGGGTGATAGTGGTGTTACAATCTCGGCAGAAAATGTTTGGGTTGAGCGTTGCACATTCCTTCTAAACGCTGACGGCGGACTATTTCTTGCCACAAACTACGGAGTCATCGCAAACTCAGAATTCCTATCCAACAAGCAAAACGGCGGACTTAAACTAAACAAACTCGGGGACAATTCTTCATCAGTTGAAATAATTGATACAAACTTTAAAAACTATTATGTATCTAAAGACCTATATGAAGTAGACGGCAACATCTCGACCTCAAACGGCAGTGCAATTTATGTTGCTTCGGGCGTAAATCTGCGACTTTCGGGCGAAATAAATGTGACCAAAAATATTGTGGATATTTCAAATGAAACAGCAAGCGGAGCAATCTATGTGGCTGAGGGCGGCAAATTTGTCATAACTCGTGGCTCAAAAGTTGTCATTTCAGATAATATTATTCATGCAGCGGAGAATCACACAAGCAATTTGGTGTTCGCCAACGAGAACGATACAACATTCCTTGAGGGTGGACTGCTTGACGGCAGCAGCATTGGAATTTCAGTTCAAAATGGCAATGTCGTGGCACAATCGCCAACAAATATTCCTCTTGAAACTGCGGATATTAACAAACTGTTCAGTGACGACACACAAAAATATTTCAGTTATTCTGCAGAGGAAAAACAACTTTTTGTTTATTCGAAATCAGCCGAAATACAAGAAAAAATTGTCACAGCAACAGGGGGCGACAACAACGTTTATGCAATGACTTTGTCCGACATAACTCTTCTATATTCGGGTATGCCAAAGGACGGCTACAAAATTGATAAGAGTTATTTTGAAGTGACTTCAAGCGGCAATAAAGTTGACATTGTTTCAATGAATTTTAGCCTTAAAATTGACGGCGAATTCCAAGAAGCAGTGGCGGATAGTGTAACACTAACTTCAAAAGGAAGTTACATAGTTGGCGTTGCAGTCACTGCGGTCAAAGTAGGCGAAAATATTGTAAATATTTCTTCAGATTTTTCACCACTATCTGGTCTTGCGGACGAGATTGTGGTCGAAATTGTTGGCGAATATTTGTATATAATTTCCGCACCGCAAGGGGTGGTAACAGCGGGCAATGCCTCGTCTTTCAAAATAACTCAAGCGGGCTTGGTTCAACGTAGCAGCGGGCAAGAAGTGGCTGGAACATGGTCACTTGTGTCACCAGAAAGTGTCACAACTTCGGGCTATTATGCTTGCAAATTTACCCCAAAACAATCTTCACTTTATGAAAATAAAGATAGCATAACAGGCACAATGTATGTTCAGGTTATGTATGACAAAATGTATTATATGACAGTTGGTGGCGAGGCTGCAATTTACGCCGACAGCGAGGGAACAACCAAAATTACAGCTGAAAACTTTACGGACGCAATGGAACTTTTGAATGACAACGGAACATTTGTTTTCAAGACACCATATGTTGTAAATAACGATGAAAACATTGTAATTTCAAAGAAAATTAACTTCGTTAGACAATATAACGAAACAAACTTTGCTATGATTGAAGTGCCAGAGGGCAAAAAACTTGTCATCACTTGCACCAGCGGACAGGCTTTGTTTGAGGGGCAAAATGACGAAACTCAATATCCAATGTTCATCATTAACGGCAGTCTTACACTTGGTGCGAATGTTGTTGTTAGAAACTTCAAATGCAACTCCTACGCAGCGTCAGCGGTTCATGGCATAATTTGCAACAACGGAACACTCGTTCTGCAAGGGTGCAAAATATATAACAACGAAGTGATACTTGAAAATAGTGAAGATTATACGATTGGCGGTGTTGTGTATAACGGCGGCACAATGAATATTCTTGGCGGCGAATTTTATGGCAACAAAGCAACAAATGGCAACGGTGGATTTGTTTATTCTTGTGGCGAACTGACTGTTTCTGGCGGAACTATCAAAAACAACAAAAGTAGCTGTGGAGCGGGACTTTACGTGGCAAACGGCGGGTCGGTGATGCTTTCTGGCGGCGAAATAACTCATAATAACGCTCAAAACAAAGGCGGCGGAGTTTATGTTGCAGAGGGCGGAAAGTTGAACCTTGGCGGCACGCAAATTTTGTCGAATATTGCAGGCACTTTGGGTGCGGGGTTATATAAGGCAGAAGGCGGCACAGTTATGCTCGCAAGCGGCGAAGAACTATCAACTTCGACCATTGAGTCAGTGGAAGCGTTGAACTCTGTTGAAGAAACCCGACCAACCACTCAAAACAACAACTGGTTTGTCATTTTGTGCGTGATTTTTATGGTCATTGCAACGGCAGTTTTCGTGTTTTTGCTCATAAAACCTAAAAAGCCACAAACTTTTGACAAAAACTAAAAATTTTAAGCAAAAACAGTTTAATAGTTTTTTAAGAAAAAAATAGGTGAGAAATTGCCTATTTTTTTCTTGTTTTTTGGACAAAATATATTCGCTAAAACGCTTTTGTGGAGCAAAAATACAGAAAAATAAATTTGTCAACTAAATTTCAAACAAAAAGTTTATTTTTTATATTTTTTTTGTTGCAAAATATTTGTTAATTTTTGACCCATAATATATAATATAATCATAGTTGTAATAAGATTGTCGAACTATGCAATTTTATGTCAACAAATTCAAAGGCAAGTTTGCCAAGAGGTTATGGTTATGAAAAATTTGAACCGAAAATTATTGAAAGTTGTCTGTTCGTCACTTCTGGGTGTTGTGGCGTTACTGGGCGGGATAACATTGTCCCCAAATTTTTTTGCACAAAAAAGTGCATACGCAGCGGGACAAGTCCTAACGCAAGAGGATTCACTCCTTGGCGTGACGGAGAAAAAAGTTTATCTTCCAAATACAACTCAGCCTTTCACTGATTTGATAGATGAACTTGTCGCAAACGAAAGTGTTAAGCAAGGTGATGACGGATATTATAGAAGCACAGACACAAACATAGCATACACCATTGTATTTAAAAGCCCAGCAACAGAGGGTTCAGACAACTGGAAATTTAACAATGTAACAACCTTTGCCTTTGACGGCTTTACATTTGAGGCAGACCAAAACTTTGCTTCTGGCACAATGCTCACCTTGACAGGCTTTTCAAATGTCAAATTCAAAAATTGCACATTCGTTGGAAAAAGTGGTGTATCGGGAATGGTGTTTAACCAAAGCGGAACCACTGGGGAAACAACCGCCACTTTTGATAACTGCACATTCAAAGACTTTGGCGGAACGATTATCAGCACATCAAGTTCAAAAGTAACATTCTCTGGCAAAAATACATTTACAAATAACAACAGCGGCAATGCCTCATTGATTGAAATTGCAAACAACACATTGACTTTTGTTAAAGATAGTGAAACCAGCATGGGAAACAAAACAGTTTTTGAAAACAACGTTGCTTCATATATTCTCAATCTTTCAAATGTCATTCTTAACATGAACAACGTAGATTTCACTTCAAATACTGGCACCATTATTTACGGAGAGTCATTCCCAACCCTAAACAACGTCAATGTTAAAAACAACACTTCAGTGGGTAGTGTTATGAACCTTGTTTTGGGCGGTGCGGTCAATATGACAGACGTAACATTTGACGGCAACAACGTCAGCGAAGGTAAAAATGGAACAAACGCAGTTATTGCTATTTTGACAAATGGATTTAATGGAGATATTGACGGACTTACAATCAACAATCCTTCAAGCGTGGACAACGTTGTAATTCAAAAGACGAATGACACAACATCGGGTGGGACATTCACAATTAAAAACGCAAACATAACTGGCGGCGGCAGTGCATTTGCATTTTCAAAAGTTGAAAATGTGAATATTGGAACACTGGGCGAAAATGGAAATACAGACAAAGTTGGGCTTGTGGCAAGCGGCTGCTCTGGCGATGTTTTGAAAGTGGAGAATACAACAAACTTCACACTTTACAATTCAAACATCGGCAACCTTGAAACAAATGACATTTACTCTCGTGGAATTTATTTGAGCAGTGTGAGTGGCTGCACAATGAAAAATGTTACAGTGTCCAACTGCAAGGCTGGGGCTGGCGTAAGCGGTGCGGGTTTGTATATGACAAGCAGCAAGGTTGAAATGGATAACTGCAACTTCACTGGCAACGTGGCTGGGAAAGCATATGACAATGTATATGCTGGCAACGGCGGTGCGGTCTTTATGAGCGGCGACACCAGTTCGCTAAAGATTGTAAACTCAACTTTTGACTCAAACGGCACTGACGATAGTTCAATAAGTGGTGGTTTTGGTGGTGCAATTTATGTGGCTTCTGGCACTTTGAGTATTGAAAAACAGTCCATTGCAACTTTCAGAAATAACCACGCTTCAAATGGTGGTGCGATATATCTTGCAAGTGGTGCAACATTCACAGAACAAAAACTAAATGAAAATCAGACTATTGATAAAATTACTGCAACAGAATTTATCTCAAACTCAGCGGCATACAATGGTGGAGCAATTTACAGCGAAAAGACTTTGCGACTTTTAAAAAATAACTTCACAGGCTCAAGTGCTGATAAGGGCGGAGCGATTTATTTTAATAGTTCAGATGGTGTGCTTGGGCTTAAAGCGTGTCTATTTGAAAACGATACAGCCACAGCTGGCGGTGCAATTTATGTCCAAACTGCTGGCGATGTCACCCTTGGCAGTCAAGACGAAACTTCTTATCAACAAGAGGGCAACACATTCACTTCTTGCACCTCTTCGTGCGAGGGAATTGTTTACATAAATTCCATAGACAAAGTCCAATTTTGGCAAGCAGAATTTGACGCCAAAAATGTTGCGGGTGTTGCAGCAGACGGCGGTGTTTTGGTCATAAAATCAAGCAAAAACTGCACAGTGGACATCAAAAGTTTGGAAGTTGCAAACTATGTAACGGGCAGCAAAGGTGCAGTGGCAATTATATCTGAAAACGATGCGAAAATTGACGCTACAATAACATTGTTTGAAGTGTCAAATGTTGCGTCACAAAACTCGGGTTCAAAAGGCGGTGCATTGTATTTAAGCGGCAAAGTGGAGGCAAATGTAACAGAAGCAACTTTCACTTCAACCTACGCAGACATGGGCGGAGCGATTTATCTTGAAAAAAAAGCAAATTTGACAATTTCTGACGTGGATTTTGTGTCCATTGGAACAGAAAAAGGTGCAATCTTTGCTAGAAAAGTTACGGGCGAAGTAGTGTATGCAGAAAACAGTTCATTTACACTTTCTGACGCCACAGTCACTGGCACAGTTATTTCTCAAGCGGGGTCACTTATGACTTTTGCGGGAGCAAGTGTTGCGGCTCTTGAGAATGTAGAGTTTGTGTCAAACACGGTTTACTCTGCTGCTGCAACAGACGGCTTTGGGCTTGAGGTCGAGAAAGATGTCAAGTTCTCCATAACTGGCGGAAGATTTGCGGGCAACGTATTTGCAAAAGATGTCATGAAATTTGCAGACCAAATGGGATATTTTGTGTCGGGAGTTGTGTTTGAGGGCAATGAAATCAAAACCTCAACAAACGGCATTTTAAAAGTCACAAACTCCAACAACATCATTCAAAATTGCGTGTTCAGAGATAACACTGCTGCGGGCGATTGTGCGGGCGTATTTGTAACTGGAAATTCTTATTCCTACACCATAACTGGTTGCACCTTTGAAGACAACCAAGGCGGCACGGGTTCTGCTGTTCGAGTTGACGACACCGCAGACGTCAAACTCACTTTGGACAACTGCTATTTTGTGGGCAACATGTCCTCTGGCGGTGCAGTGTTTTCTAAGAAAGAATTGCTTGTCAAAAATTCAGAATTCATAAACAACACTTCCTCTGGCAATGCTGGTGCAATAAATGCAGAAGTGTTGACTGTTCAAAACACAATTTTTAAGGGCAATGAGGCAGCAAACAACGGCGGCACAATCTTTATCAGTTCTTCTTCTGCTCAAGCACTTAGAATTTTGGACGGCGAAACAAAATTTATCTCAAACAAAGCAAACAGGGGCGGAGCAATCTTCATATCCTCAAACACTGGTGTAATTCTTGAAGGATGTTACTTTGAGGGGAACTTTGCTACATCAGACGGCGGTGCAATTTGCAACCTCGGCAGCCTTGTCGCAACTGGAATTTCACTTATCCACAACACAAGCGGAACTCGTGGCGGTGCAATCTATTCGCAAGGCAATTTAAGTCTAACAGACATTGGCTCAAACTCCTCAATTTTTGAAGGAACAACAAGGGGAACAAGCACAAACGGCGGTGCAATTTATGTCACTTCCGAAAACTCTGTTGCAAGTTCAACATATATAGAAAATGTTAAATTTGGCAACTTCGCAGCAGAAAACGGCGGAGTTATGTATATCGCTGGCGGATATGTAAAAATTAGCAACTCTACTTTTGGTGGAGATGACATAACAACCTCTGCCACAAACGGCGCAGCCCTTTACATCAACACACAAAATGCAAGTGCAGACATTTTTGACTCAAAATTCAACAATTCAACCGGTGTATTTGTTTACACCGCTGGCAACGCAACAAGCGGCAGTCCTTTTGTGTCGTTCAACGATAGTAAATTTATCGGCTCGTCCTCAAACGGGTTGGAACTTAACGGCGGAAGAATTTACTTCCACAATGTGTCCGTTTCAAATTCCGCTGACGCAAATGTTGTTGTAAGCGGCGCAACACTCTTTATCTCTGGCGAAATTCAAATAACAAGTGGCGGAAATAAAAACCTTCATGTCGCTGGCAATTCTCCAGTTTATCTTAACGGTCCACTTTCAAAGAAATCTAAAATTGGCATTTCAACAACTCCAAGTGCTTGGATAAATGAAGAAAATCCAGGCAAAGTTGTTGTTATGGCAAGCAGAGATAAATCTTATGTTATGAAAGCAAGCGATGTGGAATGTTTTGAAGCAGACGACAACTCATTTACTTTGGGACACAGTTTTTCCAACACTACAAACAATTCAAACGGCGCAATCTACGCAACAACAGTTCTTTCAAGTTCTACAACCATTGTCGCTTCTGATTTTAACGGCTCAGTCAACCACTTTGGCGGCTCACTTTCAGACTTGCCAGCAAGCCTTATGAAAGTGTTTGTAAACGGTGAAGAACTTAAATATAGTGACGGCAAATTTACAAACGAAAGCGGAACAGTATCCTACAACTATTCTTTTGCTTCATTCAGCAACGCTTATCGCACCTCAACACTTCCTTTCCCAACGGACAAAGTAACAGCCTCTGCGGGAACATATTATTTGAAGAATTATCTCACAGCAAATGGCAACAGAATTGAAAGGCTTAGCACAATAAAATTTTCCGCACAAGGACAAATGACCATTGAGGAACTTCCAGTGGTCGAGGACTTGTTTGTGGGACATGCACTTTCAAGCGCAACACTTTCGCAAGGTAAAGCAGATTTTGGCGGAAACTCGATTGCAGGAACGTTTACTTGGAAAGACGGCTCGCAAATTGCAAGAACAACAGCAGGCTATGGCGTTTATACAGTGGTATTCACTCCAACCAACACCACTCTCTTTGACCCAGTGGAATTTGAAATGCTTGTGGAAGTTAAGGGATATGACACCCTTGAATATAAGACTGGGGACTCTGGTGTCGGCTTCTACAGAAACGGCACAACTTTTGTCGGCAACTCAATTTCAGACATCTTGAGCAAAATGAGTGACGGCGGTGTTATCTATGTTGGCGCAACAATAAACACATCAACCACCATTGCAGTGGACAACAAGACTGTAACTTTCATGCGTGCAGCGAACTTTACTGAAGCAATGTTCAGCAACACAACCCTTGGCTCAAAAAATATGACCGGCAAAATTATAATTGACGGGGCAAATATCAGCGGAGTAAGCGGCGGCGACAATGTTGCAAACGCAGTCAGTTTTACCTCTGGCAACCATGCAATTTATGACGGCGTAACAATTCAAAATCACAACGGCACAGGCTCGGCAGTTTCTGTCGAAAACGCAACCCTCGTTTTCTATGGCGGAAACATTTTGGATAGCATTTCAACTGGAAACGGCGGCGGACTTGTAGCAAGCACAGATTCTGTTATCACTATTTATGACTTAACAATTCAAAATTGCTCTGCAACACTTGGCGGTGGGTTGTATATTTCAGACAGCGCAACCTCGGTCACAATTTATGACGCAGACATTGTGGACAACTTGGCACAAAACGGCGGCGGACTTTACGCAGCGGGCGGTGTAAGCACAGTTGTAATAAGCAATATCAACCTTGTTTCAAACACAGCAAAATATGCAGATAACGGCAATACAGGCTTTGGCGGCGGGGCATATTTCGCAACTGTTCCAAGCGTCTATCAAGCAACAATAAAATATAACAACGCTTATCTTGGCGGCGGCTTGTATTTTGCAAGTTGCGGCACAACATTTGGACTTGGCAGAGTGGGTGCAATCTCCATTTTGGGCAATGTGGCAACTGCTATAGATAAAGACCACCCAAGCAAAGGCGGCGGAATTTATGCAAAAGACAAATTCCTAGCAAGTGGAATATCTGTCGAAAACAACAAAGCCCAAGTCGGTGGCGGTTTGTTTGTGGAAACGGCAACTGATGACGCAACACAACTCACAAACTGCGAATTTGTTGGCAACATTGTTACATATGCTAGCGACACTAATACAGGCTTAGGCAGTGCAATTTATGCAAAAAACCTTGTCCTAAATGGTGTTCAAGTTGTAAACAACGGCATAGAAGGTGTCACATCTTCAATCGCTGGCGGGGCAGTGTATTTCTCTTACAATCTTTCCATGACAAACAGTTATGTTTCTTCAAACTATGTTCAAGGCACAAGTAACGACAACGCTCTTGACATAAAATCAGCGGGTATTGCTGGAGCAACAGACACAGAAGTCGAAATGAATATAACAAACTCCACCATTGCAAACAACGTTATTCAAAACTTAACAACAGCAACAATCAACCCAGGAGTTGCAACCACTAGCGGTTCACAACTTTGGGTTCACAGCGGCAATGTTTACATTTCAAACAGTCTTATCGAGGCAAATTCCGAAGACGAAATTGCAATCAATCAACATATTTTGGATAAGGATTTCGGCAACAATGTTACGAGGATTGCTTCAAAGGCTAAGTTTACTCTTTCTGGCAATGTTCAAATAATAGGTAAATTCCAACTTACAAGAATAGACGGCGATACGGTTGAGGCTGTGGATAAAGGCTCTAACCTAAAATTAAGTTCAATCTCTGCAAACTCTGTTATCAATCTTGCCCTTGACCTAGACGGAGAAGGCACAGTAATTGCAAATATCAGTTCGTCAAATCTTAAAATTGAAGAATATCAACTTATATTTGTAAATCTTCCACAAAAAATTCATTTTGATAATGTAGAACCTCATAAACAACTTCTTCTTAGCAATTCAAATGACGGAATTCCAGGATACACTTCTACGGCATATGAAGAAACAACAACAATTTCAAGTGACACAACACTTTCCAAAATTAAGAGAACTATGAATAATGGTTCTGGAGATGTTATTTTCTATGAAGTGGAAAGAGGGGTTACAGTCAATGTTTCAGATATGATTGCAGACCTCTTTACCAATGCAGTAAATGATAACAATATTCCAACTCGTTATGGAACTTCATTCGTAAACTATGGAACTCTAAATATAAGCAACCTAAAAGTTAAATCTGTTGCACATGCGTTCAGAGAACGTGAAACAGTTTTCAAGGACGATTACTACACAATAGTCAACCATGGCACACTTGTTTTGTCAGCGAGTGAGTTTATCGCCGCCCCAATTTTAAACAAAGGCACACTTATCATTCAAGACGGCACAATTTTGCGTGACATAAAAACAACAGCAGCAATTAAGAACGAAGGCAACCTTGTCATAAATTCTGGCTCGTTCAGCGGCAATGATTTGGGTATTGTTAAAAATGAAACTTCCAGCGCTTACACAGAAATAAATGACGGCATGTTCTTTAAAAATAATAATCCTACAGGCGGCTCTGTCATATATCTTGCAGCGGGCAGGGGAGTTGTGAATGGCGGAACATTTGAAAACAATATCGCTCCAACAACAGCAACCAGTGTTACTCGTGGCGGTGTAATGTATGTTGCAGACGAGGCAACTCTTGAAATTGCTGGTGGCGTGTTTGAAAGCAACTCAGCAAGTTTTGGCGGTGCAGTTTACTCTAAAGGCGAACTTACTGTAACTGGCGGCTTGTTCATTGCAAACAAAACTCATTCCTTTGACGAAAAAGACGGTCTTGGCGGAGCAATATTCGCTGAGGGTGGCAAAGTTAATATCCGCGGCGGAATTTTTGAAGGAAACAAGGCATATTCTGGCGGGGCGGTTGCAGCAATCGGCGCAGAAGTCAACATCTATGACGGCACAAAATTTGTGGGCAACGCTATAAAAGTAGATACGAATGTTGCAGGTGTTTACACATTTAATAATAGTGTCATATTGGAAAAGGTTTCTGGTGCGGCAATCTATATTGACCTTGGAACAACGCTCAACATCTACGGCGGTGACTTTTTGCAAAATGGCGATGGACAAGGCAGCGGAACAATTTTTGTAGGCGGTGCAGACACCATATTTAATATGTATGGCGGTTTGATTTACGGAAACAGCACAGCAGCGGGCGGTGCATTGTATCTAAGCAGCGGCACAACAAACATCTATGGCGGCACAATTTCAAACAACACTATTGTTAAAGACGGCGAAGGCAGTGCAATTTACAGCGGCAGCACAACAAATATTTCTGGCGGACTTATCACCAGTCACTCGGGAGCAAAATCTGTCTTGTTTATCACAGGCGGCAGCAGTGTAAATATTTCAGACAATGCTCAAATCTGCAACAACGGTGATAGCAGCAGTGAAAGTATCATTAAAGTTTCTAGAAATAGCGACTTGACCATTAACGGCGGATATATTGGCGGCAATACTGCAAATAGCAACGATAAAAGCAGCATTATAAGATTGCAAGACGGCAGCAAAGTCACAATCTCTGGCGGCAGAATAACAAATAACATTTCCGCAAGCGGGGCCGTTGGCGGAGCAACCAGCGGCATTGCACTTAGCGGCACTCCATATATTTATGGAAATACTGATACAAACGGCAACAGACGCAACATTGTTTTGGCTTCTGAAAATGATGCAATAACGCTCGCTGGCAATTTGAATGTTGGCTCAAGAGTTGGACTTTATGCAAACCTTACAAACAAATTATTTATTCAAGCAGTTAAAGAGGCTTCAAACAAATCAATACAGTCCAAGAACTTGCAATATTTCTCAAGTGACGAATACACTGTTGAAGGCAACGAAAGCGCAAATAATGTATTTGCAGCAAGTTACACGGAAAAGACAGCGGCTTCGCAAGAAAATCTCAAGATGGATAATATTTCTCGCATAATGTATGGCAAGTCGACAAGCGTTCTAAATGGCGGAACGACGACATCAATAAAATACACTGCAAGCGACTACATTGGGGAATATGACGGCGCATATCATTCAATTTCAATAAAAGATTATGATAGCAAGAAATATGACATTCAATATTATCAAAGTTCGTCAGCAAATTTGAATAAAGAAATTTTGCAAAACGATAACATTTGGAGCAACTCCTACACTCCAATTCTTTCGGGCAAGACATATATCTATTTCAGATTTAGACAAAAAACCGACATAACACAAACAAGTTCCTATGATTGCAGAGTTATTGAAATTGGCGCAAAGAATGTTGTTATTACAAACAAGCCAAAACTTGACACAAAAATTTATTACAACGCTTCAACTCCAATGAGCAAAACTCAACTTGACCAATATCTATCAGGGGCAAACGCAAAAGTCGTTGACGCAGATGACGATAGTATTGAAATCAAAGGAACTTTTGAATGGGGCGAAAGTTACACCTACTTCAACGAAGTGGGAATAAAGAAATGCACAGTCCGATTTGTCCCAGACGAAAACACCTACTCAGCCTATTCCACAACCACTTGCGAAATTGAAGTCTTTGTCTATGCAAGAGAACTTTACTATGGCACAGGCTCTGGCGTTGACACTTTCTATGTTGATAGCAAAATGACGAAAACTCTTGAAAGTGCTACAAGCAAATTTTTGAGAGAGGAAACACAAAAAGCAGACGTTTTCCACACCGATATGAGTGCTGCTTTCAACGCTTTGACAGACGGCGGCAAAATTCTGCTTGCAAAAACTTATAACATAGATACGCAAAACACAAAATGGAACAGAGAAGCTGGAACTGGCGAGAGAAAAGGCAGAGTTACAATAACTCGTGCAGCGGGCTTCACGGAAAATCTTATAAATGTTAAAGCAACGGGCTTTACAATCACAGGAACAATCACAATAGACGGCGGGGCAGTGTGGAATGTCACCTCATATCCATCCTCAAACTACCCTTCAAACCTCACCGACCTTAGCATAAACTACAACACGGGAATTCAAGCAACAGCAAGTTCAATAAATGTCGAACTCGGCGGCGAACTTACAATAAATGACGGCGTAATATTAAGCAACGCAGAAAACATAAATGACGGCGGTGCAATTTCAAACTTTGGCACAACAACAATAGATGGTGGCACGCTTCAAAGCAACATGGCAAGGAACGGCGGCGCAATAGCAAACTATGGCATGCTTGAAATAAAGAATGCAACCCTAACTCGCAACTTGGCAAATGTCAAAGTGCCAGCCACTGGCGTTACATATGGCTACGGTGGTGCAGTTTATCAAGAGAAAGACACTAAACACGCTGAAACAAGCGAAACACTTAAAGTCACATTCACACAATCAACACTTTCCTATAATAGGTCGTTTGCGTATGGCGGGGCAATAGGAGTTCTTGAAGGCGAAGTTCAATTTGACGGCGCAACAAACGAAACAGCAACTTCAATCACAAACAACTACTCTCGTGCGGGGGCGGCAATTTACTCATGCGTGCAACTTTTTGTCAAATCTTTGAACGTGAAAGACAATCAAACAACTTCTGGCAAAAACAGTTCAATCTTCCTCAGAGGTCAAGGGGAAATGATGAGGCTCTATGACGGAACGGCTGCAGACACTCCAAATGCTTCGGCTCCAGCAATTACTATAAACGGACAAGTGGTGCTTTATGACACCTCAAACTCCACCACACACGGAACATATGCTTACATCAGACAACTCTGCAATGTTGCAGGGCAAATGTATGTCTATTCCATGAAAGAGGGCGAAAACAACTCTGACGTCATGATAAACGACATCGGCAGAGTACTTGTCGTGGCAGAACGTGGAACAAACACAGATGTTTACAGTTACAGCAGTTCAGTCAACACAAAGATAGCAGTCATAACAACTCACTCAGAAGTGGCAGCGAAGTTTACAAGCGGCGAAAATGTTTCTCTTGTAGAAGCGGGTGGCGAGTTCACTTTCTATCTTTTCAAGACAAAGGACGTAACACAACCAAGTGATACTTCAAAAGACCAAGAGAACGAAACAGACGTTACAGAAAACACTTGGGTCAAAGTTACAGCCGAATATGGCAAGGCTTATGCAGATTATATTGAGTCCTCTGACCAAAGAAATATCAAACTTTCTTCAAACGGCGAATCAGTCAAGAGATTTGAGCAAATGGGGCAAGCCATAAGTGGATATGCTTATTTGACACCTGAGGCACAAGGCTATTCATGGAATCTCAACACTCAAATTCGTTTTGGA
Source organism: Clostridia bacterium (assembly GCA_050872785.1). Classification (GTDB taxonomy): domain Bacteria; phylum Bacillota; class Clostridia; order Christensenellales; family UBA1242; genus UBA7862. Next base: position 6,826 of record JBNMHO010000012.1, on the reverse strand, counting down.
CTTAATATGCGTGCCGAATGGACAATAGCAAACCCAGTGTTCACCGTTAAGGCACAAATTCTTGACGAAAATGACGAAGTTGTGGGAACTTCAGAAAACGCAGCAACTGACGAAATTGTGACCAACTATGGCAAGAGAATAAAACTCTCCATTGACATTAAAAACAAAAACGAGAACACAGAAGACGGCTATAAATATTCATATGAATGGAAATGGATGGACGGCTCAAGTTCAGCACAAAATCCATTCAAGCAAAATAGAGAGGGCGATGACCAAAATTACACCTATGCAGACAACCTTATATTAAAACACGTTTTCTCAGCACAAATTATTGTTCAAGTTATGGTCACTGGCAAGGGAATAAATGACTCAGCAGAAAAGACAACAAACAGTTTTGTCGTTTGCAACAACATCAGAATAGACCCAGCACAACTTGGGCTTTCACTTGTGGAAAAAGAATTTGTTTATAACCACAACGAAAGAAACCCACTTTACAAAAACGGGCAATATGTCGCAGAAGCAAAAGACGAAAACTACAATTTGTCAATCAGCAAACTTAACGGCAAAACCGCTTCAACAAATGGTGAAACACTTGCACTTCCATATGGCGAACAACTTCCAAGTTTGCAACTTAGTGGCTCAATGTTTGTTATGGCAAATGGGGTTAAACAACCAATAACAAGTGCAATTCAAACGGGCAAATACATTGTTGACATCAATTCGCAACTTGCAGCAAGCGGCAATATAGGCGAAACAGAAAAGAAAGAAAATGGCGGCTACGACTACTTTGGATATATGGACTATGTGCTTGTGGAAAACACAGACAAAGATTGGAGCATAACCCCACTTCAAGTTGAAGTTGAAAAATGGGTCTATGCACAACAAACAGGCGTAGAAAGTTTCAAAATTGTTGGCGACTACACAAACTCAATTCAAAATCTAAGTGGATATTCATTCATTGTTTTGCCAGTGTTCAAAAACACAGCAGGTGATTTTGTCAGATTTAAACTTCAAACAACATTCACCTCAGCCGCTGGTGCAACTGAAACAAAAGAGATAATTGTTGTCTATCCACAAACTGGCTTTAATGTTGGCGACACAGTCACGGTGCTTGGCGACATTGACGACTTCAGTTCAAAGCCAACAGAACTTGGCGGCTTTAGCAATGAGGGGACACTTAAAACAGTTCTCAGCATGGTGAATGACTATGCAGAAGAAAACGGCAGCATAAGTCGAGGCAACTATGTTTGCGCAAACACAACTCTCGATTGGGCAATCACCAGAACTCAAGCCATTGTGGCAAATTGGTTTGTCGGCTTTGTTGGCGACAACGCAACAGAAACAATAAATTACACCTATCTTGAAGACGGCGAACTCAAAGTTAATGGTGAATATTATGACGAAGCGGAAAACAAGTTTATTGTTGCAGACAAGTTCTCCTATGGTGGCGGAATAAACGGCAACGGCAAACTTGGCGTGGGCGTAAACTTCTTGAACTTCGCCAACGGCACAACGGGCATTGTTTCAAACGGACTTAGAGTTAAACTTGATGTCGTGGGACAACTCTATAGCGGACTTAACTTTAGCACAAGCAAAGAATATCGTGTAACAAGCGGCAATGTTGTAATTTCAGAAGACGCTGACTCATTTGTCAAATTGTATGACGGTGTGGACAATACAAATGCAGGTGTCTATACAATAACAATTTCATTTGTCTATGGCGATGAAACAAACTTTGACATGGCATCGGCATATCTTTACACGCTCACACTTGTTGTGAACAAACAAGTCCTCCATACAAATTGGGTGGGGGATCTAACAAGCGACACAAACGTCTATAACGGCAACAACAAAGCAGTCACTGTCGAAAACGCTACGGGATATAGTTATCTGACTTATCTTGCTCAACTGAACGAAGACGGTGAATATATAACAGACATCAGAACTTACACCCAAAGTGGCAACTCAAATATCCAACAGGTTAAAGACGCTGGCACATATATCACCTTTGCCTCACTTCCAGCAGCCGACCAAGCAAATTATATCTTGGAGCCAGACTATCTCATCTGGACAGTTAAGCCAAGAACTTTGACCATTAGGAATACAAGTTTTGAAATTGAATGGAACGGCGCAGTTCAATCTTACAGACCAACCCTAGACGGCATTTTGATACAAGACAGCGGCAAAACTATTGTTCTTTTTGACAATACATTTGACAAATCTGACATCAACGAAACAGGCGATCCATATGTTGCAGTTATGGAAATTGCAGACAGCAACTATGCCTTCGTGTCAGCGGGTGCGTATCAAAGCGAACAAGAAGTTAGGTGGAGAATTGTCAGAAAAACTCTTACAGTTTCATGGCAATTTAAAGACGGTGACGTGGTGGACGGTGAAGTTATGCCAAGCAGCAGCACAGTCAGCACATCTCACGTCTATAGCGGCAACACCTACTATCCAACCATTGTCCTTGGCGGCTTTGTATCAACTCAAAGCAAAACCTATGACCAAGTTACAAGCACAGTAACATTTGCAAAACAAGGCATGGAAGAATACACTGGCTCACCAAAAGATGTTGGCACATACACAGCAACAGCCAGCACTCTTAAGGGTCTGGGCGACAGCGAAGACTACAAATATTACAGACTTCCAACCCTCTCTAGCGGAGTTATAGACCCAGACAAAGCGTCAATTTGCTGGACAATAACAACAAGAGAAATCGACATCGTGTGGGGCGAAAATTCCTTTACTTATAATGGTGGAGAGCAAGTAGTTACAGCAACTCTTGACGAACAATACAAAAACGAGGGCTACTCTCTTGTCCTAAGCGGCAACAGAGGCACCGACTGCGGCTCTTATGTTGCAACAGCAACTCTAACTAGAGCAAGCAATGGCACAATTAACTACGAAATCAGCAACCCAGAATATCCATGGGTTATTGCAGAAAAAACAGTCAGCCTCGTCTTCACAAATGACGCAAAATATGTCTATAACGGCAGCAAACAATTCACAAAAGCAACAATCAAGTCGGGCGACATTGCAAACGCAGACATAAATGCAGTTGCAATCGGCGTAAAATACTTCAATCAAGACGGCGTAGAAATTTCTGAAAACGAAATTGTAAATGTAGGCAAGTATTCGGCTGCATATAGTCTTGTTATGATTGGAAGCGGTGACGAATGTAGGAACTATGCCCTTGACGTAGCAAGCAAAACTTGCTCATGGGAAATCACTCCATTTGCTCTTTCCGCCAGATGGCTTGACAACGACACAAAAGAAGAAGTTACAAGTGGCGAAACAAGACCATTCATTTCCGCTCAATCCACAAAATATATCTTCTATTACACCCTAAGTGGCAAGGATAATGCAACCCCACCAGACGGCATGGAAGATGTTACAGTGGAATTTGGAAAGAGAAGCGGCAGAGATGCTTCATCACTTACAATGACACTTAAAATGAGTGAACTTCTAAAAGACAAAGAGTTCTTTGTCCAATCAGACTACTTTACAAATGCTGGCGAATATTATATTGAAATTAAGAATATTGTTGGCGATAATGGCAAGTCAAACTACACTCTTTCAAGCGATACAATGAGAATTGACTTCAAAGTTACCCCAGCACAAATTCTTATCGGCAGAACATATGACGACAACGACACAACAGGCGTTCACGCTGAAGATTGGTGCGTTGCAAGGTCATATGGCTCAAGCACAACCGCTGTTCTAAATTCGCCTTGGATTTATGACACTCAAAGAAAAACAATAAACATTCTCTTAAGAGATATTTCTGGCACACAACTCGCTCCAACCAGCGACTACACTGTTTCCAACGCTCAAAGCGAAAGAGCAGGTGTCTATGACGCAGTTGTAACTTTGATAAATCCAAACTACGCACTAGGAACATTGTCAAATGGAGTGTTCACAGAGGTTTCAAGTTGCAGAGTTCGTTGGTCAATCAAGCCAAAAACTGTATCGTTTAACTGGCCAGACACAAACGAATTTGAGTTCTCTGGCTCAAATATCACAGTTTCAGTTTTGAGCATTGACGGAATTTTGGAGAACAGTGCAGGAGTTAAAGACGCAGTGGGTGTTGCAAGTTATGCAATAGACTTGGCAAACAACATTACAAATGTTGCAACAGACATCAACAAAAATGACGAATATTACACCGCTCGTGTCCAAGCACTCAACAACAGCAACTACACAGTTTCTGGCTCGGCAAACACTTCCTTCCGTTGGAAAGTTATCAAACGCAAACTCGTTGTAAATTGGAGTATCAATAATCAAGACTCAATAGTTACAAGCCAAAATGGAATTTTCTCAGTGGAATACGCTGGGCAAAGAAATGCAAGATATTTTGTCCCAACATTTGCAAACCTCATTGACGGCGTTGACAAACCTCAACAAACATTGCAATATGGCATAAGAGTTAATGACGGACAAACCGTTACAGACAGAGATAGCATTTTTGCCGTTGGAACATACAGATGTATCCTCTCCATTGGCGACAACGACTACTACACACTTGACAGTTCTCTTGGCACTGGCTATTGCGATTGGGAAATTATTAGGAAAAATGTTAGGATAACTTGGAGTTCGCTCTCACTTATCTACACCGCCGAAGCCCAACGCCCAACACTTACCTTGTCGGGAATTTATGAAAGCATTGCAGAAAACGGAATTCAACTTACATTCTACAATGCAGACAACTCCACCTTGGCAGCAGCCCCAAAAGAAGTTGGCGTGTATGGAGTAAAAGTAGATAAAACAGAATTTGAAAGACTATATACAAACTATCAAATTCAGGACGCAAACAATCAAATTGTTTCTTGGCAAATCACAAGAAGAAGCGTATCTTTCAGCGGCTATCAACCAAACACCGCAGGTTCTATGGTCTATGACGGCAATGCTCACTACTATTATGCAGAGGGCAGAGATGCTGGCGGCACTTCGTCCATGGGGCTAGACACCGCTTCTCAACCAGAAAGTATCATAAGTGATATGGGCAGAAATCTGTTCTTGTATCCAGTTATCTCTTATGTAGATTCTGAAAGCAACGAACACGTTATTTCTTCAACATTCACTTTCAACAATAGCCTTGACGCAACTGCAATCAGAGCGTTAATTCAAGAAGTGTATGACAGTTGCACCGCTGCGGGTATATATACATTGTCATTCAAACTTTATGACAGAAATGGTCTTGCAACAAACTACGAACTTGGCGTTTCGCAACCAACATATTCTTGGACAGTTTCTCGCCGTGTCGCAACGTTCACTTGGCAAGGCGGTGACGCAGACAACTCAAATTGGAAGCGTGACGACCAAACGGGAACATGGTTTGTAACATATGACGGACAAGAACACAGATATTCCGCCATTGTCAACAACAAAATTGGCACAGACGATGTTTATGTAAGTTCCTACGGCAATGCAACATTCAGAGCAGCAGGCAAATACACAGCCACGGTCGAAGGGCTTTCTGGCATAGCAGCAACAAACTATCAAATTGACGGCACAAGGTCGCAAAGCGATTGGATAATTGCAAAAAGAGAAGTTGAAATCATTTGGAACCAAGGGGCATTGTCCTCCACAAGTTCGGGCTACACTGCAGTCTATTCGGGCGAGGAAATAGGGTTCACCGCTTCAATCAATGTTTGCGGCGATGACGATGTAAAACCAGTTGTCACACTTTCAAGTTCTGGCGGCTGGAGCAGTTCCATAAACGCTGGCACATACACAGCAACTGTCACTGGACTGTCAGATACACTTGCAGCAGCCAACTACACCTTGCCAAACAGCAACAGGTCAAGAAGTTGGACAATCACTCCAAAAGAAATCACCTTGTCATTCCCAACAGACCTAACTGTCACTGGCACAACAGTCACCGCAGTTTACACTGGCTCAGACATTGAGTTTAAGGTCAATTTTGTTGGCGTATTTGATAGCGATATACACTATCTCAGCCCACAATTCAGTTATGTCCGAGTTCTCGACAGACTTTCCTCAAGCGACCAACTCGTTGTGGAAGATGTTGTGTCCATTGGCTCAGCCAAAATCAAAAACGTTAACGTTGATGACGAAAATTGGCAAAATGTAACAATTTCACTTGTATCTTCCGAACGTCCAGAAGTCGCAGGCAACTACAGACTAAGAAGTGGCGAAGAAAGTTGCAAATTTGTTGTTACAAAGAAAGCAATAACACTCACTGGCTGGAAAGTTGGCACAACAACATTCTCAGACGGCACAGCAAGAGAAAACGCTTACAGATTTAACGGCTCAGAAAATGTTCCAGAACCTCAAATTACAGGTCTTGACGGAATTGTGTCACCTTTAAAATACACATATAAATATAGCAGAAATTCGTCTTTCCCAACGGAAACATCTTCCGATTGGCAAAATGTTGACGAAAGTTATCTTGTCCATGCAGGCAAGTTTATGGTGACAGCAGCACTTGACGGCAAACTCGCCCAAAACAACTTCGTTCTTCAAACGGGGTCAATACTCAACTTCCGCTATGAAACAACACAACACACTCCAAATATAACTGTCGTTCCTTTGAAAATGGGCGATATGCGAACAGAAGCAACACCAGAAGAAAAGCAAACAATAGTCTTGGTCGTTGTCAATTCGGCAAATGGCAATATCGTTGCGGGCAGTGGCACAGACTACATCTTCCCACGTGGGAAAGTCACACTTAAAAACGGCTCAAACACTCTTAATGTCCAAAATCTTGTTGTAAAGACAGCAGCCACCACAAGCGACTATGCAAAATACACTGCTTATGACGCCTTTAACATGCTTCTTGCAACGGGTGGCGACAACAACT
>JBNMHO010000011.1:0-30688 GCA_050872785.1 Clostridia bacterium | reverse complement strand
GTTTGACCAAGTTGAACCGTCCCAACTGTATTTATATGTTCTTGCTGTGCCGCTTGCGTTTTTGGTTGTGTTAATTTGAACAACTCTTTTATTTCTGCCGCCGCTGCTATTCTGCAACGCTTGTGTGTTTACAAATGTTGCTCCGGCACTTGAGGGCAAGTCGGGCCAGTAAGTTGTATATATTTCAACATTCGCATTACCAGTCATTTTTGCTGTGTAAACTCCATTGGAGCCAGTTATGGTCTGTCCGCCAATAACCACCCTTGTTATATCCCACTCGCCAAGTGACTTAAGGTTTGACACTGTTATTATCGTTTCATATGGAAAGAGTGCCGCACTACAATCCCAATTTTCATTATTTATATCTGTTCCACTTGCATATGTTGTTCCATTTCTTACATATGTTATGTTGCATGTTCCACTTGCCATGTCCTGCGATCCACTTGGATTGTAAATATTTAAGTCGCTTGTATAATAATTTATGTTCCAATCTGCCGTCAATGTTCTATTACCCACCACTGTGTTTTTTGATGTATTGGTGACATAGTAGGGTTCAAATCCAGTCCCTTCTGAGCCAAGTTCAAGTTGTATATTTAAAATGTCAACATTGATTGATTGTGGTGAATCAAACCTTGCCAATCGAACTGCCAAGTATGGCTTGTCTATCAAGTCGTCAGATGACGGAGTGAATGTTAAAACTGAGCGACCGCTTAAATGATTAGGAAATGCAGTCCCATATGCAATATCGTGTGTATAATTTCCTTTCGGCCCACAACCCACACTGGGAGCAACAGCATAACTTGTTGTAGAGTTGATTGTATAATCAAAACTTAGTGTGTACGTTTTCCCAGCAATCAAAACAACATCAGTGGCATACTGGATATAATATGTGTTTGTAAATGTTTCATTATGGTCAGCAAGATTTAGCAAATTCTTCCCACGCCAGCCCACAAAAGTGTAACCATTTTTTGTAGGCACGGGCAAATCACCGTAGTTATCGCCTAATTTAACGCTCTTTTGGCTGGGAGATACCCCCCCCCCCACTGGGTCAAAAGTGACAGTGTAAGAGGGTCTAGAATACGTCACAGATATGGTTGAACTTGCTTTTTGGTGTGTCGCCCCATATATGATAACTCCCAAAATTGCCATGATAAGCACATACAGAACGCAAATCGTAATTTTGTTCTGCACATGATAAAATTTATTCAGCCATAATACAAATTTCTCACGCTTTGTCATAGCAATTTCCTCCTTTAAATATTTTGTGTTAAAATTGTAAAATATTTAATGGTTTTTGTCAAGAAAACAAAGTATTATTTTTGATAAATTTCGCCCGTTTTTGCATCAAACAGCACACCTAATGTTTCACCGTCTTGACTGCGTGCCACAACGAAGAAGCAAATTGTATCTTTGTTTTGCGTATCGGACACAACTTTTATAAATATTTCTGCCAAGAAGTCTTTGCCCATATATTTTTGCAAGTTGTCTTTTTGGACTTTTGCAAATTTTGTAAGGGTTTTTGATGATGTAAGTGTAAAAGACTTTGACAAGTTTTCAAGTTTTATTTCAACATTTGACACAATTAAAACTATATAGTCTTCGCCATTTGACACTTTTTCAATATCCGCCACATATGAACCGTCAAATGGGCTTATTTCAAATGTTCCGTCATATTCGTTTTCGCCGATTTTGAGTTTATATTTTGCTCTTTCACCCAAATTCTTTGAAGTGCGGACAGTTATTACCCCATAATCAACAAGCGGATTTGAAATTCCGTCCATGCAAAATGGTTCTTCCCTTTTGCCGTCACAAAAGTCCGCCACCATATCTTCATTTTGTCCCATGTAGTAATTATCCACATATTCGCTGATGTGCATTGACAGTTCTTCTTCAATACTTTTACACCCAGCCACAAAAAGAAAACAAAAAGTTATGACAGCCACTGCCACCACAACTTTTATACATCTAAAAATTACATTCTTTCTCATACAACAAATGTATGAAATTCTTATGTGTTTGAGAACTTAAGGTTTGCAATTTATCTACGTATTTTCAGTTTGTTTAACAAATTTCTTTCCGCAAATTTCAAATTATCTTTCAAATTATAGAGATAAAATAAATCTAACATTTTGATATGTTTCAAATTTCAAAAAAAGCTCTTAGTCACACAACTCTTGCATACGTCTTGCATATTTTCCGCCAAGTGGCTTAGTGGATAAAAACACATCGACCATTTTTTCCGCATCTTCAAATGTTGTCACTCTGCCACCAAGAGCCAAAGCGTTTATGCCGTTGTGAAGACAGGCCTTTTCCACTTCTTCCTTGCTATGCCCTACCGCACAGAAAATGTTTTTATGTTTGTTAAGTCCAATGCTCACCCCGACTCCGCTTCCGCAAAAAGCAATTATTTTCACATCTTGAATTTCTGCATTTTTTTCATTGTTTTCGTTCAAATTTTCATCATTTTTTGGTGAATTTTCGCAAGATAGGTTTCCCGTTGCGTTGTCAAAAGCATTGCACATCAGTTTAACAAATTTTGAAAAGTCGTCTTCGCTGTCCACTTCAAACGCCCCCACATCAACAACGGAATAATTATCTTTGCATAACTTTTCTTTTATCTTTTCTTTAAGTTCAAACCCGCCATGGTCAGCACCCAAAATTATCATCTTTTACCCCCAAGCAGTTTGATTTCACCGCTTTCACTTGGCACAACATATCCAGCAAAGCCCATATCTTCAAGTTTTGATAGCAATTTTCCAAACTTTTTCGCTCTTTCAAACATTGAAATGTCATATTGATTTTTAAGTCCTTTTGCAAATTCCATGCAGTTTACAAAGTTGTCATTGTCATAAATTATTGCCACTTTGTCCTTTCCCAAATCAATAGTTTTGCCCATGTTTTTTAGAATGGAGAAAATACGTTCAAAGCCGATTGAGAAGCCAACTGCTGGCACGTTTTCGCCAGTGAATTTTCCCACCAAATTGTCATATCTTCCGCCGCCGCCAATGGAGCCAGAAAAGTCCTTGCTTTCAATTTCAAACACTGCCCCTGTGTAATATCCTTGCCCACGCACAAGTGACAAGTCAAACCTAATTGAATATTTGCCATTTGCTAATCTTTCCACTGAATTTATGATATATTCAAGGTTTCTAATTTCTTCCGAATCGTCACAAAGTTTTTTTACTTCACCAATGGTTTTTGGCAAATTTTCCACAACAGACTTAAAATTTAAAATTGCTACTTTGTCAAAACCTTTTTCCTCAAGTTCCCTTACCACTCCATCGCAGCCAATTTTGTCCAATTTGTCAAAAGAAATGCACACGCTGTCAAGGTCTTTTTGCTCAAATTTGCAACCCAAGAGAACTTGTCTTAAAAGCCTTCTATCATTTATTCTTATGCAAAATTCACCAACACCAATTTTAAGCAATGCCTCTGCAGTTGTGTCAATAAGTTCCACTTCGCAGTTTGGGCTATTTGAGCCGAAAATGTCAATATCGCACTGCACAAACTCTCTATCTCTACCCTTTTGTGGTCGTTCCGCACGATAAACATTTCCCATTTGAATAACTTTAAATGGGTTTGGCAAGTCATTTTTGTGTTCGGCATAAAATCTGCACAATGGAAGGGTTAAATCGTATCTTAGCCCAATATCCGCTAGGTGTGAAAAATCACCATTTTCAATGCTTGAAGTTAGTTTTTCGCCACGTTTTAGCACCTTAAAAATGAGGCTAACATTGTCCCCGCCGTCACTTTTTTCTAGGTTCTCAATATCCTCCAAAACGGGTGTATAAATTCTTCCAAAGCCTTGAGAAATGTATGTGGATAAAATTTGTCCTTGAAGATAATCTCTAAGTTTGCTATCTTGTGGCAAAAAATCGTTTGTTCCCTTAACCGATGTTGTTTTCATCTTCAATTTCCTTTTTTTGAGATTTTTCCTTCATCACCGCACGCTTATATGCAATTTGAAGTTTTGGCAAGTTATAACGCAAAATCATGGCTGGCAAAGTGTTTAAAAACACACTTACAAGGGCAACAGGAAGCCCAATGCAAAGCCAATATTTTGGCAATGGAAAGAGCAAAATTAAAAAACTTAGTGGAAGGGTTATTATATGCCCCATATAACCTTTGTTGCACTCAATAACAAATCTTCTTAAATACTCCGAACTGTTTGGGTCAACCATTTTTTTCTTACTAAATCCACCTACAGCACCAAGTTCCCAAACCTTATCTTTCCACTTTTTTATCTTAATTTTGTCATAAAATTTTCGCTCTTTTTCGCTTGTTTTAAAGTGGCTATTTTCGTCAAACCATTTGTCTGGCATAATATGAATAATACCCTCTGCGGCAAGGTTTATAATAATCTCTACAACAACTGCCAATATAACAACAAGCACCGTCCACACTGGCGAAAAGTTCGCAACCATTGGGTTTAGGAATATATTGCATGTGGCTATTATTGCCATGGCGATAATAACAATACTCAAATACAAAACCATAATTTTTCTTCCGTTTTTTAATAAATTTTTGCAATTTTTTGTTATGAAATTCAATGTTTAAAAAGTCAACTTTTTGAAACGACAAAACCCACAACTTTTCATTGCAAAGATATTCTAGCACATTGCTTCAAAACACACAAGTCAATTAAAGACAATTTTTTCTTTGCAGCGATTTATCTGTAATTTGGCAACTCTACGATTTGTAGAGTTGTAAATTTTTTATTCTACACAAGCAAAATTAACAATAGACAGCAAAATGCAAATTTCCCTTTGACTTTGTGCGTAATTATGCAATAATAACACCGTCAAGCAGAAGTTGTTTGACAAATAAACGACATAAAAAAGGAAATTTTAAAAATGAGTTTAATTAAAAAAACATCAAAAATACTTGAAAAAACAAATGTAATTCCAGTTTTCTTTGCAACAGACGACAACTATGCTCCACTTCTTGCGGTTGCTATGTATTCCCTTGTAAAATATTCTTCACCAAAAAATCAATATAACATTTATGTATTGAACACTGGACTTAGTGAAGAAAGTGTTAAGTCTATTTCAAAGTTTGAAGGCAAAAATGTTTCCATTCAGTTTATAAACGTGGAAGAATATTTGCAATCTGTTTTGTCCAAACTTCACACAAGGGACTATTACACAATAAGCACATATTACAGACTTTTCATTCCACGCATGTTCCCTCAATATGAAAAGGTTTTGTATCTTGATTCTGACATTATCATTCTTGACGACATCGCAAATCTATATAATGTGGACATCAAAAACAATCTTTTGGGCGCAGTGCCAGAGCAGGCAGTGGGCAACGTGTATGAATTTGTGCAATATTCCAACAATTATCTTGGAATTTGTGAAAAAATGTATTTCAATGCAGGAATTCTTATCATGAACCTTAAAGAACTTAGAAACAGTGGGTTTGAAGATAAGTTTGTTGACCTTTTGAACAAAATTAAGTTTACAGTTGCACAAGACCAAGACTATCTTAACGTTATTTGCAAAGACAAAGTTCACTATCTTCCACTTCGCTGGAACAGAACACCATTTGGCAAATGCAGTGATGACGAAAACAATGGCATTGTTCACTTCTTCCTAAGTTTCAAGCCATGGCACTATGACAATGTTCCTTTTGAAAAACAATTCTGGACACTTGCTCGTGAAGCTGGGTTCTTTGACAAAATTCTTGCAATGAAATGCAAATACACAGACAAAGACAAGCAAAAAGACGCAGAAGGATATGAAAGATTGAAGAAAACTGCTCTCGACCAAGCCAATTCAAGTAATCCCTTTTGCAAAATGGAATTTGCTAAAGTGACAATCTAAATAATAAGCAATGCAACAGGTTCTCCCCCTTGTTGCATTTGTTTTATGTTATTTTTATTGCAAAATATTTTTAAAAAGATATAATATAAGACAAATAAGAGGCAAAAATTATGGAACTTAATGAAGATAGAAAGAAAATTGTTGCAAAAATTGAAGAGTATGAGCGTGAAGGAAAATGGGACATTGACGTGGAAGACGACCCACCTGCCCCACAACTTTTGCCAAACAAAGTTGACTATTTGAACAAAAAATTGTCCAACAAATTTGGCACATGGATAGCAAACAAGGTTGCTGTTAGATATTTTGACAAAGAGATAAAGCAAGGCAAACTTATCATTGACAAAATTATTGGCATGGAAAACTATGACAAAGTGGCAAACATGGGTGTTGTTTTGACTTGCAATCACTTCAATATCTATGACAACTATGTTGTATTTAAAGCCCTTCAAAAAAAACTTGGGAAAAAGCGACTATATAAAGTTATTCGTGAAGGAAACTACACCAACTTCCCCGGCATTTTTGGATATATGTTCAAGCACTGCAACACACTTCCCCTAAGTAGCAATTATGAAACAATGAAACTCTTTATGAACGCAACAAAAACACTTCTAAATCGTGGCGAAAAAATTTTGATATACCCAGAGCAAGCAATGTGGTGGAACTACAAAAAACCACGCCCACTTAAATCTGGTGCATTCAAAATTGCAGTTGCCGCAGATGCTCCAATTTTGCCATGCTTCATCACCATGACCGACAGCGACAAGCCTGCCCCAGACGGCTCAATGTATCAGCGTTACACATTGCATATTTTGCCAGCAATATTCCCTGACAAAACAAAAACTCACAAAGAGCAAGCACAAGAACTTTCCATGCAAAATTATGAAATGTGGAAAATGGTTTATGAAAAAACTTATGGTCTAAAACTTGAATACGCAAAAAAGGAAGATTGACAAATCTTCTTTTTTCAATATAATAGAATTATGGAAAAATATTTTATTGCAAAAAGCGAACAATTCCCAAATATGTATTTGAAAACAAATTATGACGAAGAAGATAATTTTTATACAACAACAGCAATGTCTATGCAAAATGAAGAAATGGGATACATTACCTATAAATATATTCCAAAAGAAAGACTTGCATGGCTATGCAAGATAGAAACATATGAAAACTTTCAGCACCAAGGTGTTGCAACCGCACTGATTTCATTTTTTGAACATGAAGTCCATTCTAAAAGATATTATAAAATTGAAGGCAAATACTACCCAACCAACGAATTTGCAAAACCATTTTATAAAAAAATGGGCTATCTTGTAGAGCAAGACGGCTATGAACAATTCGTTGGCAAATATCTAACTCGAGAAAACATCATTCCCTTCACCGTCACCGAAGTCGCTGCTCCAGAAGGAAATACTCCCGAAGAAAGCCCCGAAAGATAAAAAATCAAAAAAGGGCAGCATACGCTGACCTTTTTGGCTCCCCGGGTCCGGCTCGAACGGACAACCTATCGGTTAACAGCCGAGTGCTCCACCATTGAGCTACCGAGGAATATTGTTGCAAGGTGAAATTACTTTCTCAATGCTCATATATGATAACAAATGTCCTCTAAATTGTCAACAGATATTTCAAACTTTTTCCAAAAAATTTGTCATTTTTTATTTTTCTATTCCTCGTTTGAGGTTTTATTTAGCAAATCGACTCTCATTTTTGTGGTTTTATGGCAAAATTTGGGATATTTTTGTCTAAAACACACCTTACAACTTCATTTTTGTGTGACTTTGCATAATTCGCCTGTGTAAATTCTCTTAAAACTATTTTGCAAGTTTGCCATATTGTTTTAATTTCTCCGCTACATAGGCAAAGGCAACATCAAATGGTTCCGATGTGTCGAAATCCACTTTAACAATTTTTAGGAGTTCTGTTGGGCTATTTGTGCAACCGGAACTTAGGAACTTTTTGTAGTCGTCAACAGTTATTTTGCCCGACTTTAAGTTCTCGACAATATTTATTGCTGCAATTTCGCCCGTTGCGTATTTATACACATAAAATGCGTTAAAAAAGTGTGGAATTCTGCTCCATTCATATTGAACTTCTGGCAAGATTTTAACCCCTTTGCCGAAGAACTTTTTAACAAGGTTTAGATATGTTTCATTCAAAACGCTTGATGAGATTTCTTCGTTATTTTCTACTTTTGAATGAACTTGGCTTTCAAAATCTGCGAACATTGTTTGTCTGAAAACCGTTGCATGGAAGTTGGATAAAAACTCATTTAGATAGAATAGTTTTTCTTTGTCCGACTCTGCCGTTTCGCTCATAAATTCGTTGAGCAAGGTTTCGTTGACTGTGCTTGCAATTTCAGCAAGGAAAATCGTGTAATCTGCGTTGGCGACACTTTGAGCGGCGTCTGAATAAACACTGTGCATTGCATGCCCCAGTTCATGTGCCAAGGTCGATACGTCATTGAAACTCCCCACAAAATTTGTAAGCACTCTAGGCGTTTTGCGACTTGCCATTGTTTGATATGCCCCACCCACTTTGTTTTCGCTTGGATAAACATCAATCATATGATTTTGTGTCATATATCTTATGTGTCCAACATAATCTTCGCCAAGAAGCCCCAATCCCCTGCACACAAGGTCGAGGGCTTGTTCATAAGTCCATTTTGCTTTGAGTTTTGAAGGGTTGTAATACACATCTGCAAGGCTAATTGTCTTAAGCCCCAAAAGTTTTTTCTTTATTGCAAAATATTTATGCTCTAAAGGGAGATATTTTTCAACATTCTCTAGTAGGTTTTTATACACATTACTTGACACATCCTCATAGAACAACGCACAGTCAAGCGCTGTGGCAAAATTTCTCGCTTTGGCACAAAAAATGTCCTTTTTGACACTTCCTAGGTAGTTTGATGTTAAAAAATTGTTGTATCTGCCATAAGCACCTTGCAGTTCTTTATAGGCATTTTCTCTTAAAACAGGGTCGCTATTTCTTAAATATCCGCTTGCCAAACTTTGCCCCATTGGGTGAGTTTTCCCCTTCCCGTCTTTTATGTCTTTAAATTTCAAATCGCCGTCATCAAAGTTGGAATGGTTTTGCGAAAAATCGCCAGTAAAACTTGAGGCGAGCGACATTAGTTTTTCACAAGGCTCTGTAAGCGTATGAGGTTTTTCTCTTATTATATCTCGCAAAATTTTTGAATAATCGGCAAACTTTTTGTTGTTTAAAAGAGAGTTTAAGAACGTGTCGTCAAGTTTTGTGAATTGTGGCGTAGCAAAGGACGTGGCGACTCCATATTCCGTGAGCAAGTTTTCCATTTTGTTTTGCCTTGCTTGAGAAATATTATTTGACACATCAACATCTCTTTTGCAATGAGAATAGATATACATTGCTTGAAGTTGGACACTGCATTTTTCTGAAAGTTTGAAGTATTTTAAAATACTTTCCTCATCAGTCAGTTTATTGTTAAACGCTTTCAACTTGACTATTTGTTTTTGCATGTCCGAAAACGCTTCATTCCACTTCTCGTCATTTTCAAAATAATCCCTAAAGTCCCATTTATATTTTTCATCTATTTCTTGTCGTTTCTTCATATTTCCCCCTTAAAACAAATTGATTACAAAGCCAAGCAAACTTCCAAGAGCGAACAAAAGCCCCACAATTAGCAGATTTTGCTTTACATTTTTGTTAAGTTTGAAAAGCACAACGGTTGCAATGCCGCAGTTTACGCAAAGCCCAGCCACACACGAGCCAAGCGAAATAATGCCATTCATAAACAAATCTGTGATTGCTATTGACGCTGCACAGTTTGGAATCATGCCCACAAGAGCCACAAGAATTGGTTGAAAAATGCCCGTTGCCGTCATGAAATTTTGAATTGCTCCGTCTCCAACGAACATAATGATAAGACCAATTATTATATTCATAACAAGCACAAAGGCGAAAATCTTAAGCGAGTGCAAAAGTGGATGCACAAGAATTTCTTTCCACTTGCTGTGGTCTTTTTCAAGTTCATGGTGGCAGCACCCATGTATTTCATGCACAGAAAGTTCTTTTTCGTCATGATTATGCCCATTTTCACACAAATTTTCGTCATTTTTGTCATGTTCTGGCTCATTTTTTTCTGCGGCTAAACTTTCTTCCACCAATACTTGGGTTTTATTTTTGTTTAGACTTCTGACAATCACATCAACAACAAGCCCAACTGCAACAGCATACACAAACTTTATCCCCAAAATTAAAAACATGCTTGGATATTGGTCGGGACGAGCGAGAAGCAGCGGCACTGCCTCGTCTGAAGTTGCAATAAATATCGCCATAAGCGAACCCATTGTTATTATTTTTTTGCTGAACAAGTCCGTTGCCACAACTGAAAACCCACACTGAGGAATAAGCCCAAAACCCGCACCTGCAACTGGGGCGAATTTGCTTTTTAGAAGATTTGACGATTGATATTTCACCAAAATTTTTTCTTCCAAAAGTTCAATAAGCATATAGCAAACAAAAATCACCGGCAACAAACGTGCCGAATCAATAAGTGCATCTAATACAACATCTAAAATTTCATTAAACATACTTAAATTTTACTACATTCCTATAAAATAGTAAAGTGAAAAATTGGGTCTAGACAAGTTGCGACAAAAAATGTATAATTGAAGCATGAAACAGAAATATTTTAAAAAAGCTATGTTAGAGCAATTAAAAAACACGTTTTCGCATGAATTTTCGTTTGAAATTGCAGTTTTACCACCAGTTTTCAAACGTTATCCATTGTTTTTTCACTTGATGTTCCCTATTTGTAAAAAAATGGACAGCAACTTTTCTCGTCCCGTTGGCATTATAAGAATTGATAATTTTAGCTTTACAAAACTTATAAAACTTGATAACCAAGACTTCTCTCAAAATCGTGATTTTGGAAAAAATTATTGCTACAAAAAGGATATTGAATTTTTAAAAACTTCACTTGACAAACTTTTTGTGTCGCAGCCAAAACTCGCACTCTTTGAAAACAAAAATTACAAAGCAAAATATCTCCCCGTTTTAAAAACGCTTGTTGGTGAAGATTTTTTCAAGTTTTATCAGGAACTTATGTCAAATGAAATAAGACGCACAGATATTCCAAAGACATTTTCCGAAGAAACAAAAATAGACGTGCAAACAAAGCCGATTGAAAACGACCTAAAGTTACAACTATCCAACTTTGTAAAGAAAGAGATTGTGCCAGAATTCTTTGGCAAAAGTGCTTATGTTAGAATATGTTTTTATCAAAATTTTGGCGAAATGTTACTCAAGAACTTTTCAGAAGATCAATTATCAGCGGGAAAGCTTAAGTTTGAAACCACGAAATGCTATGCAAAAGCGATGAATGAACTTTCAAGCGTTGACGCCGAAACAGACTTTTTGTGCCGACTTATTTTAATTTGCCTAAACGCACTTTTAATTCGAGAAAAAGGTGAACTCTCGCAAAATTATATTGACGAAATAAATGACTCGAAAATGATTTTTAATGATGAGATTAAACTCGTTAAAGACGAAAAAACAAGAAAAAATCTTGAAAAAATTATGCAAAGCATATTAAAAGATTGCGAAAAAGAAAAATCTACAAGTGCAATTTTTGTGGGATATAAAAACGTTTTCTTGCAATAGTCAAAAAGCACAACAAAAAATAAATAAGTTGTCCATTTATCCCATTATTTGTGATAATTGGCATAAAAAAAGGCAAATTTAGTACTAAAACCACCGTTTGCCTTTTTTATTATATTATTGCAAAGATAAAGTTGTTCATATCTTAACTACTTTTGCTTTCCTTTCTTGCGTCATTATAAAAGTCAAACGCCTTCATAATTTCTTCCAAATCTTCTTTTGGGTTCAACGCTTCCTTTAGGTCAAAGCCACTTTCTTCTTCCTCTTCTTCCTGGACTTTGACTTGTGGCTTTTTTGGTTGTTCTTCAACAAGTTTGTTAAGTTCAAAAAGGCTGTCAAGTTTCTCAGCCCTTCTTGGTTCAAGCCGTCTTGCATTTTCTTTTTGTTCTTTTGGCTTAGCGGAGTCATCATGCTGCTCGTTTGGAATTTTGTTAAGCCCAATCATTTTTGTAAGAAGCCTTTTCACAGGGTCACCCGTAGTGCTTTCCAAGAGATTTTCTTTTTGTTTTTGAACATTATTTTCCAGCGAACTTCTGCAATCTTGAATCAATGCAAGCAACTCCTTTTTTACACTTCTTTCATTATAAATATTCTCATCTTTCAAAAGATTTTCCATTTTTGTGTAAAGTAAGTTAAGCTTCTTTGTTTCGAGTTCGTAGATGTTTTTTGAACTGTTTTCAATAAGTCTTGCCCGCTCCACCGCCGACACAAGCGAGGTCATAAGTTCGTTGTCACTGTTTGAGGTTATTTTTTCAAGTTGGTCTTTAAGATAAAAAATTCTATCTTTTTGTTCCGCAAGCCTAGACTCGTAGTCATAAACAAGCCGCTCGATGTAACTATCCACTTCAAGTTGGCTATAACCTTTTTTAATTATCTTAAAATTAGCCATTTACAGCCTCCTTTTTGTGCGATTTTATCAAAATTGTAACGAGCAAAACACAACCCGTTATGACAAGCAAGACGCTTAAAAGTTGTGATGCCCTAAAATTTCCTAGCATAAGGCACTCTTTTGGATCTCTATATTGTTCCAAAATTGCTCTTATTGTGCCGTAGAAAATGAAATATCCGCTTGTAACAACGCCATGTTCTTTCACTTTCCCCGTCAAAAGAAGAAGCGTCAAAACGCCAAGCAAGTCCAAAATGCTTTCATAAAAGAATGTTGCCAAGTGCCACACTCCGCCAATTTGAACGCTTACTGGGAAAACTTTTAAATAATCGACACTAGGTTCAATTCCATAACAGCAGCCCGCAAAATAACAACCAATTCTGCCTATTGCCTGCCCCAAGAAAAGACAAGGTGCGCATAGGTCACACGCTTCAAGCAAACTATATTTGTGAATTTTACAGCAAAGCAAAACACCAAGGAACCCACCAATTACGCCGCCATAAATTGCAAGTCCTCCATTCCAAACTTCAAATATTTGCCAGAATGAAGAAACGCCATTTAATGCACAATAATAAATTCTTGCCCCGACAATAGCACAAGGCAAAGCATAAAGAGCGAGGTTAATTGGCATGTTCGTATCGATTGATTTTTTTCTACATATGTAATAGGCACACAATATTCCCGCCAACATTCCAATGGCAATCATTGTGCCATACCAAGGAACCTCAAGCCCAAATATATTAAAAGTTTGACCACTAAGCAACATCTCTCTCATAATACTTATTATAACTTAAATTTTCACAAAAGAAAATCATTTTTTGTCCAAAAATCAAATTTTATTTCCTTTCTAACACAACAAGGCTTTCGATGTGGAAAGTTTGTGGAAACATATCAAAAATTTCAAATGACTTAATTTTGTAGTTTTTGCTTAAATAGACAACATTTTGTTTCAAAGTGTATGGGTTGCATGAAATCATAACAATTTTCTCTGGAAGAGTGTGTAAAATCATATCAAGCGTGCGTCTTCCCACTCCGCTTCTTGGTGGGTCAAGCACAACACTCGCATTCCCAGCTTGTAGAAGCAATTTCTCCATTTCTTTGTCGCAATCACCGTTGATATTATGAAGATTGTTCAAATTGTTAAGTTTTTTGGCGTCATTTGCGTCTTTTGTTGCATCTCTTTCAATTTCAACAGAGTAAACTTCTTTTGCCCGGCTTGCCATAATGCAACTCAAAAGTCCCGCTCCGCTATAACCTTCAACCACAATATCATCTGAAATTTCTTCCAGAACTTTTGAATACATTTTTGAAGCAACGTCATCATTTATTTGAAAAAAAGACATTGGTCTTATGTAAGTTTCAATTTCAAAGCGAGTAAGTGGAATTTTCTCCTCGCCATAAAGGTGTTCACACTTTTGACCAAAAATTTTATTCTTTGAAGTGTTTATGCTAACAAACAGCCCAAATTTATCTCCAAAAACATTTTTAAGCTCTCTAATGAAATCATTTAAGATATTATAATCAAACTTACGCCTAGCGACAGCACATATGCACACATGTTCACCTATGCTTCGCACAACAATGTGGCAAATTTGACAATTTTTTGCGTTTTTTATCCATTTTTTCGCAATTTTTAATACAATATTTATGTTTTTGTTTGCAACAATGCAATTTGATATTTCACAAATGTCATGCGAGTTTGGCCTTCTAAGTCCAATCTTATCACCACAAACAGCAAACGCAACTTTATTTCTAAATTCAAAAGTTTTTGCACTTTCGTTTGAAATAATTTCTCCAGAAAATAGGTCTTTGAAATAATTTTTTATAACATTTTCCTTAATTTCAAGTGCGTCTTGCGGTTTAACAAACATAAAGTCACATCCGCCACATTCTCCAACATAAGGACATTTTGGACATATGCGTATATGAGAAGGTATGCAGATGTTCTCTAGAACGCCCTGCATAAAGTTGTTTTTTTGCGATACAATTTCAACATCAACAACTTCATCTGGCAAAACACCTTTGACACACAACTTTTTGCCGTCAACAAAACATTGACCTTCGCCGTTTATATTCAAACTTTCGATTTTAATATTGTTCATGTGGACATATTAACATATAAAAATAATTTTTGCAAATATCTTAATAAGATTTACTAAATAACACCAAGACTTATCATCATTGCCCTATTTATTTCATTCATTTTATATTCGCTAAGTTCCCCTATTTTTTCACGCAAACGAGATTTATCTATTGTCCTAATTTGTTCAAGAAGGACTACCGAATCTTTTTCAAGCCCATACTCTTTTGATGATAATTCAATGTGAGTTGGGATTCGAGATTTGTTAAGCCTGCTTGTGATTGCAGCGGCAATGACAGTTGGACTATATTTATTTCCAATGTCGTTTTGAACAACAAGCACCGGCCGTACTCCACCTTGCTCACTCCCAACAACTGGACTTAAGTCAGCATAATATAATTCCCCTCTTTTAACAATCATACAAAACCCCGCACAAATTTTTGATAATCAAACACAAACTTTTCTTCAACAATTCTGCCCTCATTCGTTACAGATTTTTTGACCCAAAAATATTTATCAAAATTTCCCCTCACATAAAGTGTATGAGTGCAGACGCAATAATTGTTAATCACAAAAGTTGTGCTATCTTTCATCAAATAATTCCCCCTTTTTGCAAATTTAAACCACCATTTCGAACTTAGTTTGTGAAGCAAAATAATTATTATCCAAATGAAAGATTTAACACATTTTTCATAAAAAAAGAACCCCACCCGAGGTTCAAAGCTTATTTAAATTGAATTATATGTGATATAAAAGCATATAATCAAATAATTATCAAAAAGGTTAGCATGGTCAAAACGTAAATAAAATAATACGAATTATGAAACAACATTCTTATTTTAAAAACACTAAAAATGCTTCATTTTTATCAAAAAAATGGCTAAAAAAGCATTGTTTTTAATACAAAATACATGTTGAAACTGCAATTTCGTCCGAATGTGCGATTGAAACATCAAGGTCATTGGGCCCTAAAATTGGCTCAAGTTTTCCATTGATATCGTTGACATAAGGGGCACCATATTCGTCATGCAATATTTCAATATCTTGCACACCGACTTCTTTCCCAAGCCCAGTCTTTATTGCCTTTGAAACTGCTTCCTTTGCACAAAATGTGCCAGCCATATGCACCGCTTTGTCTGCGAACTTTTGAAAATACTCAAGTTCTTTCGCTGTAAACAATTTTTCTGGATATTTAAAATCTCTAAATCTTACTACCCTTTCAATATCTATTCCAACTTGAATTTTAGGGTCTTCTTTTCTATGTTCTATTGGTCCTTCAATTTGAACATGTTTTGATATTTTACGCATTTTTACCTCCAAAATATGCAATTTTTATCATTTTTTTGTTTAAATATATCTTTTGTTTTAATTATTTGGTCTTTTTTATTTAAAATTAACTTGCATTATACTATTTTTTCTATTATTCAATACATTCGTCTAAATCTTGAGATTTATATTTTCTACTTATTGCTGCTGAAGCGACATCTGACGAATATCCATGTGACATAAGATACCTAAACGCCTTTTGTTTTGTTTTCAAATCCAGCGGCTTATTTTTAAGATATTTTTCAAGCACATGAACAACAGTCTTTTCGTCTTCAGTGTAGTTTTCGATACTGTCGTTTATTATCTGTTCTTCAACTCCTTTATGTTTTAGTTCATATTCAAGCTTCTTTTTGCCACAATTCTTGCTTTTTGATTTAACATAGTTTTTTGCAAACAATTCATCATCAACAAAGTGATATTCTCCTAGCTTTTCTATCACATAATCTATAATTTCCGCTTCAAAGCCCTTTTTTAGTAGATAATCACTTATTTGTTTCTTTGTTTTTTGACATTTTGCTATGTATCCAGTGGCTTTTTCCAAGGCGACTTGCTTTTCAGTTTCATTCTTCAAATATTCAATGTTTTGTTCAGATACTTGTTGTCCTTCCTTCAAATGATTTCTCATCACTGTTTCAAGTGATAATCCACAAAAAAACTCATCGTCGAGATACAAATTTACCCTATTTTTATTGCGTTTCTGCACTTCTATTTTAGTTATTTGCAAATTTCACCTCGCATAAAATCTCATATTGTTTGCCACCCATTTACCCCTTGTTTTATAAGAATTATAATCGCTACTTTTAGCATGAATACTGGGTTTTGTCAGTTATCTCAAGCGGGACAATTCCCTTTAGCCAAAGATAATTTTCATCTGAAAGATATACTTCAAATTTTATATTATTGTCGTAGGACACATTTTCAAATTTAATTTTTCTTTTGTCACATTCTTGCTTTATTTGTGAAAACAATGGATAATCACATAAACCTTTATAAAGAGTTTTGAGTTCCACTTTAGTTAAGTTTTCTGTTAAGGTTTGACGGGCCGCTTCCTTGTATGCTCTGCCAAGATTTGCAGTTCCCAGTTTTACTCCGCCAAAATATCTGACGACAACACACAATGTATTTATTACATCATTTTCCTTAAGCAGTTGTAGAATTTGTGAACCAGCAGTGCCACTTGGCTCGCCGTCCTCACATGAGCGTTCTATAAGGTCTTTATCAAAAATTCTGTAGGCATAACAAACGTGTCTGCATGAAGGATGTTTGCTTTTGATATTCGATAAGTTTTTTGTAACTTCATCTTTTGACAAAACTGCAAAACAAAACGACAAAAACTTTGACCTCTCCTCAACATACTTCCCTTGTTTTTCACTCAAGATTGTATTCACTTTGACGCCTCTTTTAGTTTCTGCTTGTCCCTAATTTTTCTGAAGACAAACCACAAAAGCGTCAAAACTTGAACTGGAATGGCAAGAATAAATGCTAGCCAACTGAATTCAAGTGGCAGACAAATATAAAATGCAAGAGCCACTGACCATGTGAGGCAAGATACAAAAATGCAATTTAACATATTCGTGCACCAAATACTTGAGAATACAAGGCAAACTATAAATGAAACTGGGATTGCCATGATATAAATTTTCCAACATTCATCTTTCAACGCTGGAATGAAATTGAAGCAGATGCAAAAAAGCCCAACGGCAACCAGCCAAACAAGCCCAGTTGATAACATGGTTATCATAAGTTGCTTGGTCGAAAAAAGTTTTGTTTTGTGTTTTTCATTCTTGACCGCTGGAATTTCCTCTTCAGAGTGTGGACACAAAAAATCGTTGACCGTCACGCCATAGAGGTTTGCAAGTTGACTTAGCACGATTATGTCTGGAATTGCCTCGCCACGCTCCCACTTGGAAATGTTTTTGTCAGAATACAAAAGTTTTTCTGCAAGTTCAAGTTGTGTGAGTTTGCTTGCCTTTCTGAAATGGACAAGGTTCTTTGCAATCACAGTTCTGATTTCATCATTTTCATAAACTTGATTTTGAGTGATATTTTCTTCCATACATTCATTTTAGTATATTAAAAAAAAATATGCAACTTGTTTTTGCATAAATTCTACAAATTGTAGAGTTTGCAATTAAGTTGCATATCATTTTATTTGAAAACTCGGTCGATAACTCCTCCACCGAGGCAATTTTCTTGTTCATCATAAAGCACAACATATTGTCCTGGGGTTACGGCACGTTGAGGTTCTTTGAACACAATTTTAACATCTTTTCCTTCAACATAAACAGTGACGCCTTGGTCTGGTTGTCTATAACGGAATTTTGCAAGGCAATCAAAGGTTTGCTTTTCTGGAAGGTGTGGAATCCAGTTAAATTCTTTGGCTAGCAAATAATTGCTGAACAGTTTGTCGTCCTCACCTTGGTGAACAATAAGTCGATTGTTTTTGACATCTTTGTCAAAAACAAACCACCTTTCGCCATTTCCACCAGCCTTTCCGCCTATATTCAAGCCTTTTCGCTGTCCTAAGGTGTAATACAAAACACCGTCATGATGTCCAACAACATTGCCGTTCGTGTCCACAATATCCCCTGGGGTGGCTGGAATGTAGTGCTTCAAGAAGTTTTTGAAATTTCTTTCACCAATGAAGCACACACCCGTGCTGTCCTTTTTCTTTGCATTGGCAAGGTTATATTGTTCCGCAAGTTCCCTAACTTTTGTTTTGGGAATGTCTGCCAATGGGAAAATGACTTGTGAAAGTTGCGCTTGTGAAAGTTGGTTTAGGAAATAACTTTGGTCCTTTGATTTGTCAAATGCTTTTTTAAGTTGATAATATTTGCCAACTTTCTCCACTTTGCAATAATGCCCCGTTGCGATTTTGTCCGCTCCAAGCATTTTCGCATATTCAAGAAAAGGTCCAAACTTAATTTCTCTATTGCACAAAACATCTGGGTTTGGGGTTCTGCCTTTTTCATATTCGCTGAGGAAGTGCACGAAAACTCTGTCCCAATATTCTTTTGAAAAGTTGACTGAATAATATGGGATGCCTATTGTTTCGCAAACCCGTCTGACGTCTTCATAGTCTTCGGTCGCTGTGCAAACACCAGTATCGTCCTTTTCTTCCCAGTTGTCCATAAAAAGTCCAATGACGTTGTATCCTTGTTGTTTCAGAAGTAGCGCAGAAACAGCACTGTCAACTCCGCCACTCATTCCAACTACAACAGTTGTTTTTTCTTCCATTTTTTCTCCAATTTAATCTTTTTCTTCACAGAAGTTTAATTTTTTAACATAATTTTTAGGGTAAAACTAAAAATATAATCAAATTTCCTATAAAAATGTGTGTTTTTCAATGAAATTACTACATTTTTGTTCTTAAAAACGCTCTCACACAGAAAATTTACATAAAATTTGTTATTTTTTGTGCGATTTTTTTGCAATTCTATCCGACTTCGATTGTTCAACAAGTTCTTTTGCCACTTCTTCGTCTTGAACGATATACTCCTCGTCTATGGAAACTGGCATTTTGAATGTGTTAAACAGTATTTGAAAAACTGACACAACCCACATAACAAAGCCCACAGAACCTGGGAAAACCATTGCCCAAGCAATAAGTCCCAAATATTTGTTTGAAAAAACAAATTGTGCAAAAGTTGGCGTTAGGCTTATTGCAGTGAAAGCGATGAGCATAAAAAACGAGGCAAGCATAAATAGAAACATTTTGTTTCTGCCAACTTTTTGATATTGCAAGCCAAACCAACCGCCAAAAATTGCACATAAAAGAAGTTTCCATTTGTTCACATCTGGGCATTTTGTTGTGTAAACGACTTTGTTTTCTTCATGATTTTTTAGGGCGACTTTGCCCGCTCTGTTTGTGGCGTGAGAAAGTCGTTCAAAAATCAATCCGCACATATCACATCTTGTGTCCGCAGCGAGCAACTTTCTGTCGCATCTGGGGCAGCGTTTATATTTTTTTTCCATACAAATATTTTAACAAAATCTACCCGTCCCGTCAAATGTCCATGCAACAAAAAATGCGGGTCACCCCACACTTTTTGCAAAAAATTCGTCTTAATTAGTCTTCATCGTCATATGATGACAAAATGTCAATAATTTCGTTCATTTCGTCAAATGACAATGTATCCAATTTTTTGTAAGCTTCGTGATAGGCTTCCTTCAATTTGTCGGAGCAGTCTTCGTGTTTGTCAGCGATGTTCACCATAACTTGCCCTGCAGTCATCACTTCTTCTCTTGAGGAATATTTTTTGAGTGTCAAAATTTCCTCCAAAATTTTAAAGCTATAATCAATTTCCTTTGCCATAATCTTTCCTCCTATTATTTTAAAGTTTTAGATTTTATTTGCTTGGGGCAAATTCGTCATCATTGTCAAATGAAACAACTTCTTCTTCGTCAAGGTTTTCTAGTTCCTCACGAGAAACATATCTTCCATTGAACAAAAATTTTCCTGAAGATCTCTTTGTTTTGTCTTCTTGTTTTGGAGCGACTTCTTCAGCAACCTCTTCAACTGTTTCTTTCTTTGTCTTTTTGGAAGAAACTTTTCTTGCCTTCTTAATTGCTCTTTCAAGACGTTCTTTTTGTTCAGCTTCAAGTCTTTCTTTTGCAGTAGGCTTCTTGGCTGTTTTTTGTTCTTTGACTGTTTCTTGCTTGCTATCTCCCATGCCCATAATTTGGAATGTGTTTTCTGGAGAAATAATGTTTTTATCAGCAAGAGTTATCATGTCTTCTGCTTGTTTTTCAGAAATTTCAAAGTTTTCTTTTTTGACTACTGCTGGTGTTTCAATTCCACTCAGGTCAAGTTCCGCTGGCATAGTTTCTTCAACTTTTTCGGCTACTTTTGCAGGTTGTTCAACTTTTTCTTCTTTAACATTGTCCTTAATTTCTTCTTTAGTTTCCTCGGTTACTTCAGAAATTGTTTGAATATTTTTCTTTGTTTCTTTTATTTTTGATTTTGTTCGTTTTGTTTCTTGCTTAAATCTGCTAAGAACTACTTCTTTAACTTCTTTCAAAAGTTCCTTGTTTTTTTCTTTGTCATCTGAAATTTTCTTTATATACCCTGCCACTTCATCTCTTGAAATAAATCCGATTGTTTCTGCATCAATTATAAGTTTTTCAACACTTCTGCAAGCTATAATCTCTGCCATGTTTGGTTCCATTCTTTCTTCTTCGGTCATAGCCTTTCGTGCTTTAGAATGTTTTTTAGTTTCAGGTTTTTTGACTTCTTTTTCTTCTTCTATTTTATGTGGAACAAGTTTTCCCTTTTCCATATCAAGAATCATTTTGAATTTTGGTTTTTCATCTTTTTGAGGAGCAGGTTCTGCAACAGGTTTTGCAATCTTTTCTGCAGTTTCTTCTGTTATGTTATTCACAACTTTCTCAACTTGTTCTTTTTGGGCTGCAGTTTCATTCTTTTCTGCTTTTGGCTTTGATGTTGCCTTTGACACTTTCTTTGCTTTTGGTTCTTTTGCAGTTTTTACTTTCTTTTGACGAGAAAGTTTTGCTTGACGTTCAATTTCATCAAAACTTGAGGTTTCTGAAACATTGCCAACTTTAAATTGTTCGATTGACCTTACAAGTGCTTCCACCAAAATTTCATATGCTTGTTGCACGGACAATGTGTCATTGCAGCCATATGGCTTTCTATTTAGTGGTTGTTCTTGTTCTGCTGGAGCAACTTCTTCTTTAGGTTGTTTTTTAACTTCATTAAAGCCGATGTTTGCTTCATATTGTTCTTTCATTGCTTGCTTAACATCGTCAAAATTTTCAAGTTTTGGTTTATTTTCTTTGATGTATTCTACGTTTGCACGTTCTGCAAATGCAGTTGCAAGTGGGTTTTTGCCAAAGTGGATATCGTCTTCTTCAACTTGTTCAAAACTGATATGGAATTTCTTTTCCCAATCTGCTTTCAAGTCTTCAAGATTATTTCCGACATTGAGTTCATATTGAACATTGTCACCTTGTGCTGCGTCTTGTTTTTTGGAAACTGGCAAGTTGTCAACTGGGAACATAATTCCGTTGTTTTTGACAAAGCCAGAACCGACAAAACGTCTTTCGCTTATTGGAAGTTCGAAGTCTGGTTCATAAACTTGCATAACGTCATTTTGTTCAACATTTGGAGCATATGCACGGAAAATTTTTTCTGAACGAGGAAGTTTGTTTACAACTTCGTCACTCATTGCAATTTCTGCAAGGGTTGAAAGTCCTTCAACTTTGTCCATAACATATCCGCCACGAGTTGCAAATTCGTCTGAAATTGTTTTTGCAAGTTCAATATTGTCTGTGTTAATTCCGTCTAATTTTGAGAAACTGTATGAAACATCGCCTATAATCTTGCCATATTCTCTTGCTCTTGCAATGTTTTCTTCAGTTTGACCAGAAAGACTGTTGTCCTCGTCTTGTGCAAAGATAGGAGCGTCTTGTTCAAGGCTTTGGTGCAATTCTGGTGAAATTTCTTCCAAAGCATATGGAGCAAGTAGATTGCTTCTGAAAACTTTTGTCAAATCGTCATATGCCACAGCGTTGCTTGGAATGAAGTTTGATTGAAAATCTTTACTTCTGTAAGTTGTAAATCTTTCACGAAGTGAAATTCTATCTCCGTCTTTTCTTCTGCCAAGTCGCATATCGTGTTTTTCTGCACATTTGTAAATGTCTTCGTCAATTTTTGCAAGGTCATCTTCTGTGTAGCCCTTGTTCAAAATGTTTGAAGCCAAATCATTGCTTAAATAACTTTCAGTGATATAGTTGTATGAAAAAGCGCCGTTTGCTTGCTCGTTTTGGAAAAGTCTGTCGCCTGCTTCTGTTTTTTGAAAAGCATTGTTAATGTTGCAAGCAGCAGAAATCATTCTCATAAATGATTTTGGAGAAATTGCGTTTTCTTCTTTAAGTCTTCCCTTTGAAGCAAGTTTTGCTTGTTTTTTAATCTTCTTAAGAAGTGGTCTGTAGGTGCTTAGACTTCCGTCTTCAAAGAATGAGCAAATATCTTCAAAAGAAGCTTCTCCCCAAAATTTACGTGGTTTGCCCAAAATTTCTTCTGACAAGATTTTTGAGAAAGTGTCATAACCCTTTGTTTTGATTCCCTTGCTGGAAAACTCCATATATTTCACATATTCCTCAAAAGATTGTCCTCCACGAGCGCAATCGTTGAAAATTCTTGCACCTTCAAGTTTTTGTTGTGTAGAAAAATCTTCTGGCAAAAAACCAGCCGCTTCTAGTTCGTCTGAAGAAAAAACTTTGTTTTCTGAGAAATCAAGTGAAACTGACTTTGCATATTTTGAAAAGACGTTGTAAAGTGCATTGTCAAATCTTTCTCTATCGTAAACATATTCCATTTTTTATCCCTCACTTTATTTTATTACACATATAATAGCACACTTTTTCCATACTTTCAATAGGAAATTTATTTTTGTGTTGTTTGACGAAAAAATCGCTAAAAATAAGGCAAAAAGGCAGGATAATCCTGCCAAAAACTATGAGAATAATCTCACAACTGTTTCACTTGCCTCAATTTTTACTGAAGTTCTGGAAAGTGCCCCTGAAATTAAGAATGCTTGACCAACGCCCGCTGTAACGATGTTGTCTTGTTCTTCTTTATTGATTTCACCAGCGTTTCTGTAAAGTTCAATAAGGTCGGTGACGTCATTTGGAGCAAGTCCGAAGATAAATGAATATTGACTTGCGTTAATAATAGCGGTTGATTGACGTTGAATTTCTGGGCTTCCCACGAAGTCCTTGATGTTCTGCGTAATAACAATTTGCATTCCAGAATATTTACGAATACGCTTTGCCATTTGTGCCATAAACTCAAGAGCGATTGGGTGTTTTGGGTTAATAAAGACGTGGGCTTCGTCAACGGCGACAACAATATGTCTGTTGGCGTGATATTTATCGTTGAAGTCCTTGTTTTTAATAATTTCGTTATCCAAATATTTGAACACCAAAAGCATTTGTGCGTTTGCAATAACTTGGTTACGGTTTGCAAGAAGTGAACGGAAGTTAAAGGTAACAAAGTTTTCTTTCGTTGCAATAGATGTTGGGCCGTTCCAAAGGTTACTGTTTCTGCCGCCAGTGGCGAATTTTGAGATGTAAGTTTCAACGGTTTGAAGATTTTTCTTTTGATACTCGTCTTTTTCCGTTTTTAGTCTTTCAACTGTAATTTGATAAAGGTCGTCAAATATTGGGAAGTCTTCTGGCTTAAGTTTTGTAAGCGGAGTTTGAGCATTTATTCCCTTTCGTCTATAGCTTTCAATAATAAGGGCGTTAAGCACTTCAAAGGCTTCTGATGGCATGCCCGGCAAAATGATTGTAAAGAACTCTTCCAAGAACTGCAAGTGCGTTGAGTAGGAGTCGTCTGAACCACCTTCGTCTGCGTCAAGTGTTGTCATAATGTGAAATGGGTTAAATCGTCCACTTTTTGACGAACCTACGTCAAGGAATTTGCCGCACATATTGTGACAAAGTGGAGTGTATTCGTCTTCTGGGTCAAGAACGAAAACCTTTGTGTTGTCGCAGGCTAGGTTTGTAAGAAGTGTTTTTGTGGCGTAAGATTTTCCACCACCAGATTTCCCAATAATCATAACATTACTGTTTGCTCTTTCTCTATCACGTTTGAAGAAGTCAACAAAGACTGGATATTCGTTGTAGCCGATGTAAAAGCCTTTTTCGTCAAGCAAAGCACCCGAAATAAATGGGAAAATTGCTGCAAATGTTGTGGTTGGAATTTCACGTTTGTGTTGAGTTACTGTATCAAGAGCAGAAGGGTTGCGACTGATGAAAGCGTCAACTTGTCTTCCGAACATATCTGTGTATTTAAAGCCATTTTGTCTTAAGATAGCCCTAACTTCCTTCTTTGCCGAGTCTTCGCAGAAAAGGTGTGTTGTAACTTCAAAAAGTTGTTCGTTGTTCTTTTTCAACATTTGAAGAAGGTCGTTCAATGTTTTAAGCTGAATCTCGTTTTCAATTCTCTTACTGCTTTTGTAAACATTATCCATTTTCCCTTCCATTTCGATAATGGAACGGTCAATTCGTCTTTCACCTTGGTCTTTTGGCACAAGACGGAAATTTACGCACACGTTTGTTCTGTCCAAAAGAAAGAATGGTGCGCCCCATGCGTTGCCAACTTCAAGGGGATAGTCTGTAATTGTAAATGATCTGTATGGCTGTTTGTTAATAATTGTTTTGCCAACTTTAAACTGGATATTTTCTGGCATTGCCCAGTTTGAAAACTGATCTCTTGGAGTGCTTTCAAGGTCCCTTTCATCAAAGTATCTGCCGAAGTTTGCACGAAGGAAAACTGTAAGTTCTTTATCCCTAAGTTTCTTTGCAATAAGTGGAACAACAGAGTTGCCGAGCGTGTTTACTATGCCGTCAACTGTGGACTCAAGAGCGTCTTTATCCTTGTCATAAAGCACAATGTAGAAGAAGTCTTTGTAAACCTTCTCGTCACGGTTCATTGTTTCCAGTTGCGAAACACGATTTTCAAAAACGTCAGCACGTGCAAGCACCTCTTGCTCGGTCATTTCATTTTCATACTGAAGTTCCATAAGGTCGTCATATTTTTTGTCTTCGCCAGTGATATAATCGTCAAACACAAGGGCTTTGCTAAGCTTTAAAATACTTCCACTTTGTTCGCCAGTTACACGGCGGAGAGCGTTTGCAAATGAGGCGATAACCATTTCTTGTTTTTGTTCGTTCAAAAGTCCAAATTCAATAGGCTTTATCTCTAGCACCATGCCATAATAGTCCTTGAAGTCAATGAATTTGTCTTTTACAATGCCTTCAAATGGAATAATTTTCTTAATTTTTGGTTGTTTTGTTTTTGGGTCAACGTCTGCTTTGTTATACTTCTTTTTAAATGCCACAAATCGCAAAAGAAGCCCTATTGTCGCATAAACTCTTAGGTCGTCATTTATCTTTAGGAACAAAATCAATACAAAACACGCCCACGCAAAGGCAATGTATATGTTATATTGAAAGTTTGCCAAAATAAGGACCAAAAGCCCCACAATTCCCAGAACGGCAATAATAATATCTGGCAAAGTTATTCCCTTTGCAAACTCCATTCTAACTTTCGTTTTTCGTGGAATGTATCTAATCATATCTCACCTCTTAAGGCTTCTCCCCACCTTTTGGCAGGGAGAAATTTAACAATAATCTGTTATTTTTTTCTGTTGTTTTACAAGTTTCTAGCGTTATTTGCCAACTATGAGTTATTTGACATTTTCTTCACCAAATCTTCAATATTTTTCGACAACGAAGCAATACCTGAATTGATGTTTTTTAATTCACGATTGTTTTGAGCGTTAACAGTTTTCATTGCATTGATAACTTGCTCGCCAAAGCCCTTATCCCTTGGGTCAATCTTGACGTTTTGGGCTTTCTTCTTGCTTTCGTCTTCCATTTCTTTAAGCATTTGCTTAAATTTAGCAAAGTTTTTGTCGTCTTTATGGACATTGTTCTTGAAGTCTTGGTCGGCACGACTGTTTATTGTCTTTTCATAATTCTTTGCAATGGTTTCAGCGTTTTTGGCGTTAATATTCAACTTGCCGTCTTGAACATCAAATGCACCCATTTTATAACGTTCATATTCTTTAAGTTGACGTTTTGTTTCAAGTTCATCTTGGGCTTTTTTCTGTTTATTTAGTTTGTCGTCTTCAAACCTTATTTGTTCTTCCCATGCCTTCTTACGGGCTTTTTCTTCTTTTACTGTTTCTCTAAATTTGTTCTCGTCATCGGTTGAAATAACCTTTCCGATTGTGCCTGGGTCCATAAACTTTTCTGCAATTTTCCCTGCGTCACCGCTTACGCCTTTTACAAAGTCCATTGCATTTTTTGGAGTGTCTGCGAAGAATTTTCTATCTGCAACTTGAGCAGCAAGTCCAGCAGCATTCCACAAAACCTTATTAACAGCCCAGTTAATCCCTGGAATGTGTGAGATTGCATTGTCAAGTTGTTTCCAACCAGGTTTTTCGATTTTTTCTTCTCTCCAATCCACCATCCATTTTGAAAGACCATCTTTATTTAGTTTCTTCCAAGCAGCACTTCTTGCTTCCTTGCCTACAGATTTAGCAGTTTTCTGTGATTCCGCAAAATTACTATAAAATCTTTCGTCGTTCGCATAATACTGAGATTGTCTTTGTGCGTCTGCAATCGTTGCATTTTTCTCTGCAATATCACTTTGTTTTTGTGCAATTTGAGCTTCAATGTCTGCTTTTTTAGCTTCCCATGCTTTCTTTTCTTCAGCATTCCATTTCTTTTGTCTGCCCATTTGCATTGGAACAGAAGCAAGACTTTCTTGCTCTGCTCTCAATTTTGCAAGGTCCGCCTCATCGCTTTCTTTTGCCTTTTGAGCAGCACCCAATCTTTCTAGAGCCTCGTCTTTTTGTGCCTTAGAAAATTGTTGTCCACTAGCACTGTTCGCCCTAAATGAATCATAATTATCACGATAATTTTTAAGTTGAGAAACTCTATCACTATCGCCTGCTTCTTTTGCTTCTTTGATTTGGTTGTCTATGTCTGAAAGTGCGTCTTTTCTGCTTTGTATGAGGCTGTCTTTTCTTGCTTTTCTGCCACTTTTCATACTCATGCCCGCTTTGATTGCTGCTGCTGGACCTGCGAGAGCTACCCCTGTTACAAGGGCGGCACCTTTGGTTGCCGTGCCAACAACACCTGTTGCTTTGCCGGTGAGGTCTTTGCCTTGAGAAATCATATCTTCTGTGCCAAGGAAGCCTGCCAAAAGGGCTGAGGCTCTGTTTATCATGCTTATGCCAACATAAATAAAGATAATTGACACAAATGCGTTGTAAGTTAGAGCAAGTGGGTTTGTATTCGCAAACATATTTAGTGAAGAAACTAGTGGAACAATGGTGAAGAAAATGTTTATTGCAAACACTGGAACTGCGGTCATTGTCAGTTGTTTTATCCAGTTACTTCGCCAACTGTTTTCCGCATTGCCCTTGTCAAGTGGAGCAATGGCTGTTACAACTGGAGCCATTAGGAACAGCAAAACCATTTCCAAAGCACGCTTTACAAACACCAAAATAAGTTTAAAATATTGCCAAGCGATTGCCACCATTCCAAAAAGCATCATAACAAGGTTCATATTGTTAAACTTGTAGAAATATCCAACAAGCCCCATATCCATAACCGCTTCACCGGAATAATGAGTTTTCCATGGACTCCAGTAGCGATATTGGACATCTGGTGTTAATCTTGTTTCAGCCTTAAATGTTTCATCCCTTGTTTTAACAATATCTTCCCAATCTGCTCTAGTTCTCTTTTCTACATGTAATGTTTTTGAAGATATCTCAAGATAAACAGCATCCTTGTCCTCAGGTTTTGTTTCGGCAAATGAAAAAGAATCTGCTTGATTTTTCACCCAATAAACACAATAAGACGTTCCACCATTGCCGTCACCAACAAAAAGTCTATCAATAAACTCAGCCAAAAGAGTTCTTTGCTGTGCAGTTATGCTTGTAATATCATTTTCAACCTTTAGGTTTGGTCGATCCCCTTTAAAGATTTCCTCTGTATCAGTGTTATATTCATATTTCAAAACATCCCACAATACAACGGAAAGTTTTGCTGCACCACGATCCGTTTCTGAATTGACTGCATTTATGTAATCGTTCACAGCAAGAACAATAGTATTCTTAGCATCAGTGGAGAATTTTCCTGCACATGATTGTAGATAACCACTTTGCCCCCACCAACCATCAATACTGTCTGCAGTTATTGTGGCAGATCCTTGACCAAAAACAGTGTTGGTAACTCCAGTGTAGATACAAGCTTCACCTACCTGTGCATAATCAGAAGGATCTCTAGGCGTTACAATTACAGATTTTGACCCCTTATTTTCTCCCTCAGCAAGAGTGTAATCAACTAAAGAACAACTGTAAACTGTTTGTGTAAAGCCTTTTTCCTGACTTACGAAAGTATATTTTACTGGAAGTTGAAATTGGAAAGTATAATATACAGCCTGATCCCCCGCTTTTTCCCCTGGCGACGGAATACTATTAGGAAGGTAATCAAACGAACCCGCATATCTATCCCTTGGAAATGCTTTATATTTATCTCTCTTTAAGTTACTATACAACTCATCCGCTATATGCAGTTCATCACCCTCCACAGACAAAACGCTTTGTCCCTCCACATCAAGAGAAACAGTGGCTATAAGGTTTGATTGATCTTTTGTACTATCGAGAGTTTCTGTCAGATCTGCTACTCTAGTTACCGTATGTTCATAAACTTTGATATATCCTGAATCTACTGCAAAATAATTATTTAACATATTAACCAAAACGTCACGCGGCTTTGTCAAATCTGCTTCTGCGAAATAAACTGTATCACTTGCTAGCAAAAAGTTCGCAAAGCCGTCATCAAGCGATGCTCTATTGGCTTGAGTTGCACCCGCATTAAATATAACATTTGTTATGTAATATTTGGAATCACTATTAAAAGTATAATAAACTGCTTTTGTAAGCATGTTTGCACCATATAAACTTGCGAGTGATATAACTGGAATAAGAAGAAAGTTTATAACAGATTTAACTGCACGTTCAAGAATTGGAAGTTTTGCAGCGTTTTTGACATCGGTTGAAAATTCAGACTTAACTATTGCGAAAATTGTGAAAACAACAAGAAGAGCAATACACATTCCAAAGATTGTCCAAAATGTCGTGCTAACTGCATCACTTGTGATAAAAGCATATGTAATATCTGTCCAATTCCCCTCACCACCAACGGTGATATATTTATCACCAGCAGTAAGTGTCATTGCTTCAATACCAGCCAACTGTTTAAAAAGGCTTAAAACAAAATTTATAAGCATGCCAACACCCGTGAAGATAGCATAAAAGAGATAGCCTATGAAGTTTAAGGCCTCACTAGCAATGGAAGTCGTTACCTTCCACCATGTAGAACTTAGCACTGATTCATCACCTAGCATATGAGTTAAATTCATTTTTCACCTCTTTAAAGTGTTTTTTGAGTTTTTTTGCTAATTTTTTGTTACAATTTCAAATTTTGAGTATGTTTTAAGTTAAAACTTCATATTTTGATTTCAATTTCTAATTAAATAAGAATTTCAAGTTAAAATTCATGCTGAAATATTAAATCTAGTCAAAAAGTTAAATTACAAGATAAATTTCAGATTTAGGTCACAGTTTCAGATTGAATTTCATAAGACGAATGGCTGCGTCTGTTTTTTTGACTTCTTGCCAGCCGTCACCTGGGTTGAAAACTTTTTCAAGCCCATCAACAATTTCTGGAATGTTATTCATAATTAAAGCACCTATCCACACGGCGATAATGAATGACGCAAAGCCGATTGCAAGCCCCCAAAGACGTTTTTTTGCTTCTTCTGCTTTGCTTGCATTTTCCGCCTTTGCCATTTGCACGCCAACGACAATAACAAGGATAACTGCCAGCGCCATAAGACCTATGGTTATTGGGATAAGATATGCGTCAAGAAATTTCATAATTTCCGCAACACCCTTGTAACCTTCTGCTTCCAAATGCTCCACATCAAAACCTACAAGCCAGTGGTCGAAAAGTCCATTTTGCGGTTCTGAAGCGGTGGTTGCGCCAGTGTCTGCATCCAAAAGAGTGCCAGTGGTCAGTCCCAAAAGCAGTTTTAATCCAAATTTTACAATTCCAAACAAATTAAACAAGGCTTAATTTCCCCTTTAAATAGATTTCGCCACATTTCGCCACTTTTCTCTGTGTTAAACATAAAAGTTATCCACAACTTACGCACACGAAGTGCAAAAGGCTTACAAAAAGTCCTCAACTCAATCAAACGCAGGGTCTGTTGACATTTTGTAGCAAATTTGAAGTGCAAATATAACAACAAAACAGCAACATAATTAGTTTGACCTATTTTAGCATAAAAAAACAAAAAACGCCAATAAAATAAGACATTTTTTG
>JBNMHO010000010.1:0-33671 GCA_050872785.1 Clostridia bacterium | reverse complement strand
CGCACGGAAATTTCATTTGCAATTTCTCTTAGTTGGCTGGTGTATTTTTTTTCTGCTGCCTCCACCAATTTGTATGGGTTTTCGTCTGCTAGTTCATTTATTTTTTCAATGTCAATTTTCGTTACGTTCAAGATATTTTCCTCCAATATGTTTTATGACAAAGACCCAACAAATAGTTATAAAACATATCTCTTAAGTTTCAAAATATAATTTGTGAGCAATGGCTCGAAGCCCGTCACAATCTTGCGCTTTGGCACAGGTCAAAAGTTCTTTTGTTCGTCCGTCTGGGATGTCGTCAAGGTCAATTTTTATTTTCTTTATAAGTGAACAGAATTCACCCGAAGCCCTATCTACAATTAACAATGTTGACAAAACAAAGTCGTCTTTTTCAAAGAAGTTCTTGAAATAATAAGTCCATTTCTCGCTTGTCAGGTTGTCAAAAATTGTTTGAGCGTAGGCACGAGAAGACGAGTTTACGCCGTCAAGGCTGCCAAGGTAGCCCACAAGACTTGGCGTCACCACGCTTCGCAAAAAGAAATTTGGGAAGAATGTAATGTTGCTCAGTTCCCCCAGTGGAGCGGACTCGTTTTTGCAGTTATAGTCGTAGTGAAGTGATAAGAATAGTTGGCAATCTTTCAAAATGGAAGTTACAACAGAAATATCCGTTGAAAAGTCTTGCAACTTTATTTTTCCCTGCAAGTTGTTAAATGTTTTTACAACAAGTGAACCTTCTGGCAAAGTTTTAAGATAATAAGCGTAGAATTTTTTGTCATTTAGTGTTGCACTGTCCCAAATAAAAGGAAGCAAATTTTCTGCATTTTTGCAAAGAATTTTGCAAGATTTTGCTTCTTGTGGGTCGGCTGTTTTCAAAAGATAGAACAATATTTTTATAATAAGTTTTTTCTTTCTAGTGTTTGCTTCAACAATATCTGCATAGGTTTCAGAATATGGCTCAATTTCCACTTCTTTTAGTGTATTTAGAAGATTTACGATGCTTTCTGTAAATGACGAAAAGTCTTTAAGCAAAATGGCGTCAAAAAGTGATACAATTATGTATTTTGCTTTTTCTTTTTCCAGTTCGTCAATAGTTTTGTTTTCAGATTTTAGGCATTGGATAGTTTCCATTATTTCAATAATCTTCAACTTTTCTTCCCTTGTAATAAGCCCAAAATCGCACGCAAGTCTTAGGATATAAATGTCAAAAAAGTTTGAAATATAAATTTTATCAATCCAATGGGTTATCCCAACAACAAGTTCTTCTCCGCATGAAAATACGGCATCTCTTAGATATTTTATTGCCTTGTCAAAGACATATTCCACGACATAATTATTCATGCCAGACGCAAAAGACGTTGTAACAAACTCCTTGTCCTCGGCGGACAATGCACTGGGCGAATTTGCCACAATTTCTTCAAAAGACTTGTCGGAAATGTTGCACTTTTTCTTGGCATCATTCCACATAATTTTCATTTCTTAACCTCCTCGTAGAAGATTTCCCCCTCTTGAGAATGGAAATATACTCCCACGATTTTTCTCGTTCCAGAATTTATAATTGCGTATGCAGCCCTCTTTCTCGCCCCGCCTGTTATGGCTTTTTTTGAAAATTTGTCGGGTTTTATGAACACGTTATAAGCCCTAATTCTGCCCATATTATCCACGATTGTTATGCCATCATAGTTTAGCATGGAAATAAATAATTCCGCTATGTTTGTAAGTTTTGCCTCAGAGTAACTCTTGCTCATAAGAAAACTTTTTGAAAATTCAATAGGTTCTTCAAGCCATATTCCGTCTGCGAAGAAGCCCTTGTCCTTATAGTCCTTGTCAACAACAACGCAGATTGCCCCGTGAATGTCGTTTATCGCCCTTCGAAGGATATTTTCAAACATAATTTTTATTTCGTTAAGTTTTGTTTTGGTTGTTTTTAGTTTTGAAAAACTTGAATTGACAAAGCATTTTATAACACTTTCACGATTGAGGAAATTGCTATCATTTATTGAAAAATTGACGATAATATCCCCACCTTTTGCCCCACGGAGTGAAATTGCATAAGAACTCAATGTGTCAAGATAGATTAAGTTTAGTTTTTCGTTTGTGGTGATTGCTGGCGTTTCAAACAAAAGTTGTGAAAGTGATTTTTCCTTTATGCTACTCATAACTTTGCAAATGCCATAGACATATTTGTTATCTTTTATTTCCACATAGGCACACCAGTCGTTTTGGCAAAAAACGATTGACGCTTTTAGCCTAGAATTAAACATAGACTCGTCTTCGTCACAAAAAAGCTGAACTTTGTAGAAGTTTGGAATGTTTTTGCTGACGATGTCAATGTTATTTAGAAACAACATTCTTGGCTTAATTTTTTGCCCTTCTTCTTCATAACTGCAGAACTTGTAGAAGTTTGAAATTATGTTTGTGATAAGTTTTTCGGGCATGGAAGGATATTCCTTTGCAATAAACCTTAAAACTGTATCTTTTGCTTCGGTGAAATATAGATTGTCTGCCATTATTCTGCTCCTTTCTGTGGATTGGTAGTTTTAGGTTTTTTGTGTCCGCCGAAGAACTTTTCGGTGAAATGAAGTAGTGCAGACACTGGGAAAAACCTCATCATAAAGTTAAGGAATTTGTATTTCGCACCTACGATGTAATATGGCTTTGTTTTCTTCTTTTTGCATATTTTGACTATTGCTTTTGCCACACATTCGGGTTTCATTCGCTTATCTTCTCTGCCGTCAATTCCCTCTGTGGCATTTTTTATTCTGTCCCCATAACGTTCATTTGTTTCAAAGTTTTTCACCCTATTTTTGGTGAAATTTGTTTTCACGTCCCCTGGGCAAACTGCAACAACGTCAATGTCTAGTGGCTTGCACTCCATTCGCATACAATTTGAAAGCATGGAAACAGCTGCTTTGCTTGAACAATAATATCCTCTATATGGAAGTGGAAACAAGGCGCACGCACTACTTATATTTATAACTTTGCTGCCCTTTGGCATATATTTTAGCGCATATTTGTAGCAATAAATTGTGCCGAACAGATTTACTTCATACATATTCTTTATTTGGTCGCTGTTTATAAGTTCGAGTGCCCCCGAAATTCCAAAACCAGCATTATTTATCAAAATATCTATTTTTCCAAACTGCTGACCGATTTTATCAAACACTTC
Source organism: Clostridia bacterium (assembly GCA_050872785.1). Lineage (GTDB taxonomy): Bacteria > Bacillota > Clostridia > Christensenellales > UBA1242 > UBA7862. The sequence goes on along the minus strand of JBNMHO010000010.1, from coordinate 30,508 downwards.
TTTTACATTTTGCTCATTTGAAACGTCACAAGGATAGAAATTTTTACTTCCCCCGTCATCATGTCTTGCAAGCGAACAAACTATGTCGCCATTACGCTCAAACATTTCTCTTGTCACCTTGCCGATGCCGCTTGTTGCACCTGTGATAACAACTATTTTCCCCATTTTGCACTCCAAGTCAAAATTATATATATAATAATATCAAAAAATGGCACAAATAACAAATGTTTGCACCATTTTTTCGTTATTTTTCATTTAAAGTTGCAAAAAGTGTTGCATTTTGCTCAGAAATATTGAACATTGCCTTTTTTAGCGTTGAAGTTTTGATATTTGAGTCGCCTTTTGTCATAATTGTGTCATTTATTGTATTTGTGATGAAGTTCAGTGTGTCAAGAATTGCGGTTTTGTCAGATAATGATAATTTTGTCTTCATTTTTGCAAAGTTTTCTTCAATATTTCGTGATTTTTGATACATAGTGGCTAGATTTGCATTAAGCGTGCCAAGTGGCGTTGCTCCGTCATCATATTGCAAGATTAAGTCATAAAGCGATAGCACAATTTCTCGTGGGAAATGCAAAATTTGCTCAATTTCCTTCCTATTTTTGCCTTGATAAGCAAAATTAAGTTCGGGAATTTTAAAATTTATAATTCTTGCGTTGTTTCCCGTTGCACACAGATTATCTCTTATCTCTTGAGCTTCAATCAACGTTGGATAACTGGCACAAATGACAAAGAATTCACCACTTTGATACACTTTTCCCATTCCGCCTTGTTTTTCTACACTTTTTGCAGCGTCAAGAGCATCAAGTTCCGTTTCATAGTCACAAATTGACACACAATAAAGTGTGTTTGCTGGGATTTCTATTCTGGAACGATTAAATATGCTGCCTTCGTGAGTTATTACACTGGACACAAAGTCTGAGACGACAAAACATACAAGGCAAAACAAGATTGTGCCAAAAATTGCGACAAATATGCCAACTTTTGACCTATTTTGCGAAAAAACATATGATTTTGATAAATTTTTTCGTTTTTTTAAAATTTTTTTTGAAAAATATGTCACCAAAACTTGAAACCGCCTTTTTTGGGTTGTAAAATATAATTGTAATGCTTAATTTTTTGCAAACGAACGACCACAAGACATGTATTTGTTTTGTGGTTTTTGGCATGTTTATTTGTATGATTTTGGGCATATTTATATGAAAAAAGGAGATAAAAATATGATTTATGAACCACTATTTGACAGGGTTCTTGCAAGAAGTCTTGACATGGAAGAAAAGACTTCAAGCGGCATTGTTCTTGGAAAAACAAGCGAACAAGGAGCCGTGAAAGCGTGTGTTGTGTCAACGGGACATGGCACTTTTGAAAATGGAGTTTTTGTGCCGATGTGCGTGCAAAAAGGAGATGTTGTGTTGTTTGAAGAACAATATGCAGTGGAAATTTACATAAAAGGTCAAAAATATTATCTTGTAAAACAAACAGATATTTTGGCAAAAGAAAAAGGAGAAAATGAAGATGAAAAAATGTATTGAGGGTGAAATGGCAAGAGAAAAGCTGCTTGCTGGGGTTAATAAAATTGCAGATGTAGTTAAATCTACATTGGGTCCAAAAGGAAGAAATGTCGTACTCGATAGAAAGTTTGCAACGCCACTTATCACAAATGACGGGGTGAGCATTGCAAAGGAATTTGAAGTGGAAGACACCTATGAAAACATGGGGGTTAAACTGGTGAAGGAGGTGTGCCAAAAGACAAATGATGTTGCGGGCGATGGCACAACAACTGCCATAGTACTGGCACAAAAAATGTTTGCTGAAGGGCTAAAATGTGCCAAAGAGATAAGTCCTGTGGCGATAAATAGATATTTTTCTTCGGCATGTGAAACTGCTACAAAATACATAAAGTCTGTGGCAAAAGATATTTCAAACAGTCATGACATTGAGAATATTGCGACAGTTTCTTCCCAAAGTGAATACATTGGAAAACTTATATCTGAGGCTCATAAGGTTATTGGGGAAAACGGGAGGATATCTTTGCAAGATTCCAAAACTGACAAGACCGAGCTTAAAATTCAAGACGGGTTTGTCTTAAAAAGTGGATACATTTCCCCATATTTTTGCACAAATATGGCAAAAGGCTTTGCGGAGTTTGACGACTGTCTTCTACTTATTACAAGCAAAAAAATAAACACCTTTCAAGAAATTTTACCCGTTTTTGAGCAACTGGTTAAAATTGCAAAACCACTTATCATTATTTGTGACGACATAGAGCCAGAGGCTCTGTCCCCTATTGTTGTGAACAAAATGCGAGGAGCGTTTTCGTGCGTGGTTGTGAAAGCACCTTTTTATGGCGATAGAAAAACTGCAATACTTCAAGATTTGGCATGTGCCGTTGGCAGTGAAGTTTTAAGTGAAACAAGTGGCAAAAGTTTTGCCGATATTGACGTAAATTCCCTTTGTGAACTGAAACATGCGAACATCACTAAAGACTCGTCAATTTTTATTGCAAACGACATTGACAATGCAAAACTTAAGGAAAGAGTTTTTAGTATTCAAAGTCAAATTGAAATGTGTAACAATGATTTTGACAAAGACCTTTTGCAAGAGCGACTTTGCAATTTAACTGGCGGGGTTGCGACCATATTTGTTGGGGCGAATACAGAAATTGAACAAAAAGAATTGAAACTTAGAATTGAAGATGCGATAAATGCCACGGCGGCGGGACTTATGGAAGGAATTGTTGCGGGCGGTGGAGTTACCTTGCTTAAAATTTCTGAAAAATTGCTAACTCTTACAAAAAATATGAAGCCAGATGAAAAAGTTTGTTATGAAGCGTTTTGTGAGGCGCTTAAAGAACCTTTTAGACAAATTGTAGAAAATGCTGGCAAAAATGCTGATGAAATTGAGAAAAGTGTGTTGAAAAACACAAATGCAAGTTATGGATATGATGCAATGCAAGACAAATTTTGCGATATGCTCTCTTGCGGAATTGTTGACCCAGCAAAAGTTACAATTCAAGCCCTTTGCAACGCAACAAGTGTTGTTAAAACTATGCTAACAACTCAAGCACTCTTGTGCGAGGAGGAATGAACTAAAAAGGATATTATCACTCACGATAATATCCTTTTTAGCTTTTATTTTACAATCTCTTTAATAGATTATCTTGTCTTTTGATACTTGCTAAGGAAGCAAATTGTTGCTAGTTTATCTTGCAAGCTCTTCTGGGTAGCCGTCTGAGTAGTATGAAAATGGGGCTTTTGGAATAACGCAAAGGTCCACAAGGCGTGAACCATAATGCTCCACTGCCAGAACTCGAAGTGGTTTTTCGTCTGTTTTCTTTTCAAAATCTACAAGGGTTTTCCTCACTTCTTGAAAAGACACAAGCGAATTTGGCTTTAATGTTTGGGCATTGGCAATTTTGTAGAAGTTATATTCGCCTTGTTCCTTTTTCATTTTCTTGTTGAAATACCTTTGTGGCAAAAGGATTGATTTAAGCCTTTCCTTTTCGAGTTTCATCACAAGTATTTCCCTTTCGGCTTCGTCTTCTTCTTGTAAAAGTTCAAGTGGAGCAAAGGCAATGGTTTTTCCGCTTGTAATGTGTCGAGCAAAATACAAGTCTTCATAGCTAACGCAAGTATGCCCTTCTTCTCTAATACAAATTCCCATAATTCCTCCAATGATACATTATACAAATTTTTTTGAAAATGTGTTAGTGGGAATTATGGGAACCTATTTTATAGATATTTGTTAAGGTCGAAGTCGCTCCATGGCTTTTGGTCTGCTGGTGGAATGACTTTGAAAGTAAGTCTATCTTTGCTTACTGGGTGGTCGAATTTTAAGATTGTTGACCACAGTGCGAGGTTGCCTTTTGGTGCGTTTTTGCCATATTTTTGGTCATTGCAAACTGGACAACCGATTGTTGCAAATTGCACTCTTATTTGGTGACTTCTGCCAGTGAGAAGGTGGACTTTTACAAGCGAGTGTCCGTTTTTTGTTTCCAAAACTTGATAGTCAAGCACTGCTTCTTTTGCACCTTCTTCATATTTTGTGCAAACTTTGACGATGTTGTTTTTCTCGTCCTTTTTAAGATAGTTTATAAGCCTTGTTTGCTTAAGTCTAGGCTCGCCTTCCACCACTGCAAAATAAGTTTTTTCGGTGGAATGAAGTTTGAACTGTTCGCAAAGACGTTCGGCACTTTTTGATGTTTTGGCAAAGACCATAACACCACCAGTTGGCCTGTCTAGTCTGTGGACAAGCCCAAGATAGGCTTTGCCCTGCTTGTTGTGTTCTTCTATCAAAAAGTCCTTTAACATGGTCAAAAAGTCCTTGTCTTCGCTGCTATCTTGTTGGACGGGCAAGTTTTGTGGCTTGACTGCGACCAATATTTGATTGTCTTCAAAAATTACATCACACATAATGTTTTCCTTTTTCCACCGAATGGGGTTAAATTTTATATTGTTTAGTTACTTTGCAACTTTAAGTTTAATAATTACTTTTTCGTCTGCGACATCAACTTCTTTTTCAATGTCTGCCACGGCAATGCCCTTGTTGAATGATGTTGCAAGCACTTCTTGAGCGATTTTGTCGCCATAGGTTTTGATAACAAGATTTATGAATGGCGAAGTTGAAACAACGTCCATTTCAATTCTGTCAGAGATGTTAAACTCGGCTTCTTTTCTTAAAACTTGGGCGCTGCGGACAAGTTCTCTGTATGCACCCTCAAGCATAAGTGAATTGTCAAGAGTTGTATCAAGGACGATTGTCACACCGTTTTCTGTTGAAATAACAAATTCTTCTTTTGCTTTGAAGTTGAGCATAAACAAGTTTGCGTCAAGTTCGCCATATGGTTCAAGTGGCACTTTGCCAACCTTAAAACCTTCCACAAACACAGTCATTTGTTCATCACTTGCATTTTGAAGAACGGACTTCACTGCTTGGACACCGTTTTTAAGCACAGCACCTGCGGTTTTGAAATTGACAGTTAGATATGGGATATTAAACTTGTCTGTATTCTTCTCAAATTCGATATTTTTGACATTTATTTCGTCTTTTATGACGTTTTCAAAGGTCTTAACTGCAAGTTCAATTTTGTCATCTGCAAGGACAAAAAGAGTTCTTAAAGGTTGTTTGATTTTGAGTGCTTTTTCGTTTCTAAGTCTTAGTGCGTTTGCGATAACTGTTCTTGCAATTTCGGCACTGTCCAAGATATCCTCGTTTTCTAGCCCTGCAATTTCTTGTGGGAAGCCACCAAGCATAATGCTCTCAGCAGCGTCAGTTTCTGTTGCACGAACCATTTTTTGCCAGATATGTTCTGTCATGAATGGGATAACTGGAGCCATAACTTGTGTCATTGTTTTTATTGCATAATACAAGCAATAATATGCTGTGAGTTGGTCTTCTTTATCGTCACTTTTCCAGAATCTGCGTCTGTTTACACGGATGTAGAAGTTTGTAAGTTCGTCAACAAGTTCTTCAAAATCTTTCACAACAAGATAACTTTTGTCGTCTGCATAGTTTTTCTTGCTAGTTGCCACAAAATTGTTTATCTTTGTAAGAAGCCATTTGTCCGTTGGGCAAAGGGTTGCGACATTGAGTTTGAAGCCCTTAAAGTCTGGTTTGTCGATTGTTGCGTAGGTGTTGTAGAACACATAAGCATTCCAGAAGTTCATGAGTTTTCGTCTTGCTTCGTCTGTGAGTGAATAGCCAAAACGCATATCGTTTGTTGGGTTTGCTCCGCCATAAAGATAACGAATTGTATCTGCTCCAACCTTGTCTGCCACTTTGTCACATTCCAGCGAATTACCCCCACTTTTGTGGAATTCGTTGCCATTTTCGTCTTTTACATATTGATAGGTGACAATTTTTTCATAAGGCGCACGACCAGTGAGGACAACACTCATGACGAGCATGGAATAGAACCAAAGTTTAAGTTGTTCGACCATTTCGCAAACATATTCACTTGGGAAATTGTTTTTGAAAAATTCTGGGTCTTTGAGATATTTTTTGGTGCTGAATGGAGTTATGCCCGCATCGAGCCAGCAATCGCCAACTTCTGTGGTTCTGGACACTGTTTCTCCACAAGCGGTGCATTTGATTTTAATATTGTCAATCCAAGGGCGGTGCAAGTTTGGAATTGTTGCAATGTCTTCTGGGTTGACTGCCAATTCTTTAAGTTCCTCAAGGCTGCCTACAACATGGACTTTACCACATTTTGGACAGACGTAGAATGGAAGTGGAAGCCCATAAAATCTGCTTCGAGAGATGTTCCAATCGCCCATATTTCTGAGCCAATCTGCCATACGTTTTTTGCCGTATTCTGGTTGGAATTTTACATGGTCGATTGCAGACAAAAGTTGTGGGCGAAGTTCGTCCATTGAAATATACCATGTGGAGATAAGTTTGTAAACGAGGTCTGTTTTGCATCTCCAGCAATATGGATAACTATGTGTATATTTGTGGGCATAAAAGAGTTTGCCGTCTTTTTGAAGTCTATCAATTACAAGGTCAACAACGTCTGTTGTTTTCTTGCCTTTTAAAAAGCCTGTGTTTTCAAGCATAACACCTTGGTCGTCTATTGGGCAGAGTTCTGGAAGTCCGAGTTTTTGACCTAGTTCAAAGTCTTCTGAGCCACAGCCCGGTGCGATGTGGACAACGCAACTTCCCTCCACTGCGTCAACTTCGTCCCACGCAACAACGCTGTGCATAAAGTTTTGTTCTGGAAGTTCTGGGAAGCAAGTTTCATAATGTAACCCAACAAGTTTTTCACCTTTGAAGGTGTCCAAGATTTTGTAGTTTTCTTTGACAACCTTCAAGGCGTCCCTACCAAGCACAAGTCTTTCGCCAGAGTTTGTTAGGACGATTTTGACATAGTCTAAATTTGGGTTGACAGCAAGAGCGACATTGGCACTGAGCGTCCAAGGTGTGGTTGTCCATGCCAAAATTTTGAAGTCCTCCATCATTACTGGGAATTTGGCAAAAATTGCGGTGTGTGTGACATCGTGATAACTGCCAGCCATTTCGTGTTCGGAGAGGCTTGTTCCGCAACGTGGACACCATGCGATTGGTCTGTTTTTGCGAACGATATATCCCTTTTCTTGGCAGACTTTTAGAAAGTGCCAGATTGACAAAATATTCTCGTCAGAGTTGGTGAAATAACTGTTGTCCCAATCCATCCATTGTCCCATTCGGATTGACTGATTGGTGATTTCATTGGCATAATATTTCACCCTATCCATACACTTGTTGGTGAAGTTGTCTATGCCATATTTAACGATTTCTGGCTTGCCAGAAAGTCCCAAATCTTTTTCTGCTTCCACTTCAACCCACATTCCTTGCGCGTCAAAGCCATTTTGATATTGACAATCTTCGCCCAAGAGTGCGTGATATTTTATTGTAATATCTTTTAGTGTTCTGCCCCAAATGTGGTGAACGCCACATCTGTTGTTTGCTGTTATTGGGCCATCAAGAAATCTAAAACGTCTGCCGTTTTTGTTTTTTGCCACAAGTTTGTGAAAGCAGTCGTTATCGTGCCAAAATTTTAGCACATCCTTTTCCATTTGTATAAAATTTGGTTTTGAATCTTCTTTTTCCATTCTTTCTTCCTCTAAATCTAGTAAATTTATTCTTTATGCGTCTTTTTTAGCGACCTTTTTAGTTGTTTTTGATGTCGTCTTTTTTGCGGAGTTTTCTAGATATTCCGACAACTTTGGCATAGTGTATGAAATGCCAAGTTTTTTTGCATTGGCTGTTGCCATTAGGTTTTGCATAAGCCAATCAAACTGCTCTGGGTTTTTAAAGTTTTCACGCAAGAAAATGTAAGTTTCACCTTTTGCAAGATAAATATACGCAAAAGTGGTGAAAAAGTCAATACTTGATATTTCAGAATACTGGTGTTCATGCTCGGCATATGGTGTGCCGCCAGCGAGAAAACTGTTGACTTTGAATTTGTCGTCATAGAACGTATATTTGTCATAGGTGTTCAGTTGCTTGGCATTTATTCTATTTATAAGTGCCATAGAAATGAGTCTGCTGCATGAAAACAACACGCTGAAAATGCCGAAGAACACGGTCATGATGTATTTTCTTGTCATGAGGCAATATACTGCCACAACAAACAAAATTACGCCAACGGTGTAGTTTACCACAAGACGTCTTTTTTGTGAAGTGGTTACGCTGGCAAATTTGTTGAACAATTTTCGTGTGTAAACGGTGAATGAATTTATCATAATTTCCCCTTTAATAGTTTTCCAAAACTTCGTTCATATCGAGAATGTCGGCAACTGTAACAACGCCAAGTGGTCGTTCATTTTTGGTGCCGTTTTCAGTGATGATAATAATTTGCAAGCGGCGGTTAAGATAAAAATAATTGAGTGCTTGTTCAATGGTCAAATTTCTGCTGGACACCCTAAAATCGCTTGTTTCGTCAGTTTTGGAAACAATTTCGAGTGCGTTTGTGTTTTTTATGAAATCAAACAAGTTTTCATTGTCAATTAGGCAATGCCCTAGTCTATCCAAAAGTTTTGAGCCGATGACAACGCCTTGCAGGACGTTTCCCTCATAAACTGGAAGGTTTTTGTAGCCAGTTTGTGCTATAGTTTCAAGAACTTCCTTAACTGAAAGCGAGCCTTGAATTGTTAGAACTTCTTGCTTGCAGACCTTTGTGAGTGCGGTTGGGGGGGTTGCGATAAGTCGTGCGATTTTCTCAAATTCCTCAACCACTTCGTCATGAGGCTCGGCAATTACATAATTTGGGTTTGTTTTGTGGACAATGGAATTTCTGAGTCTGCCGTAGTCGATAAGTTCGTCTTCATACTTTCTTACGACACTGTTAAGTGGAACGGCTTTGCGAATTAGGTCTGCAAAACTTATGCTACGCTTGAAGCCGTAGATTGTTCTTAAAGAATGGTCAATTTGATTGTAGGCAGAAATAAAACGTTCTGCATTTGTTCTATCAACATGTTTTTTTGCCATATTTTCTCCAAAAAATGATTTTTGAACGTATTGTTTTGTGCATAAACATAGGTTTCTACTCTATTTTGGACACAATTCTAACAATATGTATTATATATAACACATTTCCGCAAATTTTCCAACTGTTTGACGGAAATTATTTGATTTCTCGCATATATTTGTGGCAAATTTCGTGAAAAATGTTGAAAGAAGAAAAAGTTGCAAATTATCTTTAAAAATGCCTTGATTTTTTGGGTGGAATGTGTATAATTATTTGTAGGAAGTGCTAGGCGGGGAGCTAGTGGTGCCCTGTATCTACAATCCACTACAGTAGAGTTGAATACTCATCTGCGGGGAGAACTTGTGCTTCAAGTGGGTTAGATTTTGGTGATGACGCCAAGGTCTTGTGCAATGGTTAATCATGAACCATGTCAGGGTCTGACGACAGCAGCATTAAGTGAATCTAACTGTGTGCCACAAGGAAACTTTGACCGAGCCATGTCCAATCAGGGCTAAAGTGCAATTCTCTTCAAACTGAGATGCACTTCCACCAGCAAAAAACGGATTTCATCAGAAACCCGTTTTTTTTACTCTATATCCTCAATTTGCCAGTCGATTGGTTTTTGCCCAGATTTAATTAAGAGCTCGTTACACTTTTTGAAATGCCCGCAGCCAAAGAAGCCGTTGTATGCAGAGAGTGGGCTTGGGTGAGCGCAAGTTAGGACATAATGGTGCGATAAGTCTATGTCTTTGACGATATTTCTTGCCCCTGCTCCCCAAAGGAGAAAGACAACGGGGGTTTTCTTTTCTGCAATTTTCTTTATGATTTCGTGCGTAAAAATTTCCCAACCTTTGTCTTTGTGGCTAAAACTTTTCCCCTTTTCAACTGTCAGAACACTGTTTAAAAGCAGAACGCCTTGTTTTGCCCATTTGGTGAGGTTTCCACTTTTTGGGATGTAACAACCCAGTTCGTCATGGAGTTCTTTATAGATATTTTTTAGACTTGGAGGCAATGCTCCGCTTTCCACAGAAAAACACATTCCATGGGCTTGCCCTTCGTTGATATATGGGTCTTGCCCTAAGATTACAACTCTAACATCTTCATATTTTGTTTGGTTTAAAGCGTTAAAAATTTTCTTATCTTCGGGATAAATTATCTTCGTTTTGTATTCCTCTGCTAAGAAATCTTGCAAGTTTTTAAAATATTCTTTTCCAAATTCCGCTTGCAAAAGGTCATACCAGTTTTTTGTTATATAAATCATAATTTTACCTTAAAAATTGTTTTTTCTTGTGCCAAATTACTTCTTTGACTTAATATATTCAAAGGCTTTTGTTGCGGCGATTGCCCCGTCTGAACAAGCGGTGATAACTTGCCTTAAAGGGGTGTTTCTTATGTCGCCAATGGCAAAGACTCCGTCAATATTTGTTTTCATATTGCAATCAGTTTGGATATATCCACCCTCTGTAAGTTTGAGTTTATTCCCATAGATTTCTGTATCAGGTCCACGCCCAATGCAAACAAAAAGACCATCAATTTTTAGGTTTTCATGAATTTTTGTTTGAAGATTGTTCACCACAACACCCGTCAACTTTTCTTCCCCGTCAAGAGATGAAACGACACTGTTTAAAACAAGGTGAACATTTTTCTTTTCCATGAGCTTTTGTGCAAGATATTCTTGCCCTCTAAACTCGTCCCGTCTGTGGATAAGATACACATCACTTGCCAAATTGCTAAGATACAATGCGTCTTCAAGGGCTGTGTTCCCGCCGCCGACAACGGCGACTTTAAGTCCTTTAAAGAAGTTCCCGTCACAAGTTGCACAATAACTTATGCCTTTGCCGAGGAATTTCTTTTCGCCTACGACATCAAGTTTTCTGACCGAAGCCCCAGTGCCAATGATTATTGTTTTTGCCAAAATCACTTGCCCAAAGCAGACGACCTTTTTTGTTTCTCCCTCAAGTTCCACAGATTTCACTTCGTCAAATACAAAAGGAATATCAAACTGCCCTGCGTGTTCAAACATTTTTGTTGCAAGATCCATGCCTGAAATTGACGAAAAGCCCGTGTAATTTGAGATTTCTGGCGTTGTTGTTATTGCCCCGCCCGGCATATTTTTTTCAATTATAACCACGTCAAGCCCTGCTCTTTTGGCATAAATTCCTGCTGTTATCCCGCCTGGGCCTCCGCCTAAAATTGCAATATCATAAAGTTTTTCCATAATACTTCTCCAAAAATTCTGTCTATAACATTGTATTATCTTTTGTGCAAAATGACAAATAAATTTTTGGCATTTTAATAAAAAAATATTGGCAAATTTAGTTGACAATATTTTTAACACATATATGAAGTTTGAGGCAATGAGATTTTTACAATAATTCTACATATATAAAAAATATTGCCCAAGAAGTTTGTGGGCAATATTATATGATTATTCTCCAAAATAAATGTATCTTCTGCATTGTTCACATTCAAGATAGCCGTTGTCTTTAAGTTTGCTTGTTGACGCTGCTGCAAGTGACATGCTACACCCTCCGCAAGAATTGTTGTTTAGCGGGACAAACACTGGAAAGATTTTGTCTTGTCTTAGGCTTTTGTATTTTGCCAAAATTTTTGGGTCAATATCCTTTTCCATTTCCACCATTTGCTTTTTGATTGCGGTTACTTGTGGCATAATCTTTTCTTCAAGTTGAGAAAGTTTTTGCTTGTTTTCCATATATTTTTGCTTCGACAGAATGATGTTTTGCTTGTAGTAGTCAAAGTTCTTGAGGATGTTTGACATGGAGTCTGCAAGAGATGAAATTGCTCTTTCAAGCGAGCCGAGTTCTGTTGAAAGAGAGTTTAGTTTGTCAATTTGAGCGGACAATTCTTCTGTTCCAAGTTTTGAAGTATCTTGCTTTGTAAGTTTATCAAGCGTATCAAATATTTGGGCATAACGCTTTTTGTTCTTCTCATAGTCGGCAAGGGTTTTGCTTGCAATAGAGTCCAGTTCCACAAGTTTATTTTGAAAATCTTTTGCAATAGCCATGGCGTTTGTTATGTTTTGTTTTGCTGGGTCCTTGTCATATTCCCTTTTAAGTTTCAAGACTTTTGCGTCAAGATTTTGATAGGCGAGTATTTGTTCAAACATTTTTTCTCCTTTTGCGGCAGAGCCACTTTTACATTGTTATATCATTATTTTGCCTTTTGGTCAACAGCCAAAATCTTCTTTTGACATTTTTCACGGCATAATAGGAATTTTTGCAACGAAGATTGTATCTCACTATCCGTTGTATTTTGCAAAATTGAAGAGAATTTGTCAATTTTGTAGTCAAGATAGTTCATAAAATCTGCACTTGGCGAATTAAAATTGCTCTTTCCAAACATAATTTGGTCATTTGTGAGTTTAATTATAGTTTTTGAGCGGCAAACTTGAAGAATGTTGTAAAAAATCTTGCCGTCATGCACCATAAAATCTTTTTTTATATCAAAAAAGTTGTTTTGAAGGAAAATTCGCAACTCTTCTGTGTTTTTTTGAGGCTGTAAGATGAAATTGTCGAAAATTTTGTATTTATCTTGCAACAATATTTTAACAATTTCTCTGCCGCCCATGCCAGCAATTATAATTTGTTGTGGGAGCGGAGTGACAGACAATAAATCTGTTATTCCGTCACAAACGACAAACTGAGTTTTGTCATAAAAGCCTTTTAAGTTGTCTTCCGCTTTATTTACGCATTTTTTGCTTATATCCGAAACATAGGCGAAGTCAATTTTGTCATTTTGCAAAAGAATTTTTGGCACAAAGCCGTGGTCGCTGCCAACATCTGCAATTATTCTTTTTGTGACCAAACTGCAAATTGCATTTAGTCTTATGTTTTGCTTAGTCACAGAAACCTTCCAGTTTTTTACTTCTGTTTGGGTGACGAAGTTTGCGAAGTGCTTTGGCTTCAATTTGACGGATACGCTCACGAGTGACATCAAACTCCTTGCCCACTTCTTCAAGAGTTCTGGAGTGGGAGTCATCAAGTCCATATCTTAGGCGGATAACTTTTTGCTCACGAGGTGTCAAGGTGTCGATAGCTGCCATAAGTTGTTCTTTCAAGATAAGTTGTGAAGCAGTTTCAACTGGAGATTTTATGCTGTCGTCTTCAACAAAGTCACCCATTTTGCTGTCCTCTTCTTCGCCGACTGGTGTTTCAAGAGAAAGTGGGTCTTGAGCTATTTTTTGAATTTCACAAACACGTTGTTCGGAAATTCCCATTTTTTCTGCAATTTCTTGTGCGGAAGGATCTCTGCCCAAAGTTTGAAGAAGTTGTCTTTGGACACGAAGCATTTTGTTGATTGTTTCCACCATGTGGACTGGGATACGGATTGTTCTTGCTTGGTCGGCAATGGCACGGGTGATAGATTGTCTTATCCACCAAGTCGCATAGGTTGAAAATCTGAACCCTTTTGTGTAGTCAAATTTTTCAACTGCACGCAAAAGTCCTAAGTTGCCTTCTTGGATAAGATCCAAAAATTGCATGCCTGTTCTGCCGACATACTTTTTGGCAATGCTGACGACAAGTCTTAAGTTGGCTTCAGAAAGTTTTTTCCTTGCAACTTCGTCACCGGCTGCCATTCTTTTGGCGTAGTCAAGTTCTTCCTCGCTTGAAAGAAGTGGCACACGCCCAATGTCTTTAAGATACATTTTGACTGGGTCGTCAACTTGCACTTGGCTTGCAATTACACTCAAGTCTTCCATTTCGTCCGCTTGAGAAACAATTTTTATGCCGTTTTCCGTAAGGAACTTTTTGACTTCCTCAATGTCACTTGCTGAGGCGTCAAGTTTTATAAGGCTTGAAAAAATGGCATCTTCATAAATGCTTCCCTTGCCTTTTGCTGCTTCCAAAAGTTTGGTTACTTCTGGTTGAAATCTTTGATCATACATTTTGTTTATCTCCATTGTTTTTAAGTTCTTTTGCAAGCTCACCAAGTTCACCTGCTATTTGTCTTCTTCTTGTTGCATCTCTTTCTGTTTTAAATTGCTTCATAAGTTCGTCTTGTCTTTGCTTTAGGCTGACGGAATATAAATTTTCAAGGCACTCGTCAAAATACTTTTGCTTGTCGCCCGACACGTTGAAAAAATTGAAATTGATTATGTCCAATATACTTTTGTCTTCGTCAACATCAAAAACATCATACAGCGAACCAACTGTCCAAGATTTGTTCTGTTCGGAAAGTGACTTTAGATAGTCAAAGAGTTTTTGATAACTTGGATTTTGGAATTTTATATTGTAACTGCACGCTTTTATGGCGTATGGCTCTTTGTGGACGATGCTTGAAAGCACAAACTGAATTGCTTTTGTATGTCCCTCAATTCTCACTGGGGGTTCTTGTTCTTCCGTTTTAACTTTAACTTCGCCCGCTTCCGTTTCCCTAAGGTCACGCCTTAAAACGTCAACTGGCACATTTGCTTTGGCAGACACGAGTTTAAGGTAAATATCCTTTTGGGTGTTGCTTTCTAGGGTGGAAAGCACTTCCATCGCTTCCGTCACAAACTTATTTCTCTCATAATTATCTTTCAAATTATATTTTGTTGCCAAACTCTCAATTTTGTATTCAATGTGGTCGAGTAAGTTTTCAAGGCTCTTGTCCAGTTCTTCCTTTCCATATTTTCTCAAAATTTCGTCTGGGTCAAGTCCGTCACGAAGTTTTGCGACCCTAACTTCAAGCCCAGCGTCTGCCAAAACTTGAGTTACTTTGTAAGTCGCTTTTTGCCCCGCACCGTCACCGTCAAGGCACAAAATGACTTTGTCTGCATAACGCTTGAGAAGTCGTGCGTGGAAAGGAGTTATTGCCGTCCCCATGCAAGCGCAGGCATTTCTGTGACCCGCTTTGAACATTGCGATGACGTCAATTTGCCCTTCGCATATAATTATGCTATCAATAGGTTGTTCCTTTCTCAGTTCCTTTATCATATTGATATTGTAAACTGTTTTACTCTTGTCAAAGACGATTGTCTGAGTGGAGTTCCTGTATTTTGCAAACTTGCTGCCCGCCTCCAAAACTCGAGCGGAAAACCCGATGCAATCGCCATAGATGTCTATAATTGGAAACATTAGTCTGTGCGCAAAGACGTCATATGGCTTGCCATTTTCGCCAACTTCCACCAGTCCAGCGTCACGCATGGTGGCTAGGTCAAAGCCTTTAGAACTAAGATATGTAACAATGCTTGTCCAATCGGGACTATATCCTATGCCAAAATTTTTAAGCACACTACCCGTAAATTGTCTGGCGATTACATAATTCTGTGCGACTTTGCTTGTTGGAAGTCTTAGGGTTTGTATGTAATAATCTTTGGCACAGTTTAGACACTCAAGCACTCGTTTTTTCTGTTTGAGTTTAAGTGCCATTTCGTCATTTTGTTCAACATTTGGAATTTGCATGCCGGCACTTTCGGCAAGTTTTTTGACTGCTTCATAAAATGGAATGTTGTCATATTTCATAACAAATCTTATGACATCACCCCCTTCGCCGCAGCCATAGCAATGGAAATACTGCTCGTCCTCACTTACGGCAAACGAAGGAGTTTTTTCATAATGAAAAGGACAGCAAGCCCAAAAATAGCGACCTTGCTTTTTCATGGTGAGTGACCGAGAAATCACTGATATTATGTCATTCCTTTGTTTTACTTCCTCGATAAATTCAAGAGGAAAACCACATTTTGTCAAAGACCAATCTCCTATATTTTTACATTAAGTTTTTTTGTGCAATTTGCACAAACTCAACTATTATATATTATTTCACGCAAAATACAAATTTCCTTTTTATTTTTCAAAAAATTTAAGAAAATTTTTAATTTTTTCATAAAATTTGCATTTTGGGGCTATTTTAGCGGTTTTTTAGGGCAAAATACGCCAAATAACAAGCAAAAACCCCTCACTTTTGCAAGGGATTTTTGTATAGGTTAAAATAATAGATTATTCTACTGAAAGTATATAATAATATACTGGTTGTCCACCCGAAACGGCGTTGAATTCGCATTGAGGATATGAGGTTTGAAGTTTCTCTTGAAGTTTGACTGCGTCCTCTTCCTTAACTTCTTGACCATAGAACAAGGTGACATTGACTGTTGTGTCGTCAACAAGTTTTGCAAGAAGTCCCTCAACTGTTTCTGGAATTTCACTGCCTTTTGCCAAGATTGCGCTGTTGTCAAGACCAATAATTTCGCCAACGCTTAGGTCAAAACCGTCAACGTGAGTGTCCCTAACGGCATATGTCACACTGCCTGTTTTAACATTTTGCATGGACTCTTTCATTGCCTCGGTGTTTTCTTCCACAGATTCGTCTGGGTTGAAGGCAAGGCAAGCAGATATTCCCTCTGGGACAGATTTTGTTGGGATAACTACAACATTTTTCTTAACAAGGTCTTTTGCTTGTTCAGCGGCAAGGACAATGTTTTTGTTGTTTGGAAGGACAAAGACCGTTTCTGCGTTTACATGGTCAATGGCTTCTGCAATGTCGCTTGCACTTGGGTTCATGGTTTGTCCACCTTTAATAACGTGGTCAACCATAAGGTCTTTAAACAATGCTTCAAAACCGTCACCAGCGGAAACAGACACAATGCCCATTTGCTTTGGAGGTTCTTTCTTCGATTGTTCTTCAAGCATTTTTCTGTGTTCTTCGAGCAAGTTTTCAATTTTGATATTTGAAATTTCACCAAGTTCCAAGCCAAAGCCAAGCGCTTTGTTTGGTTCATTTGTGTGAACGTGAACTTTTACAAGTTTAAGGTCGCCAATGCAGATAACTGAGTCGCCAAGTTCCAAAAGTCGTTCTTTAAGTTTGTCAATATCGCTTTGAGTTGTCTTTTTGTGCATATTTATAATGTTATACTCAACGCAATAGCCAAATTGGATTTCTGCAAGGTCAACAAGTTTTTTGTGGAATTCCTCATCTTTTTGATAAGCTGTTTGAGCGTCAACATAGTCTGCGGAGATTGCGGACTCGTCATTTGTGAGTGCTTTGTAGAAGCCTGTAAAGATAACGATAAGTCCTCTGCCACCAGCGTCAACGACTCCGGCCTTTTTCAAAACTGGCAAAAGTTCTGGAGTTTGAAGCAGCACTTCTTCACCCTTGTCCAAAACGTCTTTCAAGAAGACTTCAAAGTCGCTGTTCTTCTTGCAAGACACAAGAGCATATTCTGCCATAACACGGATAACTGTTAAGATTGTGCCTTCCTTTGGCTTTGTAACTGCTTTGTATGCTACGTCAGCACCTTCTTTCATTGCATGGGCAAAATCCTTTGTTTTGAGTTCTTGGCAAGTCCTCATAACTGTGCTCATGCCCTTTAGAATTTGTGACAAGATAACGCCAGAGTTTCCCCTAGCACCACGCAATGCGCCCTTGGTCACAGCCTCTGCCAAAGAGTCAAAGTTGTTGTTTGGACATTCGTTTACTTCCTTAGTTGCAGATTTAAATGTCAAATTCATATTTGTTCCAGTGTCGCCATCTGGCACAGGAAAGACATTTAAAGAGTCAACATATTTTCTATTTTCATCAAGCAATGTAGAAGCCGATAGAATCATTTTTCTGAACATTGCACCATTCACGGTTTTCTGCACTTCTATCCTCCAAAGATAAAACCAAAAGACAGACAGTCTGCCTTTCTATATTATAAAAAGAAAATCAGACCCTAACCCCAATGACTTTGATGTTCACTGCGTCAACAATCATGCCCGTAAACTTTTCAACGCTGTATTTGACGGTGCTTTTTACGCTGTCGCAAACGGCAGTTATTGAAACACCATATTTCAATATAACGTTGAGGTCAACAGTTATGTGATTGTCAAGGCTTTGAATTTTTACGCCTCGAGAAAAAGATCTGGTCTTAAAAAGTTCGCCAAAACTTTCCTGCGTGCCTTTTGCAACAAGGTCCACCACACCATAACATTCGAGTGCGTTGAAACCAGCGACAACTGCAATAGCGTTGTTGTCGATTGTTATGTCACCAAAAGCATTTGAAGTTTTAACAAACATAAATAACTATCCTTTTTTTGCCTAAAATACACAATTATCCTAGGCTACAGGATATATAATACAACAAAATTTCATTTGTTGCAAGCAAAACTTACTACTTTTTTAAATTTTTATTCTTCAATTTTTATGTAGTGTTTTTTAAGAAGCAATTTTAGAAAGAGTTTTAGACCCTTTGGTGCTTTGATACAATATATTCTCATTATTCACCCCGCTTTGTATATTGTATGCCCTATTGGGGGTTTTTGCCACTGCTTTCCATTCAAGTTAGCAAAACAACAAAAAAAGAGTTTAAAACTAAACTCTCCTTTTTATAGAACTAGAAAAAACCTCTCTACACTTTATGCTTCATGAATAGACTTGGTGGTTTTGGCTCTATCAACACTTGAATAAAGGTGTGACCCCACAACGACTATGTTCGTCCCGTGGGTTTTGAGCTTTGGTGCGTTATCCACAGTTACTCCACCGTCAACTTCGACCACAAGGTTCACACCCTGCTTCTTGGTCGATATGGATAATTTATCAAGTTTGTCATAGGTGCTTTCCATAAACTTTTGACCGCTTTTTCCTGGTTCGACACTCATAACAAGCACCATGTCGCAATATGGCAAAAATGGCTCTATTTCCGACACTTCTGTGTTTGGGTTTATGGCAAGAGAGGCAAAAGCACCTTTCTTTCTGATTTTCTCCAAGGTCTTTTTGAGAAGTTTTGAGTTGTCAAAGGCTTCATAATGCACTGACACAATGTCCGCCCCATTTCTCAAATATTTTCCCACCACTTTCCATGGCTTTTGCACCATAAGATGCACATCAAGTGGCTTTGAGGTGATTTTATTTATCTTCCCGACCATTTTGTGATTTAAAGTTTTGTTTGCGACGAACTTGCCGTCCATAATATCACAATGGATATAATCAATGTCAATGTTAGAAAGTTCCTTTATATATTGCAACAAATCTCGCTCATTTGGGGGATTTGTTGAGGCTGAAATGAGAAGTGACATTTTATTCTCCTTTATTATCTTTTATATAACTTCGTCTTAATTGCCCGCACGCCCCATCAACGTCATTGCCAAGACTTCTTCTTGTCGTGACGTTTACATTGTAGGATTTCAAGATTTCGGCAAAGTGATTTATTGTTTCCTCACTGCACCTTTTAAAGTTGTTTTCTTTAACTTCGTTTAAGTTTATAAGGTTGACGATGCAATTTCTTTTTGAAAGCAATTTGGCAAGTCTTAAAGCGTGTTCTGTAGAGGAATTTACGTCTTTTATCATAATGTATTCAAACAAAATTCGTCTGCCCGTTTTTTCAAAATAATAGTCGCACGCATCAAGAAGTTCCGCCACCGTGTAACCCTTTGCCACAGGCATAATTTGTCGTCTTGTGTCATCGTTTGAAGCGTGAAGTGAAAGGCAGATGTTTATTTTAAAGCCCGAGTCTGCAAGGTTGTAGATTTTGGGAACAAGCCCGCAAGTGCTTATAGATATGCTTCTTTCGCTGAAATTTAGTCCACGATTGCAAGTGACTATTTTTAGAAATTGAATGAGGTTGTCATAATTATCAAGAGGTTCGCCACTGCCCATTAGGACTATGTTAGATATTTTTCTTTCTTGCAACGAGCCACCCAGAAGTTTGTTGACGGCAATAACTTGTGACACTATCTCTCCTGCGGTCAAATTTCTTATAAGTCCGTCAAGCCCCGAAGCACAAAACTTGCACCCCATGCGGCAGCCCACTTGGCTGGATACACAAAGAGTATTGCCAAACTTGTAACACATCAAAACACCTTCAACAATGTTGCCGTCTGATAATTTATACAAAAACTTTGATGTGCCGTCATTAGATTTCTTTTGAGTTAATATGGTCAGTGGCTCGTCTGAAAATTGCTCTTTAAGTTTGCTCTTTAGTTCTTGAGAAATTGTCGAGATTTCATCGATTTTCTTCCCTAGCATAATATCATGAAAGACTTGCTCTGCCCTAAACTTTTTTTCGCCCAAGGAAAGCATTGTGTTTGTTAGTTCTTCCAATGTTAAACTTTGAATATCAGTCATTATCCACTCTCCCGCAAAGCAATGTCCCTTCTGCTATTTTTTTGCCGTTTAAAAGGGCTTTTGAAGATAAAATTTTGCCGTTTGGTGCTTGCACCATATCAAGAAGCACAAGCCCGTCCCCGCACTTTGCAACAAGCCCACTTTTGCCATTTGCCCTAACTACTTCGCCACATTTATAACTATCAAGGTCAACCCCCCAAATGTTGTTTTGTGGTGCCGCTTTATAGACCTTTATCACTTCACCATTTGCAACAGTCCATGCAACTGGCCATGGGTTAAGCCCCAAGCAGAAGTTTGCAATTTCTCTTGCAGATTTTGAAAAGTCTATTGCACTTGCTTCCCGCTTTAGCATTGGGAAATAACTTGACTTGCTTTCATCTTGCTTTGTAAAGACTGCTTTCCCGCTTTCAATTAGGTCAAGCGCTTCTGGCAACATCTCTGCCCCTAAATCTGCAAGACGACACAGAAGCTCGCCCGCTGTTTCATTTTCATTTATGTCAAACGCCTTTTGCATAAGCATATCGCCTGTGTCAAGAGAAAGTGCCGTTTTCATAATGGTGACACCTGTTTGCTTTTCGCCATTTATTATAACCCAATTTGCTGGGCAACTGCCACGATATTTTGGAAGAAGTGAAGCATGAACATTTATCACGCCATATGGAGCAAGGTCTAGGATATTTTGCCTTAAAATTTGCCCAAAAGAAGCCGTTACAAGCACGTCTGAGTGAAGACTTGAAATATCATCAAATCCTTGCTTGCTTATTGATTTATATTGAAAAAAAGGAATGTTTTGCGACAGACAAAACTTCTTTACTGGAGAATATTCAATTTTCCCGCCACGTCCAACTTTTTGGTCAAGCCCCATAACACAGGCAAGGACTTTATGGTGAGAGTTCAAAAGACTTTTTAAGACAGTGAGCGAAAACTCACTTGAGCCTAAGAATACAACGTTCATTCATTCCCCCTTATTTTTTAATGTGGTCAATATACAATATGCCGTCAAGATGGTCATATTCATGGCAAAATGCACGAGCCATAAAGTCTGTTGTAGTTATTGTCATTGGAAAGTTAAATCTATCCACAAACTCCACAGTCACTTTGTTTGGTCTTGTAACTTTGGCTTGCTTGCCTGGGATACTCAAGCACCCTTCAAGCCCCGTTTGGCTGCCAGACGACTTGACAATTCTTGGGTTTATCACTTCAAGATAGCAGTTGTTTACGCTTATAACAAACGCTCTTTTCAAAACGCCGACTTGAACGCTGGCAAGACCCACGCCGCCCGACTTTTCAAGGGTTTCTTTCATATCATCCAAAAGTTCCCACAAACTTTCGTCAAAGCGGGTGACTTCCTTTGATTTTTTTCTTAAAATTTCATTTTCTACTGTAACTATTTTTCTTGTTGCCACTTTGCAACCTCCATATGTATTTATTATATAACAACATTATCATTTGTCAAATCAAAAATCTTAACTTAAGTTTTGTGGGTCAAGTTCCACAAATATTGAAACGCCATTTTTCTTTACACTGTCGCAAGCGTCATAAATTTGAGGGATAATTGCGTCTTCGTTCTTTCTATAAATTCTTATCATAATTTGATAGCGGAAGTTCTTTTGAAGTCGCTTCTTTGGGCAACGCATGGCGGAAAGATAGACAAAATCGCTGGTGTATGTTTGCTCCTTAAGTGACTTTATTTGATTATAAATCTGTTGCAATGTATCTTGTGCTTTTGCTTCATTTTCGCTTGTTACAAGCACTCTTAGCATTGTAACAAATGGTGGGAAATGAGTTGTTTCCCGAAGGGACAATTCCCTTTTGAAGAAGGCGTCATAATTGTAGTCAACGGCACATCTGTAGGCAAAGTGTTTTGGATAATAGGTCTGCAAAACAACCTTGCCTTCGCCTTCGCTTCTGCCCGCTCTGCCCGACACTTGGGTTATAAGTTGAAAGGTCCTTTCAATGGCTCTGTAGTCAGAAAAATGCAAACTCACATCTGCGTCAACAATTCCAACAAGCGCAACCCCCTCAAAGTCATGCCCTTTTGCTATCATTTGGGTGCCGACCAAAATGGCGGGCTTTGTCATGTTAAACTTTTGCAAAATGTCAACGTATGCAGTCTTGTTTTGAGTAGTGTCATTGTCCAATCTAAACACTGGCACATTGGTCATTTTCTTAAGTTCTTCCACCACTTGTTCTGTTCCAACGGCACCCGTTCTTAGTGACACACTGCCACACTTTGGGCAACGGGATAACATTTTGTAACGTCTGTTACAATAGTGACATTTTAGAAGATTATCCTCTTTGTGATAAACAAGTGACACATCGCAATCTTCGCACTTTGGCACATAGCCACAATTTCTGCACATGACAAATGACGAAAAGCCACGTCTGTTTATGAATATCATTGCTTGTCTGCCTTGAGATATGCAAGCGTCAAGTTCACTCAGAAACTTTTGAGAAAATATCCCTGTGTTGCCGTTTCTGATTTCACTTAACATATCGACAATTTCTATTGTTGGGAGTTCCTTGTCGTTGGCTCTGTTTGGAAGAATAATTTTGCGATATTCCCCGATTGAGGCAAGATATGAACTTTCAATGCTTGGCGTGGCAGAACCTAAAATTAGTGGACAATTATTGAGATATGCCAAATAACGTGCCACTTCATGCGTGTGATAACGTGGGTTGCTTTCGGAATAATAACTTGAGTCATGTTCCTCGTCAATTACAATTACGCCAATGTTTTCTAGCGGAGCAAATATGCATGACCTTGCCCCAATGGCTATTTTCGCTTGCCCTGTTTTAAGTCGTTGCCATTCGTCAAATCTTTCGCCACTTGAAAGGTTGCTGTGCAATATTGCAACTGTGTCGCCAAAGGCATTTTTAAACCTTGCAAACATTTGTGGAGTAAGAGAAATTTCTGGCACAAGCATAATGGCTGTTTTGCCACGTTCTAGGGCGTTTCTTATGCAGTTAATATAAACTTCCGTCTTGCCGCTTCCCGTAACGCCATGTAAAAGATAGGTGGCATATTTGCTGTTTGAAATGGTGTCAACCGCTTTCTGCTGCGTTGGGTTTAGAGTTATTGATTTTTTGGCAACTGTAAAAGCGTTTTGTGGGGTTCTTCTTTCACCTTGTGACACAACTTTTACATATCCCTTCTCTATAACTGCATTCAATGCCGATTGCCCATATTCCTTTGCAATGTCAGCCCGTTTTGCACTGCCACACTCACGCAGTTTAAGCAAAATTTCAAGTTGTTTTTTTGACCTGCCAAGGTCTGGGATTGTATCTGTATTCAGTGACACATAATCCACTTGCTTGGACTTGCCATTTCTGACATATGGTGGCAAAAATAGGTTGATGACATCTATCAGCCTAAGATAAAACTTTTTTTTCATAAAAAAACACAACCTAAGCATATTTTGTGTAAGCAAGGGTTGTGTGTCCATTTTGGAAGAAATGTTTTTGAGTTTTGCAGTGTCAAGTGTTGAATCTTGCTTGACCGCTGTGACAAACCCCTCAACATCTCTGTTGCCAAATGGAACTTTCACTCGGTCGCCCACGGTGGCGTTCATTTCAGGCGGAATGTTATAGTCAAACACCTTGTCCATGCCCATGGTTGCAACATCAACAACAACTTCTGCAATCATAACTTATCCTTATTTGTTTTCTTCTCCAAGTTTGGTTGGAACGATTTTGCCAGAATAGATTTCTCTAGCGGCGATTGAAATTGCCTTTTCAGACGAATTTTCAATGACGTCTGGAATGTCTTTTTCAAGTTCTTTTGCACGCTTTGCAACAAGATTTGTAAGGATATATTCGTTGCCAGCGATTTTTCTTAATTCCTCAATAGGTGGGTCAATCATCATAATAAATTCACTTCCTTTTTCATTTTTCACAAAATTTTAGCACATAAGAAATATTTTTGCAAGAGATTATTTGCAATTTAATATAATTTAAGATTTTATAAGTGTTTTAAATTCTTCTTCAGAAATTGTCCTAACTCCAAGTGACTGCGCTTTTGCAAGTTTGCTGCCAGCGTCTTCGCCAACCAAAACTGCGTCTGTATTTTTTGAAACACTGCCCGATACGCTTCCGCCTAGGTCTTCTATTATCTTTGTCGCCTCTGCTCTTGTGTAATTTGAAAGCGAGCCAGTAAGGACAATTTTCTTGCCATAAAAGAAGTTTGTTTTGTCAATATTTTTCTTTTGTGGCACGTTTATTTTAACGCCTCTATCAAGCAAGTTTTGAATTTCCCTTAGGTTGTTTTCGTCTTTAAAATAGTCCACGATATTTCTTGCAGTCACGTCACCGATGTCGTCAATTTGAATTAAATCGTCATAAGTTGCAACCCTCAAGTTGTCCAATGTTTCAAAGCGTTTGGCTAAGTCTTTTGAAGTCTTTTCGCCCACGCCGTCAATGCTTATTGCGTCCAAAAAGTTTGACAAATTGCAAGTTTTGCTCTTTTCAATGTTTGCAAGCAGTTTATCTATTTTTTTATCTTTAAACCCTTCCAGTTTTTCAAGTTTTTCCCTTGACAAAAGATAAATATCACTGACATTTCTCACTCCGCAATCGTCATAAAGTTGGGCGGCAATCTTGTCCCTAACTCCCTCTATGTTCATGCAGTTTCGAGAAGTAAAATATGTTATTTTGCTTACAACTTTATCTCTGCAAGTTGGATTTTTGCAAAAGATGTTTGGCCCCACAGTTTCAAGTGGCTCCCCACAGCAAGGACAAGTTGTTGGTTTTTCAATTTCTTTTGACCCCGGCAAGTCTTGGGCAATGCCCAATATTTCTGGGATAACTTCGTTGCTTCGTCTGACAAAGACAAGTGAGCCTAGTTTAACTTTTTTTCTTGCAATGTCGTCAATGTTGTTAAGTGTGGCACGAGTGACTGTCGCCCCCGCAAGTTCCACTGGGTCAATTTCTGCCGTTGGCGTAACCTTGCCCGTTCTGCCCACGTTCCAAAGCACTTTTCGCAAGACACTTGTTAGTTCTTGTGGGGCAAATTTGTATGCAATGGCCCACTTTGGATATTTTGCTGTTGTGCCTAAAATTTCCCTATCTTTTAGGTTATTAAGTTTGACAACGAGTCCGTCAATTTGAATGTCTAGTGTGGCTTTTACTTTATCCACTTCGTTTGCTATTTGTTCAATTTCTTCCACATCTTTGCAAACTCTGAAAAGTTTTCCCACCATAAACTTGTTTTTCTTCAAAAATTCATATACTTGCTCTTGACTTTCAAAAGGTGTGTCGCTTGAAATTAGGTCATAAAACACCACATCAACATTTCGCTTTGCAGTGACTTTTGGGTCAAGGTTTCTTATTGCACCAGCAACAGCATTTCTAGCATTTTTCAATTTTTCTTCTGCAGTTCTGTTATATTTTTCAAGGTTTTGTTGAGTTATAACACCTTCTCCCGCAAGGGTGATTGTCCCTTCATAATTTATTGTAAGTGGCACAGATTTTATTGTTTTGACTTGTTCTGTTACATCTTCGCCGACATATCCATTGCCACGAGTTGAGGCTTGATATAGTTTGCCGTTTCTGTATTCCACAATAATTCTTAAGCCATCAAACTTGTGTTCAACAGTGAAGGTTGGGTTCTGAACGACCGTTCGGACATCGCTTACAAACTTCTCCAGCCCTGCAAAATCATTACATTTGCCAAGGCTG
Organism: Clostridia bacterium; assembly: GCA_050872785.1. Lineage (GTDB taxonomy): Bacteria > Bacillota > Clostridia > Christensenellales > UBA1242 > UBA7862. The sequence continues at coordinate 4,845 of JBNMHO010000010.1, read as the reverse complement.
AAAAGCCTGACCTTGTGTTCCACTTTCTTAAACCCAGACAATATATCACCACCAACTCTTATTGTTGGAGAATTTGGAAGAATGGTGCCTGTGGACTTTTCAAGGGCTACCAGTTCATCATATAAAACGTCATAGTCATAGTCACTTACAATAGGCTCTTCCAAAACATAATATCTATAGGCATAATCGTTTAGGACTTCAACAAGTTCTTTCATGTGTTCTAGATTATCCATAACATCTCCTTTTTGCACTTTTAAGTTTTGACAAGGTGCAAATTTTGCACTTTTTATTATTCCAAAAGTGCAATTATTCAATAATGGTTATTGGTGCATATTCAACAGACAGTGTTTTTACGCCAACGCCATCAAAGTTTATGCTGACGCACTTGGTGATTGCAATGCCTTGATTGCTTGTAATTGTTCCCTTGCCAAACTTTGGATGTGACACCCTAGCCCCCACAAAATATTTGGTTGCAAGGCTATCACTCTTTTGCTTTTCGGAAGAAGTTTCAAATTTATTAAGCGAAAAGCTTTTCTTTGCAAATGTTGGGAAACTGGTTGAAATTGGGCTGGTTTGTGATTTTGAAAACACTGGCTGCATTTCAAGCATATCACACTCTTTAAGAAATCTTGAAGGCAAGGCGTAGTCCCTTCTGCCAAAGACAAAACGAGATTTGGCATAACTTAAGAACAGTCTTTCTTCTGCCCTTGTAATTGCCACAAACATAAGTCTTCTTTCTTCTTCCATATCGTTTTGGGTTGAATATGTGCGGACTATTGGGAACATTCTTTCCTCAAGCCCTGCAACAAACACCACTCTAAACTCAAGTCCCTTAACCGCATGGACAGTCGCAATGGTGACGGTGTTTGCTTTGTCGTCATATTCGTCCATATCTGTAACAAGGGTTATAGATTGCAAAAACTCGCTAACTGTGCTTTTTGGGTTGTTTTTAAAATATTCTTGTGCCATGACAAGGAAGTTGTCCACGTTTAAAAGTCTTGACAAATCTTCTTCTGATGAAGTGTTATAAATACTCTTAAAATCAATCGTTTTGACCAGATATTCGACAAATTCATATCCCGACAGAGTTTCATATTTGTCGTTTAATTTTTGAATAATGTCCTTAAATGGCTTTATTTTTCTTTCCAAATTCGCGTCAAGCATGTATTCGTCAGAATTTAAGATAAGGTTGTATGGAGTTGTGTTATGAAATTCGGCAAGTTGTAAGATATTTGCTATTGTCGCTTCACCAATGCCTCGCTTTGGATAGTTTATAATTCTTGTGAATGATGTGGAGTCATATGGGTTCGCAAGCATTTTAAGATAACTTACAAGGTTTTTGATTTCCAATCTTTCAAAAAACTTATTTCCACCAAAAATTTTGTATGGAATGTTGTAGTTTAGGAATTTTTCTTCAAAAGGCGCACTCATTGCGTTAAGCCTTGTAAGGACGGCAAAGTCGCTGTATTTGTAGCCCATATTTGTGACCATTGTTTTGATTGTAAGGGCGATATGTTCTGCTTCGTCAAACTCGTCTGTTGCTTTGTAGCAATCAATCTTATTCCCCACTTGATTTTCTGTCCAAAGGACTTTGTCGTTCCTTATTTGATTGTTTTTTATGAGTTTGTTTGCTATGGTCAGAATTTCCTTTGTAGAACGATAATTTTGCTCAAGTTTGAACATTTTGTAGTCTGGGAAATCTTGTTGGAAAGAGCGGATATTCTCTATGTTTGCCCCACGCCAAGAGTATATACACTGGTCCTCGTCACCCACAACAAAAATATTGCCATGACCAAGAGCCAAAAGGTGTGCAATTTGATATTGAATGTAGTTTGTGTCTTGAAATTCGTCAATGTGGATATATTCAAATTTATTTTGATAACGCCTTAAAATGTCTGGGAATTCAATAAAAAGTTCGTAAGTTTTTGTAAGCAAGTCGTCAAAATCGAGGGCGTTGTTGCTTGCAAGAAAACTTTGATAGGCGGAATAAGCCTTTGTTATGTCTTCAATGTCTGGCACGTCTTGATTTAGTTTCTGATAGTCCCAAGGTGACAGATTTCTGTTCTTTGCATTTGAAATGTGATACTCCACTTTTTTGTCAAAGCCGTCTTTGTCTATTTTCAAATTTTGAATAACGGTTTTTATGGCTTTATCCTTTTCGGTGTCGGTGTATATTGAAAAATTGCTGTCAAAGTTAATTGTGGAATTTATATTTTTTGTAGATTTTAAACTTGAAATATGCTTACGCAAAATTTTCACACACATAGCGTGAAAGGTGCTTATCCAAATGTCTTCAGCCTCGTCACCAAGAAGTGTTGCAAGCCTTTCTTTCATCTCGTTAGAAGCCTTGTTTGTAAACGTTATGGCAAGGATATTTTGTGGGTGAACTCCCATATCTCGCACGAGATATGCAATTCTATATGTCACCAGCCTTGTTTTGCCACTGCCAGCACCCGCCAGCACCATGCTCGCCCCATCAATTTGCTTTAGGGCGACCAGTTGTGAATTGTTAAGTTTGCTTAAATCTATTTGCTCGTTTGACATATTTTCTGCGGTGCTTCCCCCAAAATGGGCGGAACTCTCACCATAAACTCCTTAAAAAGGAGTATATCACACAAGTGGAAATCTCACAAACAAAATTTGCTTAAAACAATCAAAAATTTATACAAACATTGAGATTGGGTGTTCTTTAATATATCGCATTTTCATAATTTTATATTTTTGGTTTAAAGTTGAAATATAAAACTGCTTGCCTTCGGTGTCAAGCGACCTAAAAAAATTTTTATCCATAAGAATTTGAACTGGGTTTGCAGTGTTCCCCGTTTCAATAATTTCACAGACTTTCTGATAAAAAGTGTCGTCAAATGACTTTTTGTGTTCAATGGGCTGAGTTTGTTTTGGAGGCACCTTGTGAGTTGAAATATATTTTGCAATGCTCGTTGCGTTGTTTATAGTTTTTTGTGGCAACCTTGAATAGTTGTTACTTTTCATCCTCTCCTTTGCAAGTTTCGCCAAACTATAGATATTTCCCTTAGATTTTTCACTCATTTCATTACCCCCTGTGAATTACATAAAAGATTATATCGCTTTGCAACTTTTTCTCCAAAGGAAAAGGCGTCTGAATATTGTCATTTCTTGTCCTAAAAGATAATATTTAAGGGGAATTTGACTTATGAAACCAAAAATATTGATATTTTTTAATATTTTTTAATAAAAACATGATAAAAAAATTTAGAATAAAAAAGAACCCCCGAGAGAGTTCTTTTAAAATTGATATTATTTATATCTCTTTTTTCTTGCTGCTTCAGATTTTTTCTTTCTTGCGATAGATGGTTTTTCGTATGCTTCCTTCTTTCTAAGGTCGCCGATAATACCGTCTTTTTGGCATTTACGTTTAAATCTTTTGATAGCACTTTCCAAACTTTCGTTTTCGCCTACTCTGACTGTTGACATACTCTTTTCACCTCCCTTCGCAACCGAGATTATGACATAATTATATCCACTTTTCCCAAAAAGTCAAGCAATAAAAGGGATTTCTTTGTAAAACTGGGCTAAATTGTTCGCTTGCCAAGCAAAAAGTCAAAGATATTTATATGTTTTATTCCGTCATACGACTCGTTCACGTCATAATCAGTGGTTATCACAACTCTTTGGTTATAATCTTTTACACTCTTAAGCGGTTTCATTTCCCTTTCAAAAACATTTTCATCCATTATGCTTTCTGCAACTTGAATGTAGATTATTTCACTTCCCCTAAACACAACAAAGTCTATTTCACCACCGTCAACCTTGCCTATAAAAACCTTATAGCCTCGTCTTATGAGTTCAAGATAAACAATGTTTTCAAGCACAAATCCACGATTTGTATTTTTGTAGCCTAGAAGATAATTTCTCATGCCCATGTCGGAAACATAGTATTTTGCCATAGACTTTAGATATTGTTTGCCTTTTACATCATATCTTGATGACTTATAGACGATGTAACTATCAGTTAATGCTTTAAGATAACTATCCACGGTTGGTTGGGAAATTTTACAGTTGTTTGAAGTGAGAGTGTCGCTGATTTTTTTGCTGGAAATTAAATTCCCTATGTTGTCAAAAACAAATTTCGTCACCATTTCAAGTGAATCTTCATTTGAAATCTTGTTGCGTCTGACAATGTCTTTTTTGAAAATTGTGTTGTATAGGGCGTCAAGATAGTTTCTAATTTGTTCCTCATTTCCACCAAATTGAAGAATGAAAGGAAAAGAACCAAATCTTAAATAGTCCCTAAATTTTTGTTCTACGTTGTCCGAGCCAACCCCTTCCAAGTATTCTTCAAACGACAATGGCAACATTTCTATTGTAACATATCTGCCCGAAAGCAATGTTGCAAGTTCGCCTGAAAGCATGTGTGCATTTGAGCCTGTGATATAAATATCAACATTATCTTTTACAAAAAGGCTGTCCACTGCCACTTGAAAATTAACACATTCTTGAACCTCATCAATAAAGATATAATTCATTTTGCCAGAAATCAATCGTTCTTTCAAATATGAATACAAATTATCAACTTGCTTTAAATCTTCATTTTCTTTTTCTTCAAGGTTTATAAGTGTTATCTGTGAATTATCAACCCCACTACCAAGCAAATAATCTCTATACATTTTAAGCAATGTAGATTTGCCGCAACGGCGAATCCCCGTAACAACCTTTATAAGTTGCATATCCTTATAAGACTTAAGTTTTTCCAAATACTTTTGTCGTGCTATCATTTTTCACCTCTAACTATGGAAATTATACTTTTAAAACTTCCCAAAGTCAAGAACTTTTAAAAGTCTATTTTGAAAACTTTGTAATTTTATG
>JBNMHO010000009.1:0-39361 GCA_050872785.1 Clostridia bacterium | reverse complement strand
CGAAGACCAATATCACCCAACAATAACATTCTCTGCAAACGTCAGTGACCTCACAAACATGGCAGATTATGCTTCAGTTCAAGATATGGCAGTCGATTCAGACGCTTTCGTTCCACAGAACAAAGCACAAACAAGCCCAGTTGGACTGTATTATGCTTTGGGCGATAGTTATGTAAAAGTCAACGACAACTTGACACTCCTCAATGCAAACGGCGGGGCGCTTGTCTATGGCGACACAATAACTCTTTATGCCTTTGGCGGAATTAGCCTTGACGCAAACAACTATGGCGTAAAACTCTTTGGCAGAAATGACGCAATTTTGGATAGACTTTCTGCAAGCGACACAACAAAAGACATCAACGGAATTCGTTGCTCAATTTCTGTTACATCAATGACAGTTGCAGACGGCTTCTCGGAATTCTACACAAATTATTACAACTCGCTAAGTGAAGCCGAAAAGAAAATAAATGCAAGAATTGATGTCGGAACATATGTAAAAGTTGAAATTACACTTTTAAGCACCGGCACATCATACATTTGGGGCTACAAGCAAGGCGGCAACTTGACCGAAAACGGAAGCGTTACAAGTTACAATGAAGCCTTGTCACCTCGTGCAAAACTTGTTGTAGAAAAGAAAGAAATCTTGCTCAACACTCCAGACGCTCAACTAGACTATGGCGACAACTCGGCAACATTTGTGAAGACGGGTTCAGCCATTCCATACAACTACTTTGCAATTCCAGGCACAACATATCCAAGTTCGGCCATTGGCTCAGAGGATTTTGTTAGTGTGGATATATTCGAAGGTGCTGGCGTTCTTGAAAGCGATAAGGCAGAACTTGAAGCATTGATAACCCCAGTTGTGGATAATATTTCAAGACTTTCCCCAGGCAAAAACAGTGGAACAGTAAGAATAAGTTTTGTCCATGACAATTATGAAATTTCTTCAACCACTGGTGCAGTTTGGGTTTTGAGCCAACTTGTCGATTCCAGTGATGTTACAGTTCAGTTTAAATATCGTTATGTCTATGACACAACAGAAAAGCTTGTAATTGACAGCGACATCACAGTCTATGTAAAAGGTGTGTTGTTCACTGACTATCACATCATGAGCATTGCAAACAATGTTAACGCTGGTGACGCAAAAATTTATCTTGCAATAGGTGTTGACACAGAGGGCAATCCAAAAGCAAGTTCGTTTACATCGGGCAAAAATGCAAGTGGCGGAGCAATTTCCTTTGAAAAATCTTTCACCATTGACGCCTTGAACCTTGACCAAACGTCACAAAAACAACTTGGCACAACAGAACTTTATTATGGTGTGGCAAACAAAGCATTGGTCTTTGACCCAGCACTCAGCGACAGCACAACCTACACTGGGGCAAATATCACAAAGACAATGCAAAATCAAATTTACATCACAAACGACACAGATATTGCCTACATTTCTTCCACCAACTTCACAACAACATATTCAAATAACCTAAACGCTGGCACAGCAACACTCACAATTATCGGGCAAGGCAACTTGACTGGACGAAAAGTGATTACATTCAGAATTTTGCCAAAGGCAATTACAACAGCGGACATTGGGGAATATGAACTTACAGTTGCTGGCGAAACAAGCAAAGAGTTCACTTACACTGGCGGAAGAATTAAACCTCTTATCACCTCAGTCAAACTTAAAGACCTCAACAAGAGCCTATCGTTTGACCCAAATTACACCTATCTTATGGCAAACGGCAGTTCCATTGTGAACTATGACGGCAACCCAGTTGACGTGGGCGAATATGTTATCAGAGTGACAATCACTGGTGACTATCCAACTCAAAACTACACTGGAATAGTAGATTTAAGTTACAAGATTGTCCAAATGAACATTGATGGCAACAATCTTGTCACAATCAATATAAACGACAACAGCCTTATCTACAACGGCAACAACTTGTCACCAATCGTCACAGTTTTAAGAAATGGAACAAACTACAACGCAGAAACAAAAACTTTTGCATGGGAAAGCAACATCTCTATTACAAACGACTTTGAACTTTCATACACTGGTGACAGACGAAATGCTGGCGAACACGAAGTTGTAATTTCTGCCAAAGCGGGAACAAACTTCGCTGGCAGTGTTAAAAAGACATTTGTTATTAAGCAAAGAAACTTGTCAGATGTAAACTTTGTCATTGAATCTCAAACTTTTGCTGGAACAAGAATAACCCCAGTTTTCCAAGACATAAGAGCAACCATCGGCGAATATATCCTCATTCAAGATGACTTTGAGTATTCCGCCCTTGGCGAAAACATAAATGTTGTTGCGGACGCAACGGGAACCCCAGTTTATGGCGGCAGCATAACAGTTTCTGGACGAGGCAACTTCACTGGAACAAAATCTGTTGAATTTGTCATAACTCCACTTGAAGTCACCTCAGAAAACAGCAATATGTTTGCAGTTACTCTTGACAGAACTTCATTTGAATACACTGGCGAAGAACTAAAGCCAAATATCGAGGCAATTTTGTTTGTCGTGGGCAACAGTTCATTCCCACTTGCAATTTCCAACTGGACAAGCAAAGATTATGAATATCTAAACAACATCAATGTTCCTCAAAATTCTTCTGCAAACCCAACAATCAGAATAACTTTAAGCGGCAACTTCACTGGAACTCTCGACAAGACCTTTGAAATTTTGCCACAAGAAATTAAAGACGGCTTGTTCTTCATTGTTGACGACACAGAAGATTTGCAAGACACAATGACTTCACTTTCACTCAACTTGTCACCAACAACATACACTGGTGCAAGACAAAACAAAGCAGTGGCAGTGTATAAAAAAGTGACCCTCGGTGACGGAAGCGTCCAATATGTTAGAATTGCAACAACAAATGAATCTAACAACAATCTTCCAAACTTTAGAGCAGAAAGTTTGACCCGAGTTGTAGAAACTCCACAAGAAGCAGACTATGCAATATCCGCTGGCTCAGCATATGTAAAAATCACTGGTCTTAATAACTACACAGGCTCAATCTATTCATTCTTCTCAATAGACCCACTTGACCTAAGCGTAGCACTTGAAAATTGGATTGCAAACGGACAAGACGAGGGAATAGACGGCAGAATTATGCTAAACAACTACACAGGCAAGGGAACATATGGCGACACAGACACATTTATGTTTGACGCTTCAGCCACATACACAGGCTCAAGCATTGTTCCAAACTTTGTCCTAAGTCTTTTAGTTGGCAACAGCAGAGTTCAACTTTCAAAACGTGCAACTCAAAATGCAAGCGGCGACTATTATGTAGGAATTCTAAACGGCTGCATAAATGTCGCAAGCGAAAATGTGTTGTTTGTTGTGGGATATGGCAACTTTACAGGCACAGCCTATCTTCAATTTGAAATTTCACCAATGAACATCTTGGGACTTCTTGACGGGGTGAAAATTCAAGATGTGGAATACACTGGCTCGGAAGTTAGACTAGAAAACCTTGTATTCCTCATGGCAAATGGAAGCATTGGTCTTAAGAACGGACAAACAAGCCTTGTCCTTGGCACAGACTACATTCTTCAATATGACGGCACACAAGACAAGACAAATGTCGGCACAAAGACTGTCGTTATCATTGGACAAAACAACTACGCCTCAACTGGCGAACCAGTCAAAATGACATTCAACATTGTCCAAAGAAACATGTCGCTTTACGCTGACGAGTTTGTGTTCAACTTAACTTCACCAAAATATTATAAGGGCAAAAATGTCCCAACAACTCTTGCGGCTTCTGACTTTGAACTTAAATTTGTCTATGGCACGCATGAAGAAACCTTGAACTTGTTTGACAACCAAACAGGACTTGGCAACTTCACAATCAAAGGTTATGAAAACAATACATCTTCGGGCATTGCCACAGTTGTGTTTGAAGCAATAGGAACTTCAAACTTCACAGGCACAGTTGCAAAACAATTTGTCATTTCGCCAAAAGACATCGCAACAGCAGATGACCTTTTGATAGACCTCCCAACCCCAACAAGCATTGTGGGTGGCGTGTATCTCTATAGATATAACATGGGCGAAGTGAAACCTCAACTTGAGATAATGGATAATGGCGAAAGACTTACACTTGACACAGATTATCAAGTTATCTATACAAATTGTCAACGAGTGTCACATGACACAAACGGCACAATGATTTCAAGCAATATGCCAACAGCAACAGTAATCTTCAAAGGCAACTACACAGGCAGACTTGCAAAAACTTATGGCATTTCAAAAATTGCCTTGACCATGGACGATGTGACTTTCGACCTTCCAGCTCCAATATACACTGGGGAGGAAATTAAGATTTCACCTTCTATGATTAAGATGAAACTTAAAGAAACATTGTTCAGCAAAGCATATGCGTTTACAGTCAACGACTTTGTCCTAACTCGTGACGGCTTCTTTGAAAACACAAGCGAAAACATAAATGCAACAAGCCTTGACGGACTGGGAAATTACACGCAAGAGAACAAAGGCAAGTTTAAAGTAAGATTTGCGGGCAGTGCAAGTGACGTATTTGCGGGAGAATTTGAAATTGAGTTTAATATCGCAAGACGAGATATCTCGCAAGCAAACTTCAGTGATAATTTCTTCGCAAGCGAAACATATACTGGCACAAATATCGGCAAAAATTATGAAGTGACATTTGGCGGTCAAACCCTTGTCCTTGACAAAGATTACACCTTGACATACAAAGACAATAAGAACGTTGGGCAAGCAACTGTAACTGTAAAAGCAGTGGAGGGCAGTGGCGCACACAACTTCAAAGGCTCAAAAGATATTACATTTGCAATCACTCCAAAAGATATTGCAGACGAAGACATATCCTTTGTGGTGGCGGAAACTCCAACATATAATTATGGAACAGCAATTTTACTTGAAAGTAGAAGTTTGATTGTCACAATGCAAGTTGGCGGCAGCACCTACACATTCAAATATGCAACAAGCACATCTGGCGACTTTGAAATTTCTCGTTATGAAAACAACATTGACGCTGGCTTTGCAACTGTTTGGATAAAAGGTCTGGGCAATTTTGCGGGCGAAAGGTCTTGCAACTTCACAATCTTGCCAGTTGCCATTACAAATGTTGTTATAAGAAACAACACCTTGGCTGGCACAAGGAGTGAAACATTTACAGGCAAACAAATTATGCTTGACGACAGAACACTTGAGGAAATTGCAGCGGGCGAAGGCTCCTACTTTGAAGTGGTCGTCAACAACATGGAAGTTTTGAAAATCTACAACTCCTATGTATCTTCAAACTATGGATATGTAGGCGAGTATCAAAACAATATCCACGTTGGGCTTGCAACACTAAACTTCATGTTGTCTTCAAACTATGAAGACGCAATGCAATCTGCAACATTTGAAATCACTCCAAAGGTGTATTCGCAAGATAATTTCTTCATTCCTCACATTCGTGACCAAGTTAAGACTGATAACCCAGCAACCCCTGTGTTTACACTTGACTACTGTGACGACACACTCAAATTCCTATACACAGACGAACTTGGTGAAGCGGAATGGCTAGAACTTCCAGCAGCCAGCGACAACGGCGTGGCAAACTACACACTCAGTTATGTCAACAACACAGACTACGGCATGGCAACAGTGACAATAAGATTTGACGGCGACTTTGACGGCATTGCATACGCACAATTTGCTATTATCAAAGCCTACTCTCCAACAGACGTCACAATAACAGTAACTCTAAATGGCAGCACAACAATCACCTACACTCGTGACCTTGTGCTTGACGACTTGACACTTTATGCCAGCACTTTGGCTACAGGTGCAAAACTTGAATGGCTAAACGGCAGCACAAAGATAACTTATGTTGGCGAGCAATCATTTGACGCTTACTACAACGAAAACCCACAAGAATACTCCGACAGCCTAATTAAGGTTACATTCAGAGTGGAACGTGGCACATTTACAGACGCAGACAAAGCAAATATCCAAAGCAAAGTCTATGCAGATAAAGACCAAGACAGATTTGGTGCTTACACCTCGCTTTATCGTGTGCCATACTTCATGGGGCTTCAACTTGCCAATGTCACCCTCCCAATGGGTTATAGGTGGAAAGACGGCGAAGAAGATAAGTTCTTCACTTCAAGTGACAAGATAACTGGTTCAACTGAACTTGGGCTTAACGAACCTTGCAAAACTTATATTCTTCAAGCAGTTTATGACGGCGAAGAAAACTTGTTCGGCACATATGACATAACAGTCAAAGTGTGTGTCGTCAGAGGAACCCTCTTGCCAGAAAACTTTGCAAAAACTTTCTACATCACCTATTCTCCAGACACTTTCTATCGTGACCTAGAGTTCTTCAATCAAACTTCATGGCCATGGAGCATAAAAGAAAATGGTGTGTATATTGAGGGTTGGAACGAACAAGTCGTTGTGTCAAACGAAGGTCTTAGACTAAAAATGATTTACAACCCACTCCGAGCCATTGACAACAAGGCATTGAAAGAAGGTGGCTTCCTAACAGCAGTCTATGGCAACAAGCAAAATTACAACCCAGTTGAAACTTATGCAACAATTTATGTTTCACAAGCAAAATATACAAGGGAAGAAGTGTTAAATGAAGAAAATGTTGCACAGCTTGCTGTAACCCAAAGCACAAGTTACAAGGCAGCAAAAAATCTTGACATCTCAACACTCAATCTCACCCTTCCAACTGGCTTTAGTTTCAGAACGCCAGAACAAAAATTGTATTTTGGCTCAAATGTTGTGGAACTTGTATATCACGGTCAAATTCTTGTTGACGGAGAATTGGTTGACGACCCTAACTATCAAACTTACGGCGAAGACTTGTCCGAAAGACTAACTATAACTCTTAACTTAATTGCCCCAGACTTCACATATTATCTAACAGATGAAGGTGCAGATAGCATTATCACCCTTCCAAATGGCGAAAGGGCAATCTTAAGACAAAACGGTGACGCACTCAACCTAAACGGCAACACTGTTTCACTTAAAATTGAATATTGGGATAGTTATCTTAAAGAAATGGTGGAACTTACAGGCGTTGCAGAATGGGCAAACCTCGATGACGAGCCAAGAGATGAAGTCTTGCTCCTCATAAATGGCGCTCAATATGTAAGAAGTGTTGTATTCAGTTTTGACAAAGACAGCCAAGGAATTCTTGCTGGACAAAACAGCATAAATCTTAATGTATATGTCAAACTGGAACAAATCACTATCGACAACCCATCATCTGTTGTCTATTTCCCAGCCGAAGCGGGTGAAGAAGCAGAACAAATTATGGGATATGAAAATGTTGCAACACTTTCAAGACTTATCGGCGTAGAGTTTGCAGAAGAGTTCTTAACTCAATATGCAGGCAGCATAAACACACAAGACGTGTTCTATGAATATGAATTGTGGCAACTTGACACTCAAGGCAACCCATACAAGGTTGTGGGGACAAGAAAAGAACTCTTGCCAACAGACATTTTGGACGCCCACGGCGACAGTGATGACTACACATATTTCTATAAGATTTATGCAATGTTCACCCGTGGCACTTGCAACAACTTTGATTTCGGCGACTACAACCCAACAAAATGGCTCAAAATTCACCGTTCAAATGTTTCGTTTGAAATTGCAAACGATATTGAAGTTGTGTATGGCAGCATTGACCCAATGAATACAGGCGTTGCAGTCCTTGGCATAGAAAACTTGAACCGCAGCGACTACACCTTGGGTGTCTTTGATAGAAACAACAACAGAATTTCACTATCTTCAAGCACAAACGCTGGCGAATACACAATCAAATTCTTCTTGAATGAAAACAAACTTGAGAAACTTCAAGGAAACTTCATTTTCGACCAAGAATTTGTGGAAAACGGCTATTTGCTCACAAAATCTTACACAGTTTTGAAAAAGCAAATTTCTGGCTACACCTTGTCACTTGAAGGTGTCCTAAGACAAACGGGCGAAAGACTAAACGACAAAGTGTCAGTAATATTTGACGAAAGTCAATTTGTTGGCGGAAATATCCCAAGTTACACCTTGGTCTTCCGCAAAAACGGCAGTGTTGTAAGCAGCGTCATCGAGCAAGGGAATTATGAGGTTGAAATTGTCTTTGACGGCGATAACTATGAGGCTACAGAGGTGTTAAGATTTACAGTCTTGCCACCAGACGGGCAACAAACTTTGATTATCGTTGCAATAGTTTTGGGTGTTGTGGTTCTTGCGGGCGTTGCCATTGGCATAAGTCTAAAATTGGCAAGACGCAACATGAGAAAGAATATCCAAAAACAACAAATGCGAAGAATTAAGAAAGAACTTAAATCTTTGTCCGAAAGAGAAAAAAACAACGATAAGAACATAAGATAAAAAAAGTGGGAGAATGATTTTTCTCCCATTTTTTTGGTCAAAATGCCAAAAGTATGCAGGCCTATTGACAAACAAACATTTTGGATATATAATATGGGCAACAAAAACGGAGGGAAAACTATGAAGAAATTTTTATGGTTTATTGTGGTTGCAATAGCAGTTGTAAGTTTCGGTCTTACAATTTACTATTTCTCTGCAGACAACGAGGTTATTTATGTCCGCAGTTCATATCTCGTTGTGGAAGAAGGGGAATATATCTCAACCAATAGTTTGCTTGAATTTAAAAACAGAGGCAAAGACACAACATTGTCTTTCTCAAGCGGAAATGAAGAAATTTTGAGTTTCCAATCAGAAGGCAATTCTTTTGAAGCAAAGAAAGGTGGTCAAAGCCAAATCGTTGTCAAAACAAGCAACAAACGTTATTCAACATTTGTTATTGACGTTCTCGTGTGTGACGGCTCGGCAGAATATCCATTTGTCATAACAACAGAAGCAGCACTCAAAAAGATTGGCGACAATACAATAGAAAATAACAAATATACAGTGGACAAAAATTATAGACTTGGCTCAGACATCGCTCTTGAAGAAATGGAAACTGGCAACTGGACACCAATCGCAAATTTTGGCGGAATGTTTGACGGCAACTTCTACACAATTTCAAACGTTCACATCACAGACCAAACTGTGGGCGAAAATACAAATTCTGTAGGCTTCTTTGCGAACATTACAAATGCTGCAGTTATCAAAAATCTTGTTCTTTCAAACTTGAAGATTGAACTTACAAACGGCGCTCTTGTTGGCTCAGTGGCTGGCACAAGCCAAGGCATAATTCAAACTTGCCTTGTCAATGGCTCTATCAAAGTTGACACTTATGATTCAACGTCCATGATTGGCGGCGTTGTGGGAATTGCTGAAAGAAGCACAGAAGCAGATTCAGTTATGCCAAAAATTGACCGTTGCGGATTTGAAGGTTCAATTTCTTTGCCACATGACGGCAGCAAAAACCTTACAGAATATGGCGGCATCGTAGGCAGACTTGGATGTGCACAACTTTCAGAAAGTTATTTCAGAGCAACTGGACTCGGCGTTCAAAATTATGAAAACAACTTTGGCGGAATTGTCGGCTGCTTTGTTTATGGCCTAGCTAACGGCGATGCAAGAGCATATGACAACTATGCATTCTTCGCTTCAGAAAATCTTGAAAATGTTGACTACACAAAAATCGCTGGACTTATTGCAAAAAATCTTGAAACAAGACAAGATGTTATTAACAAAAGAATTCTTGGCAACTACTTTGGCGGAAACGAAAACTTGACACAAGCGGTTGTTGACGGAACAAGTGTTAACTCAACAAACAACAAATATCTTACAAACGAAGAATTTTCAAACCAAGAAAACTTTGTAACATATAAGAGTGCAACAGGTGAAGAAGACAGACTTTGGAACTTCTATTCAGTTTGGGAATACACAGACGGATATATCTATCCAGTTCTCAACATCTTCTCATCAGTCGGTTCAACATATCTTGACGACCCAGACATCGTCACAGATGGCACAGTCAGCACGGCTGATGAACTCTATGAAGCACTAACTGGCACTGGCAAATATGCAGACATCGTTGGCATTGACATTCAAGGAACATATGACGCAGAAAGCGGAATGAATATCCTTGACATGAACCCAGAAGTTATCGGCTGGACATGGGGCGATGAAAGCCACCCAATCCCAGCAATGTTTGACAAAACTATTACATCAAGCACAAATTGCATTATAAGAAATCTTGTCATAACAAACACAGACACAACAGCAACAGAAAATGTCGGACTTGTAAAAGTTCTTGGCAGCAACGCAGTTGTAAGCAATCTTGTATTTGACAAAGTTCAAATTACAGGCAACCCAGCACAATATGTTGGCGTGCTTTGCGGCGAAGATAAAGGTGCAGCAATATCTCACATTGTTATCCAAGACGTTACAGTCGACCTCTCAACTGGACTTATCCCAGTAAGTTCATGGTCTGGAATTGACATCACCCAAGGTTGGGCAAATGTCACAACAGTCAGAACAATCACCGCTTCTGGTCGTGCATTCGGCACAGTTGCAGGCAAGGCATATGCAAGCGAAACAAAAGGCATACAATATGTTGAAATTTCACTTGTTGACTTTGGAAACTCTTACTTCTTGTATGGCGGCGGCGTAGTTGGCTACAACAGTGCAGTCATAACAAAAGGACTCAGAAGCAACAGTGTCAACACAATCAAACTCAACGCAACCTATGCTGGCGGCTTTGTAGGAAATAACTTTGGCAAAGTTGAATTTGCAAGTGCAGACAGTGTTGAATTTAAACAACACATCACAGACAGCAACAAAAACACATTGTTCAAAACAAACCTCTTTGTGGGCGGAATTGCTGGCACAAACAACGGCGACATTGCAAATTCTTACGTGGCATATTTTGCTGCAGATATTCAAACTGGTTCAAACTTCTATATTTCAATCGGTGGTGTGGCTGGTGCAAACAATGGCGCAATCAACAACACAAAAGTAACCCTTCCAGTTATCAAAACAACTGGCAAATATTATGCAATGGCTGGCGGACTTGTTGGCAAAAATAGCACTATTTCAAACGGCAATTCAACCAACGGCACAATCGCCAATTCATCAGTCACTGGCGGCACAATCGACCTTGACTTTGCAACAAACGGCAAATCTGCAAACAACAACAAAAATGTTTCAATCATAGCAACTGGCTCAATGGCTGGCGGACTTGTTGGCTTTGACGACAGAACAACCGCAGCATATTCAATCAGAAATTGCTCAACAACATTGGCAAAAATTTCTGGCTTCTTCGCAGGCGGCATTTCTGGACTTTCATACGGCAAAGTTTCAAATGTTTCAGTTGGCAACCCAGCAAATCTTGAAGAAAAAACAGAAATCACAGGTTTCCACGCAGGTGGCTTTGCAGCAGGCATTGCAGACGGCTTTATCAAAAACAGTTTTGTTATCGCAACAGTAAAATCTTGCCCAACAACTGGCAGTTACAACGGAGTTTCTTCAGTTGTAAATATGGAAGTTTCAGCAAGTGCAGGATATGCAGTTATCATTTCAAACAACGCACAACTTGCTGGCAACTATGCAGTTGTCACATTCGGCGGCGAGGGCGTAAGCTTCTCAACAACAGCCGACCTTGAAGACAAATATGTCGGTGGCAAGTTCACTGGAAATATCTATCAAGAATCTGGCGCAGTTACTGCTCCAAACATTGGAACAAAACTTACACAAGAACAAATTACAGGTGTTGGCGGCGACTTCTCAAACTTCACTCGCAACATTGGCTGCGAAGGCAACGCTCATGACATTTGGAACCTTGTCGCTGGACAATATCCAACACTCAGATAAAATTATTCACAAAAAAACAAGTCAACTATTTGACTTGTTTTTTCATAAAACTAATTTAAAGTGTGTGCCTCCCATTGTAAGGGGAGGTGGCAACGAAGTTGACGGAAAGGTAGTCCAATAAGAATAACTACTTTATTGTCTTGAAGTGATATAATGGTGAATTGAAAAAAAGGAAACCGAAAAGGTTTCCTTTTTTGATACAAGATGTAGTTCTGAGAAATATATATTTTCCTACAAAACCAAGCCAAAACTATTATTCTGCTTTCATTGCTTTTTCAAATTCTGCAAGAATAAGAGATTTGATGTGTTCTCTTGTTTCTGTGTCCAATGGATGCACAATGTCCTTATGGCCGCCATCAAGAGTTTTTCTGCTTGGCATTGCGATAAAGTATTCGCCGTTGCCTTCGTTGCTTTCAATAATCTTGATGTCGTGGACAACAAAACAATCGTCAATTGTCATGCTAGCAACTGCTTTAAGTTTTGTGTCTTCTTTCTTGATAATCCTAATTCTGATGTCTGAAATCTTCAAAGTCTTATACCTTCCTTTTTTATTGCCGTGATTTTTCACTGGCTAGAATAAGTTTATATTAAACTGACAAAAAAAGCAAACAATTTAACACACTTTTTCATATTTAATATTATGGTTCAAATATTCGAGAAATATAACAAAATATTTTTTATTGGCATTGGCGGCATAAGCATGAGTGCTTTGGCAACTTTTTGCAAAAAAAATGGGGCAGAAGTGGCGGGCAGTGACAGCACGGGGTCAAGCATAACTTCGGGACTTAAAAAACAAGGAATAAAAATATTTCTAAAACACAAGGCGAAAAACATTGCGGGAGCAAACCTCGTTGTCTTTTCGGGAGCTATATCTACAGATAACCCAGAACTGGTGGAAGCACACAAACTCAACATTCCCACCATGGAGCGTTCGGAGTTTTTGGGCAAAATTTGTGAAGGCTTTGAGCAAGTTGTCGCCGTTTCTGGCACGCATGGGAAAACAACCACAACAAGCATGATTGCCCACATATTTATGGTCGCAAATTTAAACCCCACTGTCCACGTTGGGGGAATAGAACCACAACTCGGCGGCAACTTACATATGGGAGGGAATAAATATTTTATAACAGAAGCGTGTGAATTTAGGGATAGTTTTCTCAAACTGAAGCCCACTGTTTCTGTCGTGACAAATGTCGAGTTTGAACATGTCGATTATTTCAAAACTTTCTCTCGGGAATGTCAATCTTTCTCTCAATTTGCAAAATTGACAAAAGAAGTCTGTTTTGCCTCAAAATCTGCAAAAAAGTGCTTTTTAGAGAATAAAAACACCCGTTTCGTTGGAGATAAAACGGGTTTTAATGCTCAAAATGTTGTCCTAAATGATGACGGCAAATATTCTTTTGACTTGTATTGTAAAAAGAAGTTTCTATGCAATTTCAAACTAAATGTCTATGGAAAATATAACATTCAAAATGCACTTCTTGCCATTGCTGTTGCAAGATATTTTGGAATTGATATGAGCATAATTCAACTTGCTATGAAAACTTATGAGCCAGTGCAAAGACGCTTTGAACAGATAGGTTTTTTGGGCAGCAACATTGTCGTGCAAGACTATGCCCACCACCCAACGGAAATTGCTTGTTCCATAAACACTTGCAAAGAAGTCTTTGGCAGAAAAATAGTGTGCGTCTTTCAACCACACACTTATTCCAGAACCAAATGCCTAATTGACAACTTCACCAAGTGTTTTGACGGCTTGGACTCGCTTGTGCTGCTTGAAACATACCCCGCAAGGGAACGTTTTGAATATCTTGGCAGTGCTGAATTTCTAAAAAAGAAAATTGAACTGTCAAACCCCACCTTTGCCGTCCAAGGAGTGTTTAACTTCAAAGGATTTCTATCCCACATAAAGTCCATGCAAATTTCAAACAGCGTCCTACTTTTTCTTGGAGCAGGGAGTATAGAAAAACTGGCACGAGAAATTGTAAGGAAATAAAAAAATGGCTTGATTACAAGCCATATTTTTTTTGGAATTTTTCAACTTTTCCGCTGGCGTCAACAATTTTTTGTTTTCCAGTGAAGAAAGGATGACATTTGCTGCAAATATCAACTTTGATTGTTTCGCCGGGTTTTGTAGATCTAGTTTTAAATTTTTCACCACAAGCACAAACCACTTCCACTTCATGGTAATTTGGTTGAATATCTTTGTTCATTTCGGCCTCCTAAATTTCTTTTCTCTATTGGTCTATGCTAGTATAAAACAAAAAGTCAATTAAGTCAACATTTTTTTTGCCCAAAATGACTTTTCCAAAATGTTTTTGCGTATTTTTGAATGAAAATGGCAATACTTATTTGACTTTATTTGCAGATATAAATATAATAAGTATATAAATATAGATTTGTGACCAAAATACAGACGAAAAAAGCATGGGGTCACATTCTTTGGGGAGGAAAAATGAAAAAAGGCGGTGCAAGAGTTTCTGGAATATTAACATTGCTTCTATCTGTGCTTGTTCTTCTTTGCACAGTGCTATTTTTAGGCAAAGTATTTTCCATCGCTTTTTTGCAAAACTTACTAGAAAATCAAACTGTCGCCATAATTTATATGGTCTATGACGCAATATTTGTTATGCCATTTTCTGTCATTCTTAACAACTCGTTTGGGGTCGAATATTTACTTGTGCAAAAGATTATGGTGTTCTTTAATTTAGCGGTTTATGTTTTGGGAGCGTTTTGGGGAATTAAAGAAATTACACTTGCCAAAAAGACTGACGAAAAATACGCCAAATGTTACCACACTTGTGCTTTTGCACTTGTAATGAAAATTCTCGTTGTGGTCTATTTTCTTTATGTATTCACTGGAAGTTTCTACGACCAAACATTTATTGCAACCTTTGACGCAGTGGACATTTATGTCACATTCATTCCAAACTTCACTGCAACTTTCAGTGTTGTCTTGGCTGCAATTTCACTTGTATTGTATCTCATTCCACAAATCAGTTTCATGCGGGCTAAAAGAAAGTATCAAGAAGATAAGGACTACGAAGACTTTATGTCCGAGCAAGGCAACGTCCCTGTGGAGCAAGCAGAGCAAAACGTTGGACAATATCAAGAGCAAAATTATCAGTATGACGGGCAATATCAAAACCCTCAAGACTATAACAATGGCTATGCAGAACAAAATTATGTTGACCCAAATTCTCAAGGGCAATATGACGCAAACTACAATCAAAATGCAAATTACAGCCAAGCCCCACAATACAACTATGGCGGGCAAGGCGTAAATGTTCAAACTCAATATGCCCAGAACACCGTTGAACCACTTAATCCTCAAACCTTCACCCAAAACCCAAATAGGTCGGGCGTGAGCATTATCCCAGGGCAAAACGGCGTGCCATATAACATCACTCCAAAGGGAATTGAAGATCTAGCAAGACTAGAGCGACTTCGTGCCAGCGGGGCTATTGACGAGCAAAACTATTTTGCAATGCGTAAAAAAGTTTGCCAAATCAACGTGTCATCAAACTAAAATAAAAAAAGGGATACAAATTTTTGTATCTCTTTTTAGTTGTCATAAATTCCATAAATCGTGGCACTGTCAAGAACTTTCCCTTGCATTTCGCTGTCTAAAAGTATCTTTGAAAAGTCCCCACGAAGATTTAAGTCGCTTTTTAGGGCATAAACAGTCAGCCTATATTTGTGAGGTCTATCTGGTGGACAAGGACCGCCATAACTGTTGTCGTGCCAACTATTTTTTCCTTGCACAAAGTCAAAACAAGTTTCGCTTGCGTTCTCTTCAAGTGTTGTGCGGTGCAAATTGGCAACCAGCCAATGTATCCACACAAAGTTGCACACTGGAACACTGTCTGGGTCGTCAAAGACAACTACAAAACTCTGCGTCCCTTTTGGCGCGTCCTCAATTTTAATGGGCAAAGACAAAGTTGGCATGCCAAAACGTTGTTCACTCCCACGTTTGCCATACTTGTCCAAAATTTTGCCGTTTACAATTCCGTCACTAGATATTTTCATTTTTTCACCAATAATATTATATCACACAAAACAAAGTTTGTTAAGTGCTTCAAAGTATTTTCTTTTTTCATAAAAATTATGTATAATATTTATATGAATACACATGTAATGTTTGACAAATTATCCACAAAAGATTTTGACCAAATCTCGGGACTAAAAGTCGTTATTTTCGACTTTGACAACACACTTTATGACAACATCGACTGGGGCAAGGCATGGGCAGAGTTTGTTATAAAAAAGATTGAAGACTTGCTCTCTTTTTTGCCAAAAAACAAGGTCAAAAGCCTTATGGAAAAATATGGCTTGCACAGCACAAACGGACGACTTTTTGAAAAAGCGTTCAAACTTTTTGCGTCTGATGACATTCCACTTACAACAAAGGACTTTCGCAACTTGACAGCAACTTTTTTGTATGAACCAGATTGGACTGGGGCAAAAACAATTCCCAATGAGCTTTTAAGGGAACTTGCCAAAAAATATAAGTTGTATATTGTTTCAAACTCAAGCGAAAGTGTCATACGCTTCGATTGCGAAAAACTTGGCATAGACACCACAGTTTTTTCGGACATTATCCAAAACCGCTTTGACCCAAAAGACCTTTCCAAAAAAGCAGACTATCTTGCCGTTATGGAGAGGGAAAACGCAACCGCCGCTGAAACTTTGGTTGTGGGCGACAGCGACTTTTATGATATTGACCCAGCAAAAGAAGTCGGCACGCACACCATTTTATTACATGGAACATATAACAAAAGCCCAAATATGCAAAGGGCAGAAGATATGCAAAATAAAAATGTGAAGAAAACAGAAAACGAGCAAAAAGCAAATATACAAAGTGAGGAAAGTAAACAAAACTCCCAAAATTTGACTAGGAAAGAACCACTAACTCAAGTGAATGATTTTAACCAAACGGAAGAAGTTTTGGCAGAACTTGAAAAGAAAAACAAGCGAATGATTGCCGCCTTTGCCCCAAGTGTGCGAGTGTCCATTGGGGAAATGTTTGGCACAAAAGTCGGGCAGAATTTGGAAAAGAAAATTGTCACCGCACTAAAACTTCTTGGCTTTGACGATGTGTTTGACATTGATTATGGTGCAGACTTGACCATTGTTGAAGAAGCAGAAGAATTTGCACAATTTATGCAAAAAAAGTGGACAACTGATGATGAAAAAGTTAGAAAAACTACATTTTTCACATCTTGTTGCCCAGCATGGGTGAAGTTTGTTCAAAAAGCGTTTCCACAATTTAAAGACAACATTTCAACTTGTAAATCGCCACAAGAAATAACTTCCACCATTGCAAAAACTTATTACGCAGATAAACTTAACTTGAGAGCAGACGACATATATTTTGTTGCCATTATGCCATGTGTTGCAAAGAAGTTTGAAAGATTCACAAACAAGTTTGTTACAGATTTGGGCGAGCAAAAATGCTACACTGACGCTGTTTTAACTGTTCGAGAGTTTGGCGAAATTTTGAAAAACAAAAACATAAATCTCACAGAACTTGATGACGGAAAATTCGACCTTCCACTGGGCGTGTCCAGCGGAGCGGGGGTGATTTTTGGCACTGCGGGCGGAGTTATGGAGTCGGCGCTTAGAACACTTGAAGCAAAGTTTTCAAAGGGGAAAAATATAAAGACAGAAATCCCGGGACTAGAATTTTTGCTTGAAAAAGGGAAGAATGGAATTAAGGAAGGCGTTGTCCAAATAGCGTGCAAGAATGTAAACATCGCCGTTGCCAGTGGACTTGTCGCAGCGGGAGAACTTTTGCGAGCAATCGCGAGCGGACAAAAACAATATGACTTTGTGGAAGTTATGGCTTGCTCGGGCGGCTGCGTAAACGGAAGCGGCATGCCACTAAACTCACTTTCAAAGGAAGCAAAAGAAGAACTGGTCGCTCAAAGAGCCATGGGACTTAGAACCAGCGACAAAAAAAATAAGTTGCGAAAATCTATCGACAACCCAGAAGTCGCTGACCTTTACAAAAATTATCTTGGAAAAGTTGGCGGAACTAAAGCCCACAAACTTCTCCACACAAATCACGAAAGAGAATAATAAAAAGGTGCTGCGAAATGCAACACTTTTTTACATAAGGTGATTTGTATCCACATAAAGAATTTACTTTTTAAAGAATTCCTTTATATCAAATGGGGTGGACATGAAGTCACGGAGTTCCTTAAGTTTGATGTCGTCAAAGCGTTCAAAGATTGGTTGTGGGGTGCCGATTGTGTGTGGGGTTGGGATATTAAGTTTGCTTGCGTTTTCCCAGAAATTATTTGATGTTGGGTCGCCAGATAGCCCCAGTTGGTCTTGCCAAAGTGTTTTTGTTTTTTGTGGAATAAATGGCGAAGCTACAACGCAAAGGCTTGCACAAAGATTAAGGGCAAGTCGCAAAACTTTTTGTGCTTCGGCAGGCTTTTCTTGTTTCATAAGCGCCCAGGGAGCAGATTTTTCCACATAGCCGTTGCCCACTGTTGCATAACTCATAACAAGTTTGTATGCTTCACGCAGTTCTGCACGTTCAAAGGCGTCAGAAATTTTTTGTGGATATTCTTTTATTGCTTGCAAAACTTCTTTGTCCAAATCGTTAAGTTCATTTTCGTTTGGAAGAGGCAAGTCAAGTGTGCCACCGAAGTAACTTTTTACCATGTTAAGACTTCTGTTAAATAGGTTGCCAAATTTTCCAACGAGTTCAGAATTGCAGTTGTTCTTAAAATCTTCCCACTTGAAGTCCGTATCTCTGTTTTCTGGAATGATTGTTGCTAGATATGCTCTTAAAGTGTCGATGTCAATTTGTTTGGAGTCGTCAATAAGCGAATTGCAGAACACGCCAATTTTCTTGCTTTTGCTAAATTTTTGCCCCTCAAAATTAAGGAAGTTAAGCCCAACGACATTGTGAGCAAGATTATATTCGCCATTTTCAAGAAGCATTGTTGGGAAGAAAACTGTGTGGAATTGAATGTTGTCTTTGCCCACAAAATTGTATATTTTTGCGTCCTTTTTGCACCACAAATCAATATATTTTTGCTCGTCAAGTTCTTTTGTTATGGAAATGTAGCCGATTGGGGCGTCAAACCAAACATAGAAGACTTTATTTTCAAACCCCTCAAGTGGAATAGGGAAGCCCCACTTGTTATCACGAGAAATACATCTTTCTTTAAGCCCTTCTTGCACCCATTTTTTTGCTTCTGCATAAACATGTGGACGCCAAACATCTTTCTTGCTTTCAATATATTTGTCAAGCATTTCAGTCCCTTTGTCAAGGCGAAGAAAAATGTGTTTTGTTCTCTTCAAAGTTGCTGGTCTGCCACAAGTTTTACATTTTGCGTTTACAAGTTCGCCAGAGGACAAAAGACTGTCGCATTTTTCGCATTGGTCGCCGTTTGCCGCTTCATATCCGCATTTTGGGCAAGTGCCAACAACATATCTATCTGGCAAAAACATATTGCAATGGTCGCAATAATACACGTCAGTTTCGCCTTGCGAAATGTAGCCATTTTTGTTAAGTGTCAAGAAGAAATCTGTTGTGACTTCTTTGTGAATATCTGTGTGAGTATTGGAATATATGTCATAACTAATTTCCAACTTTTCATAAATTTGTTTGTGAATTTGGTGTAATTTTTCTGTAAGTTCCTCAACTGGAAGTCCCACTTCTTGAGCGGTGACAAGACTTGGTGTGCCGTGCATATCCGACCCACCAACAAATGTTGTGTCATAGCCAAAACTTCTGCAATATCTTGCAAAAATGTCTGCTGGCAAATGGCAACCAACAATGTGTCCCACGTGTGGAATGTTGTTTACATATGTAAGTGCTGAGGTTATAAGTCTTTTTTCTTTCATATTTTCTCCTATTCTATATTTTATTTATTTTTTAACTTTTCCCCTAGACATATTAAAAGCGAAGGCTCCCCATTGTAAGGGGGAGTGGATTGCGTTAGCAAGACGAGGGGGTAGTCCAATTTGAGTTACTACTCTATCATAATATCGCAACTCCACTTATCCACAAAAATGTGTAAATTGTGGATAACTTATATTTTATACTTTCCGCTTGTAGAGGTGAATGTGGCAATTATCTTTTGCAGTCAGACGAGTCAATAATTATTGTTATTGGCCCGTTGTTTTTGACGTCAACATGCATCTCTGCTCCAAATATTCCTGTGTTAATTTTCTTAAAAACATTTTGTTCCTCGCAGCGGGAAACGAATTTGTTAATCATAATTTTCGCCTCTTGCGGAGGCATGCTTTCAAAAAAGTCTGGGCGGAAACCGTGAGAAGTGTTGGCATACAAGGTGAAGTTGCTAATGACCAAAAGTTCTGCCCCTACGTCTTTTGGAGCGAGGTTCATTTTGTCGTTTTCGTCACAAAATATTCTAAGCCCGCAAATTTTTCTAACAAGATAGTCAAGGTCTTTGTCCGTGTCGCCTTTTTTGACCCCAACAAAGCACACAAAGCCGTTTCCAATCTTTCCAACAACATTGTCGCTGACTGTAACTTGTGCTTCGTGACATCGCTGAACAACTGCTCTCATATTTCCTCCATTATACGGCTATTATACACCGAGATTAAAATTTTTCAAACACTTTTTTGCCATTACACTTTGTTTTGGGCGAAAAGTGGAACAAAATTGCGAAATTGTGCGTAAAATTGAATTTTTTGTTTTGAAAGAATAACAATATATTATATAATAACTTTAATTTATGGGCTTGTTTTTGTAGCAAAATTTATATGGTGGGAAAAATGAAAAAGAAACTTTTATGTCTTTTATTTGTGCTGCCGCTCGTGTTTGCATCAATATTCATGCTGTCTTCTTGCTCTTGCAGTGAAGAAGCCTTAAGCTCTATCACGCTTTCCTTGTCGGGGCAAGATGTTACGCCAACGGGCAAAAACACATGGACAGTCCTCAAACGCAACAAGCCTTATCAAGTGGAAGTGAAAATCGTTCCAGACAAATACACTGCCGAAGACCTAACTTGGAAATGTTCACCAAGCAATGTTGCCACAATAACTTCTCGTGGGGCATTGTCGGCAAAAAGCGAGGGCTGGGCAGATGTTTCAGCACAATACAAAAACTCAAACGGCGAGGTTGTGTATTATGCGATAAAAGTTTATGTTTCAGAAACCAAGTTGCCAAGTTTTTCCTCAAGTGATGTAGATTTGACCTACGAGGGCATGAGCCTTTTGGAAAGTGAAAGTGCCACAAAACTTGTGCCAAATAACATGAGTGATAATTATGAGTGCAAATATTATGAAATTTCCACAATAAATGGCAAGAAAACTGTTGTTGAAACAACTGAAATTGTGAACGCGGGTGAATATGTTGTGGAATGTATAAGACGTTCGACCCAAACTTTAGTTTGCAGTATGAATGTCCATGTTTTGCCAGCCGCTATTCCAACTTTAATAGATGTTCCAAATGTAACAAGTGTTTATGGTGATGAAAGTTTTGACAAAGTCTCTGCAAACGGTGACGAAGTTGACTTTGAAAACGGCACGCCACTATTTGGCATTGGGGCAGACAGTGACAGAGAAATTGGCAAATGTGTTTTTGTAACAAAAGCAACACTTACAAGTGGTGTCGGAAGTTATGCAGTTGAAGCACAAGTCAAATATTCCACCGAGCAAGACGAAAAGAACTATAAATTTGTTTACACAAAAGGAACTCATACAATTACTCCAAGAAAACTTGCTGTGAAAGTGCTTAATAAGACAATTTCCTATGGCGAGCAAATTGATAGAATTGAATATGAACTTTATGACAACAAGGAATACATAGAAAACGGCAACTCGTTTGACGGCTTGAACAAAATTTCAAGCAGCCTTGTGTCCTATGCACAAAATATCTCGTCATCAAGTTTTGTTCTTAAAATTGGAAACAAAACCGTGGAGAAAAACGCATACAATCAATATGATGTTTTGTGGAATGATGACGTTGTTGCAGAATATGACCTTGTGGCAAACTTTGTGTGCAGCGGCAATGTGCAAGTGGAAAACTCCTCACCCAGCAAACTTAAAATTAACCCAAAAGACATAACAGTCACCCCAACTTCAAGAAGCAAAATCTATGGCGAAAAAGATAAGGCGGAATATTTCTTGGGCAGTTATTCAAGTGGCATTGTTGACGAAAACGAAATTGTGCCATTTGTGTTCGTCAGTTTTAATACAACACTTAATCTTGGCGAAGGGAATATGCTTGCTCCAGTTGGAACATATTATTATTCCATCGACAACACAAAAAACAAAAACTACAATTTCACCCTTAGTTCAGACGCAAAGCCTACATCGACGGGGGCAAGAATTGTTTATGAAGTGACACCAGTGGAAATTGTTTTGCAGTTTAAAGACGTGTCAGATGTTTATTACATAGCAACGGAAAACGTTGGACTTGACGGTGACGGATACATTCTTGAAAAGGCGGAAAGTCTTGTTGTATCGGGGGAACTGGTGGCTCAAAATAAAGATTGTTCACAAGTTTTCACGGACGGCAAACTTTCGCTTGTCGGTGATGACCAAATGGAGTTTAGATTTAGACTTGACGAAGTGGCAAACAGCGATAAGAATAGTTATAAGAAATTTAAACTTGCAATGAGAGAATACACTTTCTCAGACGCAAATTCCAAAAAGGAAAATTATAGAGTAACGCTTAAAGATTCCTACATCACAACAAAGCGAGAAAAATTGACCGTTACGCCAAACATAAAGCCTTATTTTGAAACAGGTTACGCCGCAACAAGAGTTTATGACGGCACAAATGTAACACTCGATGATGAATTTTACAAGTCTTTCACCTTGACAGGCAACTTCATAAACGGCGAAACGGCACAAGACGTTCTGCCACAAGACGCAAAACTTCTCACTTTGCAAAATGACGGACAATATGTAAAAGTGCTTGCTTCGGGTGAAATTTTGGTCGGGGAAATGAAAGACTGCGGCAAATATAAAATTATGCTTGACGGCACTGTTACAGTCAATGCGGGCATGGAACATTATGAACTTGTGTTTGACACTTCAAGAACCTACTTCTTTGAAATCACTCAAAAACAAGTGCATATTACACTAAATTCAAATACAACTGTCACAATAGATGGCGTTCAATTTCCTTCCATTTCAAAAGTCTATGGGCAAGACGACCCAGTGTTTGAATTCAAAGTTTTGGAAGAAATAACGGGCAGTGGTTCGGGAACTCTCGGCAGAACAAAAACTGGCAAAGATAGCGAAGTTGTGGGGAATTATATTTTATCTTCGGGTGACGTGAGTCTGGGCGAAAACTATTCAGCTGTGCTTGACCCTTGCTACCTCGTCATTTTGCCAAGAGAGGTTTTAGTTACGCCTACAAGTCCAGTTGTAACTTATGGCTCGGACATCGAACTCAATCAATATTCTTATGAAATTTCTCGTTCTGTTCCATTTGACGAAAATTTGACCTCTATTCCAACCTTTGCGGGAATGTTTGTTTTGCAAAAAGATGGCGAAAATGTTACAAGAAAAACATGTTGCAAAGTTGGAACTTATGACATTGAACAAGGAACTTTTGATTGCACTTCAAGCAACTACACCTTAACTTTTGTTTCGGGTTCAACCTACACAGTTAATGCCAAAAAAGCAGTGCTAGACATTTTGCCAACTTCCAATGCGGACAAAAATTCTACCCCAATTCAAAATGCAACGCTTGGGGATAGCCAACTCAAACTTAAACAAGCAGTGGGCAGTGTGACACTTGCGGCAACAGTTGCAACATTCAAAGACGGCGTGGACAACTATTACATTGAAAGCAAAGACGATATTACACTTCTTATAACTCTTGACGGCGAAGACGTGACCGATTGCTACGAATGGACTCTGGGACGAAATGTGGCATATTATTTTGGCAAGAGTGTTATTGAAGTTAAAGTTGTGAAAAAGGGCGAAGATGTAACGACCGCCACAACAACTTACACTGGGGATGAAGTTTCTGACTTATTTGAACTTGTTTGCACAAATGACACCTATTCAATAAGCAGCAAGAGCAACATTTCTTTCTATTATGTTGACGAACGAGGACAAGCTTTGACCTCAGCCCCAGTTGATGCGGGCAGTTACAGTGTTTTGCCAAAAGTAGATAGCGACCACAAACTTGTCTTTGAATATATCCTTGACGGCGAAACAAAAACTGTAGAGTTCTCTGAACTTCCACAAACGTCAAACTTGTTTGTCGCAAGACTTCAAGAAGAAGGCTATTTGACAATTAAAAAAGCAGAAATTACAGTTGCAACGGACAAAGTTAAATTTGAAAACACATTGACTTATGGAGCAACCTCTTTGCCAGACATTACACTTGAGTATCTTGACGGAGTTATAACAAAATATGTTTTCTCCGTCACAGAAAAGGGTGTGACAAAAGAAGCAGAGCTTAAGGAATTTGACGGCAAGCACTACAAGGTGGCGGAAGGAGTCGAAGAAATTGCAACTTTGAATGTTGGGCAATACACCTACACACTCATTGTCCAGCCAGAAAGTGCAAACTACAACCCAGCAACCATTTACGCAATCCTAAGCATTGTGGCAAAAGAAGTCAAACTGACGGGCGGCTCGGCTGAAATTCCAGAAGACTTAATTTATGACGGAACGACCAAAAATTGCGTTATAACCCCAACGTTTGACCTTGAAAATGTGCCTTATCGCTTGTCATATAGATACTTAAGACTTAAGCCAGAAGACGTTGACGGTGTTGACATAAAACTTAAAGTTTATGATTACGCAAATGGCAGTGTTAATCTTGAAAACTCATCACTCCTTGACGCTTCGGCAATTTCAAGTTCCGCAAACGAAGTGTCATATATGACAGTTGTCATTGACGGCACAACATACATCGTCTTAAACGGCACAAAGGCTGTGGAACTTGCGTCAAGCAATGTTTCTCCACAAGGGGCGGGCGTCTATCTTTGCGTTGCAACAATAATTTCAGACGGCAACAACTATTCCATTACAAGAAACGGCGGAAGTTGCGAAATTGCTTTCTTGTATGAGATAAAGAAAAACGGCAATTTGACTTTTACATTTGGAAATAACGAATTCTTCTATGGCACAAACTTCAATTTAATTGACCAAACTCGTGCAGACTTTCCATTTGAATGTTCCGTTTCGCCAAACATCGGAGATTCACTTCTGTTTGTTGCAACAGACGGCTGGGGCGGCAATGACATTTTAGGCGTTGGGACTTATCAAGTGAAAGTCAAAGCTATTACTTCAAACTTCTACAAAGACGAAACATTTGAGTTTAAAGTTAAGCCTTGCGTTGCAGAAATCGAGTTCCCACAAATTAACTCTTACGCTTACACGGGATACAAAATCGACTCATTCTTTTCAAATATCAAAATTAAATTATACAACCACCGTGGCGAACTCTCATCAACAACAACACTTGCTGCGGCAGTGGCGGATAAAGATTTCTTGTCGTCTTGCCCAATCACAACTTCATTCTTTATGTTCAATGACGCTATGGGCGACTATAGCATAAGCCTTGCAGAGAACAAGCAAACTGACATTGCTGGGAATGAAAACGTTGTTCCAGTTCTTGTAGGGAAATATCTTTTGATTCTTACAGTTGGCGGCGAAAACGCAAACTATTATGGCGTGTCAAATTATGAATATTCCATTTCAAAGCCAGCATACACAGGCGAAATTACTGTCGTCACAAAAGAGGTGACTTACAATCCAAACATTTCACCACTTGGGCTATATAATATAATAAGATATGGCGATGAGTCCAAACTTTCCACCAAAAATGGAATGTTCCGAATTGACCTTACAGAATCACAATACACCTTGAACATTTATGTAAACGTAAACGGCACAGACATTGAACTTGACCCAGAGGCAACTGACGAAAACAGTTGGGTTAAATATGTTATGACTTGCCAAAACGGTGGCGTTGACCTTAAATTTGTGGTGACTTTTGACCCAGACCTAAACTTTGCCCCAGCGGAAGTTACAAGAAAACTCGCCGTTGCGAAAAGAACAGTATCAAAAGACAACTTCTCCGAACCTTCAGGCGTTACGGGATATTATTACAACGGACGTGAAGTTTATCATTCACTAAAATACAGAGGCTTTGCATCGCTTGACAAGTTGGAAAGCCATGATAATCCTCGTGAATTTGTAAACGGCAGCGAAAAAGTTTATGTAAGCTATTATGACCACACAAAAATAGGCACCGACTATGCTTATGCTGTAGAAATAACTGACAAACTTGGAAGCTTGATTGGACTTGTTGGCTTTATGTATTCTGACAACGGCGTCAAAATGGACAAGTGTCCAATAACCCCAAGCGAAACCTACAGAGTTAAATATTACATTTCCATAAACGGCGACAACTATGCCAGTGCAGACGACATAAACCCAGATATTCCAGAATCATCTTGGGAAAGTAGTTTTAGAATTAACAAAATTAGCCTTAGTATCCAAATTGAACGAAAAACAAAGGAATATTCAAATAAATTATTCTCCATTAAAGACTTCAAGTTGGAAGATAAAGACTTAGATGTAGAAAATATCAAAATTACAGTTTCAAGCAAAGATGTTTCAGACCTAAAAGTTACAATGTTATCCAGTGGAGATGTTCCAGTGTTTGGGGATTCAAGCGACATTGTAATTCTCGTTCGACTTCTGCTTGGCTCAAATGTTATTTCGATTGAAAAAGGCACCCCAACGGTTCTTGCCGTGGGTGAATACACTGTCCAAGTTTCACTTATCAACAGCACTAGCTACGACATAACAAAATTCTTCAACACAGTGACATTGTTTGTAAACGGCGTAGCCACAGAATACACCGCCCAAAAAATTAAAGACAATGGTGGCGAAAATGGAATGTTCACAACATGTGCTTCACAACTTCTAACCGTCAAACCAGTCAGTTTCCAATATGAAACACTGGAAGATATGGTAAAAGCAAATGAAACTGATAGAGATGATAAAGCCCCAGAACCAGTCGCCTATATTTTGCAAAATGGAAGAAAATATTTTTACTCAAAAGGCGAAAATAAATTCATGCTTGAAAATGAAAATGGGGATGGTTATACTGAAGCTAACGATTTTGTTTCCAATAACATTGTAAAATTTGACAAGTTCACCACCATTGAACTCTCAGACGCCTACAAGGATACATACGAACTTGAATTTTACAAAAGGAATCCGACCTGGGGAGCTTCAGACGACCTCACAGCATACTCCTCACTTCAAGCACTTATCAAATCGCTTAAGGACAACATAAACGATGGTGTGACAGACGCAAACTGTGTCGTTAAATTTGTTGCAAAAGACTCTAACTTTGATAGCAGCAACGAACTTAAATTCTTCCGCCTAAAACTCTGCCCATGGGAGCTAGATGATAACATAACTCAAGATTTTGAGTTAACAGAATACAATTCTGGCATACGCAGCGCTATTTGGAACGCAAGAAATGACACCCTCTTAACTGGCGATGGTTTGGATACCCAAACAGAGGAAGGAGTGGCAACGAACTATATCGTCAAACGTGTGAAATTCTATAACGTAGAAGGCATCAGACGCTTCGAATCTAACTTCTATAGAGTTAACAGAAATAATGAGGGTGATAGCCAATCAGTCGATGCCTTTATGTTGCTATTCAAATGCACTACAGTAGAATCCATTGACGAATCTACTGGTCAAAAAGTCACAACTATAACATTATCCTATGCTGGCTACGCAGATGACGAAGGCTCGGATATTGGTGGACAGTTTAACAAAGAAATCTCTGTTATAGGTGGAAATTCCTCTAATGTTGATTACTTCATTGTCATTGGAACAAACTCCGTTGACGGAAACTATGCCTATTATTATGACCTTAAAATCACCAACCGAAACAAAACAAGTTAGAAGAAGTTACTTCAAAAAACTCACCACTCAAATGAGGGTGGGTTTTTTGTTAGGTTTAAGAATTAGCAGATTTAATTTTTCTCTTTTACTAATATAGATAAATGTTTTACATTTTAAAACAAT
This sequence comes from Clostridia bacterium, assembly GCA_050872785.1. Lineage (GTDB taxonomy): Bacteria > Bacillota > Clostridia > Christensenellales > UBA1242 > UBA7862. The sequence goes on along the minus strand of JBNMHO010000009.1, from coordinate 11,559 downwards.
CTAATAATAACCACCGACACCATAGGCACTGTGAAATAGGAGTTTGACACCGTTTGAGTTACGTCCGCCCCGTTTATATAAATGCTCCTCTTGTGAGTGTTTACGAGTTCATAAAGACTTGTCGTGTCGTTCACAACCAGCAGCCCTTGCCCAGAAATGTTGTGTGCCACTTCTTCATTGCTCCAAGTGTTTGCAGAGGCAATAATTCTATCCGTGCCATTTTCCCTAAATGACACTGCCACAAAATCTACTTGTGGGTTGAAATCTGCGTCTGCTTTCTTGATATATGCATTTGTTACAAAGGACACATAGTAAAGCCCCGTTTGCTTGAATTGAATTGTGTTTTGGTCGCTGTCTAAGGTGATAATGTCCTCGTGATGAGCCTCCATTCTATTCAGCGGCAACCTCGCATTGCTTGCAATTTCCATGCCCGCAACGGGGAAAGTGTTTGGGTCATCGTTGTAGGATAAAATAAACGCACAAGGAATGGACAACGGACCTGCAGGACCTTGCTCGCCTCTGTCACCCTTTGCCCCTTGAGGGCCAATGTCGCCCGTGTCACCCTTGTCGCCTCGCTCGCCGGGGAAGCCTTGAGGACCACGTTCGCCCGTGTCGCCCTTGTCCCCAGGGAAGCCCCGTGGAATTTTAAAATCAAACACAAGAGTGTCGTCAATCGTTCTGCTGGTGACCGCCGCTGCGTCTTCGGGGTTGAGTGTCGTCACATCGCCCGCTTGAATTTTCTGAGAGTTGCCAGTTTCGCCTTTTGGAATAAAGAAATCAAGAAAAATGCGGTCGCCTTCTTTGGAAGAAACAACCTTTGCATCTTCGTCTGGACCCATTGTCACCGTTGACCTAACTTCAAGTTCGCTTGCGTCCGCTCCACTAGGTCCCGTAGGACCTGTTGGACCCGTAGGACCAGTCGCACCTGTAAGCCCCATAGCCCCTTGCGCTCCACGCTCCCCAGGCACGCCCGTTGCCCCTTGTGGACCAATAGGACCTGTTGGACCCGTAGGACCACGCATACCCATAGGCCCCGTTGGACCCGTGGCACCCACGCCACTTTGCGTTGCTCCAGGGCATATTGTCCCACTTGTTGTGGACAGTTCGCAACATTCTTTATACATATCTGCCATAACAATCTCCTAAACTTTCTATGGCATTATATTTTCACCCCGCAATTTTTGTGAATTTCTAAAATAACAAATATATATTAAGTTGCAATTCCTTCAAAACAATTCACATTTTCGCCCCGTGAAGTCTATTATAATGTAAAGGAGATATTATGGCAAAAATAGAAAACCAGTCCAAAGTGACATCAAAATATCAACTTCCAGACATGACGGAAAAACAATCGGAAACAATAAGCAATGTGTCAACAACGGAGAACATGACAACCTCATTTTTGAAAACTCGTCTTTCAGCAAAAGATGTTACCGAACCGGGCGGGGAAGTGCAGCAAACAATCACCCTCACAAACAATTCGGAGTTTCAGATTTTTGACATAAAAGTGATGGACTCAATCAACGACCCAGACGGCAGCACGCAAAAAGAGGGCAGTCTTATGATAGACGGCGTTCCAAAACCGGGCGATAATATCTTCACTGGCATAACCCTTGACCCAATAGAAAAGAATACATCACGAACAATCACATACACTCTCGCTATCCCCGACCAGCCCGCTCAAGACATGCTACGACTTGTAACCGAAGTGACCTATTCTGTCAACGAAGTTACAAACCTAAAAGAAGTTACAAATACAAGTGACATCGCCGTTGTCGCCGCCGCTATAACCATAAACAAAACAAGTGACGTGACAGCAGTTATCGAGGGCGGAACAATAACCTTTCTGCACGAAATCAAAAACGAAGGCAACACCAAACACACCGACCTTTTCTTCACCGACCAGTTGCCACAAGGTGTAACTTTTGTCCCAGGAAGTGTTACAGTTGACGATGTTGAAAAGGAGGACTTTGACCCAGTGACGGGCTTCAACTTAGGCGAACTTGACGTGTTTAAAACAATCATTGTGAAGTTCAGTGTCACAGTCAACAAGTCGCAAGTGTGATATGGAAAACAATTTTAAAATTCTCACTTTCCAATCAAAAATTTCATGCAAACGTGATGAAACCTCCGTTATGTATTTTTCAAACATTGTGGAATTAAAATGCTATGACACAACAAGAACCTCATCAGAATGTGAAATTAAAAAACAACCAACATGTGTCGCCTATCCACTATACTTTTGCGACAAAAACAAAACACCTTGCAGTTTCCCACCACAATGCAAGTCATGCGACCCAGCGGGCAGACAGACAAAAAGTTGCACCAAAAAACCTAAACATATTCTTCCTTCATATCCACAAAAGAGTGAATATATCTCTAGCACCCCTCGCATTGCACAAAAACCTGACCATTGCAAGAAATAAGAAGATATTTTTTTGCTCGACCATGTAGTCGGCAGGAAATATTGCCATGTATCGCAATATAATTACTGATTAAAATGTATATAATTACACGTCAGACTATGCGTTCGGAAGTTAAAAATTTTTGCCAATTTTTAAACATTCAAGGGATATACAAGCGATTATTCCTCATAGTTACATAATTACGAACAGTCGGACTGCGACCCGAATAATAAGTCGAAAAACGAAACAAAAAGACAAGCCAAATTTAGGCTTGTCTTTATCATATTAAACCAATCTTCCACTTGCAGATTTTATCATTCTGTTAAAAAGTGCGTCTTGCATATCGCCCTTTGCAATGAACTCTGCCAAAATTATGTCATAGTCATTTTCCACATTGCGAAGTGTCTTAAAGATGTTTTTGCATGCATCTTCAGACGTCTTACCAAGGATAACCTTGTCCTTTCCGTCAAGATGTTTTGCCGTGTCCTTTGAGCAAAGTATAATAGGCTTTTTGCCTTGCGACACGAAGTTTGCATAAAGAGTATTTATGTTTTTCACCACATCATTTTTAATCAAAATCATTTCGCACTTTGGACAATAGTGAGTGTATTTTGTCCCAGGGCTTTCGGCAACTTTTGTTTCGGCGGTGTTCAGTTTGTCAACAACGGGAACTTTCAAAATTTTGGTCAACGCTCGTGCGGAGAACTTTCCGGGACGGAGAATATACACCATGTTATTTTCCACCTTGCACACCGTGCTTTCAACACCAATCTTGCAACTTCCGCCGTCAATAATAGCAGGAATTTTTCCGTCCATGTCAGCTAGCACGTCCTTGGCTCTTGTTGGACTTGGGCGTTTTGAAGTGTTTGCACTTGGGGCGCAAATAGGAAGTTTTGTCGCACGAATGAATTTTCTCGCAGTCTTGTTTATCGGAATTCTGATGGCCACTGTGGACAAACCGCATGTCACAACATCGCTAATATTTTCTTTCTTGTGAAGTATCAAACTAATAGGTCCAGGCATGCACTTTTTAATAATCAATCTTTCAATATCATTCGACACCACAGCAAAATTTTCAATCTGCTTCCTATCCGCCAAATGAACAATTAGCGGATTATCTTGCGGACGACCTTTCACTTCAAAAATCTTCTTCACCGCCGCCGCATTTGTCGCATCAGCCCCCAGCCCATACACCGTTTCAGTAGGGAACGACACTAGCCCACCATTCCTCACAATCTCCACACATTCCCCACAAAACTTCCTCGTCAATTTCTCAACTTTTGTTTCCATTTCATTCTCCTATCATATTTCTGTAATTTTAAGCATTCTCAAAATATTCATTGATTTTAAACATCTTTCTCAGACACCAAATCTATTCTTAAAGTTGTGTAAAAGCCATTTCTCCTATTTCTCAAAACTTATTAAAACTAAATTCATCAAGATTATATCATATAAAATACTTTTTGTATCCTTTTTTTGATGAAAAGAATGTGACCGCAGTATGGATGTTTTATTTTCTAAATACCAGTGTATAAAAAGTTGTGTAATATTATGTATTATTTTGTCGAATAGGTTGAGAATGTGTAGATTTATGTTATACTACATGTGATATTTGGAAAAATATGGGAAATTTATGAAATAAACCAAAAAATTTTATAAAACAAAAAAAGGCTTTCGCCTTTTCATGCTCTTCACACTGAAGAATGCTTAGAATAACATTTATTTGAACTCGTTATGTTATTTTGCAATATTATTTTATCACAGACAAAGGAGGTTGTCAACTAAAATGGATAAAGTGGACAAAAATTTTTATTTAGGATTGGATATTGGGACGGACAGCTGTGGTTGGGCTCTTACAGATGAGGATTATAATGTCGTCAGAGTGAAAGGGAAAAAGGCCTGGGGTGTTAGGCTTTTTGATGATGCCGAAGTGGCAAAAGAGAGAAGAACAAAACGAACAGCAAGAAGGAGCCTTCAAAGAAAAAGACTTCAAGCGGAATGGCTGAGAGAGATTTTTTCGAACGAAGTTGAAAAGGTTGACCCAAAGTTTTTTGATAGGCTTAAATATAGTAATCTCTTTAGAGAAGATAAAGAGTTGATGGGGATAAATAGCAAGTATTCCTTATTCAATGATGTATTAAAACAAGTTTACACAGACAAAGAATATTATGCAAAATATAGAACAGTTTATCATTTGCGGGAAGAGTTATTGGGAAAACCTGCAGATGATATAAGACTTTTGTATCTTGCGGTTCATAGTTTTCTGACACACAGGGGGCACTTCTTGTATGAAACGGCGGAAGCGGATAAAATAGATATAACAGCAATGTATAAAGATGTCCTTTCAAAACTTAACGAACTAGAATTTGAAAATGGACAAATTTTTAGTTTGAAAGAAGTTGAAGGAAAGGTATTTACCGATTTATGGGAGAACTTTAAGGAAGGGTTATCTCTAAGAGAAATTAAAGAAAATTTTTCCAATAATATTGGGGCGAAAAACAAAAGAGAAAAAGACCTTGCAAAGATTATTATCTCTGGCAAGTTCAAGTTGAAAGACTTGTTTGAGGTGGATAAGGAAGATAATATTGACATTGATTTTTCAAGTGAAAAATATGAACAAGAAACTTATGGAAAAATCTCGAAAATTCTGGGTGATGACGAGAAACTTGCTATAGTGGACAAGTTCCAAAATATTTACTCATCTATTCAACTTAAAAAACTTCTTGGAGAACATAAGTATATAAGTCAAGCAATGGTTGCGAAATATGAACTTCACAACAAACAACTTAAAGAATTCAAAAATTTTATTTCAAAATATTATCCTTCAAAAAAGGCATACATATTTAGAAATGCTGGCAATGGTGATAAACTTGTTGTAAACAACTATGCTCATTATGTTTATCAGACATTAACTGGTGGGAAGAAACAAGTAATTCAAGAACGAGCAACAAAGGACAATTTCTATTCATTTGTAAAAAAGATTTTGGAGCAAGAGTCAGAAATTCCTGTTGATCAAAATTTTGAGAAATATAAAGAATATATTATAAGCCTTATGGATAAGGGTGAATTTTTGCAAAAAATTCGCAGCCATGATAATACAGTTTTGCCAAATAGTCTTTATATGTCTGAACTGAAAAAGATACTTGAGGTTAGTTTTCAAAAATTTGAATTTTTAAAAACTATAGGCGAAACAGGACTTAGTGGAAAGGAAAAGATTTTGCAAATTATATCTTTTAGAGTGCCATATTTTGTTGGACCTATAGGGGACTCAAAACCAGAATTTAGTTGGGCGGAAAAGAAAGAAGATATGTCGCTTCGTCCATGGAATTTAAGCAAAATTATTGACTTAAACAAAGCTGAAGATGGGTTTATCCAGAGAATGACAAATAAATGCACTTATTTAAAGGATAAAGATGTTTTGCCAAAAGATTCTATTTTGTATTCCAAGTTTAGAGTTCTTAACGAACTTAATAACTTGAAAATAGATGGTAATTCAATTTCGGTCGCAGTTAAGCAATCTATATTTAATAATTTATTTAAAAAAGAAAAGAAAGTTTCGAATAAAAAACTTTTGAACTTTTTAGCAGCAGAGAATGTAATTTCTACTGATGATATTAAAAATGTTTCTATAACAGGGATAGATAAGGAATTCGCGAATAACTATGCAAGTTTTGTTACACTTTCAAATAGATTCGGAGAAGAATTTGTTGAGAAAAATATTGATATCTTTGAAAAAATTATTAAATATCACACAATTATCTCTGATAAAACTCGGCTGCAAGAAAGAATAAAAAGAGAGTTTGATATTTTCACTGATGACGATATAAAGTGGCTAAAATCACTTAACTTCTCAAAATGGGGCAGGCTATCAAGAGAGTTCTTGGAGGGAGTGCTTTTTGCCGATAGGAGAAAGCAAGAAGACTTGACTGTAAAAGAAAATTTTAGTGATAGATATGTTGAAAAACTTGATAATGGTGAAGTCTATTCCGTTATTGAAGCATTGTGGGAAACAAATAATAACTTGCAACAGTTGTTTGATAGAACCAACTACACACTTGGAGATATGATTGAGCAGGCAGAGCAAAAACTTGGGCGAGAGTTGACTTATTTGGATGTTGATGAAATGTATTGTTCGCCAGCGGTGAAAAGAGGTGCGTGGCAAGCAATAAAGATTATTAATGAAATAAAATCTGCAATTGGAAAATATCCAGATAAAATATTTGTTGAGGTAACAAGGCATGACAGTGTAAAGGGAGAAAAGGGTCGAAAAGATTCCAGAAAGAGAAACCTTGAGAAATTATATAACGATTCAAAACTTAAAGAAATGTGCAAACAGTTTAGTCTTGAATACAACACGCTTATAAATGAACTTAACAAAAGTGATGTATCAAATCTTCGCAGTGACAAATTGTTCCTTTATTTCTTGCAACTTGGTAAATGTATGTATACCGGTGAGCCAATAGAAATTGCCGATTTATATGATGACAATAAATATAATGTGGACCACATTATTCCACAAAGTAAAATTAAAGATGATAGTCTTAACAATAAGGTTCTCGTCAAAATGATTGCCAATAAGGAAAAGGATAACTATTATCCAATAAGTGATATAAAACCAGAGTGGCAAATTAGACAAAAACATTTTTGGCATATGTTAAAAGATAGAGGTTTGTTGTCTGCTGAAAAACTTTCAAGACTTGAAAGGACGGAACCCTTTAATGAAAGAGAAGAAATAGATTTTGTTAACAGACAGTTGGTTGAAACTAATCAAGAATCAAAAGCAGTCATTGACCTTTTAAGAAAAGTCGTAGATAATCCAACAGATATTATTTTTTCAAAGGCAAATGCGGTAAGTGATTTTAGAAAGAAATATGAAATATATAAATCAAGAGAAGTAAACTCTTTGCACCATGCAAAAGATGCCTATCTCAATGTAGTTGTGGGGAATGTTATATATAACAGATTTACAGCAAGATTTTGGGATAGAAGAGATAATGATAAAAATTCAAGAGAACATGTAACAAGAAACTACACTAAATTATTTGAAGGAAATGTTTGGGCATGCAGAGGCGATAATCTTGTATGGAACAAAGATAGAGATCTTACTAGAGTTAAGGAGCAATGCGAACAAAAAAATTGTATTGTATCTGTGATGCCTTATGTAAATAACAACGGGAAGTTTTACAATGACACAGTTTATAAGAGTAAGAAAAACGACCCAAACACAAGTGCAAGTTTTGCTTTGAAAGGCGAAGGAAAACTTTTGAGTGATATAGAAAAGTATGGTGGCTACAACAGCCTTAGCGGAGCATACTTCATGGTTGTCGAAAGTGAAGGGAAAAATGGGAAAATAAAGAAAACTATTGAAACGGTGCCAATCATAGTTGAATATAAATATAGAGATGACCCAGACAAGCAAGAAAAAATAATAAAATACCTTGAGGAACAAAATAACATAAAAATCACGAAAGTCATTATGCCTATCCTTAAATACAAATCAACGCTTAATATAGGTGGCGGACTTTATACATTAATGGCAAAGACTGGAAATAATATAAAGCTTTTAAAACAGAATCAATGGTATATTAAAAATAAAGATGTAGGTTATGTTAAAACGCTAGAGAAATATCTTGCGATGTCTGACACAACGAAGGAAAAACTTGTCAGAACCGATGACTATGTTATAGTTTCACCAGGTATCAAAGATAAAACGCAGGAAATAAGGATTACAAGACAAGACAATATTGAGTTGTATGACCTTGTCGTTAGACAGCTTAAGAAAAAAATATATAACATAAGTTCCATCAAAGGGGTGCTGAACACTTTGGAAAATTCAAGGGAAAAATTTAGTCTTTTGAATCTCGACGAACAATCAAAACAGTTAAATAATATTATCCAATATCTTGGTGGAAGTTATTCGGTCGATTTAATTCTTCTCGGCGGGGCAGGACAATCGGGGGCAACAACAATAGGTAAAAACATCACTGACCTAGATGTAAAGGTGATTGTTCAATCGGCATCAGGATTAAAAAGAAAGGAAATAAAACTATAATGAGTTTTAGAACAGTTGTTATAAAAAACCGCTCAAAACTTGACTTAAATTTGAACTATCTTGTGTGCAGAAATGAGGACGAGAAAAAGGTTTATATCCCAGAAATATCAGTCCTAATTTTGGAATCGACTGCAATTTCGCTCACGACTGCACTTATAAGCGAACTTATAAAGAACAATGTAAAAATAATCTTTTGTGACGAAAAGCACAATCCAGAAAGTGAGTTAGCCCCATATTATGGGGCACATAACTCACCCAGTGTTGTGTCAAGGCAGATTAACTGGAATATCTTTAATAAACAGAAGATTTGGACAAGCATTGTGAAAAGCAAAATTTCAAAACAACGCAATTTTCTTATGATTCTTGGATATGATGAAGAAGCGATCATGCTTGATGAATATATAAACGAATTGCAACTCAATGACAGCACAAATAGGGAAGGGCATGCTGCAAAAGTGTATTTTAATGCTGTATGGGGTATGGATTTCTCTCGCCGTGTTGAAGGTTATGTGAACAGTGCTTTAAATTATGGATATGCAGTTTTGTTGTCTTGCTTTAATAGAGCAATTGCAGCAAAAGGCTATCTTACTCAACTTGGGATTTGGCATAAAAATGAATTCAATGAGTTTAACCTTGCTTGCGACCTTATGGAACCATTTAGAATTTTAATTGATAAGATGGTTTATCTCCTGGAGTCAAGTGCAAAAGATTATAAAAGAAAGATTTTAGAGATTTTTGATTTGAAACTAAAAATTGATGGAAAGGAGCAGTTTTTTGAAAATGCTATTTCCATTTATGTACAATCAGTTTTTGATGCAATAGAAAGTGGAGATGAAAGACTAATTAAAATGTATGAGTAACAGATTTATGAGAATTATGATTTTTTTTGATTTGCCAACCCTTACGGCAAAAGACCTTGTTGACTATAGAAGATTTAGAAAATTTTTAATAAAAAATGGATTTATTATGATGCAAGAATCCATTTATTCTAGGCTTGTCATAAACAGGAACTCTCTTTCATTGGTCAAAAAGAAAGTAAAAGATAATTTACCTTCAAGCGGAAATGTTCAACTTTTGGAGGTGACGGAAAAACAGTTTGCAAGCATTGAATATTTGCGCGGGAAATCTCAAAAGAAAATTGTGGACAGTGAAGATAGGGTGGTGGAATTATGAAACTTATCAACAACAGATATTCCTTTAAAATGGATTTTGAAATAACAAATAACTATCTTTTCGTTATAGAAAATGCAAAAGAATACAGAAGAGTATGCTTTGAATTGTTTGACGAGTTCAATGGAGCGCAAAATAGCGACTTTGTCCTTTCTGAAAATGCAAATATTTTGGCGATGACAAAAAACATGCTTCTGTTCTGCGACTATTTTTCACTTGATATAAATAATAAAAAAATTATAAACGAAATAAATAACAGAATTCAAGAGCAACTCCAAACCTATGATTTTGCAGAAAAAATGTGTCAGATAAATAAACTTATTTTGGAAATAAACGATGAAATTTTAGATAACTTTGATTTTAAAATTACATATGATGAAGAGTTTGGAATAGATAAACTTATAAAGATCTCTAACTATAGAATTTCTGAATCAAATGACTTTTTAGAGAAAATAATTGCGTATATAAAGATTTACTCAAGTTTAAAGCCCATAAAATTTGTTGTCTTTATAGGCCTGATGCAATTTTTAACAAAAGACGAAATCCAAACTCTTGCCAAAGATATTGAGTATCTTGGACTTGGGCTTTTGCTTGTCGAAAGAAATGATTGTAAACTGGAAAATTTCAAAAGAATTCTCATTGACAATGATCTTTGTGAAATTTAAGGATAATATTAGTTGCAAAAGATGAAAGACCGTGATATAATAAAAATATCAATAACTTATTGACAAAATAAAATGTTGATAGCATAAATAATTCTTTAATTTGAGGTTTGAGAGTTATGTTATTTTGTCTATAAGTAAAACACAACAGCTAACCCTTATTACTTATACTTTGTTTGAGAGTTATGTTATTTTGTCTATAAGTAAAACTATGCAAACTATCAATTTGACCCAGACAGCGTTTGAGAGTTATGTTATTTTGTCTATAAGTAAAACTTTACGGACACTCTGCCGAGTGTTCCCTATGTTTGAGAGTTATGTTATTTTGTCTATAAGTAAAACTTTGTGGTTTTCTAGTAAAAAAAATCACTAGTTTGAGAGTTATGTTATTTTGTCTATAAGTAAAACTAATTATTTTATTTTTTTCGCTATCATCCCGTTTGAGAGTTATGTTATTTTGTCTATAAGTAACACCTCCTTTTCGTTCGTCTGTGTCATAGTATTGTTTGAGAGTTATGTTATTTTGTCTATAAGTAAAACGAATTATTGATGAGCAAAACGCAATAAATCGTTTGAGAGTTATGTTATTTTGTCTATAAGTAAAACATACAATATCACCATACATTCAAATTGTCAGTTTGAGAGTTATGTTATTTTGTCTATAAGTAAAACATTATCCCAGTCTAAACGGTCATTATGTGGGTTTGAGAGTTATGTTATTTTGTCTATAAGTAAAACTCTGAGTCATTAAATTCAACTTTACCTTTTGGCGAATTAACCCCCGCACAAGAGGACATGGAATATGCTCAAAAACTAAGAGCAATATTAGATTCTCTTTCAATTAGGCTTATAGATTATGTAATTGTTTCACCAAACGGATACTTTAGTTTCTTCAAAGCAAGGCTTATTGAAATTGGTGGACCAAGTGAAATTGAGGCAGCTTATCGTGACCTTGAAATGAGCCTTCGTGACGGCGGAATTGAATACACTTTTGACGAAGTGGACGCTGACAAAAATGAGATTGAAAGTAAAGTGAGTTAATATGCTTTTCTTGGGGCAAAATGTTTTTACGAAAAATATTGAAGAATAGATAAAAAAGTTTAAGCAGTTATAATCTTAGACTTTTTATCTTTTTTCCAAAATCTTTCAAAAATATTGATTATTTGATTGCAGAAAGAGGGTGAGGGTGATATAATTTAAATATGAAAAGATGCATGGGAAGAATAATGGACAAAAGGAAATACAGAGGACTGTGTGCGGCGAAGCGGGT
>JBNMHO010000008.1:0-41036 GCA_050872785.1 Clostridia bacterium | reverse complement strand
GGAATCGTTATAAGCGTAGTGCAAAACGACAGTTCCTCGAAGTTTCGCCACATCAATAAGCCCTAGGTCTTTGCTGTCATAACTGTTTGCTCTATTGTCCCCAGCAACATAGACATATCCCTCTGGAACATATATTTCTATCATATCTTGCCCAAACTCGTCTTGCCTTAAAGTTACATTCCTATAAATGCCACTTCCCGCATTGCCAGCGAAGTTTCGCATATATCTTTCGTCCATTGCGGCGGGGTCTTTTATATAATCTTCTTCAAGTTTTGTGCCGTCACGATAGAAACTGTAATAGTCGTCATCAATGTTCTTTTTAAGAAGCAATGTTTCTCCGCCCGAAGCCAAAACTCGTTTTATAATTGTTTGAGAGGTGAGTTCCACTATTGCAATTTCGCCGTTTTTGGGTTTTCTGAAACGAGAAACAATAATATGGTCACGATAGGGGCTTGCTTTCAGTTCTGTGTCGTCATCAGAGTCGGGAGCAAGCACGTTGTAGGTCGGCTGCATTGAGGGTCCAATGACGTCCGACTGATAGAACACAATGTAAAAGGCACTTATGGCAATGACAAAAGTTATGACAAACGACACAAATAAAACGGCAAGTTTGTCCAAAAATTCATACTTGTCCTTATATTTCTTATTCAGTTTTTCCAATTTGTAGTTTTTGAATTTCATATATATAAGTATATTTCAAATTTGCAACAAAATCAAATTATTCATGCAGATTTTATGAAAAACAAATAAAATATTTTGCATTTTCTTTACTTTTATAGGAATAAATTGATATTTTAAAAAACACTTGCAGAAAACAAGTGTTTTTGGGTTTTTTTTATGCTTGCTCTTTTGGTCCATTTTCCCCCATGACCTTAATTTCTTTTGAAGGGAAAAGTGCTGAAGAAAATATTGCTGTATATATTGTGTAGTCACCGCTTGTTGCTGTTGCTTCATAATAGACTTTTGTCACAGACACCGAGTCTTCTTCCACAACCTCACCGCAGTCTGAGTTTTGGCAAACGACAGACGCAACACAATATGAGTAGTCTGCAGCCCATGTGTATGTAATATTATCATAATTAAAGTTGTGTTCTTGCGTATGTTTTTTTGTCACTACGTCACGGATATTTTGTGCGGCGAAGGCTTGGTTAAAGGCGGCGTTTTCAAATTGTGGGTTTGTGAAAATTGCCACTTCGTCTTGTCCGCAGCCAAATTTAAAGATTTCTCTTGCAGTAAGTTTGCCGCTTAGGGTTGAAATTGTTTCGGTTTCAAGTTCTTCACAACGTGTGCAATATCTTGTTGCAGTGCAAGTCCAAAATGTTTCGCCAGTGAGTGTTTGGTCTTTTTTGAATTCAAATTTGACATCTTCGCTTGTGCCAAAGTTGTGCCCAAGAGGGTTTATCGTGACCCAATTTGTATATCCGCAGACGGAACATTCTCTGTATTTTGAGCCAGATTTGGTGCAAGTTGGTGATTGATAGGTGGAAAATTCGCCAAATTCATGTTCGCCCACGTCCATAAACTCCGAGCAGTTTGGCTTGTTGCAGATGTGGAAGTGTTCGGCGGAAGTTGAGCCCCAGTCGGAACCAGCAACATGCGTATGCGAACAACCCCCTACAAAAGTTGCCACCGCCGTCACGCAGACAAACAAAAAAGTTTTTAGCAAAAAGTTTTTCTTTTGCATTTTAGTTTCTCCTTTGCAAAAAACTCCGCTGGGGAGTTTTGCTTTTTATTTTGTTGCGAATGATGGAATGGAGCAGATGTATTTGTAAAGTACGCTGAGGTTGACTTTTGCGGTGTAGTAATATTTGTATGAAAGGTTGCTGTAGGAGCCGTCCATGGAGTAGCTGTCTTTCATAACACCAAAGGTTACAAGTTCTCTGCCCTCGGTTTTTGTAACTTCAAAGAAAAGATATTTGTATTCAAAGGAAAGTCCACGGCTTTCCACTGTTATGGTTTTGTTTTGGTTATATTCAAAAATAACAGTAAATTTTTCGGTGGAGTCGTAGTTTTTGGAAATTCTTTCTGACGAACCCGCAACGTCAACATAACCCGTTTCAAATCCCTCGTCCATTTGCCCATTGAAGAGCGAAACAAGTGCTTTTTGCTCGAAGCCCAAGTTGAAGGCGAACATAAATTCGTTTAGCATGCGGGCGCCGTTTGAGGTGGTGTCTTTTATGTTGTCGTAAGCGCAATAGCCGCCATATTCCTTTGTGTTTTGGTTGGTGATGTAAATTGCGTTTGGCGTTTCGATAGTTGTGTTTTTGTTCACTGAAACAAGTGCCAAAATTAGTGTTGCGAGTGCAACAAGAGCCACAATTCCGCCCACCACTGATATTATGATAATCTTCTTAACCTTATCCATTTTTTGTTTCCTTTTTTCGTTTGTTTAATGTTTGCCTATTTTTGTTTTTTCTATCAAAAATGTTTGAAGTTTCTTAGTTTTTCCCTTCGTCAGATTTATTATCCCCAGAAGAATTGCTGTCCGCTTTCATTTCAAGTTTTTCTTCTGTCTTTTCATCTAGCTTTGGTTGTTTTGCAGATTTTGAGGCCACCTTTCTTGGTTTCGCCTCTTGAGGTTTTTCGCCATTTTCAGCATTTTTCACAGGCTTTTTCTTTGCGTGTTCGTGCTTTTCATTTTTCTCCTCAAGTTTGGCTTTCAGCTCTTGAACTTTCTTCTCGCAACTTGCAATTATGCTTTCAGAGTCCGCTTTAACTTTCTCAATTTCATCAGCCGAAAGCACCCCGCCTTTCTTCAAGGCTTCTGCGGTTTTAATTCTGATTGACTGCTCTTTTTTCACTCTTTCAAGGTCGGCTTCTGCTCGCTCAATTTCAATTCGTTCTTTATTTCTTATGGCGTCTTGTTCCATTTGAAGAAGAATTTGTTTTGTCGTTTTTCCCTTCATAATCATTTCAACTTCGCCAAAGTAAATGGTTTCTTTTTCAAGCAAAATTTCCACCATAGTGTTCATTTGTTTTGCGTGTTTTGTGATGATGTCTTTCGCTCTGTTGTAGCAGAAATCAAGGATAGATTTCACTTCGCTGTCAATTTCTGCGGCGGTTTTTTCGCTGTAATTTACTTGAGTTTGATAATCTCTGCCAAGGAAAACTTCGCTGCTGGAGCCAAGGTTAACTGTGCCAAGTTTTGCACTCATGCCCCATTCGGTGACCATTTTTCTGGCGAGTTTTGTGGCTCGTTCAATGTCGTTTGAAGCGCCAGTTGAAATGTCTTTGACCATAATTTCTTCCGCCGCTCTGCCGCCAAGCATCATTGTTATGTTGTCAATAAGTTTGTTGTAGGACATGTGACTTTCGTCATTGTCTGGGCGACTGATTGTGTAGCCCGCTGCCATGCCACGAGCGATGATTGACACCTCTTGCACCACGTCACAATGTTCAAGAACCTTGCCCACAATGGCGTGTCCGCTTTCGTGATAGGCGGTTATGCGTTTGTCAACTTGAGTCACAACACGGCTGCGTTTTTGAGGTCCCATAATAACCTTATTTATGCCCTCGGTGATGTCCGTCATGGTGATTGCTTTTCTGTTTTCTCTTGCTGTGAGTATTGCGGCTTCGTTCAAAAGGTTTTCAAGGTCTGCACCTGTAAAGCCGCTTGTAAGTCTTGCTACGTTTTTGAAGTCCACTGCACTGTCAATTGGTTTGTTTCTGGCGTGAATTTTCAAAATCATTTCACGACCTTTGACGTCTGGTGGCATGATATAAATTTGTCTGTCAAATCTGCCCGGTCTTAAAAGTGCTGGGTCAAGGACGTCCGCTCTGTTTGTTGCTGCGATAACGATAATTCCCGTATTGCCCTCAAAGCCGTCCATTTGCACCAAAAGTTGGTTTAGGGTTTGCTCTCTTTCGTCATTTCCACCGCCAAGTCCAGCGCCACGTTGTCTGCCCACGGCGTCAATTTCGTCAATAAAAACAATGCAGGGAGCTTCTTTTTTGGCTTGGTCAAAAAGGTCACGCACACGAGAAGCACCAACGCCCACAAACATTTCCACAAAGTCACTTCCGCTGATTGAGAAGAATGGAACATTGCTCTCGCCAGCGATTGCTTTTGCAAGAAGAGTTTTGCCCGTTCCTGGTTGCCCAACAAGCAAAATACCCTTAGGAATTTTCGCCCCGAGTTCAGTAAATTTCTGTGGATTTTTCAAAAATTCAACAATTTCAAGCAGTTCTTCTTTTTCCTCGTCAATGCCCGCAACATCAGAAAATTTGACTTTCACGTTGTGTGCAATTTGAGCCTTAGTCTTGCCAAAATTAAAACTTTTTTGGTTCGCTCCAAGGATACTTCTTATAAGGATAACACCTAAAACTACTACAATAAGAACACTTAAATAAGGGAGCAAACTTTCCCACCAAGAAGTCTTTGAAACATGCGTTGGATAAGCCTCTACAAGCGTCCAGCCTTCCTCGGTTTTTGTTTCAGCAACCGCATTATAAGCGTCAATCATAGCTTTCACTTCGTCATAATCGGACTCGGTGACATACTCAAAATAATAGTCGCAATTCCCAATTATGCCGTCTTTTGAAAACTTGCTGTCTTTTGCAATAACGTATCCAACTCCATTATCCGCAAGAGCGATATATTTTATGGAACTGCCCTTGTAGTTTTCGTCCGTGGACACGACATAATTCCCGTCAGCGTCCTTTTTGACACCGATGAGCGACTGCAAAGAATTTGTGACCGTTGAAGGTCCCGAAATAGATATTTTCGTGCCGAGGTTGCCAGTTTGTGTGAGGTAAAAAAGCAAAATGATAGCAAGCAGCGACATTACAAAAACTACCCAGCCTCTAACTTTATTGTTTTTCAATCGATTTTCCTCCATTTTTACAATGATAATTTTACCATATAAATATTTTTTAGGCAATAAAAATTATCCTATTTTCGTCAATTATTTTTTTATTTTTTTAATTTTCTCCGACTAAACGACCAAAAAGTCAATTTTCATACAAAAGGCTTGTAGTCAAGCATATAGAAATTATCTCGAATACTTGTTCACCGTCACAAAAACTGTAAGTCGGGCAAAAAGTTATCCACAAAATTCGACAAAATGTGGATAAAATTAAAATTATTTTTGTTCCTAAAGTTATCCACAAAAATTTTTAGATTGTGGAAAAGTCAGAAAATTTGTAAAGCGAAAATTTTAAGAAAAAGTGAAAAGAAATTTTGAAACGATAAAAACTCGGATAACAAAAAAGAAAAAACAAGAAAGCAAATTTTCACTAAAATTTACAAGGGATAAAAAAACTGAAAATTTTAGGACGGTCAGAAAACAAGAAAATTTGAAAAAGACAAAAGGGAGCAATAAATTTAAAAATAAGGACAAACGAAATACAATAATAAAAAACAGGCAGATAATTTTTAAAAAAATCTTTAAAGCAAAATTAAGTAAAAAATTTGGAAGGAAGCAAAAAAATTTTTGGAAAGGGAAGAAATTTGTGGGAAAATTATAAAATTGGACAAAATTGCCAAAAAATACGGTCAAAAAGGGCAAAAAATGGCAATTCTACGCAAGATTTATAAAACCGCCTACAAACCGCATTATAAGCGAGAAATAGCGATATTTAGCCTCAAAAATAGGGTCAAAAAGTGGCTCAAATCTGCTCTCACACAGAATTTTTATTCAAAAAATTCATTTCGTCATACCCAATTTTCGCCAATTTTGTCTAAAATGAGAAAAATTTTTGTAATTTTTACAAATGATTTTTAAAAAGTCAAAATTTTTGGCATATTTGTTATATAATTATAACATTTCATTTTGTTATATACATATAACAAAAAATATAGTTACCATAATATAACTACATTTATTGTTATATTTTAATAACTATATTTTTAAAATTTGTTGATATTTATTTTTCTTGTTTAAAGCCGACACCTTCTTCATATTCAACTTTATGTTTATTTGCTTTTCTGCAATCTTTCTTATATTGCCTGTAGTCTTTAAAATATTCTGGACCAAACCAGTCACGCAACGTCCAGCGATAAATTAAATTGACCATATGTTTCTTTATGTATTTACACTCTGTATAAACCTCAATCTCAAAATCTTTTACGCAGAAATCTGACCTATCATACTTTTCCAAAACATCTGGATAATGACTTAAAAAGACCTTTAAATCCTCTTCAGTCTTGACTCCAGGGAACAATTTTTTATCATATGAACCAACTTGCATATAAATTCTATCCTCTTTGCGTATAATATCTGGGTCACCTTTACTGCCATCTTCATTAACTACAGGCAATATCCCAAACCCCATACTTTTTGTAATCTCAAATAAATTGTCATAAGTAAGTTGATTTACATATTTTCCTTCTTCCATTTTATTTTCTCCCTTCATTTATATTTACATTGATATACGCTTTTTTAAATAAGAATACATCAACATTCACCGTTTATATTATACCATATCATTATACAAATTACAATAGGGAAGATTGTCATATTTTATATATAAATATTGCCTCTTTGTTACCAATGTTCCACATGAAACATATCGCAGATAATGTATATAAACAACATATAATGCAAATATTCATTGCTATTGTGTTTTACATTAATTGTATTTGATTTAATGCTACAATTTATATAATTATTTATATTCAATCGCACACAATAAACCACATAAATATAATCTCATACATATAATCATATGTATAATCACATATATAATCACATATATAATCACATATATAATCACATATATATCACTGTTTCACATGGAACATGTTTATTTAATATGTTAGATTATTGAATAAATAATACAATAGATAAAGGCATTGTTTCACATGAAACATTAGGTAGAAATAACAATATAAATAAAAAAATTCCATATGAATGTTTCACATGGAACTTTTATAAATATGTATTTGATTATCGCTCTAGTTTAGAGATGAATGAGCATATTCTATCCAAATCATCAGAAGTAAAGTAGTCAATAGAAATTTTACCTTTATTGTCGTCACCGTGAATAACAACCTTTGTTCTGAACAGTCTTTGAATTCTATGACCAAGTTCTTTAAGTTCAATACTTTGAATGATTTTTTTCTTTGGTTCTGCAACCTTAACATTTTGAGCGTCTTTAACAAGTTTTTCAAAATCACGAACAGATAACTTATTTTCAATAGCAAATTTTGCGAGGTCAATTTGTTTTGCTGAATCTGTTATTACGACCAAGCATTTACCATGTCCAGCAGATAGTTGTCCATTTTCAATAAAACTGATAACTTCTGGTGTGAGAGATAACAAACGCAAAGTGTTTGCAACAAGTGGACGACTTTTGCCAATTCTGTCCGCAACAGCCTCTTGTGTAAAGCCATAATTATCCATAAGTTGCCTAATTGCTTTGCCCGCTTCAATAGGGTTCAAATCTTCACGTTGCAAGTTTTCGATAAGTGCAATCTCTTGCATTTGTTGTTTACTAAAGTCTTTTACAATAGCAGGAATGGTCTTTAAACTAGCATTAAGACACGCCCTAAATCTACGTTCACCAGCAACGATTGTATATCTATTGTCAGAACTTTTTGTTACAATAATAGGTTGGATAACGCCGTGCTGTTTGATTGATTCAGAAAGTTCACGTAGGGAAGAGGCGTCAAACTTCTTTCTTGGTTGATCTCTGTTAGGGTCAATCAATTTCATATCAAGTTCAACAACACCGTCACGTGGATTTTCCTCGACTTGTTTCTTTTCCATTACTTTTTCTATCGCAGCTTGTTTTTCCACTGCATTTTCTTCTTCATCTTGATAAATTGAAAACAATGCATCAAGACCTCTGCCTAAGCCATGTTTCATATTTTTCTCCTTATTGGTGGATAACTCCAAAATCACAGATAGTTTAACATTAAAAGAAAAAAATTGCAACTAAATATATGTAAATATTAAACATAAAAAAATCCACAGAATGGCAAAACTTATATTAAAATAAGTTAAACACAAACTGTGGATAAAACTCTACTTTCCGCTTATAATGCGGGGTGTGTAAAATATCATGTAATCAAATTGACGAATATTATACAATCAAATTGACCAGTATTATAATCAAATATAATGATATTACACAATAAAACTAACATAATATTTATTACATATTTTTTGTAGATTGCGTTTTCGATGGTTATATTTTTAGTTGGTTACATGTTTATAACTATCATGATTGCGTTTTATAAACTCTTTTGCAAGTTCAAAATAAGCAACGCCGCCTTTCCCTCTTGGGTCATACAAGAAGATTGGTTTGCCATGGCTTGGTGCTTCTGCAAGACGAATTGTCCTTGGAATGGCATTTTCATAAACTTTTTTGCCAAAGAACTTGCGAATTTCCTCTGAAACTTGTTGAATTAGGTTAGAGCGGTTGTCTTTCATGGTCAAAACGACACCTTCAACGTCAATTTCTGGGTTTAAATGCTTTTTCACGAGTTTAATTGTGTTCATAAGTTGACTCAAACCTTCGAGCGCAAAGAATTCACACTGAATTGGTATCATAACAGAGTCCGAAGCGGTGAGCGCATTGACCGTAAGCAGCCCGAGTGAAGGTGGGCAGTCAATCAAAATGTATTGATAATTGTCTTTTATCTCGTCAAACAGCCCTTTTACAACTTTTTCTCGGTTTTTCATGCCAACAAGTTCAATTTCAGCACCCGCCAAATCAACTGTTGCTGGAATTATGTCCAAATTTTTGATAAAACTTGGTCTGACAACCTCAGAAATTGGCATTTCACCCGAGATTGCGTCATACATTGTTCCCATTTTTTGAGTTTTGTCCACGCCAAGTCCGCTTGTTGCGTTGCCTTGTGGGTCCATGTCAACAACCAAAATCTTTTTGCCGAACACAGCAAGGTATGATGCCAAGTTTATGCATGTTGTTGTTTTGCCAACGCCGCCCTTTTGATTTGCAAATGAAATAATTTTTCCCATATTTACTTCCTTATGTCACCATTATATCAGAAATTTAAGAAAAAACCACTAAAAATCACACATTTTTTATAAAATCTAAAAATTTTTATTAAAGTTTATCATCTTTAGGCAAAATTGAGAATAAAATAGTATATAATTTGAACAAAAGTTGTGTAAAAATATAAATGAAATTTATGTAAAATAGAAAATTATAGTTAAGCCGAACTTAAGTCGAAATATAAAAAAAATAATTGCCACACACCGCAATATAAGCGAGATGTAGCAATTATCTTAAAAATATAATAATTATTTTGATATTAAAGGTTATAAACAAAAATGATAGAAAGTTAAAAAGAATTAAACAAGTGGTTCAAGGCGAGGTTTGTTTTTTCCTCGAGGGAACTTCTTTGGCATTGTGGCAACTTTTCTTATCACAACAATATCTCGCTCTGCCCCGTTTAGGTCGAATTGCAATATTTTTTCCAATTTTCCGCCAAGAAGTTTTAGGGCGTTTTCGGAAGATAGCAATTCTTCTTCAACATTTTGAGATTTATATGCCAAAAACATTCCACCTACTTTAACAAATGGCAAACAATATTCACATAAAGTGTTAAGAGAGGCAACTGCACGGGCAACGCAAACATCAAATTGTTCACGAAAATCACTTTTTTGTGCCAAATCTTCCGCCCGAGCATGCAAACAAGTCACATTTTGGAGCGAAAGAGTAGTTGCAAGGTCAGTTAGAAAGGTCACTTTTTTGTTTACACTGTCAATAGCAGTAACTTTTAAGTCATCACGGACAATTTTGAGTGGAAAACTAGGGAACCCAGCCCCTGCACCAATATCAATAATGCTTGCTTTTTGAGGGATAATGTCCATTGAGAGGACACTGTCCAAAAAATGCTTTTCAAAAACTTCGTCATGAGAGGTGATTGCTGTGAGGTTAAACTTATTATTCCACTCAACGAGGTTTGAAAAATATTGCTCAAATTGTGTCTTTTTGTTTGAAATTACATCATAAAAGTGGCTCAAATCTGCTCTCACACAGAATTTTTGAAATTTATTTTCCATTTTGTCTGGCATTTTTCACTCCTTTTTTAACATTTTCAGTTTTATTTTTGCTTATTTTTAGCGGTTTTTTGATATAAATAGTCAATTTTTAGTCATTTTTTGCGTTTTTTATGCTTTTTTTGACACTTTTTTGCTATTTTTGACCATTTTTTGTTTCATTTTGTCGTTTTTTCATTGTGAGGAAAATTGTAAGCACGGCAATGTCTGCAGGGGATACTCCACTTATTCTGCTGGCTTGCCCAAGAGATAGTGGTTTAAATTTGTTCAGTTTTTGTTGTGCTTCAATTCGCAGTCCTTTTATTTGCGAGTAGTCAAAGTCGGCTGGAAGTTTGACTTCTTCATTTTTTCTCATTTGGGAAATTAAAACTTGTTGCCTTTTAAGATACCCCGAATACTTTACTTCCGTTTGAACGTAGTTTAAAATATTGTCGGGAATGTTCTTGAAAATGTCAAAACGGTTTTTAAGGTCAAAGATTGAAATGTTTGTGCGTTTTAAAACTTCACGGACTTTTGGGTCAATGGACAAGGTGCTTTCACTCTTTTCCTCATAAAGTTTTTTCACTTCCTTTGCGTTTAGGGAAGTGTCGAGGTCTTTTTGTGCTTTTTGGATAAGTTTCAGTTTCTTTTCAAATATTTTATAGCGTTCGTCAGTCACAAGCCCGATTTTTCTGCCGATTGGCGTAAGGCGGATGTCTGCGTTGTCTTGGCGAAGCAGAAGCCTATATTCCGCACGGGAAGTCATCATTCTGTATGGCTCGTTGGTGCCTTTTGTGACAAGGTCGTCAATCAAAACACCGATATACGCTTCGTCCCGTCCCAAAATGAGAGGTTCTTCGTTATGCAACTTTCTGCTGGCGTTAATTCCTGCGATAAGTCCTTGTGCTGCCGCTTCCTCATAGCCGCTTGTGCCGTTAATTTGCCCCGCAAAAAACATTCCCGAGATACGTTTTGATTCCAAAGTTGGCAAAAGTTCCAGCGAATTTATGCAGTCATACTCAATAGCGTAGGCGTTTCGCAAAATTTCGACATTTTGAAAGCCGTCAACACTGCGATACATTTCTTCTTGCACGTCAACTGGCATGGACGAAGAAAACCCCTGCACATAAATTTCTGTTCCTGACTTGTCCTCGGGTTCAAGAAAGATTTGGTGGCGAGGTCGGTCGGCAAAACGCACAACTTTATCCTCAATGGAAGGGCAGTAGCGAGGCCCAACCCCTTTAATCATGCCGCTATACATTGGTGCACGGTGTAAATTTTGGCGAATTATGTCGTGTGTGCGTTCGTTTGTGTAGCCAAGATAGCACTTACACAAGTTTTTTGGCTGTTTTTTGGTCAAAAATGAAAAAGTTTGGATATTTTCATCGCCGTTTTGCTCCTCGAACTTGTCAAAATCTATAGAACTTTTAAGAACCCTCGCTGGCGTGCCAGTTTTGAACCTAAAAATCTCAAAACCCAAATCTTGCAAGTTTTTTGAAAGCCCCTTTGAGTTTATGAAGCCGTTTGGCCCTTGGTCTTTTGTGAATTCGCCTATGATAACTCTGCTTTCCATATACACGCCCGTTGCCAAGACCACCGCTTTGCATGGGATAATTTCGCCAAATGCGTTCTTTACACCCACAACTTTGCCGTTTTCGACCAAAATTTCAACAATTTCACACTGTTTTATGGTCAAATTGGGTTGTTTTTCCAATGTTTCTTTCATGCTGAAGTGATAACCATGTTTGTCAACTTGCGCTCTTAAACTTTGAACAGCAACTCCCTTGCCAGTGTTAAGCATGCGAAGTTGCAGAATGTTTTTGTCCGTGTTGACGCCCATTTCGCCACCAAGTGCGTCAATCTCGCTGGCGAGTTGTCCTTTTGCTGTGCCGCCGATTGACGGATTGCACGCAAGAAAGGCAATGCTGTCGAGGTTGAGGGTCGCAAGCAAAGTTTTGTTGCCAAGGCGTGCGGAGGCAAGACACGCTTCACACCCCGCATGTCCGCTGCCAATTACCACAACGTCAAATTCTTCTTTTTCCATTTTTTGCCCCATTTTTCGTTAATTTTTGCTCTTTTTCGTTCTTTTTTGTTACTTTTTCAATTTTTTTCTGTTTTTTCTACTGTTTTTCGTTTTTTTATGTCAAATTTTTATAACTATAGTTTAATTTTCGTCAACTTTTGTTAAATTTTGCTAAAATTATAGTTTTTTTTCTAAATTTTGCTAACTTTAATCATATTTTACTATATTTTTGCAAAAACATGTCTAATTTTGCTAAAAAACACTATTTTACAATACTTTTTAGATATTTTTCGCCAATTTTCACTTTCCTAGACAGAATTTGGAGAAAATTGTCTTTATAATTTCGTCATTGGCAGACACACCTGTAATTTCGCCCAACTTTTCCCACAGATACTGACAGTCGAGTGATAGGCAGTCCAAAAATTCTGTGTCAGTCTTTTGTAGCAGACTGTGTGCAGCGGCACTGGCTTCAGATAGCACCTTTGCATGGCGGGCGTTTGTTATGATGAGTGAGTCGTTTATAAATTTCCCGTCAAAGGCAGTGTCAAAAAGTAGGTCTTTCAGTCGGTCAACATTTTCGCCAGTTTTGGCACTAATGGATATAACCTTTTCGCCAGAAAGACTTTCTTTTAGGGAAGTGCAGTCTGTTTTGTCAAGTTTGTTTAGGACGATTATTCTGTTTTTGCCAGCAGTCAATGTGAAGTTCTCTTCGTCTTGCTTGTCGGTCTTTTTCGAGCGGTCAATTACAAGCATAATCACGTCACTTTGCTCAATGGTCTGCTTTGTTTTGTCAATGCCGATGTTTTCTATGACGTCATCAGTTTCCCGCAAGCCAGCGGTATCGAGCAAATTAAACTTCACGCCCCTATACTCCATAACGCCACTTACAACATCACGAGTTGTGCCTTCAATGTCGGTGACAATGGCTTGCTCGGTGCCAAGAAGTTTGTTAAGAAGGCTGCTTTTGCCAGCGTTCGTCTTGCCAACTATCGCCACGTCAACGCCAAACTTGCACAAATGCCCTTGTTTGGTGGTGGAGAGAAGCCCGTCAATGCTCTTGCACACGTTTTGGAAGTCTTTTTTAAGTTCCATACGGGTTGCGAGTTCAATCTTCTCCTCGGGATAGTCCAAATTCACTTGCAACTCGCACAACGTGTCAAGCACAGTCTGCTGAATTTCGCCCACCTTGCCCTTAAGTTCGCCACGAGCAAGCGAGTAACTGCACCTAAGTTCGCTTTCGCTTTCCGCATTTATGAGGTCTGCAACGCCCTCCGCCTCGTCAAGTGACATTTTGCCGTTTAGGAATGCACGCTTTGAAAACTCGCCCGCTTCCGCCATTCTGGCACCTAGTGAAAGACATTTTGTTATAATCTTTTCCAAAATAAGCACACCGCCATGGCACTGAAATTCCACCACGTCTTCGCCCGTGAAAGAATGAGGGCAAGCAAAATAGACCATAAAGCCCTTGTCCTTCATGCCCCCCAAGTCAATCTCGCCCAAATACATCTTATTTGGCTCATAATCGCACGCCTTTGAATATGGTCGAAACATCTTCTTGCCAAGCCCCAAACAGCCCGCTCCGCTTAATCTTACAATGCCCACGCCACTCTTTCCATACGGTGTCGCAATAGCCACAATCACATCATCTTTATTTTCCATACGGCTATTGTAACACAACGCAGCGAATTTGTAAATATTTTAATGTAACTTAAACTGCCTCGCAGAGCCAATAATGCAACGAATGTTGCTATCATGTTCCCGAAAGGGAACTATAATGTTGCGTTAGCAACTATCATGCAACGAAGTGGCTATCATTCACGAAGTGGCTATCATTCACGAAGTGACAAAAAAACTCCCAACTGGGAGTTTTTTATTCTTTCACTTCAGGTATAATAACTAGGTATCTATTTGGTTCTTCGCCTTCGCTTTGAGTGGTGACGCCTTCGAAGTTTTGTAGGGCGGTGTGAATGATTTTGCGTTCATAGGCGCTCATGCGTTCTAGGCGAACTGGTTTGCCAATTTTAAGGGCTTTGTTTGCCATTTTCTCGGCAAGTTCCACAAGGGCAACTTCTCGGCGGTTTTTGTAGTTCTCCACGTCAAAGTAAACTCTGCCTTCACGATATCCTTTGTTTTTAAGCACGTTCATAAGCAATTCTTGAATGGCGTTGAGTGTTTCCCCATGGCGTCCAATAAGTGGGTTTACGTGGTCACCAGAAGCGTTAAATAACACGCCGTCTTGGGTTGTTGTGAACTCCACTTCCGCTTGGACTTTCATTTTGTCAAGAAGTTCCTTCAAGAAGTCTTTTCCAACCTTTTCTGGGTCTAGTTTGGCTGGAAGTTCTTTTTCCGCCTTGGCTTCTTCTTTAGCGGCTTTCTTTTCTGCTTTCTTTTCAAGTTTCTCGTCTTTCTTTTCTTCCTTGCTTGGCTTCTTGTCTTCTTTGCCGTCATCATAGGAAAGTTCAACTTTTGCCTTTCTAAATAGCCCGCCTTCGTCCAAAACTTTTATGTCCACTTCTTCTTGCGAAACACCAAGTTCTTTCAGCCCTTCTTCAATGGCTTTTTGCACGTTTTTGGCAGTTGCTTGAATTGTTTTCATTTTTCAAAATTCCTTTTACTATAGAATTTTTGGCTTACGCCTTATCTCATATAATCAGGCTTTATGACTTCGATTTTCTCTCTTTCACGTTTGTCCTCAATCTTGTTGCAAAGAATGGTTATAACTGGAGTTAGTGCAGTGCTTATTATGGAGTTTGTGATGATGTAAATTGAGAAGATTGCACTTGAATTGAGGGTAAACAGAAGCATTGTGAATGGCAAAATAATCATGAGGAATTTGCCTGCACCTGGTTGCTTTACGGTGTTGCCTGACTTGTCTTTTGGGCTGGATAACTTTTTGTTTAACCACTGCGACAAGAAGGTTGCTGCAACAACCAAAATGGAGAGGATATAATATCCGTTTACGCTCTTATCCACGCTTTGAAGTTTGCCCATAACATTGTTATAGTCCTCTTCAAGCACTGTTTTGTCGCCCGTTGAGGACACGTAAGCGCTGTAACTTTGTATCTCTGGGGCAGTTGCCTTGTCTGCTATCCAAATGTTCTTAATCCACAGCCAACTGTCCTTAATTTCTTCATATCTTGTGGCAACGTTGTCTTGGGCGGAAGTCTTTATTTCTTCGCCTTTTGCTTGAACTTGCTCTAAGTTGAGGTCAGTTGTAACTTTTGCGTTTTCAAATGTCAAAAGATACTCTTTTCTCTCGTCACCAGATTTTGTGTAAAGTTCCGCAACTTCCTCGTCAGTCATGTTTAGATAATCTTTCAAATATCCGCCATTGTAAGTCACAGCGTAGGTTTCACGAAGGTCATTAAATTGGTTTTGAATTTTAAACCCAGCAATGCCACGCATAGAGTTAAATAGTGTAATAAATATAGTAAGTGTCAAGACCATATACACAAGCATTGCAATGCACGAGGCTTTCATGTTTACGCCACTTTTTGCCATAAGTTCGTTTTGCTTTTGATAAAGCAGCGTCTGGTTTTGCCCATATTGTCTTTTAATTTTTTCCAGTTGAGGTTGAAGTTTTGCTTGCGCACGGGCTTGTCTGTTTGTAAACAACCTTTGCAAAAAGTCCATAGGCGACAAAACGAGTTTCAACACAACAGTGAACAAAATGATTGTCCACGCATAACTTCCCACTTCAAAAATCTTAATTAGACTAGGCCAAAAACCGCTTGGCCACTGCGAAGTGACGGAAGATAAAAGTGTCATAACAGCCATTTTATATTTCCTTTAATATTTGGTTTTATGGGGTCAAATCCACCCTTTGACCACGGGTTACACCGAAAAATTCGTCCTATTCCCATAGTTATTCCGCGAAAAACGCCGTATTCCTTTATTGCCCTCACAAAATAGTCCGAACACGTGGGATAAAACCTGCACGCATGCGGAAGAAGTGGGGAAATTATGTATTTATACATTTTAACAAGCCCCAAAACGATAATGTATAAGGGGAACAGCAGCACAAAAGTTATCTTTTGCAGCGCCGTCTTGTTTTTAAAACTATTTTTCACAGTTTAACCTTTTGGAACAAACTTTCAATCTCTTTAACTAGGTCATTAAAGTCCTTTTCCACAACGCTAGGCTTTGCCACAAGCACATAATTTGCAACGGGGAAGGTGTTTATCCTCACTCGCACAATTTCGCTTATTCTGCGTTTAACCTTGTGACGGACAACACTGTTGCCGACCTTGTTGCTGACGGAAAAGCCTACTTTCGAGCGTCCTAGTTTTGTTTTTGTAACAAAAAGTGTTAGGTCTTTTGCGAAATACACTTCGCCTTTTCGGTATATATAAGAAAATTCTTTTCTTTTTCTAAGTCTGTTTTTTGCTCTTAGCATAGTTTAAGCGGAAAGATGTTTTCTGCCACGATTTCTTCTACGAGCAAGCACTTTTCTTCCGTTCTTGGTTGCCATTCTCTTTCTAAAACCGTGAACTTTGCTACGTGAGCGTTTGTTTGGTTGATATGTTCCCTTTTCCATAGTTACCTCCTAATATTCTCAAGTTTGTCCACGATTTGACTGACTTTTCACACCGAACAATCAGTCTTCAAAATTAAACTTGCTCCCAAAGTGTAATAGATTTATTTTCATTTGTCAACAGTTTTTTGGAAAATGTTGAAAAAATTTTTAAGAAGATATGAGGTATGGAAACTTGTCCCACACCTCATATATAAAGTATATATAATATATTTTTAGTCTATGCCGACCGCTCCGTCAGCATAGAAAGGGTCTAAACTCCGCTAGAATTCAAGGTTAAACTCGCCTTGAATGTAACTTTCGGCGTTTTCAGAATTGTTGGTCGAGATTGTCTTGTCCTTATCAAACTTTGTCCTTTCAAGATAGTTATCCACAATTTGTCTGCCAAGTGGGGATAACTCATACTCTTCATTGTTTTTTGACGATACAATATTTCCAGAATAGTCAGTCGAGTCAGCGTCCTCGTCCTCATACGGCGTTAAATTTTCCATGCCAAAGTCGATGATGTAGTTGTCTGGGAGGGGTTCGTCATTGACGTATAAAGTTCCGTCTACACCTCGGGAAATAAGATTGCCGTTTAGGTCAACACCCAGTTCTGTAATTTTAATCAGTCTGTAGTAGTCGTCAACTGTCAACTTGCCAAAGCGTTTTTCAAGATAGGCAAATGGGTCATTGGTTATTTCAAGCCTATACCATTTTCCAAGCCATTCCATAATTGGCATCATAACGTGTCTGTAAGTTTCAACTCGCATAAGGTCTTGTTTCAAACTCTTCTTTATGCCAATAAGCCCTTTGACTCTGTTTTGTCTTCTTATAGGCGTTGCCAAAAAGTCACGGTCAGAAAGTGCGTCAATTTTATCCTCAATAACTTGTGGAAGTCTGCAGTTTTTAAGAGCGATGGAAATTGCTCTATTTTGCAAAAGGAACAAACTGACCAAGTTTTCCTTAGACAAACTGTCTTGCCAACTCTTTTTGTTCTTAATTAAATTTTTGCAATATTCACTTGCATCGTCATCATAAAAGCAAAAACGTCTTGCAATAGCGGTTTGCGTTTCTGCCAAAAAATCTCTTTTATCTCTTGTTGAAAACTGCGAAGGCTTTGAATAAATATCCTTGCCAAAAATGGAACGGAGTATCTTATAATTTTCCGTTACCGCATGTCTGCAAATAACCCACGCTTCGTCTTCACTGAAATTTCGTATTGTCATTTTTTTTCTTAACTCCTCTTTTTCCCAAAAATTGTAGTGAAACGAAATTTTTGGGGTCCTCTTTTTTCGTCGAACCTCGCCCTTTTGCTCAGATTGTTTGCACAATCTTTCGTCCTTTGGGCGTGTTCTCCTCTATCCCAAAAATTTCACTTCGTTGCTATTTTTGGGAACCCTAATATACTCTAAATTTATTCTTCATGAAAAGTATATTTGGGAATATGTTGGTTCTATACTGTCCCGCATTGCATGCTACGCAAGATTGTAGTATGTCGCCTGTAAGGGGGAAGAAGTCACACCTAGAATAGACTGTCTTGCGACCCTTACACATCCATTGTAAACTACAAAATACCCAATGTCAAGAATGAGTGTCACTTTTTTTAAAAAAATTTTTTATTTTTTTTCTTGAACCTCTAAAACCCGCATAAATAGCGGACTTTTGCTTAAAAAAAATTTTTTGAGAAAAAGGGAAAAATATGACAATATTTGTCGTTTGACCGAAAATCCTCGGAATTTGCCTGTTAATTCGGGTTGCTTTTTGCAACCACTCAACCGACAGTCAATTCCTCGTCTACCCCAAAAGTTTCGCTATGCTGCTACTTTCGGGGACCCCGCCATTTTTATTATTTCATTGAAAATCCATTTTTTCGTCTTTTTTCGGTCAATTCGTCGAACCTCGCCCTTTTGCTCAGATTGCTTACGCAATCTTTCGTCCTTTGGGCGTGTTCTCCTCTATCCCAAAAATTTCACTTCGTTGCTATTTTTGGGAACCCTAAATCGTTGAAAATATAATTTTTCGTCTTTTTTCGAGCAAAATAAAAAATCCCCGCAAAGGGGATTGTATTTATTTAAAATTAAACTGCCTCGCAGAGCCAACAATGTTTCCTAAAAGGAAATTATGTCCACATTCGTGGACGAGCGAACAAACTATGTCCACATTCGTGGACGAGTTCCTTTAGGGAACTATCATGCACGCAGTGCTATCATTCTCTCGCTAGAGAGATATCATGCAACGCAGTTGCTATCATTTCCCCAACGGGGAACGAATAACGCAGTTATTGCGTTATGATACGGACTGGCAAAATGAGATACAAGTATTCATCACCCTCAACTGGTGTCACGACACATGGGCTTGATGGAGTGTTGAACGAAATCTTTATTGCTTCGTCACTCATGGTTCGGAGCCCTTCGGAAAAGTAACGTGAGTTGAAGGCAATGGTGAGGTCGTTGCCGGTTAGGGCAATGCCGATGTTCTCTCTGATGTTTCCAATGTCGGAGTTTGATGTCAAGGTCAAAATCTTTTCTCTTATTTCAAACTTCACAAGGTTGTTTCTGTCTATTCTGGACAAAATGGAAGTCCTCTCTATTGCTTCTTCAAACATATTGCGTGAAATAATTATGCTGGTTGAAAATTCGCTTGGCACAATTTGTCTGTAGTTGATGAAGTCGCCTTCGATAAGTCGGGAAATAATCTTTGTGCTGTCAACATCCACCATAAGGAAGTTTTTCTGCACGCAAATTTTAATATCTTCGTCACTGTCTTCAAGGAACTTTGAAATTTCGGTCAAACTCTTTGCTGGCACGACAATTCGTGTTTCCACACTGCTTTCCTTCACTTTCTTTTTGCAAAGGGCAAGTCTATAGCCGTCAAGCCCAACTGCTGTAATTTCGGTTTTACCAACTTCAAAGCAAACGCCTTTCAAAATTGGTCTGGTGTCGTCAAGTGCTGTTGAGAAAATAGATTTTGCCACCAAGGTTTTGAAATCTTTTTTCGACACCACAAAATATTCGCTCTCGCCCAAAATCTCTAGGTTAGGGAATTCCTTAACATTGTAGCATTGAACGTAGCTTTCGCTGTCTGTATAATTTATTTTAAGCTGGTTTTTGTCGTTTAGTTCAAGTTCAATTTTATCGTTTGTAAGTTTTCTGACAAACTCCGAAAAAAACTTCCCAGGGACAACTGCCTCTCCTTCCACTTTAACGTCTGCTTTGATTGTTTTTTCAATGGCAAGTTCAAGGTCAGTTGCCGATAGTTTCAAAGTATCGTTTTCTGCCGTCAACTTAATTCCTTCCAAAACAGGGTTTGTTGTCTTTGAGGATATTGCCTTGATAACTTGTGCAGTTGCCACAGACAAATCCAGTCCTTCGCATGTAACTTTCATTTAATCTTCTCCTTTATTTTTTAATATATATAGTAGAGCCTTCATTGTGCATAACTCTTTTTTTTTTCACACTCACCACAATATGTTGTGCTATTTTGCGGGGTTTTAGCCTTCTTGACCACAACTTTTAGTTGTTGATAACTCTCAAAACTTGGGGAAAACCCATTGTGGATAAGTGCATGAAATTGTTGATAACTCGCCCGCCGGGGGAAAACGCAATAGGTTTTATTATATAACGAATACAATACTAATATACAAGTTTAAAGTTTAATAGTAGGGCGGTGGAAATGTGCATAACTCAAATTTTGTCACTTTTTAAGCCATATTCTCCGCATTATTCCGTTTCATTATGGGCGGAACTTATCAACATTTTTAGTGGACAACCCTTAAATTGTGGATAATTTTTCAACTTTTCTCTTTTCTTTATTTCCCATAATTCGACAAACTTATCCACTTTTTCCACATTTTTCTTAACTTTCAGCTCTCAGCATGGTAATGAGGTCGTCAATTTCCGTCTTCAAAGCCTTGTCCTTTCTCATGTTGTCTGCAATCTTATCCCTAGCGTGCATAACTGTTGTGTGGTCCCTGCCGCCCATGCTTTCGCCAATGGTCATAAGAGGAACGTCCAAAAGTTCCGTTGCAACATACATGCACACTTGCCGTGGGTCAACAATTTCCTTGTTTTTCTTCTTGCCCACAAGGTCGCTGCGCTTGACGTTGTAATACTTGCACACAAGGTCAATAATTCTATCCACCGTCAAATGTTGCGTGCGGTCAAACTCAATGTCCTTTAATGCTTCTTCCGCTTCAAACATAGTTGCTTGAGGTTTTCCCATAAGCATGGCAAGTGACACCACCTTATTTAGGCTGCCTTCCAGTTCTCGAATATTTGTATCAATCTTTTCAGCGAGAAAGCAAAGCACGTTTGGTTCAACATTGTAGTTTTCGAGTATCACCTTTTTTTCCAAAATGGCAAGTCGTGTTTCGTAGTCTGGTTTTTGAATGTCTTGAATAAGCCCACCTGCAAAACGTGACTTCAACCTTTCTTCCAGCGTTTCCATATTCCTTGGGTGCTTGTCGCTTGCAAGAACAATTTGCTTGTTGTGCTGATAGAGGTCATTGAATGTGTGGAAGAACTCTTCTTGCGTCCCCGTCTTGTTGGCAATAAATTGAATGTCGTCCACCATGAGTACGTCAATGTCACGATACTTTTTCCTAAACGCCTCATTTGTCTTTTCCCTAATAGCCCTTGTAAAGTCGTTCATAAACTGCTCGCATGTGACGTATAGAAGTTTAATCTTAGGGAAGTTCTTTCTTATGTCGTTGCCAATGGCGTGAAGAAGGTGAGTTTTGCCAAGTCCCACACCGCCATAGATGAGGAGTGGGTTGAAGTTCTTACCAGGGTTCTTCGCCACATTTTTGCACGCATAATAAACAACTTGATTGCTTGACCCCACAACAAAGGTGTCAAAGGTGTATTTTTCATTGAGTTTATTCTTTTCGTCAAACTCATGCTTAATTCTAAGTTCCTCTTCCGCCTGCCTAACTTCTTCCAAAAGTTCCTTGCCTTCGTTTGGTTCAAGAATGATAAGTTCCTCAATAGGACCAAAGTATTTTTCGCAAGCGTTGTATAACTTGTTGTAATGAAGTTTGAGGAGTTGGTTTTTGTTGTTTTCTGTCGTTGCTAGAAAAATGAGTTTGCCATCTTCATACTTAATGGGTTCCAAAGTTTTAATATACAAGTCGTAACTTACTGCGGTCACCACGCCTTGCATATCTTTTAGCACTTTGCTCCACGGTGTAAAAAGCACATTGTTCATACGCACCCCCAAATATACATTATAATTTTACTATAAATAATATTTAATGTCAACGGCAAAATGGAAATAAAAAATAAAAAAGAAGAAATAAGAATGGAGGCGATTATCGAAAGTGGTCGAGAGAAGATAAGAAATAAAAAAGAAGAAATAAGAATGGAGGCGATTATCGAAAGTTGTCTATGAGAGCAAAATGGAAATAAAAAAGAAAAAATAAAAAATAAAAAAAGTTGTTAAATTTGCTTGACAATGTTTTTGAGGGGAGAAGTTTGTCGGATAAATTCTAAAAGTGCCGAATAATGTGGGTTTTAGGGTTTTTGTTACCTAATAAACGCTAAACTCCGCTGTTTAAGCCGCTTGTAGCAATTTAATACATATTTTTATCAAATATCTTACAATGTCACAAAATATTCTTTTTCCCCCATAAATTCGACAAAACCCGCTCTATAAGCGAAAAGTAGAGATTATATACCAATTTTGTCAAAATATATATATTATTGTAGGAATATTGTATCATGATATAAAGTTGGGTTGTTGTGTGTGCCTTTGTATTTGTCAAAATATGTTTCAAGTGTGGGTCCCCCATTGTAAGGGCAGGCACACACCCTGAACCAGTTGTATTTAAACTGCCTCGCAGAGCCAACAATGTTTCATGAAAGGAAATTATAATGTTCCCGCAAGGGAACTATCATGTCGCCTTGGCGACCACAATGCAACGCAGTTGCTATAATGTTAAAAAAAGTAACCTCACATTCGTGAGATTACTGCATTTTTAACTTGAAATATTGCGTCACATTCTCTAAGTTTTCGTGTAAACTTTGTTGTTGTTAATATTGTTTGATAGTTTTCAATCTCTTTTAGGAAGTTTTGGCAGCGTTTTGTGTCAAGTTCACTTAGGACGTCATCAAGAAGCAACACTGGTTTTTCGCCCAGTTCTTGTTCAAACAAAACAAGTTCTGCAACTTTAAGAGATAAAGTTGCAAGACGTTGTTGCCCTTGCGAGCCAAAGTTCCTTATGTCTATATTGTTTATTGTAATTTCAATGTCATCTCTGTGAGGGCCTATGGTTGTGTAGCCAAATTCAAAGTCCTTTTTGAGATTTGATTTGTAACTTTGATATATTTTATTCTTAATTTCTTGAACGGTTGGAAGGTTTATCCCTTGATATTTCACATTTAAGTATTCTTTTCCAGAAGTTATGTTATGGTGAACAACTTTTGCAGGTTCTTTTATCTTATCCAAAAACCAAAGTCTTTGGAAAATAATCTTGCTTGCCACGTCACTTAGTTGTGTGTCCCAAAGGTCAACGGTGTCGTGCAGTGCTTCAAGTGTTTTAGATTGCTTTAAAAGTTTGTTTCGTTCGTTTAATATTTTGTCATAGCGAAGAAGATTATAAAAATATGACTTGTTCAGTTGACTTATGTCAATGTCCATAAATCTTCGTCTGTCGGCGGGTCCGTCTTTAATAAGTCCAATTTCGTCTGGTGCAAAATACACAACGGGCATTTCGCCAATGAGGTCGCCCATGCGTTTTATGCCAATGCCGTTAATTTTTATTGTTTTGTTTATCTGTTCATTTAGGACAAGTTCAATAGTCTGGTCATAAAATTTCTTTTTGCTTTTAACATAAATCTTCGCAAAATTGCTGCCCCATTTTATAAGGTCCTTTTCCTTGTTTGTTTTTGGTGACTTGCCAATGCTGCTAAGATACACACTCTCGAGGAAATTTGTTTTGCCTTGAGCGTTGTTGCCTTTGAACACATTTAGCCCCGGAGCAAGTTTAATTTCACACGATTTGTAATTGCGAAAATTCTCTAACTTAACCTTTTCAATAATCATGTTTTCATTTTAACACATTTTCACCAATTTTAAAATACATTTAAAATATTTTTCGAGTGTTTTTTAAAAAAATTGAGGTGTTGCGTTTTTTAAAATAATTCAGAGTGTGTGGGTATTATGATTTTCATAGAAAGAATGGCATAAGGGCGAGATTTGTCGAATTGCTCGAAAAAGGACGAAAAACTGACTTTTCAACCATTTATTGATTTATTGTGTGTGTAATACACGCAAAATTATTTTATTAGATTTTTTTCGACAAAAAATTTCTAAAAAAATTTTGAAAAAAGTGATTTATGTTGTTGTTTTTTCATATTATATATGTTATATTATATACATAATATATTATATATATATAAAGGGGAACGAAAATGGCTGACGAAAAACTGTCTAAAGAAGAACAAAAAGAAAGAGAAAGATTAGAGCAGGCTAAGCGTGAAGAAAGTGAAAAATGGGCTGCGGAACATGAAAAGGAATTTTCCGAAGCGGAGGCAAAAGAAGGGGAACTGACAAAGACCACAAAATACACCGAAGAGGACATTCAAGTTCTTGACGGGCTGGAACCTGTAAGGAAAAGACCAGGTATGTATATCGGCTCCACAGATGAACGTGGGCTTCACCACTTGGTTGTGGAAATTGTAGATAACTCCATTGACGAGGCAATCGCTGGTCACTGCACAAACATTGATGTCACAATTCTTGATGACGGTGGCATTTCTGTTGCAGACAACGGACGTGGAATTCCAACGGGAATTCACAAAACCGAAGGCAAGAGTGCAGTTGAAGTTGTTTTGACCAAACTTCACGCTGGCGGCAAGTTCGGTGGCAGTGGTTACAAAATTTCTGGCGGACTTCACGGCGTGGGGTTATCTTGCGTCAACGCACTCAGCGAATATCTTAAAGTTGACGTCTTCCAAAACGGAAATCACTATCAACAAGAATACAAACGTGGAATTCCTCAATATCCACTTAAAATTGTTGGCTCCACAGTTTCTCGTGGCACAACAATCACCTTCCGCCCAGACGACATGATT
Organism: Clostridia bacterium; assembly: GCA_050872785.1. Classification (GTDB taxonomy): domain Bacteria; phylum Bacillota; class Clostridia; order Christensenellales; family UBA1242; genus UBA7862. The sequence continues at coordinate 16,472 of JBNMHO010000008.1, read as the reverse complement.
TTTGAAACAACTACATTTAATTATGACACTTTAAAATCTCGCTTTAGGGAAATTGCATTCTTGAACAAAGGACTTACAATCTCTCTAACAGACAAACGTGCGGGCAAGGAACGCAGCGAAATATTCCAATTTAAAGGCGGAATTGTGGAATTTGTCGATTTCTTGAACAAAGGCAGACAAACAGTTTTCCCACAAGCCTTTTATGCCAACAAAATTGACAAAACAAGCGAAGTAGAAATAAGTTTCCAATACAACGACAGTTACAGCGAAGTTATAAACGCCTACGCAAACAACATTAACACCGAAGAGGGCGGCACACACCTTGTGGGCTTTAAAAACGCCATTACAAAGGTCATTACAGACTACGCAACCAAAAACAAAATGCTCAAACCAAACGAAAAATTGTCGGGCGAGGACTGCAGAGAGGGCTTAACCGCCGTCATCTCCGTCAAACTTCAAGACCCACAATTTGAAGGGCAAACAAAGACCAAACTCGGCAACTCCTTTATGCGTGCACTTGTGGAAAAAGTTATGATAGAAAACTTTGGCGACTATCTTGAGGAAAACCCAAACATTGCAAGGGAACTTATTATGAAATCTCTCACCGCTCAGCGTGCTAGGGAAGCAGCAAGGAACGCAAGGGAACTTACACGAAGAAAAGGAGTTCTTGAAACGACAACTCTCCCAGGCAAACTTGCCGATTGCACCTCAAAAGACCCAAGCCATTGCGAAATATTCCTAGTTGAGGGCGACAGTGCTGGCGGAACAGCAAAACAAGGCAGAGATAGACGTTTCCAAGCCATTTTGCCACTTAGAGGTAAAATTTTGAACGTCGAGAAAGCAAGACTTTCAAGAGTTCTTGAAAACGAAGAAATTAAAGCCATGATTACAGCCTTTGGGTGCGGAATTCATGACGAATTCAACGAAAGCAAACTCCGTTATGACAAAATTATTTGCATGACCGATGCTGATGTTGACGGCAGCCATATTAGAATTTTGCTCTTGACATTCTTCTATAGATTTATGCGACCACTACTTGAACTTGGTCACGTGTATATCGCTCAGCCACCTCTTTACAAAGTGGAATGTAACAAAAATGTGGCGTATTTTTATAACGATGACGAACTTAACGCAGAACTCGCTCGTCTTGCGGGCAAGCCAGTTAATATCCAACGTTACAAAGGATTGGGAGAGATGACTTCCGACCAACTTTGGGAAACAACTATGAGCCCAGAACACAGAACAATGTTGCAAGTTAAAATGGAAGACGCAGTTGAAGCAGACGCAATATTTAACACTCTTATGGGCGAAAACCCAGAACTCAGACGCAGTTTCATCGAAGAAAACGCAACACTCGTCAGTGACCTTGACGTGTGAGGCAACTTCGTTGCATTGTTGGCTCTGCGAGGCAGTTTAATTTCATAAAAGAAAAATAATAAGAAGGTAAAAATGAAAAAGCAAGATTATTCAAAACAACTTGATGAGTTGGTTGACAACACAAAGTATGTAAAAGTTCATCTAAATGACGAAATGAAAAAGTCGTTTATTTCCTACGCCATGGCGGTTAACGTCAGTCGTGCCATTCCAGACGTGCGTGACGGCTTAAAACCCGTTCACAGAAGGATACTTTATGATATGGGCGACCTTGGCATAACTTATGAAAAGGGCTACAAAAAGTGCGCTCGTATTGTCGGTGACGTTTTGGGCAAGTTCCACCCACACGGCGACAGCAGTGTTTATGACGCTCTCGTTCGTCTTGCGCAAGACTTTTCCATAAACGAACCCCTAATTGACGGACAAGGCAACTTCGGAAGCATAGACGGCGACCCACCAGCGGCTTATCGTTACACCGAGGCAAAGTTGTCCAAAATCTCGGGCGAAATGTTAAGAGATATTGACAAGGAAACTGTCGATTTCTATCCAAACTTTGACGGAACTATGCAACAACCAGCAGTTCTTCCAGCACGTTTTCCAAATCTTCTTGTAAACGGCTCGGACGGCATTGCTGTGGGCATGGCGACCTACATTCCACCTCACAACTTGGGCGAAGTTATTGACGGCGTTGTAGCCCTCATCGACAATCCTCAAATTGACATTGACGACCTAATCAAAATTATTCCAGCGCCAGACTTCCCAACAAAGGGCATTTTGCTTGGCAGAAACGGGGCAAAACAAGCCTACAAAACGGGGCGTGGCTCCATAATTTTGCGTGGCAGAGCGGAAATTGAGGAAGACAACAAGCACAACAGAATTGTCATCACAGAACTTCCTTATCAAACAAACAAGGCAAAACTCATTGAGCAAATTGCCAACCTTGTAAAAGACAAGCGAATTGAAGGCATTGCCGACATTAAGGAAGAATCGGACAGAACGGGCATGCGTGTTGTTGTTGATGTTAAGCGTGACGCAAACGCACAAGTCGTTTTGAACCTTCTTTACAAACACACCCCACTTCAAACAAGTTACGGAATTATCTTCCTTGCCCTTGTAAACGGCGAGCCAAAAATTCTTAATTTGAAAGAGATTTTGTATCACTATCTTGAACACCAAAAAGATGTTATAACCCGTAGAACTCGCTATGACCTTGAAAAAGCACAAGAAAGGGCTCACATTTTGGAAGGGTTGGTCATTGCACTTGCAAACGTTGACGAAGTGGTGCAAATCATTAAGAAAAGTGAGGATAAATATGACGCAAACGCAAAACTTTGCGAAAAATTCTTGCTTACAGAAAAACAAGCCACTGCAATTCTTGAAATGCGACTTCAAAGACTTACAAGTTTGGAAGTCAACAAAATTCGTGACGAATTGCAAGCACTCAAACTCCAAATTGAGGAATATAAATCTATCCTTGCAAGCGAGCAAAAAGTTCTTGATATTGTCAAAAAAGAAATTCTTGAAATTAAGGACAAATACTCTAGACCTCGTCAAACAGAAATCGGCGTGGACTACAGCGACCTAAACATTGAGGACTTTATCGACAAACAAGACGTTGTAATTTCTCTTACAAACTCTGGTTACGTCAAACGACAACCAGTGTCCGAGTATCACGCCCAAAGACGTGGTGGTGTTGGTGTTTCGGGGCATAAGACCAAGGAAGACGACTTTGTTACAAAAATGTTTGTTGCAAATTCGCACGACCTACTATTGTTCTTCACCAGCCAAGGCAGAGTGTTCTCGCAAAAAGCATACATGCTTCCAGAAGCACAAAAGAACACCAAAGGCAGGGCAATGATAAACCTTCTTCAATTAAATCCAGACGAAAAAGTCACCGAAATTGTCCGCTTTGACCCAGAAGAAAAAGGCTCACTCATTATGGCAACAAAACTCGGCGTCATTAAGAAAACGGATATGCAAGAGTTTGTCCGCATTAACAAAAACGGCAAAAAAGCAATCGCTCTTGATGACGGTGACACGCTTATCTCCGTTCAAGAAGCACACGGACTTGACGAAGTTATCTTGGCAAGCCATGACGGCAAGTGCATAAGATACAGCGAGGGAAAAATTAGAAAACTTGGCAGAGGTTCCCGTGGCGTAAAGAGCATGAGGCTTGCGGACGGCGATTATGTTGTTGACATGTGCGTCCTAAAACGTGGCTATGACCTATTAACAATCACCGAACGTGGCTACGGCAAGCGAACAAATGTTGAAGACTACAGACTTCAATCTCGTGGCGGAATGGGCATTAAAGCAAGCGTGCTTAATGATAAAACTGGCAAACTTGTCTGCCTAAAACAAGTCGCCCCAGACCAAGACATAATCTTGATGTCCGACACAGGCACAATTCTTCGCATGGAAGCAAGTTCACTTAATATTATCGGCAGAAACTCCCAAGGCGTAAAAATTATGCGACTTAGAGATAAAAACTCCAAAATAGTCTGTGCGTCAGTCGCTATCCACCAAGAACCAGAAGAAGAAACTGACGAGAATGCAAATATTGCCGAAAATGGGGAAAATGCAACAAATAATGTCGAAACCATGACAGAAAATGCAGAAAACATGACAGAAAACCTCGAAAATGGGAAAATTGCGACAGAAAACCTCGAACTTGCAACAGAAAATGTCGAAAATGCAGAAAATATGGCAGAAGATGTGACAGAAACCGACAATATTGACGAGTAAAACACATTATTCGACAAAAATAGACAAATTAAAAGATGAAAAAAGTGAGTTGGTGACAAAATGTCACCAACTGAAATTACAATCTGCTGACGGCAAATTAAAAAACCGATAAAACGACAAAAAAATCAAATTATCCAAAAAAAGTATAAAATTCTACAAAGCATGAAGGAAGACAACCCGTCTTCCTTTTTGCATATTATTTATTAACTATGAAGGCTCCCCCTTGTAAGGGGGAGTGGATTGCGTTAGCAAGCCGAGAGGGTAGTCCAATATGAATAACTACTCTATTATCTACATTACGATAGAGTAGTAACTCAAACCAGACTACCCTTCCGTCAACTTCGTTGCCACCTCCCCTTACAATGGGAGGCACACTTTATACTTATTTTGCCAATTACAAAAGGTGGCACAAGCGACACCTGAATATATTGGTCACAAACTTCATATATTTATAAGGTTAAAATATCATAGGCTTTTGGAGGGGAAAATGGAACAAAACGGCAAAGAAGTGGAGAAAAAATTTCAAAACAGCGAACTGACGCTTACAAATCGAGTGAAACTTACTGTGTCAGGGGTGGAAAAGGTTTTTGAGTCCAATCCGCAAAAACTGCAACTGCAAGTGGCTGGGGACATTATGCAAATAACTGGCAGTGACCTAAACGTGACCCGACTTGACACTGCAACAGGTGTTTTGGAACTGGGCGGAAAGGTCGATTGCATAAAATATTCTGGCGCGCTTGACAAGGGCAGTCTGCTTAAAAGAATTTTCAAATGATACTCTTTTCAACCCTTTCTCAAGGCTGGCAAGCGTGGCTTTTTTGCTATCTCGGACTACTTTCGGGGCTGCTATTTTTTGCCACCATGTTTTTCGCCAATCTTCTTACAAAAAAGGACAAACTTAAAACAATTTCCCCAAAATCTTCAACAAATACTCGCAATTCGTCACAAACTTACGCCAAATCCTACGCTTTATCCACAAATGACGACAAAGTTATATTATCTTCGCAAAAAAATGGCAATAAATCACCAAATAACGACATGAATGGTCAGAAAGATAGAAAAATAAACATTTTTCGTCTTTTTAATTTTAAAAGTCACAAAAAAAAGACTAAAAAAGATAAAGAAAGCGAAAATAATCAAATTATTGACAAGAAAGAAGAAAATAAAACAAAAAATAGCAACAAAAGTGTAAAAAATATAAACAAAAGTGATAATTCGAGCAAAAAAGACAAAAAACGAGTTCAAAATGAAAATAAGAAGAAAAAGCGACAAATTTTGAAGAAAAAATTATCCACATTTTTTACAATTTTGTGGAAATTTGTCATAAATTTTGCAACAGAAATAATTGCAATATTTGTCCTAGGAGCAGTTGTTGCCGCCAGTTTGCTTATCAACCTGCATTTCAACTACGGCTCGCTCCCGCCCGTCTGCATTGTCATCTGGATATTGTCATTCCTCACAGCAAAATTCTTTCTCAAAACGCTTGCCAAGTTTTTTCAGTCCATTTATAATAAATATGTAAAATCAAAGAAAGCCAATGAGAACGCAACCTTGTAATACTCATTCAGCCTTATTCCAAACAAGATTTTATTTAACGTAAATTCAACGCCTAGCAGCCGAGTAGTATTTTAAAATAAAATCAACTAAATACAGTTACAAGAAATTTGAACGTATAAAAATATTGCTTATTAAATAAGACCAATTTAACAAATGTAAAACACAAAATCTCAAAAGAGGTGAAAAATGGATAAAGAGAAGAAAACGAAACTTTTTCTTACAATGATTATAGCAATAATAGCCCTGCTGCTTGTTGGAATAATCTATCAATTTGTCTGCATAAAAAAACTTGAGCGAGAAATTAACTCCCTCAAATCTCCCACCACCCAAATCACCGCAACATATGAGGGGAATTTTAGGGAACAAATATAACCCTAACGCCCTCAAAAAGTTCCCTAAAATATTACTTTCTCCTAAAAAGTGGGCGATTTTAGGAGAAAAACAAGGGGTTTAGGAGAAAATGTAGGTTTGAAAGAGAGCGAAAGCGTTTAGAAATGAAAAAAATTTTTTGAAAGAAAAAAGGAAGAATTAGATGTTCTTCCTTGTATAGAATGTGTTTTTGCCGATATTGTGCCTTTCGATGAGGTCTTTGTCGGCAAGTTTTTTAAGTGCAATTTCTATTGACTTTGTGCTGATTGTTGGGCAAAGTTCAATGAGTGTTTGTTTGTTAAATTGTCCAATGATGTTTTTAATTGCGTTTTCGACAACTTCGGTGGCTGAGGTGGAGTCTTGGACAATGTCAATTCTTTCCTCAAAATCTCTGTAAGCGGCAACAATAGTTCCGAGTAAATATTTTATAAATGGCTCGGGGTTGTCGTGACCGTCTGTCCAGCCGTGTTGCGAGGCTTCAAGGGAAGCGTAGTACAAGTCTTTTGTTTGAGAGATTTTTGTTTCAAGTGAGATATATTTTCCAACCAAGTATCCACATTTGTATAGGAGAAGTGTTGTAAGAAGACGGCTCATTCTGCCGTTTCCGTCTAAGAATGGGTGAATACACAAAAAGTCATGTATGAAAATTGGAATTAAAATGAGTGGGTCAACGGAATTTTCGGCAAGTGCTTTGTTATATTCGTTGCAGATGTCTTCCATTGCTTGTGGTGTTTCATAAGGTGCTAGGGGAGTGAAGAGGGTATAACTCTTGCCCTCGTTGTCAACTGCGCTGATAAAGTTCTGCACATTTTTAAATTTTCCGCCAATGGACTTTGCAGAATGAGCGTAAAGGACTTTATGCAGTTGGAGAATGTAGTTTGGGGTGATAGCGATATACTCATAGTTTTCGTGAATGAGATTTAACACATCTCTGTAACCAGCAATTTCCTCCTCGTCACGATTTTTTGGAAAAGTGCTTTCAGCAAAAATCTGTTTCAACCTCACATTTGTTGTCCTAATTCCCTCAATTTCATTTGAAGCAAGCGTGCTTTTAATTTTCGCAATTTCAACCAACTTATTAAGTTCCATTGGCTTGTTTTTTAGGAATAAATCTTGCTTTGCTTTGTATTCGTGAATGGCTGCAACAAAACTTAAAATTTCATTATCCCATTTTTTTTCATTAAGTTTTTGATAGTTAAATTCTCTCATTTTCTCCCCCAAAATCCTATTTTCTCCTAAATATTACCCTTTTTTAGGAGAAAAGTCAATAGATTTTGCTTTTTTGCAGTGATATTTCGACAAAAAAAGCAAGGTTGTATTGATATTCGGACAAATTATAAACTTTTTTAGAATAATTTGCTCAAAAAATTGACAAATAGTTGGAATATATTTATAATATAGCCGTATATTTATATAAAAGGGGAGATAAATATGGCAAAGAAATCAGATTATTTTGGGTTGGGATATGTTGTAAGTGTTATCCTTGCAATCATTCCAGTCACATCTTGGATTTGCGGAGCAGTCACAAGATTTATGGAAGGCAAAATTGTTGCTGGACTTATTAGACTTGTGTTTGGTTTCACAATCGTTTGGATTCTTGACCTTGTTTTCATGATCATGAACAAACATATTTGCAGACTTATCAATTTGTAATATGCAAAAAAATGACCTCCATTTCGGAGGTTTTTTTCTTTAAATTTTTATATCCCAAATTTCTTATTTTTTCTTTCTTCTTTCTTATTTCAATTCTGGGGTCCCCGAAAGTAGCAGTGAAACGAAACTTTTGGGGAAAAGGAAAGCCTGCCCAAAAATTGAGCGGTTGCGAATAGCAACCCGAAGAATAGGGCAGTGCTTGACGTTAATACATTTTGTTGTTATGCAAATAATCCACCATAATTTTGCGGGTGTATTCTTCGCAAGTTGGGATAAAGTATGCCCCAGACGCCATAACTCCACCAATCACAAAAAACACAGGAAGTATTGTTGATGAGCAGATTGTGGCAATGATGTATATGAATATTTGTGACGCTCGTGACGACTGCATACGCACCAACAGTGAGGCATTGCTTTTGCCCAAAATTTTGCACCGTGTGACCATTCGAGAGTAGCAAAACAGGCTGATTGTAGATAGGAAAAACCCCATTATGGCAAAGAGAATTATCACCAGCCACATCCACTGAATGACGAATGGAACAACTACGCACCCAATGCCCACAATTATGCTGCAAAAGCAAACATATGCCGTCAAGTCCTTTTTCTCGTCCCATTTGCCAGACAGATAAATGCCCACAGCCAGTGCAACAGTGCAAGCAATTTGAATGTATGACGAGTAACTGTAACTTTCTGCCGACACCTTAAAGAGATAAACGCTGAATATCATCTGCATGGCGTCAAAGGCACAAAACACAAAATACACAAAGAAATATGTCGCCAAAACTTTCTTTGAGATGACGTCATATTGCCTCTTTTTAATGCGAATTTTGTCAAAACTTTCGACAGCGTTCGACACGCCCTCCACATTGAAGCCCGACTTATTTTTGTTTTTAAGATAGTAAATATATAGCGGAATTACAGAGATAAGATAGACCACGCACGCCACCACAACGACAATCCATTTTGGCAAATTGTCAAGCAGCAACCCGCCCACAAAAAAGGCAATTATCTTGCCCAAATATTCAAAAAATCTCGTCAGCCCCGTTGAGCTGGAGTTGCCCTCGGAACTGTAGTTGTAAACATAGTCAAGCGGTGTTTCCTTGAAACTGTCTGACATCGCTTGAAAAATTAAAACGAGGAAAATGCCCAAGATTTTTAGGTCAGTGTCAAGTAGCAAAATGGAAAGCGAGTAGAGAAGAAAGGGAATAATGGTCAAAAGAAGATATAACTGAGGTTTACGCCTCATACTTTTGTCCAAAACTTGAGTGAACAGCACTTTAAGTGTTTGAAAGCCAATCATATATGCAAAAGCCCACGCAAAACTCTGCGTGCTTTGATAAATTACAAGAGCAATAAACGCCCCCACAATGTTTGACGCAAAAAGGGACAAAACCTTGTGGAAATTGAGTAACTTTAACTGCATTTTCTCCTCACAAACAATATTTTACTCGATTTGAAGATTTTAATCAAACAATCTGCCCAACTTTTTGATTTAATATTTGAAAACGGACGGAATTGTGCTATACTTTATTTATGAAAAAGAAAATGTTACTCCACAGTTGCTGCGGCCCATGCTCCACAGCAGTCATAGACAGATTGAAAGAGGACTATGACCTCACAATTTTTTACTACAATCCAAATATCTATCCTCAACTAGAGTATGAAAAACGCCTTTTTGAGCAGCAAAAATATGTGAAAGCGGCGGGACTAAATATCGTAGTTTTGGACGGAACATATGACGACAACGAGGACTTTGAGGCTCACTGTAAGGGACTAGAGAACGAAAAAGAGGGCGGCGCTCGCTGCACAATGTGCTTTGCCTACAGACTAGAAAAAACAGCCGCATATGCCAAAGAACATAACTTCGACATCTTCGCCACAACCCTCACCGTCAGCCCCCACAAAAACGCCAAACTTATAAACGAAATCGGCTCAAATCTCTCGCAAAAATATACAATAGATTATCTCACCGCCGACTTTAAAAAACAAGACGGCTACCTAAAAAGTATCCGCCTCTCCAAAGCCTTTTCCATCTACCGCCAAAACTACTGCGGCTGCAAGTTCTCGCTGCATGAATAAGTGTGCTTATATATTTGACTAAAAAAGAATAAAATGTTAAATTATATTGATGAATAATAATTATTTAACCGAAATCCGAATTAAAAAAAGTCAGGAAACAAAATTTCCGTTTAGTTTAGACCTTTTTAAAAATGGTTTAGACATTAAACTAGATAAACCAATTACATTTATTTTAGGAGATAATGGAACGGGCAAAAGCACATTTCTTGAAAGCCTTGCCTATAACATGGGGTTTAATATATTAGGTGGAAACAAAAACCATGTTTACAAGAATGATGAGCATTTTGATAATCTTAAACTAGCAGAAAAAATGCAACTTGTATGGAGAATAAAAACTACAAAAGGCTTTTTCTTTAGAGCAGAAAGTTTCTTTAATTTCACTGACTATATAGAAAAAATGGCGGAAGAAACAGGTAGAGATATTTTCGGAGCATATGGTGGAAAATCTCTCCTTAAACAATCTCATGGTGAAGCTTTTTTATCCTTGTTCAACAACAAATTTACAGAAGGGATATTCCTACTTGACGAACCAGAAGCCGCCCTTTCAGCGGAAAAACAACTTGCTTTAATATCCCTATTGCTTGACTTAACAAAAGACAACAAATGTCAATTTATAATAGCAACACATTCACCACTTCTTATCGCAATTCCAAATGCAGATATATATGAAATCTCTGACGGACAACTTGAAAAGAAAGAATATTTTGAAACGAAACAATTTATGTTATATAAAAGTTTTATCAACTCCCCCGAGAGATTTTTACATTATTTGTAATAAAAAAGATTATCATTTATTTTCTAAACAATAATCTTTAAGGTAGTTTAGTTGTTTTTCAAATTCGAGGCGGGAGAAGACTGTTTCGTTTGGGTTTGGTTCGCCTAGGGCGTGTAGGATATATTTGTTGCCTGCGGCTTTGAGGGCGTTAACGAAAAGTGGGTTTTGCAACAGACTTACATACATTTCGTCAACCAAATTTTCATAGTCTGAGCCAAAGCGGTTGTATGGTTTTCCCAAAAAGTAAACTGTGCCGCTGTCTTTCCAGTGATAGTCTTGGGCGGCTTTTATGTTGTTTGAGTCAAGTCCGCTTAAAAGAAAAACTTGTTTTTGTGCTTTTATGTTTTTGAACTTTATCCCTTGGAAAAAACTCTCGGCGGAAGATAGTGTTTGCCCCTTGAAATAGAATTTGTAAGGGAAGAGGTTGGACAAGACTTTTGGCAACGCTCCATGCAACTTGTATCCAACATTCACAAATGTTTCGCTCTCGCCCAAAAGTTCTGCGTCCTTGTTCTCTCTTATGCAAACACCGTCACAAAACAACGCTCCGTTTTTTTCCTCAATTTCTTTTGGAATGAAATTATATTGTTTTTTGAACTCTTGGAATTTTTGCAATTCCTTTTTTATTTTTGCGTCAAGTATAATGTTTCTCATATTTCTCCTTGCTGTTTTGCCCCAAAATTGATATGGGGCTATATTTTATTATATCATATTTAATAGCGGCAGGGAAAGGAAATTTGAAATAAAAAAAGCCGAACGACTTGTTCGGATTACATGGTGGGCAATAAGAGACTCGAACTCCTGACTTCCACTACGTCAAAGTGACACTCTACCAACTGAGTTAATTGCCCAAAAAAGAGGGGTTCGCAAGTGAAGAGTAAAAGAGTTAAACTTCACTTGCGGGAATATTATTGCACAGTTTGGAAAATAAATCAAGTGTTTTTTAGAAAGTTTTTATTTTTTTATTTAAACTAAATAAAGGAAGGCTCCCCATTGTAAAAACTCCACCTTCACTTACAAGGGCAGGCACACGCTCCGAATTAGTGTATATCCCAAACCAGTCTATTCTACAGTGCAAATATTTATGCTGTTGGTTGGCGTTGCGGTGTCGCTTGGCACTCCAAAGGTCATAACTATTCTATCGCCAGTTTTGGCAAGTTTAAGTTCTTTTACAACTTTTGAAGCATATGAGGTCAACTCTTCCAAGTTTTGCTTAACTTCTGCAACCAGTGGCACAACGCCCCAGCAGAGGGCAAGACTGTTTTTTGTCCACTGGTCGTGAGTTATGGCAACTATTGTGGCTTCTGGTCTAAAGCGTGACACTGCGCAAGCGGTCTTTCCACAATCTGTCCAACACACAATGGCTTTTGCGTGGACACTTTTTGCCGTTTCGCAAGCAGAATGAGCAATGACGTCAAGTGGTGTTTTATCTCCAACAAGTTCTGGGTTGAAGTCCTTGTCATAATCAACTTGTTTTTCTGTAGCTAGGGCAATTTTGCTCATAGTGGTTGCACTTTCAACGGGATAAATTCCGCTTGCAGTTTCGCCTGAAAGCATGGTTGCACCCGTCTTGTCATAAATGGCTTGTGCTACGTCTGTGGTTTCGGCTCTGGTTGGTCGTCTGCGGTGGGTCATAGACTCAAGCATTTCTGTGGCGACAATAACTTTTTTGCCTTTTAGCACAGATTTTTCAATCATTCTTTTTTGAACGGCTGGGATATGCTCAATAGGAATTTCTGTCCCCATATCTCCTCTTGCAACCATAATGCCGTCACTCACGTCAATAATTTTGTCAAGATTGTTTATCCCCTCGGCACTTTCAATTTTAGAAATTATCTGCTGGCGACCGCCAAGCGAGCGGATAAGTTCTTGCATTTCAAGCACGTCAACTGGTGAATTTACAAACGAAGCAGAAATGTATTCCACATCATTTTTTACTGCAAAGCGAATGTTGTCCTCGTCCTTTTTGCTAATGAATGGAAGGGGAAGTCTGATGTGTGGAATGGAAATGCTTTTGTGATTTGAAATTTCACCGCCCACATTCACAACACAAACAATGTTTCGCCCCTCAATCTTTTTAACTGTAAATTCAAGCAGTCCGTTGTTGGCATAAATCTTTTGCTTTGGCTTCAAAATGTCCAAAAGTTCTGGATATGGGCAAGACACATATTTGTCCGTTCCGATTGTGTGGTCTGTGCAGAAAGTGAACAAATCTCCCTTGTTTAGTAGCACCTTGCCGTCCTCAAACTCGCCCACCCGAATCTCTGGTCCACAAGTGTCAACCATAATTGCACATGGCACGTTCAAGTCCTCTCTTGCCTTCACAACATTATTTAATGTTTGCTGATGTCCCGCCAAATCTCCATGGCTCATGTTAAGCCTTGCAACATTCATGCCCGCACGCAAAAGTTTGGTGATTGTTGCATAGTCGTTGCTTGCTGGACCCAGTGTGCAAACCATTTTTGTTTTTTTCATATTTCTCTCCTATATATCTTACTAATTCTTTCTCATCATTGCTACGCACAAAATTATACGCCACTTTCAAACTTTTATCTACTAATTTTAACCAGTTTTTCAAAATTCCTCCACATTCCCCTCATATTTCCCATTTTTGCCGCACAAAATATTGTTAGGGAAGTCGTCTTGAATTAAGTTACATTTTGACGGAAACAAATTGAGCGGTCGGGTAGGGCGGAAGTCACAAAAAATTTACAAAAAAAATTGCAAAAAACCAATCATTCTTATGAAAATCGCTAGACAAATAGGGACTTTTGGGTTATAATTCATGTGTTAACGACCGAAAATTCGAGAGGTAAATTATGAAAAAAGAAATGATATATGAAGAAGTCCTTGCAATGCTCAACGACCGTGTGGACTACAAGTCTATAACTTTGTCCGAAGTGGCAAAACGCTGCAACATGGGCAAAAGCACTATCTATGAATATTTTGCAAGCAAAGACGAAATGGTGTTTAATAGCATTATTTATTATCTTAACAAAATGGTTAAGTTTTTTTCCAGCAGTTTTAAAGTCACAACTTTCAGAACAAGCCTAAGAACATTTATCAAGGCTGTCATTATCACCATGAAGGCAAATTACTGGATGGTCATGCCATGGACGTTTATAGACAACTACGCCCCATTCCTAAATGAGCATGACGCCGACACCATTACAGAAATGCTTTACAAAAGCAAAGAAGTTGTCTTTACTTTGTTCACCCAAATTTGTCAAAAGGGTGAAGAAGAAGGCACTTTGTTTAAAATTGACGACACAAGAATGAATTTTGCTTTCTGCGGAATTATTGGAAGTCTAAGCGAGGAAATTGACAGCAACTATGACCTCGAGAGCGAAGAAAGCAAATTGTTTGTGGAGGACCTTTGCTCTTGCGTGGCAAAACAACTTAACTAGAGGCTTTTATGGAAGAAAATGAAAAAACAATGACGGGGTTGTCAAGCAAGGAAGCGGCGGACAGACTTAAACACGGGCTTGGCAACACCACCCTCACCAAAACATCTAAAACTTATGCTCAAATTTTTTTGGGCAATATTTTTACTTGGTTCAACTTAATCTGTTTTCTCATCGCTGGCGTGCTTATCTACATCGGCAGTTTTGAAAATGTAACTTTCATTGTTGTTTTCATGGCAAATCTTATAATAGGACTTGCACAAGAGATAAAAGCCAAAAAAATGGTGGACAAAATTTCTGTAATATCTGTCGCCAAAGCAGATGTTCTTCGTGACGGGCAGCACCAAATGATAGAAACGGACAAAGTTGTTGTAGGTGATGTTATAACACTTCACTCGGGCGAGCAAGTGTGTGCAGACTTAGTTGTTATAGACGGAACGGTGGAAGCCAACGAAAGTTTGCTTACGGGCGAAAGCAAGCCAATAAAGAAAAACATCGGCGACACACTTCTTGGCGGAAGTTATATTGTAAGTGGCGAGTGCGTGGCAAGGGCAGAAAAAGTTGGCATGGAAACATACAGTTCAACGCTTATCAAAAAAGCCCGTCAACTTAAAGCCAATCAAAGCGACATTCTAAAAACCCTTAACTTTATAATTAAAGTCATCGGAATTTTGCTCATTCCACTTGGCGTGTTCACATTCCTTGACACCTATCACAACGGCACAGTGTATGAAGCCATAAAGGAAACATCTGGCTCAATAATTGGCATGATGCCAGTTGGAATGTATCTTCTCACGTCTGTGTCACTTGTTGTGGGAGTTCTTACTCTTGCCAAAAAGAAAACCCTTGTGCAAGACTTGTATTCCATAGAAACTTTGGCACGAGTAAACGTCTTGTGCCTTGACAAAACGGGAACACTTACAGACGGCACAATGTCGGTGAAAAATGTTATCCCATTGGGTTTCCCAAGTGAAAAAATTTTTGAAATAATGCAAAGTTATTCCAAAGCGACCAAAACGCTTAACTCCACAGCCATTGCCCTTGACAAATATTTCTGGGTGGAAGACAGCAAACTGACTGACGCCACGGAAGTTATGGAATTTAGCAGCGAGAAAAAGTTTTCGGCAGTGAACCTTGGCGACCTTGGCGTATATATGCTAGGCGCCCCAGAATTTGTAACAAACAATCTGGACACAGAAACTTCTCAAACAATAAAAGCCCTAACGCAAGAGGGTTACAGAGTAATTTTGCTATGTAAGTCAAATGACGAACACGTAGGCGACACAATGAGCAAAAACAATACTCCAATGGCAGTTATTGTTATAGAAGACAACATTCGTCCAGACGCCAAAGCCACAATCGAGTGGTTCAACATGAATGACGTGGAAGTGAAAATTATTTCGGGCGACAACGTGGACACCGTCAGCAACATTTCAAGAAAAGTCGGCGTCAAAAACTATGACAAGTGCATAAGCCTAGAACATGTCACAGACGAAGAACTGGAAAAAATCGCCCTAGAATACACTGTCTTTGGCAGAGTTACGCCAGAGCAAAAGTGTATAATTGTAAAAGCATTAAGAGCGAAAGGTAGCAAAGTCGCTATGACTGGTGACGGCGTAAACGACATCTTAGCTCTAAAGGAAGCCGACTGTTCCATAGCCATGGCAAGCGGCAGCGAAGCCACCAGAAGTGCCAGCAACCTTATTATGATGGACAACAACTTTTCGTCTATGCCAAGCATTGTGGCAGAGGGAAGAAGAGTTATAAACAACATTTCAAAAGCGTCATCACTTTTCTTAACAAAAACTTTCTTTGCAATGTTTTTGACAATTTTCGCACTGCTATCCCCAAGGCACAGTTATCCACTTGAGCCAAATCAAATCTTAATTTGGGAAACAGCATTTATCGGAATTCCAGCATTTTTCCTAGCACTTCAACCAAGCAAAGAGCGAATAAAAGGTTCGTTTTTGTCTAGTCTTTCGTCAAAAGCACTGCCGGGGGCAATAGTCCTATTTTTGTCCAGCATGGCGTGCTATGTATTTTGTGCCATAACAGACCAACAAGAACTTATCCCAACACTTATCTCACTCTGTGCAACATTTGGCGCATTTTTCGTGCTTCTCAACCTCAGTCTGCCACTGGATAAGTTTAGGGCAGTTGTTGTCTTTTCAATGTTAATTTTGGCAGTCCTTGCATTTGCCATAATTCCAACCTCGTTTTTCAAATACGCAACCCTCGGCACACGAGAACTTGTCTTTCTTGGAATAACCCTATTTTGTATTTATCTATCCTACACCGCCCTACGTTGGGTCTTTGAAAAGGTGTTCTACTTTACACAAAAGAACAAGGAACGCATATAACAAAAACACCCCCAGTTTGAAGTGAACCCCGTAGGGGTCACTGAAAATAAAAAACCACTAGGAAGAAATTTTAGATTTCTTCCTATTTTTTAATCTTTTTGTATTATAAAATTCTATCCAATCTTCAACTAGCACTTGATATTCTTCAATAGATTT
>JBNMHO010000007.1:0-55011 GCA_050872785.1 Clostridia bacterium | reverse complement strand
TTCTAAGTTCTGAAGAATATGTATTAAATTTTTGTCCTTTACTAGCCATAAAAAATACCTCCTATATGGCAATTATACCATAAGGAGGTGTAGGTGTGAAGTGGACTTTATTTTTGCGGTGCAAAAATGGGGTTCACTTCAGTTTTGGGGGTTGTTTTACTTTTTGTCGAGCATATCAAGGGTGATATAGTTTTGGTCAAGGTCGCAAAGGGGACACATTTTAAACGCCTCTTTCCCAAGGTGAGTGTGTCCGCAGTGGTCGCACTTCCAAGTCATTTCCTTGCCAGAGATGTAAAGTTCTTTTGACTTTAATTTGTTGTAAAGGTCGTCAAGTATCATAAAGTGGTCGTTTTCCACAAGTGCAATAAGTTTAAATTTTTCCGCCACGTCACGGAATCCCTCGTCCTCTGCAATCTTTGCAAAACTTGGATAAATTGTTGTGTTTTCGCTTTTTTCGTTGTTGGAAGCGAATTTTATAAGTTGCAGCAAGTCGCCGTCCTCAAACGGATACCCCGCCTTAATTTCAATATTTTTTTGTGGCTGAGTGGCGTGTTTTCCCAGCAAATCCCAAAACACCTTTGCGTGTGCCATTTCATTTTTGGCAAGACCCTTGAACAAAATCTGAATATTATTTTTCCCCTCTTTTGTCGCCTTTTGAGCAATAAATTGATATCTCGCCCCGCCTTGACACTCGCCCGCAAAAGCACGTGCAAGATTAACCTTTGTTTGTGATGTTTCAAAGTCCATATCCTTTCTCCTTCAAGGAGATATTTGCCAGTTGCACCAAATTTATACAAGATAGTTTTTGAAAAATGTCTAAAATTTTGCAAGTCGCACATAATTTTTGTGTGTTTAGGCAAAATTTGTAGGCTCTTTTATTTGTGTTTTTATTAAATTTCTATTAAAATATTATACGGAGTAAAATATGTTAAATATATTCAAACAAGAAAGAAGATACACTGTGTTTGACAGTGCCACATATTCACATTTACTAAGACTTCTTGGGACAATGACCACATATACAATGGACGACATAACAAGGGACAAAGTTGTGGACTACTATTATGACAACGCTCAAAGTTTGCTTGAAAAGAACGAACTTCTTTTGCGTAAGCGTGTTTGCAGAGGCAAGGCTCAACTTAAAATCAAACGAAGATACTTCAGCCCACAATATTATTATTCCGACAATCTTCGCAGCCACGAGCGGGAAAAGGAAATTGGCGTGCATGACAGTTTGTCCAAACATTATTTTTTCTTGAACAACGCCCTAAACTCCATGTTTTCAACAACCCTGCAATTTGACCCAGACAAACTCTTTGCCCAAATGCGAGTTGTTATGATTATAAAGTCCCAGCAAGAAACGAGGAAACTTTTTGGCTATGGCGGACTTAAGGTGGAGATTAGGCAAGAAAAACTTAAAATTCAAAACAAAAAAACGGGAAGAAAAAACAAGTCCGAAATTATCCAGTTCAAACTTTTATCCAATGACGAAACTTTGCCACTTTTTGAAGATTTAATAACCAAAATAGAGCGTCACTGCAAGGAACTGTTCTACACCCAAGACAGCAAATATGAAGTGTGCTACAAAGCCACCAAGCCACTTCCTACAAAAGAAGAACTTAAGAAAATGAAAGAAGAATATGAACGCAGAAAGCAAATGGAGCAATCTGCC
This sequence comes from Clostridia bacterium, assembly GCA_050872785.1. Lineage (GTDB taxonomy): Bacteria > Bacillota > Clostridia > Christensenellales > UBA1242 > UBA7862. The sequence goes on along the minus strand of JBNMHO010000007.1, from coordinate 53,339 downwards.
GAAAACTATAGCGGAGGGAACAAATGAAAAATTATTATGTTATCATTGACGCCGACCCAGGAATTGACGATTCAATGGCAATTATGACAGCACTAAACAGTGACAAAATTGAAGTCAAACTTATATCCACCGTTGCTGGCAATTTGCCCATTGACGAAACTGTAAAAAACACTCTTAAACTTGTGGAACTTTTTGGAAAAGACGTCCCAGTGGCACAAGGTGCAAGCGAACCTCTAAAACGCCAACCATGTTACGCAAAAGAAGCACAAGGTGTTGCAGGTCTTGGCGGCTACAAAATAAAAAATGTCAAACTCAAACCCTTTGTCCTAAAAAGCCCAGACGCCATTCACTATTTCCTTTGCGAAAATATGGCAAGGAATACAACTATCCTCTGCACAGGTCCCATGACAAACATTGCAAATCTTCTTATCAAATATCCAGAAGCAAGAGATATGATTTCCCGCATTGTGTTTATGGGCGGCAGCAAAGATGAGGACGGCTCCACCGAACCTTATAGGGAATTTAACATCGCATTTGACCCAGAAGCAATGAAAGTGGTTTTGGATAGCAACATTCCACTTGTTATGGTGCCAATGGAACTGGGACACATCGCCTATTTCACCCCAGAGGAGCAACAAAAAATTCGCAGAGCAAACTCACTTGGCGAAGTGTTTTACAAAATGTTCACCAAATACAACGACTATCACGTGGGGAAACTCGGCGCCGCCGTTCACGACAGTTGCAGTGCAATATATCTTACAAACCCAGAAATCTTCCACACCGAGCCAGCAGAACTTTCCGTGGAATATTACAAGGACAAAGCGGGCAACGACTATGGCTACATAAAGTGTGATATGCAGTCAACAAACCCAAACGCAAGTGTGTGTGTGGATATGGACGTTGAAACCTTTAAAAAACTTGTCTATGGAAGTTTGTTTAACTATAACTAGGAGAAAATGTGAAAAAACTAAAATACATCTTAACGTCAATTTTTCTTGTGCTTGTAAGCCTTGTTGCTTGCGGGTGCGGAGCGGTGACACTTGTCACAGAACTCAGTTCCGCAGGGCAAGTCCGCTGCACATTATCAGTCAGCCTATCTGGACTTAACAACCCACAAAGAAGAAGCCTTTATGAATTGCTTAGAAAATATAGCGATAGTTTAAACGAAGCATATAAAGAAAATCTTGTCGCATTATATGGAAATATATATGATTATGCCGAAAAAAATCTTGACACCTTGGACAAGCAATTTCAATTTGTCAAAACTCAAGACACAAGGTTCCTCACCAGTGACGACTTTGAAATTGAGCCAAAGAAAAACTGGGCAATAGCAAACGACTTTTCGACTTATGAATATTTCTCAATTCAAATGTCTTTTGCCAGCGTATATGGCTACATAATGTTCTTTTGTCCAAACGCCTTTACATATGACGAGGCGTCAGGAGCAGTTGTTATAGACAGAGATTTTTACACCTCATTATCCGACACCCCAGTGAGTGTTACAGACTATGAAGTGATTGAAAAAACCTTTACTGTGACCTACCTTGAAACTTGTGCGCCATTCTACTACAATCTGCAAGAACCATATCTTGTGAAGAACATAACAATCTCAGCGGACAGCAAAAGTTACACACAAGGCACAACTATAGTTGAAGCAGCGTGTGACCTTTTGGGAGTGGGAGAAGAGGACGCACATTATCTCTTTGGCTTTTCCACTCCATACAAAAGACTTCATGCAAACACCGACAAAAACGAAATGGGCATTTACGTCTGGGACTTTGGCAACAACATCTCTGGCACCATTCAACTTTGGCGAAAAACAGCCAACCAAGCCATTTGGTATATCATAAGCCTTGCGTGCGGAATACTTGTATTTGCCGTGGGTGGCACAATTTGTGCAGTGGTCAAACGCAACAAAACAAAACGTGGTATGAACGCACTTCAAAACATTCAACAATTTGTGGCAGCAAACGACAATTTGGACGAAAATACACCACAAAATGACAATCTTTCACAATTTGACAAAAAGATTGATATTTCAACAATAGACGACAAAAACAACACTATAGTTGAAGAAAACAAAACTATAGTGCAAGAAAATATAAACTATAGTGAACTTCATGACGAGGTTCAAAAGGCTCTTGGCGAAAAAGAAGAGAAGATGACGAAAAAGAAAAGTGTAAGAAATAAAAAGTCAAAAAAGAATGAAAAGGAATAAATAATGTCAAAAAAATTGGATAAAAACACCGCTAGGCAGGTTATGGACACAAAGACAATGATTTATGTTTATGCCAAAAGGGTGGGGATAATTGCTCTTGTGTCACTTCCCATAATTTTGTTTATAAATTATCTTTTGTCAAACGAAGTTTCGGGTTACACAACAGTCGCCCAAGTGTTATGCACAATTTTGATGTTTGGAACAGCACTTTTCATCGGGTTTATAATTTTCTCAAAGCGAGATAAAAAACGCAGAGAAATGGAAACAAAAGAGTCCGCTCGTGACCCATTTGCAGATTAACTCTTGACTACTTGCAACTTTTGTTGGATAATAAGACTACTAAAAGGATAAATTATGGAAAACGATAAACTTAAAGCAAAAAAATTAGCACGAATTTCGCCAAACAGTCTTGAAGCCGAGCAATCGGTTTTGGGTTGCTGTCTACTTGACGAAAACTCTGCTTTTTCCATTGTGGCAAATCTTTCGCCCGATGACTTCTACACCGAAGCCCACAAAACAATCTTTGAGTGCATGCAGGAAATTTTTAAACAAAACAAGCCCATTGACTATGTTACACTCACAGACGAACTAGATAGACGTGGACTTATGGAAAGCGTTGGCGGAATTGACTATATAGCCATGCTCACAAACATCGTCCCAAGTGCCAGCAACTCAAAGCACTATGTGGACATTGTCAAACGTGACTCGCTTTTAAGAAAACTTATCCACGCCAGCCAAGACATAATTGACAAAGCCTATTCGCCAGACGAAACAGACGTGCTTGCCTTTGCAGAAAAGACAGTTTTTGACATTGCCGAAAAGGAAGACACTTCAAATTTAGAGCCAATTTCGACCGCACTCGACAATGTTCTTGCAAAATTTGAAGAAATCGACAAAAACGGCGGACTTACTCGTGGAATTCCAACTGGCTTTGCAGAACTGGATAGAATAACAAACGGACTTCAAAAGAGTGACCTAATTTTGATAGCCGCTCGTCCGGGTGTGGGAAAATCTAGTTTGGCAATGAACCTTGTAAACTACGCCGCCCTTCAAGGCAAACGCAGTTGTGCAGTTTTCTCGCTTGAAATGCCAAAAGAGCAAATTGCTCAAAGGTCACTTTGCTCCATAAGTGGCGTCAGCCTAAGCAAAGCCCTAGGCGGAACATTGTCTGGTGCCGATTGGAAAGCCCTTTGGGAAGGCAACAAAAAACTTGCCGAAGCAAATATATTTATTGACGACTCGTCACTCAACTCGCCAAGCACAATAATAAGCAAATGCAGAAGACTAAAACGTGAAAAAGGTCTTGACCTTATTATGATTGACTATCTTCAACTTATGTCCGAAGCAAAGCGTGGCAGAGAAGTAAATCGTCAACAAGAAATCACCGAACTCACAAGAAATCTTAAAATTGCCGCTCGTGAACTTCAAGTTCCAATTTTGCTTTTGTCACAACTTTCCCGTGACGTGGAAAAGCGTGAGGACCACAAACCCGTTCTAAGTGACCTTAGAGAGTCGGGTGCTATTGAGCAAGACGCAGATATCGTTATGTTCATTTACAACCCTTCAAAATATTCTGATGTCGAAGCAACTGACGGGCCAAACATGTGCAAACTTATTTTGGCAAAACATCGTAACGGTGCCTTGGCAGAAATTGACATTAAGTGGGTGCCAGAAATAACATCTTTTGTTGACGTGGGAGTAAACGCCGACAAACGCTCGCTTGAAGAAACCGCCCCACCTCCACCAGTTCCACCAGAGGACATCGGATTTTAAGACAAAATTAGAAATAATTTTACAAAATAACAAAAATTTAGATAAAAGAAGATAAAAAAATGAAAAAACTTACAGCAAAACAATTAAGAGAAATGTGGATAGAATTTTATAAAGAGCGTGGACATGCCTACATTCCTTCCGCCTCACTCGTGCCAGAAAACGACCCATCTGTTTTGTTCACCACAGCAGGCATGCAACCTCTTGTGCCATATCTTTTGGGCGAAAAGCACCCATGTGGCAAAAGACTTGTTGACATTCAAAAATGTGTCCGCACAGGCGACATTGACGAAGTGGGTGACGACTATCACTGCACCTTTTTTGAAATGCTAGGCAACTGGAGTTTAGGTGACTATTTCAAAAAGGAAAAAATTGCATGGAGTTATGACTTCTTAACCAACCCAAAATATCTCGCCATTCCAAAAGAGGACATCGCAGTCACAGTTTTTGCTGGTGACGAAACAGCACCAAGAGATGAGGAAAGTTACAATGCTTGGCGTGCTTGCGGCGTTCCAGAGTCCAAAATTTTCCTTCTTCCAAAGGAACACAACTGGTGGATTTTGGCAAGTGGCGTTGGACCATGCGGGCCAGACAGCGAAATGTTTATTGACACAGGCAAGCCAAAATGCTGCAAAGACTGCAACCCTTCTTGCTCTTGCGGGAAGTATATTGAAATAGGCAATGACGTCTATATGGAATATGTCATAAGACAAAAAGGCGGCAAACTGGAGAAAAACCCACAACGCAACGTTGACACTGGCTTCGGCTTCGATAGACTTCTATATATCTCAAATGGACTAGAGAGCGTCTATGACACCGAACTCTTTGCTCCTATTATTAAGAAAATTGAAGAAATCAGCGGCAAATATTATCTTCTAAATGAACCTACAAAACGAAATATGCGAATTATCGCCGACCACATTAGGGCAAGCGTGTTTATCATTGGTGACGGTGTTGAGCCACTTAATGTTGGGCAAGGATATGTCTTAAGACGACTTTTAAGACGAGCAATAAATTGCGCTTCAAGGCTAGGTTTCGAAAGTGAAAAACTTTGCGACCTCGTTCCAGTTGTTGTCGAAATTTATCACGAATTCTATCCAGAACTTGTGGAGAAAACTGCTGCCATTCAAAACACCATAAAACTTGAATGTGAAAAGTTTTCAAAAACGCTTTTAACTGGCATAAAGGAATTTGAAAAAGTAGCACAATATTGCAAGGACGGTGTCCTAAACGGCAAAACAGCATTCAGACTTTATGACACTTTCGGCTTCCCACTTGAACTCACAAAAGAACTCGCCGCAGAAAAAGGTCTTACAGTTGACGAAGAGGGCTATGACGCAGCATTCAAAAATCACCAAGAAAAAAGCAAAGCAAACATTGACCAAGTTTTCAAAGGCGGACTTGCCGACACAGGTGTGCAAACAACAAGACTTCACACCGCCGTTCACCTTTTGGGAGCAGCACTCAGAGCAATCATCGACCCAAATATCAACCAAAAGGGCAGCAACATCACGTCCGAGCGTCTTCGTTTTGACTTCAACTGCGACCACAAACTAACAGACGAAGAAAAGGCAAAACTAGAAAAATTTGTCAATGACGCAATCGAAAAAGACATTCCAGTTGTGTGCGAAGAAATGACCCTTGACCAAGCCAAAGCCCAAAATGCCGTTGGTGTTTTTGAAAACAAATATGGCGACAGAGTGAAAGTCTATACAATAGGTGACGTCAGCAAAGAAATCTGCGGCGGACCTCACGCAAAGCACACTGGTGAACTTGGACACTTCAAAATAGTCAAGGAAGAATCGTCCTCAGCAGGCGTTCGCAGAATAAAAGCAATCATCGAGCCAAAAGACTAAGTTATCCACAAAATTTGACAAAATGTGGATAAATGTTGCAAATAAATACATTTTGTGACAAAAAAGGAGCAAAAATGAGCAAAAAAAAGAAGTTTTTTATCTATCTATCCGTCTTTCTACTGTCAATTATAGCAGCGGTGGGCGGGTGTTTTGCCATAATGTTTCTTTCCCCAGGGACGGAAATTTTGGGTTACAAGTATATAACCCTCAATAAAAAGGAAGTAGTCACGCTTGACACGTCAGACCTATATGCCGTTCAAGCGGTGAAAATCACCTCCGACCTCAGTCGAATTTCAATCTATCCCTCAAGCAATGACCAGCTTACAATCACATACAATCAAAATATATCTGGATATGTAAAGTCTGTCAACGCAGATTACAGCATTTCCACCAAAAAGCAAAGCCAACTCTTTTCAACGTATGTGGACACGACCGAAGACCTAACAACTATGGTTATCAAAATTTCAGAACCAAAAGGCTGGCTTAGTTATACAGAATCAAACATCCGTGTTGCCCTCCCACAAACTGCCTACACAGCAATATATGCCTCTTGCGGGAAATCAGACGTAACCCTCACTTCCTCTCAAAAATACACTGATTCCGAAACAAATGAGGAACTCACAAGGAACATTTCTTGCAAACACCTGTTCTTGCAAAGTGTCGCTGACGGCAATGTTACAGTCGCCCCAAACGACACCATGAAAACTCTTAACTTCCAAACAGAATTTGGAGAAGCAAAAATCTCTGGCAAAAAAGAATTTTCCGCCGAGCAAATTGTCTTTTCCACAAACAGCGGAACTTTTGACTTTTATATGGGCGGTGAGGGAACACTTAATCTCTCTCGTGGACTTATCATAAATGCCACTGGCTCACCAACTGTCAAATTTTGCAACCTAAACAGCAATGTTTCCATAACAACAAACGGTGGCGATATTGACCTAGGGAAGATAGGACAAGAAACCTCACCATATGAAGTCAAAATGTATTCAAGCGGTGCAAACCTAAACATTTCCTCACTTTATGGCGTAATTTTAAGCGAAGGTGCAGACGGACAAGCAAATAATATCTCAATCAACTATCTCAAAAACACATCTTCACAACTTGCCACAATTCATTCTGGAGCGGGGAATATAACAATCAACACGCTCGAATCTGCCGCTTCACTCACCTCAACCTCGGGCAACATAACAGTCTATGAAGTGGGCGTAACCTACGGCATATATGCCTATTCAACAAGCGGTGCCATATACATAAACTACACCAAAGGTTCACTCTTCCACAGCGGAACACTTTTGCAAGTTTTCACAAAATCTGGCAACGTCAAACTTCAAAACATAAGTTGCAAACTGGAACTTACTGTTCTCGATAACAGCCCACAAAGTTCATGCGAACTCACCTTCACAGCAATTTGCAACTCCAAAGACGGCTCACAACTTACAAACAAAATTTCCGCCCCAAGCAGAGATGTAAAAATAACTTTCATCGGCTCGGGTGACGGACTTGCAAGCCGCATGCTCACCACAAAAGTTGTCTATTTTGATTCTAGCATAAGCAGCCTTTGCTCCAAAGTTGACACAACCTCAATCCCACCAGACCGTGATAATCTCTTAAATCCATCGCAATCGCAATATAAAGATTATTCCAATCAATACAGACTTTTCTACATAAACCCAAACAAAGCGGAGGAAGAAGGCGAAGTCGTCCTCTTTCAAAGATTTGGCATTTTGCTCATCGACTCAGCCTCCACCACAGTCTATCACCGTCTGTCCGTCTAATGTTTATGTATATTAAAGTATTATTGAAATATCCTTTGATAAAATAACATGTCTTAATAACAAAACTTAAAATTATATAAATACAAAAAACACAACTCATCTCGGGCTGTGTTTTTATTTTACAAACAAGTGATTATTACTGCAATGTAGCGATTATATTTATATTTTTTTATCTAATAAACAACATAAATAAGATATAGAAATGAAACATACAAACAATTAAATAAAAATATAGTATTTTTACTAAAAATAATTGTCATTTTACGCTAATAATGCTATTTTTGTAAAATATAATCCTAGTTATTTTCATTTATTTCCGTCACAACAAGATTTACATCACTTCCGCAGACATTCTGGCAAACAATGTCACCAAGTTTAACGTCTGTTGCTATTTCAAGCGTTTTTGTCGCTCTTAGACAATCGTCAACAAGTTTTTTGTCAATAGGCTTGTCTGTTTTTAGGCAAATTGTCCCAGTTGCAGTTTTCACGGCAGTGGTTACCATTCGTTTTGGGCAAGTGGCTTCGTTTTTGCCATATTCAGCACCTCTTGGACATCTGTTGCCCGTCACCACAACTTCTTCTTCCACTTTATCCACTTTCAAACTGCACCCCACAGGACACATTATGCAAGTTAACTCCATTTTTTCCCCCTTATTCAATGCTCACTTCAATGTCGCTTGTTATATTGTTCTTCGCCACAACAACAGTTTCCATTTCCGCTGGCAAAATAACTTTCTTTTCAATCTCTCTCACAACTTTGCCACCACTTTTCACAACAATCTTCTTATCTCTATAAATATTGTTGCTTCTAAAATTTATATTCACAACCCCGCTGCCTTCATAAAAAGTTGTTGGGTTTACATATCTAACACCACTTTTTGGCAAAATTGTGTGAGGAATAGTTGTGTTCAGTTGTCCCAAAACATACTTAGCACTGTTTTGCCCCGCACGTTCTGCCTCGTGGGAAACATTATCCACAATGTCATGCACGTGAAGTCCGTTGCCGCAAGAGAATACCCCCGCAAGATTGGTCTGCAAATATTCGTCAACTTCAGCCCCATTTGTCATTGGATTCAATTTCACTCCAAGATTTTCAGCCAAGTCGTTTTCTGGCACAAGTCCAATGCTCAAAATAATTGTGTCGCATGGCACATATTCTTTTTGTTCTTCGTCAAATGTAAAGTCCTCTTTCACTGGGGCAACCAAAACGCCCTCAACTCTTTTTTCCCCAATCACTTCGCAAACGGTCTTTGAAAGATGTAGGGGAATGTTATAGTCCTCGAGGCACTGCACAATGTTTCGCTTAAGTCCCGATGGATAAGGCATAATTTCATACACACCAACAACCTCAGCCCCCTCATATCTCAGTCTTCTTGCCATTATCAGCCCAATGTCACCGCTGCCCACAATGACAACTTTTTTGCCCACCATTTTGCCATATATATTTATCAGTCGTTGAGCGCTGCCCGCAGAAATAATCCCCACTGGTCTGTCACCACAAAGGGAAATGCTTGCACTTGGTCGCTCTCTGCAGCCTGTGGCCATAACAACAGATTTTGCCACAAAAGATATTTCACCATTTCTGCTTATAGTGCGAATTTCATAATTTATCTTGCCTTGCAAATTGTCTTTATTTTCGCCGCTATCATTTTGTAAATTATCCTCTACTTTTGCAATTTCAAGAACAGTCGTGCCAAGGAAAACCTCAACTCTTGTGCCGCTTAATTTATCCACAAACCTTTGGGCATATTCTGGGCCCGTCAACTCTTGCTTAAAGTAGTTAAGCCCAAACCCATTGTGAATACATTGATTAAGTATCCCGCCAAGCCTATTGTCCCGTTCCAAAATGGCAACCTTAAGCCCAGATTTATCTGCTTCAATAGCACTTGCAAGCCCCGCACTGCCTCCGCCAATTACAACAATGTCAAATTCCTTTCTTTCCATTTTCGCTCCATTTCAAATTGTTATTTTTTACAATTTATATTTCTCGCTTTCCGCTTGCGGCGTGTGTTTTCGCAATTACTTACTTCATAAATTCCGCCAGATTTTATGTCGCCCGTTATAACACTTGTTTCGCCTCGGGCAAAAATTTCGCTTTCATCAACTTTATAATAATCTGCCATAATTTTCACCAGTTTGCCATAACAAAATGACCCTTGACAATGCCCCATTGTGGCTCTAAGTCTGCGTTTTATGCCGTCAGTTGTTAGTGGCTGAATTGGTGACTTTTTAAGCACGTCCAAAACTTCACCCTTTGTTATCTTTTCGCAGTTGCAAACAATTTCGCCATAGTCGCCGTTGCGTTCTATAAGTTTTTCACGTCTTTCAGGGCTAAGTTCAAAAATATTTGTATAAGGTTTTCTCTTTACAAGTTTTCTTTCACTTTGTATCCTACGTCTGTATATATTTCCCACAACGTCAATCTTTTGCAAATATTCCACCACCTCATGTGCAATCGCTGGGGCAGAGGTCAAACCAGGGGAGCATATCCCCGCAAGAGTTATAAAACCTCTGTTTTCCTTGCTATAATACAACTCAAAGTCATCGCCCGTTTTCACCCTTAAGCCCGCATAAAGTTTTATAGCCTTTTTGAAGTTTATGTTTTTGACTAGTTTCACTGCGTTAGATTTTATTTTTGCAATGCCCTCGCTTGTAACTGACACGTCACCGGCAGTTGTTTCAGTTGCTGTTGGCCCAAAAAACACATTGCCATGCACCGTTGGACACGCCAAAATTCCTTTTCCGTTTTTGTCAGGCAAAGGGAAGATAGGTCTATGAACCAAGTTGCCCTCGCTTTTATCCAGCAAAATATATTCGCCTTTTACAAATTTTGTAGGGAACAACCTTTCAAGAAGCAACCTTGAAACGTCATTTATGCTCGCACCCGCACAGTTTATAATGCTGTCACAGATGACATAACTTCTGGTTGAAATGACAACATAGCAGAAGTCATAAAGTGGCTCATCTTCATATCTTTTTTGAATATAAGATAAATGATGAAAGAACGTGTCTGGGCTTAATCTGTCAATTATCTCTCTTGGAACTTTGAAGATTTTTATTGGTCTAAAATTAAGCCTAAGGTCGCCGCCGTTAAGCACCGCCTCTTCGCAAAGTGACACGCAAAAGTGATAAGGTGAAATTATGCAAGCGTCTTTTGCATAAAGCCCCCACTCAACCTCATCAGCCAAATTTGGTTCAAGGTTCAAAAGGTCGATTCTTGGCAAAATGGACATATGCTTCACGCCATTTTTCTTGCCACGGGACAAAAGTTCTTCAAGACGAGGCTTGCTGTCTTTGTCGCCCACAACAAGACTGCCACAATTTACAATTTTTTCACCAAGACGTTTTGCCACCGCACGATACATCTTCAGCCCCTCAACGTTATATTTTGCCTTTTTAGAGCCAACTTCACAGTCATAACCTGCGTGCAAAATGCCACTATTCGCTTTTGTCGCCCCAAGGGAAACGTCTTCACCTCTTTCCACAAGCACTGGGTGTTCACCCATAAGGGACAACTCGTTAAACAAAAAAGCCCCCACAATTCCGCCGCCAATAATACAAACTGACCTACTAAACATATTATTCTCCTATCTATAGCATAAAGTTTTTGAAAATTTTAGTCAAGCAAATTGCCCTCAAAACCATTTTGTAAAATGAATATTTAGTGATAAAATAATTATGTGATATAAAAGGGGTAGATATGAAATACATTTTGACCATAGACGCTGGCACAACTTCCGTTAGGGCTTTGCTGTTTGACGTCAAGAAAAATATGATAGCAAAAGTGGAAAAACAACACTTCAAACAATTTTTCCCAAAACCCGCATGGGTGGAGCATGACGCCGAGGAAATTTGGAGCAAAGTTTTGGAATGTGTAAAGAAAGTTTGCAAAGGAATCCCCGCAAGCGAAATTTATGGCATTGGCATAACAAATCAGCGAGAAACCGTTGTCTGCTGGGACAAACTTTCAGGGGAAACGCTTTCTCATGCAATCGTCTGGCAATGCAGAAGAACGGCAAAAGAATGTGAAAAATTAAAGAATAGCCCTATGGCGAATGTAATCAAGGAAAAAACGGGGCTTCTTCCAGACGCATATTTTTCTGCAACGAAAATTAAATGGCTTATGGAGAACGTTCCCGAAGTGAAGCGTGCTTGCCGTGAGCATAGGCTTTGTGTGGGGACGATTGAAAGTTATCTTGTCTTCAAACTAACAGAGGGTAAAAGTTTTGTGAGTGACGTGACAAACGCTTGCAGAACAATGTTATTTAATATTCACACAATGGACTGGGATGATGAACTTATAGAATTCTTTGGCGTGCCACGAGAAGTTTTGCCAAAAGTTGTTGCAAATGACAAAATTGTGGGCAAAACAACACTTTTTGGGGGTGAAATCCCCGTTGCGGGACTTATAGGCGACCAACAAGGCTCACTTTTTGGGCAAGGCTGCTTTGAAAAGGGAATGGTCAAAAACACCTTCGGCACTGGCTGCTTTATGCTTTTTAATACGGGCAAAGATATTTTGGACAGCAAGACGGGGCTTCTTTCCACTGTGGGATACAAAATTAAAGGCAAAATGTGTTATGCTCTGGAAGGAAGTGTATTCAATAGTGGCAGCACAGTCGATTGGGCAATAGACAACTTGGATGTCGCCAAAACTCCACAAGAACTCACTAAACTTGCCACAAGCATACAGGACAACGAGGGCGTCTATCTTGTGCCAGCATTTACGGGTCTTGGGACTCCATATTGGGATATGGAAGCACGGGCGACAATCTCGGGCATAACTCGTGGAACGGACAAAAGACACATTGCAAGAAGTGTGCTTGAGTCTATGGCATATTCGTGCTATGATGTCTTAAATTCCATGGAAAAGGAAACGGGAATAAAGATAAAGGAGTTGCACGTTGACGGCGGCGGCAGCGTGAACGACTTTCTGATGCAGTTTGTGTGTGACCTTGTGCAAACTCGACTTGTCACCTCAAACATGGAAAGCACTTGCATGGGTGCAATGTTTATGACGGGGCTTGCAACGGGAGCATATGAAACTTTGGGCGAGATTAAGTCACTCCTGTCCTCGCAAAAAACTTTCACCCCACAAAAATCTTTTGACCAAATGAAACCACTTCTTGACGAATGGCACAGAGCAGTCAAAATGACAATAAATAGGGAATAAAGTCAAATTTTGGCTTATAATACAAATAGTTGCAAAAATTTAGCAAAAAATAGATAATTTTACAAAAAATTAGCAAAAAGAATAAAAACTTAGCAAAAGTTGCAGAAAAATAACAAAAATTGGAGAAAAAGTCGTGAAACGCAGTGAATTGTTGGAAAAAATGAGAATTGAATTTCAAAATATCCAAAATTTCGACACAAATGACATAAAAAGTGTTATTTGTGAAGTTTTACGCTTGAACACAAAAGAATATTTGCTAAAAAGCGACTTTTCTGACGATGAAATTGGTATTTTGCAAAAAGTGGTCGAAAAATTGAAGAAAAATGTGCCACTTGACAAAATTCTGGGGCGAAAATGTTTTTATGGGCGAGATTTTGTGACAAATGAAAATGTTTTAAGCCCAAGAAAAGAAACGGAACTTTTGGTGGAGCAAAGTTTAAAATATTTGTCGAATTTTAAAGAAAAACCTCGAGTTCTTGACCTATGCTGCGGCAGCGGGTGTATTGGACTTACAATTTCTTGTGAAACACAGAATGAGGCAGAGGTCGTTCTAACAGATATTTCAAACATGGCATTATCCGTGGCAAAAGAAAACGGCAAAAAGCTTGGGCTGAAAAATGTTAAGTTTGTTTTGGGGGATATGTTTGAGGGGTTGAAAAGTGACGACAAATTTGATATAATAATTTCAAACCCACCATACATAGAAACAAGCATAATAGAAACTCTCGACCCACAAGTGAAAGACCACGACCCACGGCTCTCGCTTGACGGCGGCGAGGACGGACTGAAGTTTTATAGACAAATTTCAAGCGAAGCGGAACAATATCTAAACGAAAACGGCTTCATACTTATGGAAATTGGGTGTAATCAAGGTGTGGCTGTGCAAAATATATTTAGAGCAGCAGGCTACAACACACAAGTTATAAAAGATTACTCGCAGTGTGACAGGGTTGTTGTGGCAACAAAAAATAAGAAATAAAAAAGAAGAAATAAAAATGGAGGCGATTATCGAAATTTGTCTATGTGAAGTTAAAGCATAAAATAAACCAATAGATAAAACAAGCGATTATCGAAATCTGTTGAAATAAAATAAAACTTATCAAAGATTGTCGAAAAAATAGGAAAAAAGAAAAATGATAGAAAAACTGGATAGCATTGAAAAGAAATTTGAAGATTTGACAAGCAAGATTGCTGACCCTGCAGTTATTGCCGACAACAGAACTTGGCAAAAACTTGCAAAGGAACACAGCGAACTTATGCCAATAGTTGAAAAATATAGGGAACTGAAAAAGATTTCTGAAAATCTGGGTGACGCAGAGCAAATTTTAAAAAGCGAAAAAGACGCCGAGATGAGAGAACTTGCTGAGGAAGAAATTAAGTCTTGCAAAGAGCAAAAGGAGAACTGCGAGCAAGAACTTAAAATCTTGCTTCTTCCAAAGGACGAGAATGACGACAAAAACGTTATTATGGAAATAAGGGCGGGCGCTGGCGGTGATGAAGCGGGGCTTTTTGCTGCCGAACTTGTTAGAATGTATATAATGTATGCCGAAAGACACAGATTTAAAGTTGAAATGCTTTCCACAAATGAAATTGAACTGGGCGGAATGAAAGAAGCGGTGTTCCAAATTTCGGGCAAGGGAGCATATAGCAAACTTAAATTTGAAAGCGGTGTTCATCGTGTTCAGCGTGTGCCAGAAACGGAAAGTCAAGGACGAATTCACACCTCAACAGTCACCGTGGCTGTGCTTCCAGAACTGGAGGAAGTGGAGTTTGAAATTTTGGACAAAGACCTAAGAGTTGACACCTACAGAAGCAGCGGAGCGGGCGGACAACACATCAACAAAACAGACAGTGCCATTAGACTTACTCACCTTCCAACGGGCATTGTTGTCACTTGCCAAGACGAGCGTAGCCAACTAAAAAACAGGGAAAAGGCAATGATGATTTTGAAGGCAAAATTGTATGACTACTATCAAGGACAAAAGAACAAAGAATATGCCGACAACAGAAAAGCCCAAGTTGGAACGGGCGACAGAAGCGAAAGAATAAGAACATACAACTTCCCTCAAGGCAGAATAACCGACCACCGCATTGGCTACACGGCATATAACTTATTAGATTTCATGAACGGCGACATTGACGAGTTGTTAACTGAACTTCAACTTGAAGACCAAAAACGCAAACTTGAAACATTAGACGAATAAATTATAGTTTAACAAACTTAAATTATAGTGTTGTTTTTGTGTAATAAAATGAGATAATTTGGTGAAATTTGTAGAAAATTGTAAAAGGAGAAAAAAATGGCAGAGCAAGAGCAAGTTATGGAACACAAAATGAAAACGACTGAAGTTAGCCCTCAAAAAGTTGAGGAAAACGAGGTGGAAGATGTGAAATTTGTGAAAGCAAATGGCGAAACTTTGACCAATATGCAAGCCATTGAAAGTTGCAGACATGAGCAAAATAGGGACATAATTGACAATCTTAGACTGGGCAGTTATGACCGCTTTGGCAACTATATAATTGTCCCTGCAATAAGGGAAGAACTTTTGACAATTCCAAAAATTGTTTATGTAAAGCAAGTTCAAAAAGACAAGACAATTTTTGATATGAAATCCATGATTCCACTTTTTGGGGATATCTTCTTCAAACTTGTATCGTCAAAAGAAGAAGTCACCTTGTATCTTGTGGAAACAGTCAGACGTGAAGCGGGCGACTATGTTGAAGTTTATGAAGAAGTTTTGGACAATTTTTCCATGACCGAAGACGACTATGTCCCACTTTCTGTCATTTTCAGAAACTACAATATTTATGACGAAGATGACGGCGACTATGGCAAAAAGATTTTTTCCGCTTTTGACTTTATGAACATCTTAACTCGCAAAATTTATCTTTCTCTCTTGTCAAGAGAATTGTCGGAAATTGCCGAATTTGACGACAAGCAAGCCTTTGAGGAAATGATTGCAATCTTAAAAGACAGCGGCGAATATGGCGAGAGAGTGCTGGAAGTTTTTGAAAACAGAGTAAAAGATAGACCAGAAATTTATGACCTTGCAACGTCCAAGGAATACAATAAAGCTGTGCTTGAAATTTTGCTTTCTGCCGTAGATATTGCCACAACTCAAGCGGATAAGGAAAATTTTGAAACAAGGGAAGTTTATTTCAAACTTTTGGGCGTGAGGAACAAAAATATCGACAAATATATCGAGCAAGCCAACGAGAAAATTGACGAACAATATGTGTCGAATATTGTCACCCGTGCAACAAAACATTTCTTGCAAGATGATGAAGAAAAACAAGACGAAGTGCTGCTAGATTTCATGGACAAAATTTCCCCAACCAAAAAGCGAACGGAAAAGAGAAAACTTGACGCTCCAATATTAAAACAAGGGCTTGAGGAAAGAAAAGAAGCCGAAAGGCTTGCCGCTGCGGCAATGGCAGCAACTTCCACAAAGGAAGAAGCAATAAAGCAAATTTTGACCGCCAAAAAAGACGAGAAAAAGAAGTCCGCAACCCCAGCAAACAAAAAACTTAAACCCGCCAAGAAAGCGGCAAAGAAGTCGGCAAAGAAAGGTGGAAAGGCTAAGGCAAAAGCCAAAGGGAAAGCCAAGCCAAAGGCAAAAGTCAAGGCGAAAAAAGCAGTTAAAAAGCCACAAGACGCCAAGAAAGCCGCCGCCAAAACTGGCAAAAAATTAAAGCCAGCCAAGAAAGCCGCCAAAAAGTCTGACGGCAAGAAAAAAGGCAAGGATAAGAAAAAGAAGAAGGACTATGGCGTAACATTCAGCCGCAGTTTCCTTGAAAAATATCGCTCAATCTCAAGCCTTTCTGGTGCAACAGTTGTAATCCCAACTGCAACCCCAACATTGCCACAACAAACCATTGTTGAAACAATAAAAACCGAACAAGCGGAACGTCCTCATAGACAAAATGTTAGGAAGCAAGCAGAACCTCATATGACTGAAAATACTCCAGAATTTGGCTTCTTAGAGAACAAACCAGAAATAAAAATAGAAACAACGTCAAGGGATAATATTGTAGGTGCATTTAATAAGTCAAAAAGAGCCTCAATGGCAAACAATATGACAGAAACTACTCCTAACCCTCAAGCAGAAACTGAAGTCAAAATGGAAACACAAGTTGGGGAAAAAATAGAGGACATTGCTATGAGCAAAAGCAATATTGAAGATATGTTTTCTGATTTCTTTTCAGAGCAAACTGCAGCAAAATTTGCCACCCCAAAGCCGGATAGTTATGAAAGCGTGAAAGAGCAAATTATAAAAGAACAATTTAAGAAAAAACAACAATCTTCGACATCTTTCGCAAAGACAGAAACAGTCATAACGCAAGGGGAAGCCCCAGCAAAAGAAGCACCTCAGCCAGAAACCACCCCAAAACAGTCCCAAGATGAGCAACTTTTCCACTAATTGCTATATATTTTTCAAAGAAAATTATTGACAAGTGTTGTTTTTTGTGATAAAGTCTATTAACACTCGTCTTAGGGGTGTTAATTTTTTGGTGAAAGGACAAAGATTATGAGAGATAGAATTACACTTGCTTGCACAGAATGTAAACAAAGAAATTATGACACTTATAAAAATAAGAAAAACGATCCAGACAGAATCGAAATGAGCAAGTATTGCAGATTTTGCAAAAAGCACACCACTCACAAAGAAACAAAATAATTTGTGATATTTTTGGCAATTTTGCAAAGTAAAGGAGTTTGAAATGGCAAAAAGCAAAACTGTTGACGAAGAAGTTGTGGAAACTGAAGTCGTAGCAACAAAAGACGACAAGCAACAAAAAAAGGCAGATAAGAAAAAGGACAAAAAACCTGCTAAAGAGAAAAAACCAGGTCTTTTCAGAAAATTGAGAGAATCTTGGAGCGAACTCAAAAAGGTTTCTTGGCCAACTTTTGCAAGCGTGGTGAAGAAAACTGGTATCGTTATACTGGTTGTTTTGCTGTTCACGTTGGTGCTTTTTGGCATTGACTACGGCTTGGGCTGGGTTTACAAGTTGTTCTTAAATTGATTTTAATTTGTCATAAAGGGAAAGTATTATGGAAAGATTAGACGCAAAGGATTTGGAAGCGAAATGGTATGTCTTGCACACCTATTCGGGCTATGAACAAGTGGCAAAAACCAACCTCGAAATGGTTATTAAGAAGTATCATTTGGAAGACAGAATTTTCGACATCGTCATTCCTATGGAAGAAGTGATTGAAGAAAAGAACGGCAAGAAAAAACTTGTTACAAGAAAACTTTTGCCAAGTTACATTTTGGTGAAAATTAAATATGGTGACGACTTGTGGCACAACATCACAAGAACACACGGCATAACAGGTTTTGCTGGGCCAAAAGGCAGACCTCTTCCTATGACAGAAGAAGAAATAAGAAAACTTCACCTAGAAAAGGTTGTTGTAGATATTGACCTTGCAGTAAACGACAAAGTGGAAGTCATTGACGGACCACTTAATGGTTTTGTGGGAACAGTTTTGTCAGTTGACGAAAGCACTGCTGACGGCAAAATGAAAAAGTGCAAAGTTAATGTTGAAATGTTTGGCAGAGAAACTCCTGTTGACCTCGAATTCTCTCAAGTTAGAAAAATTTAATTTTGTTAATAAACTTCAATCTTTTGTTTGCTGGAACAAAGGGGAAAAGGTTATTAAGCACAAGGCAGTTTGTGATGTATATAAAAAGTGATGTTTGAAACTGACCTATGCAATATATGTGGGAGAATGTAAATCTTTTATACATTCGCAAAAACCACTTATGCCAAGGGAGGAAATTATGGCAGAAAAGAAAGTTAAGGCAATCGTTAAACTTCAGTTGCCTGCTGCGAAAGCAACCCCAGGACCACCAGTTGGTTCTACACTTGGACCTCACGGAATTAACCTTGCTGGATTCACAAAAGAATTCAACGACAAAACTTCCGACAAAGCAGGATTTATTATCCCTGTTGTGGTCACAATTTATGAAGACAGATCATTCACTTTCATTCTCAAAACTCCACCAGCAGCAGTTTTGATTAAGAAAGCATGCGGAATAGACAAAGCAAGCGCTGTTCCAAACAAAACAAAAGTCGCAAAAATCACCAAAGCTCAAATCAAAGAAATTGCAGAAACAAAGATGCCAGACCTAAACGCCTCATCACTTGAAAGTGCAATGAGCATGATTGCTGGTGCAGCCCGAAGCATGGGCGTAGAAGTTGTGGACTAAGGGGGTAGCGGAAATGAATACAGGAAAAAGATTTAAAGAAGTTTGCGCCCTTGTTGACAAGAACAAAGTTTACGACCCAAAAGAAGCATTGGAACTTGCAATTAAGACAGCAAATGCAAAATTTGACGAAAGCATTGAACTTCACATCAAACTTGGTGTTGACGGAAGAAGTGCAGACCAACAAGTTCGTGGCACAGTTGTGCTTCCAGCAGGAACAGGCAAAACTAAGAAAGTGCTTGTTATTGCAAAAGGCGACAAAGCGGACGAAGCAACAAAAAATGGTGCAGATATTGTTGGCGGAGATGAAATCATCTCCAAAATTCAAGGTGGTTGGCTAGATTTTGACGTATGTATCACAACCCCAGACATGATGGGATTTGTGGGACGTGTGGCAAAAATTCTTGGACCAAAAGGACTTATGCCAAACCCAAAAAGTGGCACAGTTACAATGGACGTCAAGAAAGCAATCAACGATGTCAAAGCAGGTAAAGTTGAATACAGACTTGACAAAACAAACATTGTCCACGTTGCAATCGGCAAGGCAAGTTTTGGAGTGGAAAAACTTTATGAAAACTATGACGCTCTTATGAACGCTATAGTCAAAGCAAAACCAGCCGCAAGCAAAGGAACCTATCTCAGAAGCATTACTCTTGCTTCCACAATGGGACCTGGAATCAAGACAACATACAAAATGTAATTCTTGAAAATGATCTTAAAAACTCTCCATTTTGGGACTCTCCAAATAGGAGAGTTTTTTTATTGCAATTTTATGTCACCAAAACTTGAAAACCAGAATTTTGCCTGTTACAATATTTGTGTAGAATGTAATTTCACTTTATATTGACGCAAAAACAAAAGAAGAAATATTTTACAAATAAGTGTCCATAAGAACTAAGGACAACCCTAAAAGCAAAAATGGAAGGGAAACTCTTTTACAAAATGAAGACTCTTTAGTATATTTGTAATCTGAAAAAGTAATTTCATTTAAAAGTGCAAAAACATCTACAATATTCAAATATAGTTGTGTCGTCTTGTGGGGAGGCGGCACAATTTTATTTGAAAAACTCGTGTCACTTAGGGCGATATGGTTTATTTCAAAACCATGTCACATGTGGCATAGCAAAAATTTTTGTCGAGAGAAAAGAACCATTTACTCATTCACACTCGATCAAATTAAAAGGAGAAAATATATGAATAAAATTAGATACTTAACAGAAAAGGCCAAGTCGCTTGCTGTTGAAGTGGATATAATAAAGGAAGAAATTTCTGCCGCTTCGGTGGAAGACATTAAAAACATGCAAGAACTCCGCTCGTCTGTTTCCACTCTTGAAACCAGCGTGAAAAACATGAATAGCGAACTGTCAACGACCATTTCAAATGTGTCGTCCCTCAGCGCAAGACACGATACAACTGTGTCAAACCTCTCTGCCGCAAAAGAGGATATAAAAGCAAACAAGGCGGACATATCTACACTTAAAACCGATTTAACTACCGCCGAAACAAGTCTGTCAAATGTTACGACAGATTTGGCGAATACGAAACAATCTTTAGCAACTACTCAAACAGACTTATCTAACACAAAAACGGACTTATTAAATACCAAAAATGACTTATCTAGCACGAAAAGTGATTTAAGTGACACTAAAACTGACTTAAATAACACAAAAACGGAACTAACGACTGCAAAATTAGACATTTCGACTGCAAAGAGTGATATTGCAACCGCCAAAAGCGATATTTCGTCACTAAAAACGCTTACAACTTCTCAAGGCGAGAAAATTGACGCAAATTCTACAAAAATTACACAAAATTCAAACAAAATTGCAACAAATGAGGCAAATATCGCTGAAAATGCTGAAAAAATATCCGAAAACAGTGCAAGTATCCTCATAAATGCGAACAATATCTCGTCACAAGCACAGAAAGTGAATCAAAATACAACGAATATTGCCACCAATACACAAAACATTGCCACGAATACTGCTAATATCTCTGCAAATGCCACTAAAATTGCTACAAATGAGGCAAATATTGCAACAAATGGGGCAAATATCGCTACAAATACCGCAAATATAGCAAAACATACTGAAGATTTTGTGAAAGTGGCAGATAGATTGTATAACTTGGACACTGCCCAAGCGGCGCTTTCCACTTCGTTTGAAAATCATACCAATGACTTCTATATCGAACGAAACAAACTTAGAAACATGACAGGCGAACTGTATGGCGAAAACTTGCTTTTGAACCCATACTTAACTTGCAACCAACGAAATGTAAAACTCAATCAAACGGCAACAATGTATATGGCAGATAAATGGTATAAGGCTTG
Organism: Clostridia bacterium; assembly: GCA_050872785.1. Taxonomy (GTDB): domain Bacteria; phylum Bacillota; class Clostridia; order Christensenellales; family UBA1242; genus UBA7862. The sequence goes on along the minus strand of JBNMHO010000007.1, from coordinate 32,006 downwards.
CACCAATCAAGTGAAAGTCAATCTAAGTGCCAGCGGAATTTTTGAGTTACGTTTTCTAAAAACATTAACCACCCCCGTCAGAGCGATCGAGCAGCGAATTGACATTCCTTCATTTTTTGCGGGAAGAGATGTTGTCGTCAGTTTGACCATAAAAGACTGCACGACCACCGCCGAAAACAGTGCCTCTTTTGGGCTTGAATATTTTGACAGCACTGGCGCAAGTTTGGGTGTGGAAAGCCTTTCAATAGCAGTCGCTGGGGATAAATATTTGAAGTGCTTTATTCCAGAAAACACAACAAATATGACTTTCTTTTTCCAAATAAACACACCAGTCCAACGAACAAAACTTATTCGTTTCACCAATCCAAAAGTGGAATTTGGAACAGTCGCCTCAAAATTTGGCGGCCGTTCTGACGATTATGAACTCAGCCTCTGCCAAAAATATTACTACGCCTCGGGAGTTTCGGAAGACAATGCTTTAACACTAAAAGCCATAAGTGCAACAGAGTTCGAGCCAAGCGTTTTATTTTTCCCAACAAGAATGGCAAAAACTCCAACCATCACACTTCTCAGTCCAACAAAAGTTGCAAACACACTTACTTGTGTGGAAAGCGGCGGGGCGGATATAACAGTTTCAGCCGTTCCCGTGTTTGACGGTTGCCAATGCTTCAAAATTGTTGCAACAAATGCCGTTGTTGGCAATCATTACAAATTTGGCGGATACACCGCAGACGCAGAAACATTGCCACTTAACGTCAACATCTCTGACGGAACAGAAACTGACACTGAAGCATAAGTTGTCCACAATTTGTTTGCATTTTGTGGATAACTATAATCGCCATATTCCGCTTATATTGCGGAAAAGAAAGATTATCTGACATCTTTTGGAATATTATTTGTCTTTAAGTCTTTCATAAAACAAATTCATTATAAATGCTAACTTACGCTTATAATGCTAAAAATATAAAATATAACATATTTAATGAAGTTTAAAAAATGAAAAAAGGGATAGTTTTATATCCCTTGTTCAATAATACCGCAAGCAATGCGTTTGCCCGAGTTGCCAGCGGGCTGAGTTGTAAAATCGTCTGGCGAATCGTGAATTATGATAGACCGCCCCACAATGTCCCTTGTTGCAAAGCGTGGGGTTAGGGTTATCATATAGGCATTGCCGTGTGAAGACATGAGTGGTGGCAAATCGCCCGTGTGAAGTGGGTGTTCGCCCGTCCCAAAATGTGACCCCGCTGACGAAAAATCCCCCTCGCAAACGCCCTCGCTGTGAATATGCATTCCAAAAAAGCCTGTCTTTGTGTCTGGAAGCCCCGACATTTCCACTTCGACCACCGTTCCGAATGGAGTATCATAAAATTTTGCAACGCCCTTTTCGTTATTTCGCCCCGAAATCTCCGCCTTCGCTTGCGGGAAGGTGTAAGCAACATATTTTAAAATTTCGCTCGAATTTAACATAGCCTTATATATGCAAAGTTCGTGAAAAGTGGTAATTTTAACATTTTTTTGCACTAGCGAGCAAAAACTTTGTAATTTTAGTCACTTTTTGCTGTGGTGAGCAAAAACTCTTGCGTTTTGGATATGTGTATAATATTATATTTTTAAGTCATACTAATATTATTCCTATATAATATAGCGTTTGTTGTTCGGGCTTTGTCTTGGTGTTGCAAGTGGCAAGGTTTTGCAGATTTTCTGGGCTGGAGGTGTGAGAGTTTAACTTTTCTGTTTGCAAAGGTAAAGGACTGCAATGGGGTTTGAGTGGCAAATTGAAGTGAAACTGAGGTGTCAAAATTTGTCGAAATTATTTTTCGAGAAAGTGGCAAAATTCGTTTGACTTTTGTGATTTTATATAGGATAATCAATGTATCAATATCAATATGGGCAAGCGGGACTAGTTTATGACTTGCCCAAAACTATAAAAGGAGAATTGATATGAAAAAACTATTGTCGAAATTTAAGGTGTTAGTTCCAGCTCTCGTATGCTTGCTTGCACTTACCATGGTTCTTTTCACTGGTTGTAAGGAAGATATTCCAGCACACGTTCATACCATGGAAAAAGTTAAAGGGACAACTGCAACTTGCATGTCAACTGGAATAAGGGAACACTATCATTGCACACTTTGCGAAAAAGACTTTTTAACAGAAGCGGGAGGAGAAGAAGTTTCTGCAGAAAGCCTTATTATCGCTATTGACCCAGAAAACCATGACTATAATTTGGAAGATACAGAATTTGTTTTTGCCAAAGATGAACAAGGTGAATGGACTTGCACGGCAACAACAAAATGTTCCAGAAATGAAGAACACAAACTTATAAATGTTGCTACAACCGTTTCTGAAAATGTGACAAAGGAAGCAACTTGCGACAAAGCAGGCTCCAGAACTCTTACAGCAACTTTTGAAAACCATTCATACGGCACAGACGGCGTTGTGACAAAACCTGAAGACATCGCCGCTCTTGGACATGACTATGGCAACCTTGTTGCAGAAGTTCCAGCAACTTGCACCGCAGACGGAACAAAAGAGCATTACACATGCTCCCACTGCCACAAGAATTTTGACAAAAATCATAATGAAATTAAAAATCTTACACTCCCAGCAAGCCATGATTTGTCCTATCATGCAAAGCAAGACCCAACTTGCACAACTGAAGGAAACATTGAATATTGGAATTGTTCTCGTTGCAACAAAAACTTCAGCAATGCTCAAGGAACAATAGAGGCAAGTAAAATTACAATAGACAAAATCGCTCACAACTACACAAAAGACGGACAAACAAATTATGTCTATGACTATGAAAATGCTCGTTATGTAGCAGTTTGCACACGTTGCAATCACCAAGACGCAACACAAACAAAAGCAGCTGGATCAGAAAAAAATTATCCATATCTTGTAAGTGACGATGCAACACTTGTTGCAGCAGTTGAAAATGGCGGATATATCAAACTTACTCAAGACATTTCCGTTGCTGGAAAAATTAACATTACAAAAAATGTTATCATTGACCTTAATGGAAAGAAAATTAGTTATCATCAAACAGCAGCAGACAATCATAACGATAAAACTGCAACAAGAAAGAACTATTGCGTTTTTGGTGTTAGCGCTGGAGAAGCAACAATCAAAAACGGAACTATTGAATATACAGTTCAAGAAGGACTTTCTGAAGTGGGACAAGGCAGAGCAGTTATGGCTGAAAACACCACAAAACTTACTCTTACAAATGTTACAATTACTTCAGATTTCCGTGGAATTGACCTATTTGACAACTCAAAAACAATTATTTCTAACTGCACAATCACAACAAAATGTGAATCTGTTGGCGGGAACAATCTTTGGGGACCAAGTCAAGAAGGAAACCTTACAGTAACCATTGAAAACAGCACAATTACTTCTGAAAATGAAACTGCATTGTTTGTTCCATCATATATGGTTGTTAACATTACAAACAATTCAACTCTTACAGGTAACACAAGTGCAATTTATGCAATGATGGGTGAAATAAATGTTGACAATACAAGCACTCTTCATGCAAGTGCAACAAGTTTTGATGTTAGAACTGTTGCAAATGTTGGCGAAACTGGACCAAACGAAGCACCAAAAGACGGAGCAGCACTTGTTATCAGATCTAACTACTATTATGACAAAACTGCAAAAACAAACAAACTTACTCTAAACATTGCAGACTGGAACAAAGTGACATCAGCAAGTGGAGTTAAAGTTGCAGTTTACAACTGGACAGAAGATTCTTCATATATCGCCGCTGCAAAGAAATCTGAACTTACAGTAACAGACCAATTCTTGGAAGTTGTTGCAAAACTTGCAGACAAAGAAGACGTTAAATTCTATGAATACAACGGCACCGAAGTTAAGGAAATGAGTGTTTACACTTATTCTTATGTTGAACAAGTTGAAGGAACAAGCCAAACAGGAGAAACAACTCAAGCAGAAGAAAAAACATATCTTATGAAGATTGTTGCGACAACTAAAGAAGTTGATATGGGCGAAACCTCAGGAATGCCTCAAGGATATCTATTCTATACCGCTGGTTATGAAAACGGCGAATTGCAAGAAACTTCAACTGGCACATATAGGGCAATGGACAAAGACAGCAAAGTTATCTATGTTTGTGTTGGTGATGGGAAAGAAACTATGCCTCTTACATTTAAAGTAAACCAAGGCAATATTCTTTCGCTTGCACTTTATTCCAACGGTTCCGAAACTGAAGCATGGTTCTTGTTTGACGATATGAAATTTGGAATTTTAACTCGTTCGGCAGAAAACACTTTCGCAGAATATGACTGCACAGTTGGTCAAGATGGTGTTATTTCAGTTGTTATTGACCAAAACACAACAAGAAAATTTGAAATAGATGCTAGCAGCAATTCTCTTAATGAAATTAAAGGCTTGTGCTATGTCGAAAATAATGGTCAAAAAACATATTATGATACACTTCAAGAAGCAGTAAAAAATGCACAATCAGGGGAAACAATCACTCTTATTTCTGATGTTAAATTGAGCAGTTTTGTTGTATATAGAAATGTTGAAAATACAAACAATACACTTACACTTGACCTAAATGGACACACTATTTCTTCAGACGACAAACTTGAAGCAATGTTTGCAGTTATAGGCGGCGAACTTACAATCAAAAATGGACAAATCGTTACTGGCAACGCTGTTCTAAATTGCATTACAGTTATCGGTTATACAGAATCAACTGGCGAAGGAAACACTAAAGTTTACACTGAACTTCACTCAAAATTGACTCTTGAAGAAACATTGTCAGTCAGCTCAAAGGGAAGTTGTGTATATGTTTATGGCGAAGGCACTGAACTTGTTACAGCAGCAACACTTTATTCTGAAGGCAACTATTCAACCCTTACTGGAAGTGGCAACAAAGAAGATATGATTAAATCTGTCAGTGTTATTGGTGGAAGAATAGCACATAAAGACACAACCGCAATCTATATCCCAAATTGCAAAAATTGGAATATCTCTGGTGGAACAATAACAGGCGCTACTGCAGTGTATATCAAATCTGGAACAGTTAATATTACTGGAGGAGACTTCTACGCAACAGGTGAATACAAAAAATTTGAACATCGTAACGATGGCTGCGAGTCAACGGGTGCTGCACTTGTAATTGAAGCATGCGGCTATCCAGGTGGAGATCCAGTTGTTACAATTTCAGGCGGAAATTTCTCTTTCAAATGTGGAACAGATAATGGAACACAAGGAATTGAAGTTTACAATTATGACGGACATACAGCAACAATCAAAACTAATAAAGAATACAGAACAGTGACTGTTACTAAATAGTCTGCTTAAATTAAATATCTAAAAAACACCACACAACCGTGCGGTGTTTTTTGTAATTATTTTGGCTATCACGCTTCTCGCTAAACTGTTATAAGAATTATATTACTCACTTCGTTCGTAATGATATTGCCCTCATGGGCAATGATATTATTCGCTATCGCTCATAATGATATGATATTTGCTATCTTGACCTTCACTGCAAACTGAACACAAGTTTGTGTTCGTTTGCAATATCATTCACGAAGTGAATTTCATTGCGAAGCAATATCACTTGCTCGTTAGAGCAAATATCATTGTGAAACAAAAAAAAAGTCCGTTCGGACTTTTTCTGTTTCACATGGCAGAGAGGGTGGGATTCGAACCCACGTGGGATTGCTCCCTAACTGATTTCGAGTCAGCCCCGTTATGACCACTTCGATACCTCTCCATTCACACTCATAATATACAACATTTTGGGGGATAATGCAACAAATTTTTGCGAATGTTGCTTTTTTCTTGCAAAGGGGTTTGCAATGATTGACAGACTAGGGCAGAAGTGTTAAAATTGAGTTGTTATAAGATTATCACTATCGTGGGCTTATGCATAAGATAGTTTGGAGGATATATGCTACCATTTGAAACAAGCAAAAGTTTTATCAGACTTACTCAAAATATTCAAATGTTTTTCAAGAATTTCGATTCAAAGTTGGAGCGGGAAGTTTTTTCGTTGAAGTTTAAAATTCTGCTTTGTATTTTGGAAAACAAACAAATTTCACCCACAAAACTCGTTGAAACTTTGGGGCTGGCGAAGTCTAATGTTGCCAAGTTTTGCAAAGAACTGGAAGACGAAAACAAGATTTGTTCAGTGAGTGACGAGGTGGACAGACGGGGAAAATATTATTCGCTTACAAAAGGCGGGGAAAAATATGTTTACTCGAGCCTAACTTCACTTGAAAAAGCGCTGGGGAAAATTTCTGAAAGCGACCTTGTTGATGTCGTTTCAGCGGTGGACTTTTTAAACAAAATTTTATCTTCAAAGGGAGAAGAAAATGCTTAAATTATTCAATTCATTAACAAACAAAAAACAAGAATTTGTGCCAATTACGCCAGGGCTTGTAAAGATGTATTCTTGCGGGCCAACGGTCTATTCTTATCAGCACATCGGCAACATGAGAGCCTACATTTTTATGGACTCTTTAAGACGCACGCTAAAATATAACGGCTACAAAATTTTGGGCGTTATGAACGTGACTGATGTGGGGCATTTGACCAGTGACGAAGACAACGGTGACGACAAAATGGAACTTGCGGCAAAAAAAGAGCAAAAAAGTCCTTATGAAATTGCAAAATTTTATGCGGATAAGTTCTTTGCTGACTTGAAACTTTTAAACGTTGACATTCCAGAACACATCACCTATGCCACAAAATACATTCCACAAATGATTGAATTCGTGAAAGGGCTTGAAGCAAAAGGTTATACTTATAGAACCAGTGACGGAATATATTTTGACGTGCAGAAGTTTTCGGGCTATGGGCAACTGAGTGCAAAAGACCTAAGCAAAACGGGCAACGCTCGAATTGAGGAAAATGTGGAAAAGCACCACCCATTCGACTTTGCACTTTGGAAGTTTGTGCCAGAAAATCACATTATGAAATGGGATAGCCCATGGGGCGTTGGTTGCCCTGGGTGGCACATTGAATGTTCGAGCATGGGACGTGATATTTTGGGCGACCACTTCGACATTCACACTGGTGGCATTGACCACAAGACCGTTCACCACGAGGACGAAATTGCACAAAATGACGCACTGGCGGGGCATAGGGTTGTAAACTTCTGGATGCATAACGAATTCTTGGCAGTTGATGGCGGCAAAATGAGCAAAAGTCTTGGCAATGTTTGGACAATAAAAGACTTATCCGACCGTGGCTTTGAACCGCTAGGCTTCAAATATTTTTGCTTGAACACGCACTATAGCAAAAAATTGAACTTTACTTTTGACGCTTTGAAAGCCAGTGCTTTGGGCTATAACAACTTAAAATCTCTTGTCGCAAGCCACAAAAATGGCGAAAACAAAATTGAGAATGACAAACTAGAAAATTACAGCAACCAATTTTTGAACGCAATAAATGACGACTTGAATTTTCCACTTGCGATAGGCGTTTTGTGGACAATGCTCAAAAACGAACCAAAATCTTCACAAATTTTTGACTTGGTGCAGAAGTTTGACAAAGCATTGGGGCTAGACCTAAATGGCGAAGAGAAAGCAAAAGAGGAAATTCCACAAGAAATTGACGAACTTGCAAAAACAAGGTGGCAAGCACGACTTGCAAAAAATTGGGCGGAAAGCGACCGTTTGCGTGATGAAATTTCAAATCTTGGATACATCGTGCGTGACGGAAAAGACGGCTATACGCTTGAGAAAAAGTAGGAGGGGAACATGGCAGAAACAAAAAAGAACACAAAATCTAAAGTTGGACAAGCAGCAAGCAAAGCAAAAGGTGCCTTGCATAAAAAATCTGCAAAACCAGCGGCAAAAACGCAAAAAAATAGCGAGAAGAAAGAAGCCTTAACGCCAATAATTTCTGAAAAGCCACTTGCATATGAGGAAGAAACTTTGATTGAACAACCTCAATCAGAAAACGACCAAAATGAAGTGAAAACTGCAGATTTTGTGGCAGAAAACAACGAAAACGCTGAAAACGAGGCGAAAAGTGTTAAAGATGAAGAAATTTTGAACGAAAACGAAGAAGTTTCTGAACAGAAAGAAGAATCAGAAGAAAATGTAACTGAAAATCTTGATGAGCAAAATTCTTTGGATAGCAAGGACAACACTTTAAGTGAAAATGTTTCTGAGGAGAATGAAGAAAAGGCTTCTAAAAATGACAAGAAGAGCGAAATTGAAGAAAATAAAAATTTGACTTCGCTTGAAAAAGTTGTTGCAAGGCAAAGAGCATTTTTCGCAACAAACAAAACTCTTGACGTGATCTTTCGCTTGCTGCAACTGAAAAGACTCAGGCTTCAAATTAAGGCATATTATGACCAAATTTGTGCGGCGTTTAGAGCTGACCTTAATAAACTTGAGTTTGATGTGGTGCTTACGGAACTTGGGCTTGTGATGAAGGAAATAAACTATATGATATCTCACCTTGCAAGTCTAGTTAAGCCAAAAAAGGTGCATACTTCGTTTGCAAATTTCCCTTCAAAGGGCTATGTCTTGCATGACCCATATGGCGTAACTCTTATCGCTTCGCCTTGGAATTATCCACTTCAACTGACCCTCATTCCACTTATTGGGGCAATAGCTGGTGGAAACACTGCGGTTATTAAGCCTTCCAGAAATACGCCAAACATAACAAAGGTTATTAAGAAAATGTTAAGCATTTTTGACGAAGACTATGTTTATGTGGTGACGAAAGAAGATGAAATTGAAAGTATTTTTGACACAAAATTTGATTTTATTTTCTACACTGGCTCGCCAAAAATGGCACGAGAACTTGCCACAAAACAAGCAAAATATCTCACCCCAATGATTTTGGAATTGGGTGGCAAAAGCCCCTGCATTGTGGACAAAGACGCAAATATCGACTTAAGCGCCAAGCGAATTGTGTGGGGAAAATTTTTGAACGCAGGACAAACTTGCGTGGCTCCAGACTATGTTTTGGTGCATAGTGACATAAAAGACAAGTTTGTTGAATGTGCCAAAAAATGGGTCAAAAAGTTCTATTATGAACACCACTTGGGTTCTGAAAAAGACGAATTTTTGACAAGTTTTGTGAAAATTGCTAAGAAAAGTGATGTTACAAGACTTCAAAATTTGATAAAAAACGGCAATATTGAGTGCGGTGGCAAAACTCATGGACAGATTATTGAGCCAACAATTTTGACTGATGTTTCGTGGAATGACGAAATTATGCAAGAGGAAGTTTTTGGACCAGTTATGCCAGTTTTGACTTTTGACGACCTTGACGAAGTGATTGAAAAATTTAGAAATATGGACAAACCGCTTGCACTTTACTACTTTGGAAAAGACAAAGATTGCGTTGCAAAAATTAAATCACAAGTGGCATTTGGCGGCGGGTGCATTAACGACACAATTTTGCACTTAAGCGAAGAAAAATTACCATTTGGCGGCGTTGGGAATAGCGGCATGGGCAACTATCATGGGGCAAAAACTTTCTATGCTTTCACTCGTGAAAAGTCCGTGCTTGAAAAGGGTTTGTGGCTTGACATAAACTTGCGTTATCCACAAGGAACTCCACGAAAAATTAAACGTGTTAAGAAATATTTTAAAATTTAATTTGCTATAAAATTTGATGTTTAATTGTAGTTATATTTATATAACAATAATCAATGCAAACAGATAAATTTATGTGATAAAGAGATTATAAAAGCTGTTTTATTATGTGTTTGTGCAATAAAGAAAATATATGTAAAAACACGTAAATTAAGAAAAAATGGCGAAAAAAGTATAAAAAATGACGAAAAAGGGGACAAAATGGGCAGTTTTGAAGATAGAACAAGGCTTGTTATGGGCGAGGAGTATGACAAGATAAAGAGAGCAAATGTTGCAGTTTTGGGCGCTGGCGGAGTTGGCGGATATGTTATAGAAATGCTTGCAAGACTGGGCGTTGGGAAAATTACAGTTGTTGACTTTGACAAGTTTGACGAAACAAATCTCAATAGGCAAATTTTATCTCAAATGACAAACATTGGGCAGAAAAAATGCGATGTGGCAAAGGAGCGAATTTTAAGCATAAACCCAAATTGCCATGTAACTGCCGTTTGTGAAAAAATTTCTCGTGACACAATAGGCAAAATTATTTGCGAAAATTATGATTATGTTATTGACGCCATTGACGACATAGTAGCAAAGATGGAAATTATAAAATTTTGCCATGAAAAGAATATCCCACTCATTTGTGCAATGGGGACGGGAAATAGGGCAAAAATACCACATTTTGTTGTGGAAAATCTTTGGAAAACAAGTTATGACGGGCTGGCAAGAAAACTGAGAAACGAACTTAAAAAAGATAATTTTGCCGCCGCAGTTGATGTGTGCTACACAAAGGAGCAAACGGAAAAAACGGGAGCGCTCGGAAGTGTGGTGTATTATCCGCTGATGTGTGCTGGGGTTATGGTGAGTTTTATATCGAACAAAATTCTTGAAAAATAAACGGGAGAATAAATGTTTAACGAACTAACGGAAAACGATATTAAGCAAATGCAAGAGGAAATTGACCACAGAATAAATGTCATTAGACCTCAAATTTCGCAAGCAATTATTGAAGCAAAGGCACATGGCGACCTAAGCGAAAATGCAGAATATCATGCGGCTCGGGCGCAAAAGGGCAGAAACGAAAGCCGAATTGAATATCTAAAAGCCATGATAAAAACGGCAAAAATTGTTAAACTTGACCCAGTGAGTGACGAAGTGGGAATGTTTGACAAGGTGACGGTGCTTTTTGAAGACGAGGGGGAGGAGAAAGTTGTGCAACTTTCCACCACCATGCGAAATGACGCTTCAAAGGGAATTATCAGCAAAGAGTCCCCATTTGGGCAAGCTATTTTGGGCAAAAAAGTTGGGGATAGAGTGAAGATAAAAGTGTCAGACAGTTATTCATATTTCGTTAAGATTTTAAAAATTGAAAAGGCAACTTCAGACAATGTTGACTTGCCAATTTTGTAAAAGTTATCCACAAAAAATTAAAAATTGTGGATAACTCATAAAATAATATTTTTAAGGTTCGGCAGAAGAATAAATAGAAAACTGAAGATAATAGAGTTAAAAAGTTCAAAAAGACATTATAAAGTGTAAAAAAATGTAGAAAAAAGCAAAAAAAACATATAAAAAACACGAGATTTTGCTAAAAATTGATACAATAGGAGAAAATTATGGACATATTTGAATTGGTTGCAAATAAAGTTAGGGGAATTGTTGCTAGCACCATTGGCGACGGATACACTCAAAATGAAAGACTGCAATCGGCATTAAGATTTTCCATTCCGCCACAAGAAACGGGATGTGACTATTCCACAAACGCAGCAATGGTCTTTGCAAAAGTCAGCGGCAAAAAGCCAAACGATTTGGCAATGGAACTTGCAAGAGAAATTGAAAAACTAGACGAGATTGCAAGCGTTCAAGTGGTGGGCGGCTACATAAATTTGGTGTTCACAAAGGAAATTTGGGAACAATTTTTGGCAAGCATAGTTAGCGAAGGTGAACACTTTGGTGATGGCAAGAAGAAGGAAAAAGTGCTTTTGGAATTTGTTTCTGCAAACCCAACGGGACCACTTCACGTGGGGCATTGTCGTGGAGCAATTTTGGGCTTGGCACTTTCAAAACTTATGAGCAAAGCGGGCTATGACGTCACAAAAGAATATTATGTAAACGATTATGGCGTTCAAATTGTAACACTTTTAAAGTCTATTCAATTCAGATATGAACAATGTTTTGGTCTTCACAAGGGTGAAAACGTGCCAGAAGGGTGCTATCCAGGGGACTATCTTGTAGATTATGCAAAACTTCTTGCAAAAAAATATGGGAATAAATTTGTTGGATTTAATGATGAGGAATTTTACAAACAACTTAAACCCGAATGTGTTGAAGGTATGCTTGATATAATTAAGTCAGATTTAAAACTTTTGGGGCTTGAATTTGACAACTTTACTTCAGAAACAAAACTTGTGGAAGAAAAGAAAGTTGAAAAAGTGCTTGACATGTTGGAGCATAAATTTGTGACAGAAAACCTCGAAAATGGGGAACAAGAAAAGGTGAGCCTTGTGTATAAGGGAAGACTTGCTGCACCCGTTGGCGGCAGTGCAAATGAAGAAGAACAAGAGGAGTCAAAATATTCTGAACTGCCTCAAACATTGTTCCGCTCCACTGCTTTTGGCGATGACAAAGACAGAGTTGTCGCTCGTCCAGACGGCACAACGACATATTTTGCTTCGGACATTGCCTATCATAAGGACAAGTTCGACAGAGGTTACAATTCCATGATTAACATCTTGGGGGCAGACCATGGCGGATATGTAAAGAGAATTACAAGTGCCGTTGAAGCAGTGTCAGACGGCAAGGCAAAATTGCAAGTTCTGCTTTGCCAAATGGTTGCACTTGAAAAGAATGGCGAACCTTTTAAAATGTCAAAAAGAAAGGGAACTTTCGTGTTACTCAGTGACGTGGCAAGGGAAATAAATGTTGACGAACTCAAACTTTTCATGCTTTCAAAAAGTGCTGAAACGCAAATGACTTTTGACCTTGTGAAGATTAAAGAAAAGTCAAAAGATAATATTGTTTATTACATTCAATATGCCTATGTCCGTGCAAATTCCGCACTCAGAAATTTCAAACAGAAATTTGGCTATGACTATGAATTTTCTTCAAACGACCTAAAAGGTATTATGGAAAACCCTTCAAAGCAAATGAAAGAAATTGTCGTTTTCCTTGCCAAATATCCACAAGTAATTGAAATGTCTGCCCTCAAACGTTCACCACATATGATTGTAGATTATGTGAAAGAACTTGCATCGCTTTTCCACTCGCTTTGGAGCGCAGACGACAAGCTTATCGACACAGAAAATTTGTCCTATAGCAAAACAAATATGTCCCTTGTGACTTGCGTCAAAACTGTTATCAAAAACGCCCTTGAGTGCATTTCAGTCGGCACCCCAGACAAAATGTAAAAAGCGAGAGAAAGATGATAAAGAATAAAAGAATTTTGGTGATAACGACCACCGACAATATGATTTGGCAATTTCTCATTCCACATATAAAATTTTTGCAGCAATACAATGAAGTGGAATGTGTTTGTGCGAAAACGGGTTTTTGGTTTGACGAACTTAAAGACAAATACAACTTCACAATGCACGAAATAAATTTTGCACGAAATCCTTTTAAACTTCGCAATATAAAAGCATACAAACAACTTTGCAAATTGCAAAAAGAAAGAAAGTTTGACCTTGTTTATTCGCAACAACCAGTTGGCGGGCTTATGGGAAGACTGCTTGCAAAAAAGTTTAAACTTCCATGCTTCTACACCGCTCATGGTTTTGCATTTTTGAAGGGGGGCAGTAGGCTTAAAAATTTTGTTTTTCGCAATGTTGAAAAACACCTTGCAAAATACACCGATGTCTTAATTACAATAAATGACGAAGACTACTCCGCTTGCCAAAATTGGAAAGCAAAAAAGAAGTATAAAATCTCGGGCATTGGAGTAAGTTGCGACAAAGTGTCGAAGGCTCTTCCACGGGATAAAGCAAGAGAAAGTCTGGGGCTTAAAGACGAATTTGTCATTCTTACAGTGTCGGAGTTTACAAAAAATAAAAACTATCCCGTTATGCTTAAAACCGTTTCCAATTTGAAGGATAAAAATATAAAATACTTCATTTGCGGCACGGGAAGTGAAATGGAAAATATGAAAAAACTTACTCACGAACTTGGACTTGATGATATTGTGTATTTCTTGGGTTATGTGAAAAATGTGCCTGATATTATGAGTGCAAGTGACGTTTTTCTAACCGCTTCTCATAGGGAAGGACTTGCGCTGTCGGTTATTGAAGCCATGAATTTTGCATTGCCTATTGTTGGAAGCAATGTTAGAGGTGTAAGAGATTTGGTGCAAGAAAACGAAAACGGCTATCTCTGCGAAAAAGATGATGTCGCCGCCTTTACTTCTGCTCTTGAAAAATTATATAATGATAAAACATTAAGAGAAGCATTTGGGCAAAAGAGTCTTGAAAAGTCAAAACAATATTCACTCGAAAACGTAAAAAGCGAACTCGAGGCAATCTACAACGAATTTGAAAGCGATTAAAATAACGAATTTGAAAACGAATAAAAAACAACCCTTACTCAATCGAGTAGGGGTTAATCTTTCTTTTATTATTTTAATATAAATTTTCAAACTTTTTTACACCTTTTGTTTCAAGAAGAGCAAATTCAAGGGAAGCTATGGAGAAAATGAGGGCGCAAGTTATGTAGAAATAGACGCTGGCGGGGATAATGTTTGCAAGTGCAAAATATAGTCCCGCAAGGACGCCCACAAACACCCAGCCGCCGAACATGCTCAAAAACACGGGCAGGCTTTGCTTTACAACTGCTATTTCGTTTATGTAATTAAAGTTGGCGTGATTGAGGTTTAATAAAAGTCCAAAAAGTGCAAAGCCAATGACTGCTATGCAACTTGTTAGGCAAACAATGATACCTTGCAAGGCAGATAGTTTGAAAACTATGCTTGCGACCACTGTTGCAAGAAGGGTGAAGGGAAGTGTTATTGCAATGTGCAAGTTAAGTTTTGCGTGCAGAACTTTTTTTGGAGATATTGGCAAACTTTTTAGGACCCACAAACTTTTTCCTTCAAGTGAAACTGACGAGGCAGAAATTGTGTTTGTGCAACTGAACATGATTGCTGCCGCAAGAACTAATAAGGCACAAATATCACCGCCGAGAAGTCCACCTAACAAGGACAAATTGTCTTTTTGAGTGATTATTGCAATCACTCCAAGAAGTGTTAAGATTGACCCGCTGGCGGAGTTCAATAAATAGTTCGCGCTGGAAAATAGCCGTTTAAATTCCTTTGCAAAAAGTGTGAAAGAAATGTTTTTTTGAACCAATTTTGTTTTGTGTGAAGCCACTTGAGATGAACTGCGAATGGATAGTTTGAAGAAACTTCGCCACAGAAGCAAGAATACAAGCATACAAAGGATAAGTGTAATTGCAAGGAAGCCAAGGAAATATATTATGTTGCCCACGCAACTTTGCCCTATTGCATAAATAGGAAATCCCCAAACTTTCACTTTGCCAGCAACTGCACTGCTGTTTGACGTGACGGAAGTTATGAAGGCATTTGATTTTGTAACAATAAAAAGATACAGAAAAATGAAGATAAGTGAAGTGAGAACGGTGAGGAAAGTTTTGTTTTTAACCTTTGCCGTGATTTTTGCGATAAGCCAACCCAAAAGAAGGGAAATGACCATGACAATTAGGCTTAATAGAAGGGCTGAAATTATGCTTGTAATAACGCCCGCAACTGTTGCATGTCCGCTTATGAAATAGGCAATAAGTGTTGGAACGGTGACAACGGAAGTGTAAAGCAGCCCCATAAGATAAACGCCCAAAATTCGCACTGCAAGGATATATTTTGCTGGAATAGGGAGCGAGAACAAAAGATTGTTATCCTTTGCTCCATAAACGCTGTTATATGTGTTGAACACACTTCCAAAAACACCAAGCAATATGCCAATGCCAAACATTATCGCAAAATACAGCCAGCCGAAATTTGCTTCAAAAAGGCTTTTGCACATGTCGTTTGCCATAAGGAAAAACACAACGCCCAAATATATGCAAATGAGTGAAAACGCTACAATAATTGCAACGCTGGACGCTTTTGACCGCTTTGAGCCAGTTTTGCTGTTTTGAAAGAAACTTGCGTTTAGTTCCAAAAGTTGTTTTTTGAGCAGTGTCTTAAACATTTTGCTCACCGTCCTCAAGTTCCAAGAAAACATTTTCAAGTGACTTGTCGCCCTTAACTTCTTTCATTGTGCCATGTGCAATAAGTTGCCCGTTTTTAATAATTGCCACTTTGTCGCACAACTTTTCTGCCACTTCCAAAACATGAGTAGAGAAGAATATACTGCCGCCTTTGTTGCAAAACTCTCTCATCATAAGTTTCAAACTGTGTGACGCTTTTGGGTCAAGCCCAACAAAAGGTTCGTCCATAATAATAAGTTTTGGCTCATGTACCCACGCACCAATAATCGCCAGTTTTTGTTTCATTCCATGCGAGTAGGAAGCAATGCTTTTGTCAAGGTCGTTTGTCAATTCAAAAACTTGTGACAGTGCCTCAATTCTAGACTTTCTGTCCGCAGTTGAAACGTTAAAAATGTTGGCAATAAAGTTTAGATATTGATTGCCGGACATAAATTCATACAAGTCTGGATTGTCGGGAATGTAGGCAATTTGACTTTTGCACAAAATGGGGTTTTCTTTGACGGAAACCCCATTAACATATATTTCTCCGCTGTCATAATGCATAATGCCCGTGCAAGCCTTTATAGTTGTTGTTTTGCCCGCACCGTTATGCCCAATGAATCCATAAATTTCGCCGTCTGCAATCGTCAGGCTTAAATTATCCACCGCCTTTTTGTCGCCAAAAGTTTTGCATAGGTTTTTAATTTCTAACATAATTTTATCCCTTATTAAACATTTTCTTTGTTGTCAAATTTTTCTTCGGATACAACTTCAATGTCGCCTTTTACAAGTTCCGCAATGTGCTTTTGTTCAAGTTCAATGTGATAGCGAATGAGAACAGACACAACAAGATACACAAAGCCCATTGTTATGCCATATCCAGCATAGCCGAAATCTACTCCAAACGCTCCAGCAATAACTCCCACAACAAATGAGCATGCAAGAGGCAAAATAAGTCTTATAATGCCAAGAGTTTTCATTCTGTCAGCAACTTCCACTTTGAATGGGTCGCCGCAAGCAAGTTCAAATTTGTAAAATCTTTGAACAAGATAATATATCGCAATGCCAAAGCCACATTGAACAAGCCCACAAATGCAAGCACAAAGCCATGTGTTAAAGTTAAATTCTTCGCCCA
Organism: Clostridia bacterium; assembly: GCA_050872785.1. Lineage (GTDB taxonomy): Bacteria > Bacillota > Clostridia > Christensenellales > UBA1242 > UBA7862. The sequence goes on along the minus strand of JBNMHO010000007.1, from coordinate 15,098 downwards.
TTTCAATAATCATTTGCAGAAATTCTGGATTATCCTTTAGGCTTGCAACACTGACAATTCCCAGCCCGCAAATGCTTGCGCCAACAATGCAGCAAATGAATGCAATCTTACTCAAAATATACAAAATTTTGCTCACCGTTTGAATTGTTTTTAAGTTTTTCATTTCTTCCTCCATATTTTCCATATAAATATATATTTATACAAAAAATAACTTTATGATACAAATATAATAGCCCTTTGCGTGCCAGTTGTCAAATGAATGGAATATTTAAATAAAAAAAATGAGAATTTACTTCTCATCTCTTTTTGCAAACACCATAATCACTCCGAAGTTTGGTGTCCCAATGGCACTGACCAGTTTGTATCCTTGCTCATATTGCTCATTCGCCACACGCTCAATTTCACTTGTGCGTTTTTCAGCGCTCCTTGTGGTGTTTATCAAAAGGGTTTTGTACATACTCACTCCTATTCAAATTTTTCAAAACGGTTTAACAAAACTTCAATCATTTTTTCAATGTGAAAATTTTGTCGAACAACTTTAATTTATCATATTTTCTCATACTTTTCAACCATTTTTGTATACTTTTTTATTTTGAAAACAGAAATATTTTTTCCAAAAGTTGTTTGCCACAAAATGTCTTTTTTGCTAGAATATTGTTGAAGAAAAATTAGGAGCGAAAGATGAATATTGTTGTGTGCGTGGACGAAAACGGAAATTTTGTGCCATTTTCAAAACTTCTTACAAGACCCAAAACTTTGAACTTTGTTTTTAACCTTTTTCAAAACAAAATTCTTTTGTGCAAGAAACAAGACGTCAAACTCTTGAAACTATCCCCTTGCGCAAAGATGATTGTCCAAGACGAAGATTTTAAACAAAAACTTCCAGACTTTTTGACCCCTCAAGCGGAATTTATGCAAAATGAAACAGTCGCCACAACAGAGGAATTATCTCACCTTGTTTTCAAACTTAACCCCGACAGAACCTTTGCCATAGACTCGCTGGCACAAGAACTTTTAAAAGCCCCCTCAAAAAAACTTATTGCCACCAAAATTTACCTTGTGACGCTTTCCTCAACCCTCAACTTGTCAGCCCCGCAAAACATTATCCCCCCAACCTACAAAAAACTTAAAACCCACGAACCAATCATCGACAACACCAACCTTGACTATGTGAGCGAATATGTGTTAAAAGGGAGTGGAATAAAATGACCTCCAATGCTTTTTGAGCGGAAGCGAGAAAAGTTATAATGGCAAAATGTGAGCGGATAGAGATTTAATGATATTGTTCGCTATTGCTCTCAATGATATTGCCCCTATGGGCAATCGTTTTCCTAAAACATATTGCCTCATGGGTATTGATTTTCCCAAGGGAAGGTATATTGCCCCATGGTCAATGATATTACTCACTTCGTTCGCAATGATATGATATTTGCTATCTTGACCTTCACTGCAAACTGAACACAATTTTGTGTTCGTTTGCAATATCATTCTTTTTGAGGATATATGAACTCTTGCTTTCCCAATTTATATGAAATATATAAACCCTCGCTTTGCTCAGAACCATAAATTCAAAAAGAATATCATTGCGAAGCAATTTCACTTGCTCGCCAGAGCAAATATCATTGTAAAACAAAAAAAGTCCAGAAGGACTTTTTTGTTTTACTGGAGCAGGTAACGGGAATCGGACCCGTATCACTTGCTTGGGAAGCAAAAGTTTTACCACTAAACTATACCTGCATATTGATGTTTTTCTGTAAGAAAACTTGGAACAAAAATTTTTGTTTTTGCAATGTCACAAGGGTTTGGGCTTTATGGAATTCACCCAATTTCTTCCATTGACGCAATTAAGATAGCACATATTTTCAAAAAAATCAACAAAAGAACGAAAACTATTGTAGTTTTTTTTGACAAATTTGTGTTTTTTTTCTAAACTACTAAGTAGGAGAATAAAATGTTTCTAAATTTAAACATTGCTGGGGGCATAAAGTCACTTTTATCCGCTGGACACATTGCGGTTATATTGTGTTGTATGGTTGTGATAATCTTCTTTTCCATGCTTGTGTCCCGTCACGAGTTTTCAAAACAAAGACTTTTTGTCGCCATTTGCACGGGGCTTTTGATTGCCCTTGAGGTAGTGCGAATTGTTTTTAGGTGCAAGTATCTTAAAAGTGTTGATGAAAAAGCAACTTTTCTGGCTGCCACAAATCTTGACGGCTTCGTTCTGTCGATGTGGGTGAGCATAATTCTTTTGCTTTTTGCGGTTATTAAGAAAAAGGACATAAAGACAAAAACTTTTGGGTTGGACTTTGTGTTTTCAATTTCGGCACTGCTTGCCATTGCAACAATAATTTATCCAGTTGGCGTTGTGGAAAGTTTACCAATTTATGACATAAACAACTTGGCGTTTTACATCTCTCGCAGCATAATTGTTATGGTGGCGTTGATGATGGCTTTTACGGGTTGGATAAATGTTCAAAATGCACTTGACTTGTGGCGAGGTGTTGTGAGCCTTGTTGTCTTTGGAGCGTTGTGTTTTGCAATTTCCAAAATGGGCTTTGCGGGGACAAACTTATTTTATGTTGAAAGTTGCCCATTCTTTGTATCCCTCGGCATAAATCTTCCCGCACCATTCCACTATCTTATGATAGGGCTATTCTTCTTTGTAGGTCAAATGATACTCTACTTGCCATTTAGAATATATTGCCTTATCCGATATGGAAGCGAGGCATAAAAAAATAAGAAAGGAAAAAGAAAATGAAACTTGGAGTTATTGGGTTGCCAAATGTTGGCAAAAGCACGTTATTTAATGCAATTACAAAGGCGGGGGCAGAGAGCGCAAACTATCCATTTTGCACCATTGAGCCAAATGTGGGAATTGTTGATGTTCCAGACGAAAGACTTGACGTTTTGACAAAGTTATACAACGCCAAAAAGACAACGCCCGCACAAATTGAATTTGTGGACATTGCTGGGCTTGTTAGGGGTGCTAGCAAGGGCGAAGGCTTGGGCAACAAATTTTTAAGTCATATTAGGGAAGTTGACGCAATTGTTCACGTTGTAAGATGTTTTGAAAATGAGAAAATTATTCATGTTGAAGGCTCTGTTGACCCAACAAGGGACATTCAGACAATCAATCTTGAACTTATCTTGGCAGACCTAGAAAGCGTTGTGAAATATCTTGAAAAAGAGCAAAAACTTGCCAAGGCGGGTGCTGGAAGTAGAGAACACGTCATACTTTTGAACACCATCAAAAACACATTGGAAGCGGAAAAACCAGCAAGAAGTTTAAATTTTACGCCAGAGCAAAAGGAGTATGTTGACGGATTGTTCCTTCTTACAACAAAGCCAGTTATTTATGTCGCAAACATTTCAGAAGATGACATCTTAACCCCACCAATGGACAACCCTCTTACTCGTCAAGTTATTGAATTTGCAAAAAGCGAAAACGCAGACGTCTTGTGCCTCAGTTGCAAAATTGAAGAAGAACTTACAATGCTCGACAGCGAAGAGCGTGAAATGTTCAAACAAGAACTTGGCATAAACAAAAGCGGACTTGAAAAACTTATTGTCACCAGTTACAAAACTTTGGGACTTATGAGTTATTTGACCGCTGGCGAAAAAGAAGTGCGTGCATGGACAATTAAACAAGGCACAAAAGCACCACAAGCAGCGGGGAAAATTCACAGTGACTTTGAAAAGGGCTTTATCCGAGCGGAAATTGTGAAATATGACGACCTAGTAGCCCTTGGCTCATTCAACCTTGCCAAAGAAAAAGGCAAAGTAGCCTCAGTCGGCAAAGACTACGTCATGCAAGACGGCGATGTTGTGCTATTCAGATTTAATGTGTAAAAAAGACTTCCCGAGGGAAGTCTTTTTAAATGCTCCAAATTGGAATGATGAAGTTGTTTGAATCTAGGGCAGAAAAATTGTCTTTCATGCAAATGACTGCACCCTCACCAACTTTCAGTGTTGGACTTTTTATAACCTCAAAGTTTTTTATCATGGACAAGGTTGGGTTGGAACTCTTTTTTATCTCGATTGGGTGAAGCATACCGTTTTCTTCAATTATCAAGTCAATCTCTTTTTGGTCCTTATCTCTGTAATAATACATAAACATTTCTTTGCCGCAGTTAAGATAATTCTTTCTAATTTCACCCACGACATAATTCTCAAGAATTGCTCCATTTATTGAACTGTTTTGCAATATTTCTGCACTGGAATGTCTTGTCAAATAACTAACAAGTCCAGTGTCAAAAAAGTAAATTTTTGGCGACTTGACAACACGCTTTAGCAAGTTGTTGGAATAGGGGTGCAAGAAGAAAATGACTTCAGATTTTTCAAGCATGCCAAGCCACCTTTTTGCAGTGTCGTCCGAAACATCAACATCTGTTGCTATGGAATGAATGTTAAGTTCCTGCCCAATTCTGCACGCAACCGCTCGAATAAAGTCAACAAATTTTACATCGTCCTTAATAGGCAGTTCTTCTTTCACATCTCTTGACAAATATGTCTGCAAATAACTTGAATAATATATATCTCTATTTGAGTATTTTCCGCTTGCAAGTCCCGGCAGACCGCCCGCCCAAATTCTTTTAAACATTTCATCAACTGTAGCAGGTGTTCTGCTTGACGCCCTATCTCTTAAGCTCTCAAGTGATATGTCAAACAACTCAAGTTTGCCCTTTTCATACATTTCATGTTGTGAAAGCGATGTCAAGTTTAAAATTGCTATTCTTCCCGCCAAACTTTCTTTTGCCAGTTGCATAAGTTTGTAACTCTGCGAACCTGTCAGCCAAAAACTCCCCGGCTCGGCTCCGTTGTCTATTGCAATTTTAATGTATGAAAAAAGTTCTGGAGCATATTGCACTTCGTCAATTAAGATTGGTGATTTGTGCAACTTCAAAAACATTTCTGGGTCTGTCTTTGCAAGATTTCTTTCTTGCAAGTCGTCAAGTGTTACTCTGTGTCTTTGCCCGTCAATGTGTTCAAGCATGGTGCTTTTGCCCACTTGTCTTGGTCCCGTTATTAAAATGCAAGAATACTCTTTTGTCAGTTCTTCAACAATGTTTTCCATATCTCTTTTGATATAATTCATAACAAACCTCCGACCAAAATACGATACAATCTTATTTTAGTCGGAAAAATATCATTTGTCAACAGATTAAGAGGGGGTAAAAGTAAATTTTTCCCCACAATGCCCAAAAAAGTATTTACTCAAAAGGAAAAATAGACTATAATTGTTGTTATGAGAATAATATCAGGAAAATTTAGGGGAACGGTTATCCCTTCGCCAAAGCAAGAGGTTGTAAAGCCAACACTGGATAGGGTGAAAGAAAATATATTTAACATATTGCAATTTAGAATTGCTGGGGCAAGGTGCTTGGACTTGTTTTGTGGCAGTGGAGCGCTTGGAATTGAGTGCATAAGTCGTGGAGCAAAGGAAGTTTCGTTTGTAGATAACAACAAGGCAAATATTGAAGCGTTAAAAAAGTTCTTGGGCAAGTTGAATGTTCAAAATTACAAAGCTTTAACCTGTGACTTCTATGACGCATTGAAAAAGTTTTCGGAAAGTGGCGTGAAGTTTGATATAATCTTTCTTGACCCACCCTTTGACAGCGACCTTGCAGACATCGCAATAAGCAAAATTTTAAAGTTTGACATTTTAAGTGACGGCGGAGTTATTGTTCACGAGCGAAGTGCCGAGAGCGTTAGCAAGTTTATGCAAAAGGTGACGGACACCAGAAAATATGGCACTGTGGCGGTTGATTTTTTGGAAAAGTAATGCACAAAAGAGAATAAATTGTGGATAAAAGGATAGAAAAAATGTTAGAAAAGAAATACGATTTTAAGACAAGAGAAAAATATTGGCAAGACTATTGGCAAGAAAAGGGAACATACAAGTTTGACCCACAAAGCAACAAACCTGTGTTTTCTGTGGACACCCCTCCTCCAACAGTCAGCGGCAAAATTCACATCGGGCATATTTTCAGTTATTGCCAAGCAGAATTCGTTACAAGATACAAAAGGCTTCAAGGCTTCAACGTCTTTTATCCAATGGGCTTTGACGACAACGGGCTTCCAACAGAAATTTTGGTGGAAAAGGAAAAGGGACTTAAGGCATACAGCGTTTCCCGTGAAGACTTCCGCAAAATGTGTATGGAAACTGTGGACAAATATGAAGAAGACTTTAAGAAACTCTTTATTTCCGTTGGCAACAGCGCCGATTGGAGTTTGTTCTATCACACAGTAAGTCCAGAGTGTCAAAGAACAAGCCAAGAGTCATTCCTTGACCTTTACAAGAAAAATAAAGTGTATTATGCAGAAGCACCAGCACTTTGGTGCACAAAATGTCAAACTGCCATTGCACAAAGCGAACTTGAAAGTGAAGAAAAAGAAACAACATTCAACTACATAAAGTTTTACATTGAAAACAGTGACGAATATGTTGAAATTGCAACCACTCGTCCAGAGTTTTTGTGCGCTTGCGATTGCGTGTTTGTAAACCCAAAAGACGAAAAGAGAAAGCACCTTGTCGGAAAGCGTGTTCGTGTGCCACTATATAATTATTATGTCCCAGTTATGGCAGACGACAAAGTTGAACTTGACAAGGGAACTGGTGTTGTTATGTGTTGCACATTTGGTGACCAAACAGACACACAATGGTTTAAGAAATATAAACTTGAACTTAAAGTTGCCATTGACGACTACGGCCGCATGACACCACTTGCTGGAAAATATGAAGGCATGAAAACAAAAGAAGCAAGAGCGCAGATTATTGAAGATTTGCGTGCAGAAGACTTGCTAATAAAACAAGAACCACTAACTCACCAAGTTTTTGTCCATGAACGTTGCAAAAACGAAATGGAAATTAAACTTAAAAAGCAATGGTTCATAAAAACTCTTGAAAATAAACAAAAATGGCTGGAACTTGGCGACCAAATTAAGTGGAACCCAAGCTTTATGAAATCACGTTACACCGACTGGGTGGAAAATCTTATGATGGACTGGTGTATCTCTCGTCAAAAATATTTTGGCGTGCCATTCCCAGTGTGGTATTGCAAAGACTGTGGCGAAATTGTGGTGGCGGACGAAAGTCAACTTCCAGTCAATCCACTTGTAACAAACCCTCTTCACCCATGCCCAAAATGTGGCGGTCACAACTTCGAGCCAGAAAAAGATATTATGGACACATGGGCAACAAGCAGTGTCACTCCACTTATCAACACAAAGTGGAAGCAAGACAATGACTTCTGCAAAAAGATGATGCCAATGACCTTCAGAACAAATGCACATGACATTATCAGAACTTGGGACTTTTACACAATCGTCAAAAGTTACTATCACATGAACACAATTCCTTGGGAAAATGTTATGATTACTGGCTTTGTTATGGCAGGCAATGGCGAAAAGATTTCAAAGAGCAAAAACAATGCAAAAGCCGACCCAGCAGCAGTCATCGCAACTCACTCGGCAGATGTCTTCCGCTATTGGGCAACAACGGGCAGTTTGGGCAGAGATTCACTCTTCAATGAAGACAAGCTTAAAACTGGGGCAAAACTTGTCAACAAAGTTTACAACGCTTCAAAATTTGTTTGGCTTTTCCTTGAAGGTTACAAGCCAGAAAAGGGACAAAGCCTCAAACCAATCGACCGCTGGATAATCTCTAAATTTTCACAAATGCAAGCAAGATTCTTCGACTATTTTGAAAAGTATGAAATCGGACTTGCAATGAATGAACTCGAAAACTTCTTCTGGAACTTCTGCGACAACTACATTGAACTTGTCAAAGTCCGACTTTACAACGCAGACGAACAGTCCAAAAATAGTGCAAAATTTGCAATGTATGAAGTTATGCTTGAACTGCTTAAAATGTTCAGCATATATATCCCTCACGTGACGGAGGAAATATATCAAAACACATTTAAGGACACAGTGAAAACGGAATCAATAAACAACACACTCTTTTCCAAACTTTCCATTGCCGCAGACAAAGACCTTATCCGCAAGGGTGAGGAAGTGTGTAGCGTTGTGTCGCAAGTCCGTGGATACAAAACAGACAACAAAATTTCTCTTAAAACAGAACTCACAACCCTTGAAGTGGTGTCACCATATGACGAATTCTTGCAAGAATGTGCAGACGACATAAAAGACGCAACAAATGCTCAAAATCTTGTCATTTCTCATGGAGAAAACTTGTCAGTCAACGTCCATGGCATTGTCGAACCTCAAGAATAATTTGTTAGCCAAAATGACTTTTAAAACTTGAAATTTTAAACTCTACTAGCAGTAGAATTGCAAAATCAGGTTTTATTTGCCGTTTTGGCTAATTTTGTTTTTAGAATTAGTAAATATATGTTATACTCGAAATATCACAAGGGGGAAATCATGAAATTCAAAAAAATTATTTTATCACTTGCACTTGCATTGTGCCTAGCACTTCCAATGTTTCTTGTTGGCTGCGGCGGGGAAGACCCAATTCCCGAAGTGCCATCGTGGGGAAAGTCCTATTCCTACACAGGCTCATATTATGACAACCTTGACAGCTTTAATGTAAAAACAGACGATAACGGGAACCCTATCCAAAACGGCACAGCAATAAGAACACTTATCAAAAACCAATTTCTTGCTGGAAATTTGGAGTTGATCGCAGTGGAAGTTGAGGAAACAGCAGAAACCATAAACCTAAATTCAGTGACGACTGGCGACCAACTCATTTTCCAACTGCATAACACGGCAAAAATGTATTTCACAGCATTTGGCAACACAACAGTCAGACTTAGCGAAAAGGAAGATGCAAAAGTTACATTTAACAACACAACCTACGACTTGCGAGAAATGGAAAACTCAATAAATATTGAAATTATTGAAAATGACATTATCGTTGGCTTTGTTGGAACAACAATCCACAACGGCACGACATATCAAAACGGACTAACCTTTTCAATAAACTCACTAAAGGACATCTTTAATTCTGTCAATATCAAAATCTATACTAAATCACCAATTTCCGACCCATCTGCCTACACCGACACCGAAACTGGCAAAACCTATCTCGTAGTCACCTTCACCCCAGTCCTCACATGGCTTGGAGAGTAAAATGGACGAAAAAATCACATATCTTTTAGTAAGTAACAGATTGTTTTGTGTAGAAAACAAATACACAACAACTTTTAAATTTAATAACGGTTGGGAATTGTCAGACATTGGCGTTCATGAATTGGAAAGATGTGACAAATTTGAAATTTTGACAGAAGACGAAGCTATGTGGCTTTCTGGCGGGTTGAAACCAGATGAAAAAATTGAGGAACTTTACTCACTTCTTGATGAGCCAAAAGCGGAAAGATAAAATTATAGCGAGGAATTGATGAAAGATATTTCCTACTTTTTAGTTGACGGGAATTTGTTTTGTATGGAGAATACATATCTTATTCCATTTATGTTCAAAAACAACGAATGGAAGTTGTCTGAGTTCGGCGTGTATGAATTGACATTCCGAGATAGTTATGAAGACATTTGCCCAGCAGACGCAATGGAAATAACTGGTGGAATTTCACCAGCCCATGTTGTTGAGGAATATTGTTCTGTTTTGGACGAACCTGAAACAACTGCTCCAGAGTCAGAAAGATAATTAAAATGGAGAGCCTATGAACGATTACATAGAATATTTTAAAGTTAACAATAGGTTGTTTTGTGTGGAGAGCAGGTATCTTACTACATTCATGTACAAAAATGGCTGGGACTTTTCAGAACTAGGTTATTTAGAATTAGAAAGAAGCGAAAAAATGAAACACCTCACATCTGACGAGGCTATGGAGATTACGGGTGGGCAAACTCCAGTCGAAATTATAGAGAAAGTTTATGCAGTTTTAGGCGAACCAGAAGAAGACCAGTCAAAGCCAGAAAGATAACTATTTGGAGAATTTATGGACGAAAATATCACTTATTTCAAGGCGGATAATACACTTTTTTGTTTGGATAACAAATTTGTCGTGACTTACATTTTCAACAAAGAGTGGGATATGTCTGATGTTGGCATTTTGGAATTGGAGCGTTGCAACGATTTTGAATTTATCACGCCAAAGGAAGCCATGAAAATAACTGGCGGACTTACACCAGTGAATTTGATAGAAGAAATGTATTCAATTATTGGTGAACCCGAGGACAACGAGCCAAAAGCGGAAAGATAATTTAAAAGGACAAATTTTATGGATTTTTTGTGGGATAATAAAATTGTTCAAAAGGCGTTGTTTTTTGCAACAAACGCTCATACGGGGCAAACGATGAAGCACCCAGCGGACACCCCATATTCTGCTCACGTAACGGGCGTTTTGCTGAATGTGATAAACTTTTGCCATGCGGACGATATAGACTGGAACTTGGCGTGCTGTTGTGCTTTGCTACATGACACATTGGAAGACACCGCCACAACCTATGAGGACTTGGCAAGTATTTTTGGGGAAAAGTTGGCAGACGGCGTTTTAGCCTTGACCAAAAACGAGCAACTTCCGCACGAAAAGCAAATGCAAGACAGCATTGAGCGAATAAAAAAGCAACCTCGAGAAGTGGCAATAGTCAAAATGGCAGACAGACTTTTCAACATCCGTGGCAGAGTGCCAACTTGGACAAAGGGAAAGCAATCAGCCTACCTCGAAGAAGCCAAACTTATCTACAACAACCTAAACTCCGCCAACCCAACCCTCGCAAAGGCATTAAATAAGGCGATTGAGGAATATTAAAATAAAAAACACTAGAGAAATAAAACTCTGGTGTTTTATGTTTGGAAGCAATTTTTTCCTTGTTCCTAAAACTTCGCTATGCTGCTGTTTTAGGAAGTATATCAGGGTGTCCGAACTAATATTTATTTATACAAATAAAAAAAGCCTGTGAATAGGCTTTTTGGTGGATCACCGGGGGTTCGAACCCCGGATACGGCGTCAAAACTTGCTTCTTTTGGACTGTTGCTCGTGAACTTGCAACAATGTCCTTGGAAGCAATTTTTTCCTTGTTCCTAAAACTTCGCTATGCTGCTGTTTTAGGAAGTATATCAGGGTGTCCGAACTAATATTTATCTATACAAATAAAAAAAGCCCATAAATAGGCTTTTTGGTGGAGCAATGCGTTTGGTGTGCGAACTCTTGCTCCGCTTGTTTTTTATGTTCGCTTGCGTCGTTAAAACTTATTTTTTCGTTTTCATTAAACATATCTATATAAACGTTTAAATAGTCGTCAAATACATATACCGAACTAATAAACAAATCAAATAATTTTTCTTTAAAACTTTCGTCTTTGGGTTGGTCTAAAAAGATTGATAAATAATTTATTATATCTTCTTTTGAGTGTTTGACTTGTAAAGCAAGTTTTAATTTCTTTATTTCTGCTTTATATATTTCTTGTTGCTCTGTTAAGTCGTTTGCTTGTTTGTTTAATCTTTCAATCAAATTATCATTGTTTAATTTTGTTATTTGGTTTGTTATTTTATCAAATTGTTTTTCTATGCTTTCAATATTTGTTTCAAGTTCTTTAATTTTCTTATAAGTGATATTGTTTTCATATTCTTTAATAATTCCGTCGGCTATTTGATTTAATTTATTTTTATTTAAAATTTTGCTATATACTTTTTCAAAAACTTCATTTTCTAATTTAGTTTTATTTTCATTTTTCTTATTGCAATTATGGTGTTTATTCCTTTCATAACACGTGTAATAGGCGTGTGTTTGCCCTGTATGACTTGTTCCGCTTGTGCCTATCATATTAGCCCCACAATGCCCGCAAAACACTTTACCAGACAATAAAAAGCGTTCTTTTGGTTTTGTCGCAAAACGTTTATTTGTTTTTAATCTTTCTTGCACCTTTTCAAAAGTCTTGTTGTCTATAATAGCGGGGTAATAATTGTTGTTTTCTACAAAATCATTTTTATATTGCCCGATATATTTTTTGTTTGAAAGAGCATTTTGTATGCTTTGTTTTGTAAACTTTTGTCCTTTATTATTGCGATAACCTTTATCGTTTAAATTTTTAACAATTTCGGTTTTGCGTGTGCCTTTTGCATATTCTTCAAAAATATACCTTACTGCTTCCGCTTTTTCTTCGTCAATGTAAATTTTTTTGTCTGTGCCTACTTTGTAGCCATAGAGTATGTTTCCGCCCGCAAAATTGCCTTTTAAAATACTTTCACGCATTCCACGTTTTACTTTTTGACTTAAATCTTTTGAATACATTTCTGCAAACATTTCGAGTAGCCCTTCCATTAACAAGCCTTCGGGTGTGTTGCTTATTTCTTCCATTGCAGAAATAACACGAACTCCATTTTGTTGTAATTTGTGTTTGTATATTGCATTATCGTATTTACTACGACTAAACCTATCTAATTTATAAACTAAAACAAACTCAAATTCTTTTTTCGCACTATCTGCAATCATTTTTTGGAATTCTGGGCGATTGTCGTTTGTTCCCGTCATTGCTCGGTCTATATATTCGTTTAAAATGGTGTAGCCTTTACGTTCCGCATATTCCTTGCAAACTCTTAATTGTCCGTCAATGCTTTGTTCGGTCTGTGCAGATGACGAATATCTTGCATAAATAACTGCATTCATTTTTTATTCGCCTTTTCTTTCTTCGTCTTCTTGGTCTGTTAGTTTAGCAGTTAAAAAGCCGTCTAATTGCAATAGATTTTTTTCATTTAAACGTTTTACTTTATACATAATGTTATTCATAAGCCATTTATCATAACCGCATTCGCTTTCGGGTGGAACGTTGCCAACAATTTCGTCAATAGGTGTTTCTAGTATATAACTAATATCGCAAAGCATTTCAATAGTTGGCGAATACTTTTGGTTTTCATAGCCCGAATATGTTGCTTGTGTTATATGTAATTTGTCCGCCATTTCTTTTTGTGTATATTTCTTTTGTATTCGTATTGCTTTTAAATTTTTCATTATTTTTACTCCTTTTATATGCATAGTTTATATTATTGGTAAAAAATATTCAAGAAATTTATAAAAATAGTTGACAATATTCGTAAACTTTATTAAAATATAGGCATATCTTATATTTTTGGAGTTTATGTTATGGTTATTGGTTATGTTTTTTCAAGAAAAGAAAATAAAGACGTGCCTATTTGTATAAACAAACCGCCCGATTATGAAAGTTTAAATAAAAAGTTGTATGAACTTTTAAAGGACTATGTTTTTAATTTGGGGGTTGAATTATGAAAAGTATATATTTACGTTTACGCTGTTTTGAGGGTCAAGTTTTAAATTTTACATTTAGAAGATTTTATAAAACGTGGTTTGACAAATACGACGATATTGCACCTTTGGGTTATCTTGCTTTAATTGAACATAAAAAAGATTACGAAGACATTTCCGACGAAAAACAAAAATTTTGGCGTGCCGTTGCATATTGTTCTGCTGGTATGCAAAAATATTTAGATAGTTATTCCGTAGGATATTTCGAAACTATATCATTAACAGAATTGACCGAAAGACACACAGATACATACTCATTTTGTAATAATATAGAAGATTTAGAAAATTACAATTTTTTAAAATCATTATTTAATGACGTTATTTCTTATTATTCATTAACCGATAAAAAAATTATATTTGATTATATGTTTAATGGTTTGTCAAAGACAACTATTTATAAAAAATACAAAATCAATCTATTATATTTAAAAACATTGATTATAGATGTTCGCAAACTTTATTTTGATAAATTGGTTGAAAATGATTATTTTAGCAAAAAACACAAACATTATAGTTTTTGCAAAGATTTTGAAAAAATAGAAAAATTGCCCGACAAACTTATTTGCAAGTTACTTAAAGATAACAAAATACCTATTGAAGATATTGCAAAAGTTAGTGGGGTTGATATAGATAAAATACCTAAAATTCTAATGCACACAAATCGCAAATTATCGTTCTTTTTATATCAAATACAAAAATTGAGAAAGGTTTATTTTCCTAGTTATTCATTAAAGGAGTTAGCAGGATGACAAATTTAAGAAAAATTATAAAAGATAACAATATTAAAAATAGTGAAATTTTTACTATGCTTGGTGTTTCTCGTGTTGTTTTTGAACGCAAAAGCGGACTACACGCAGATTTTAAAATAATTGAGTTAGAAAAAATTAAAGATTATTTTATCAATCTTGGTATAATTTCGTTTGATTATGATATTGGCGAGTTTTTGGAAGAAATTGCCTAAAAGTTCCGACGTCGACACTTTTTGAGTTGACGTCTTTTTTTTATTGAGCAAAAAAAAGAAAGTGCCTACAAGTATTTGCATACTTCATTTGGTAGGGGGCTACAAAGTTTTGCAACCGAGCCAATCACTTTCAATGTTTATTATATTTATTTAATTTAGTAATGTCAATACTTTGCGTAATAAATATGTCAAAGAAATAGCAAAGAGTGAGCGTAGCGAACGTATAAAAAGCGTAAGCGGTTTATGCTTTGCCTTTGACATATTTATAAGCGAATTAAACTCTTGCGACACAAACCCCAAACAATAACATTGTTTCGGGGTTTGGTTGCCTAACGGCGAGTGATAAACGGGTCAAGGGACTAGTTCCTTGCGGGTTTGGGCAGAGCCCAAGAAAAGAAAGCAAGTAGTCTAACGATAGCATTTTCGCACCGGGGCAAAGGGCTTGCCCGTGCCCCTGTGCGAGAGTGTTACTCTACTTGACAATAGTAACACTTAACTGAATACATTTTTAATTTAATATAATTTTTAGATAAAAAAAGAAAGTGCCTACAAGTATTTACATACTTCATTTGGTAGGGGGCTACAAAGTTTTGCAACCGAGCCAATCACTTTCAATGATTATTATACTCATACAAATTATAAAGTCAATACTTTATAACAAGAAAATTTTACAAACAAAAAAAGGGAGAAAGCATTAAACTTTCTCCAACCGAACGGTGTGGGTCGGAACCAAGCCGACAGACATATATAAAATATGTTTCACGTTGTTCACAGAGTATTATACATAAATTAGTTTTTTTGTCAATAACAAATTAAAAAAAATCTATCTTATTTGATAGACTTTTTTGTTATTATACCAAAAGTTCCATTTACAAACACATAAATTGTTT
>JBNMHO010000006.1:0-60812 GCA_050872785.1 Clostridia bacterium | reverse complement strand
TACTTTAGAATAAAATATTAATTGTAATTTCTCAAAAAACTCTTGATTTTTTGTGAGAAGTTTGATATATTATGTGCGAATGATTTTGATTGACAAATTATTTGCAAGATAAAGGTCTATCGGTTAAAGGTTTTTGATTGAGTGGCTTTTGCTTTGAATGTTGGTCAGCAAAATTTATTCCTCTTGCCAAGACGTGTAGTCTTGTGCCGAATAAGTCCAAAGGAGGTTAAGAAAATGTCAAAATATGAAGTGCTTTATGTTATTTCCCCAAAACTTTCTGAAGAAGAAAGGGAAGGCGTCATTGCAAAGTTCAAAGGCTATGTTGAACAAAATGGCGGAACTGTAAGCGGGATTGACAAATGGGGTGTAAGAACTCTTGCATACCCAATTAAGTTCCAAAAAGAAGGATTTTATGTCCTTATGAACTTTGAATCCCCAAAAGAAACAAGCATCTCTATGGGCAAACTTATGCTCATTACAGATAGCATTTTGAGAAACATCATTGTTTGCAAAGACTAATTTGCGTTAAAATTTAGGAGAAAATTATGAACAAAGTTATTTTGGTTGGAAATTTGACAAAAGACCCAGAACTTTCTACCACAAACAGCGGAATTAACTATTGCCGCTTTACACTTGCTGTGCCAAAGAGATTTGCTCAAAGTGGCGAAAGAGATGCGGAGTTTATTAACATTGTTGTTTGGAGAGTCCAAGCAGACAACTGCCACAAATATCTTAAAAAAGGTAGCAAGGCAGGCATTGTTGGCAGTTTGCAAACAAGAAGTTATGACGCTCAAGACGGCTCAAAAAGATATGTGACAGAAGTTGTGGCGGAAGAAGTTGAATTTTTAAGTTCAAAAACTTCAAGCGAACCATCTTCGCAACCTGACACCCAATCGGCTGAACTTCAACCAATTGAGGACGATACTCTACCATTCTAATAAGGAGGTATGTTTATGTTTGATATTGATGACGAAGTCTTCGGACCATGCAATCACGACTGCGCAAATTGCAGCGGCTGTGACTATGACGACGATGATGACGATTATGATGATGACGATGACTCAGATAGTGAAGACTAACCTATTAAAAGGAGAATAATATAATGGCTGAACAACCAACAACACCAGTTAAGGAAGTTGCAGAACCAGTTGAAAAAATTGCTAAAAGACCAAAGAGAGTGAACAAGAAAAAAGTTTGCATGTTTTGTGCTGACAGAAGCAAGGCTATCGACTACAAAGATGTTGCAACTCTTAAGAGATTTGTAACAGAAAAGGGCAAAATTGTTCCAAGACGTCAAACAGGCACATGTGCAATGCACCAAAGAGCAATCACTGTGGCAGTTAAACGTGCAAGAAATATGGCTCTTCTTCCATTCAGAGGTGAATAATATTAAAAACACAAAAGGAACTGTAATTTGCAGTTCTTTTTTGTTATGCGACTTATTTTATTTTTGTTTTTTGAAAAAGTTTGATATAATGGCATAGTTACAAAACAAAAGTTGCTTTAAATAAAGGGAATAATTATGAAAGAAGAAAAGAAAGAAGAACAATATGGCGATATTGTCTATAATCACGACCTAAAAAAACACACAATTATGGTGGCGGGTTTTCCAGCACTTGTAACAACTTATGTGGCTGGCGGACAAACACTTTACAAGGGCTTTCTTCCTGGGTTTGAATTTGCTCAAGTGGAAGGACTTGAAGACGAAGAAACTTGTGTTGACTATTTGCAAGATATGCTTGATGATGAAGTGGAAGAACTTGTCGTCTTTGGGAAGTCACTTCCAAATGTGGCAGAAGATGACGAATTGCTAAAACAATATCCAGATTACAAAATAGTCTATCTTGATATAAATGTCTATGCCACGGAAGATGATGAAAATTATTATGACTGCACTCACGATTGCTCTTGCTGTCACGGACATTGCCATGACCATTGTGACGATGACGACTGCGATTGTAACGACTAATTAAAAGGCTTAGTATGAAAATTTCTGGCTCAGTTGAAGATATTATATACAAAAACCCCGAGAACGGATACACTGTCTTGAACATAGATTTCAAAGGCAGACTTTTGACGTGCGTGGGAAAAACTGTGTCGGCAAATGTTGGCGAAGATGTGGAACTTGAAGGCGAATTTGTGCAGAATAGTAAGTTTGGTGAGCAATTTGCTTTTGTGAAAATAGAAACAGTTGAGCCAAAAACCACTGAAAGCATAACAAAATATCTTGCCAGTGGGCTTATAAAGGGTGTGGGACCAGTAACTGCAGAAGCCATTGTAAGAAAGTTTGGCACAGATACACTAAGTATTTTGGAATATGCCCCAACAAGGCTTAAAGAAGTGCGGGGAATAAGTGCAAAAAAGGCTTGTGAAATTGCAGAAAACTATGGCAACATAAAGAAAATGCAAAACGCAGTTATCTTTTTGCAACAATATGACATTTCGACAAATCTTTCTGTTAAGATATTCAATTTTTATAAGGATAAAACCATTGAAACTGTGTCACAAAACCCATATGTTTTGGTGGAAGATATAACTGGCGTTGGCTTTTTGTCGGCTGATAGAATTGCTTTTAAAATGGGAATTGAGCCAACATCAGACTTTAGAATTCGTGCGGGAATATTGCACTTATTGTCAGATTTCTCGGACAAGAACGGGCACACTTATATTCCAAAGGAACAACTTTTCTCAGCAGAAGTTGACCTTTTGGGGCTTGACATACAAACGCTTTCTCCAATTTTTGAAAGTCAAATTGAAAGGCTTGAAATTGAAAGTGTTATAAAGGTTTTTGAACACAAAGACGTGCCTTGCGTGTGCCTTAAAAAGTTTTATTACATGGAAAGTAGCATTGCGGCAAAACTCACCATGCAATGCATGTCAAAAGTGGAGCAAACTGTTGACGTGGAGCAAGAAATTGCAGAATATGAAAGAATAAACAAAATTAAACTTCACGAAACGCAAAAGGACGCCGTGCGAGAGGCTGTTTTGGGGCAAGTTACAGTTATAACGGGCGGACCTGGAACGGGCAAAACAACCATTGTAAAATGTATCTTGCAAGCACTTAAGAAATGGACAAGCAGAGTATTGCTTCTAGCGCCAACTGGACGTGCTTCCAAACGACTTTCTGAAGCATGCAATCACAAGGCAAGCACCATTCACAGAGCGCTCGAGATGACATTTAAAGATGGCGAACAAGCGGTGTTTAATCACAACGAGAAGAACAAACTTGTTGTAGATTGTGTTATTGTTGACGAAATGAGTATGGTTGACGTGGCATTGTTTTATAGCCTTTTAAAAGCCCTTCCCGCAACGTGCAAAATTGTGCTTGTGGGCGATAAGGACCAGTTGCCAAGTGTCGGGGCGGGGAATGTTTTGCATGATATTATTGGCAGCAAGACCATTCCAGTTGTAAAACTTTCTCACATTTACAGACAAGATGACCAGAGTTTGATTGTCACTAATGCTCATTTAATAAACGAAGGCAAAATGCCCGACCTTAGCAATAAATCGAAAGACTTTTTCTATGAAAATAAGCAAGACCCACAAGACATGTATGAAACTGTTGTTGAGCTGACAACCAAAAGGTTGCCAAAGTTCTTAAAGTGCAAGCCCGAGGAGATTCAAGTGTTGTGTGCCATGAAATCGGGAATGTGCGGGGTGGAAAACTTAAATAAAAAACTTCAAGCAGTTATAAACCCTCATATGCTCAAGAAAACTGAAATTAACTTTGAAACAAGGTGTCTTAGAGAAGGCGATAAAGTTATGCAAACGGTAAATAACTATGACCTTGAGTGGAGCAAAGATTATGGGAACGACATGACGGAAATCGGCAAGGGAGTTTTTAATGGTGACATAGGCAAAATTGAGAAGATTGACTATCAAACGGGCGAAACAACAGTTATGTTTGATGACGACAGAAAAGTTGTCTATTCCAAAGCCGATTTGTTTGAACTATATATTTGTTATGCAACAACAATTCACAAAAGTCAAGGCAGCGAGTTTGACGCAGTGGTCATTCCTGTGGTGGCGGGGTCAAATCAAATTATTACACGAAATCTATTATATACGGCCGTCACTCGTGCAAAAAAACTTGTTGTCCTTGTGGGACCAAAAAAGAACATTGCCTGCATGATTTACAACAACTACACCGCCAAGCGTTATAGCATGCTTGAAGAACTTTTGAAACTTCAAAAATCAAAGGCGGATAGTCTGTATTCGTAAAAATAGTTTGCAAAAAGATGGAAAAAATGAAGAAACTTTTAGAAAAATTTAAAGATGAGTTGTTTGCGGAGAAGTTTGAATGTGTAAATTGTTCTGATGAGGTTTTGAAAGAAAATAAATATCATTTGTGTGACGACTGTCTTGATAACATTGACTTCATACACATCGCTTGCAGAAAGTGTGGCGACAAGGTGAACGAATATACATTTTATTGCGCAACAACTGCAAGGAAACAGAACACAACTACGACAGAGTGTTTTGCTGCTGCAAGTTTGACGGTGTGGCAAAGCATATGATTTACAAACTTAAATATGGCGAAGCAAAATATCTTGCAAGAATTATGGCAACATTCATGGCAGAAAAGTTTGAAGAAGCGTGCAGAGAGAAAGTTGACTTAATTATCCCCGTGCCACTGAGCCGTGAGAGGTTAAGGAGCAGAGGATATAATCAAGCAGAACTCATTGCAAATCATTTGTCAAAACTTCTAAATATAGAAACTCACAATTCAGTTTTAAGAGTGAAAGATACGCCAACTCAAACTCACTTATCTCGTGACGAAAGACGGGCAAATTTACTTGGAGCGTTTGACATTTCTGATAAGGAAATCTTAAAGGGCAAAACAGTTTTGCTTATTGACGATGTTTGCACAACTGGTGCAACAATGGACGAAATTTCAAAAGTGCTTAGAAAATGCAAAGTGAATAAAATTTTAGGGCTTACTTTCTGCCATGCTTAGGGCAAAAGAAGTCTTAAAAGTGGCAAAAAAGTGATTATTTTTGCAATAAACAAATAAATTGTCAAAAAAACTGAAAAAAGTCTTTTATTTTGGCAAAAAGTATAGTAAACTAGGGGTTGAATTTAAAATTATAAACGGAAAGGAAAATTAACATGGGATTGTTTGCAAAATTGTTTCCATCGGACAACACGAGAAGCATAAAGAAACTTGAAAAAATAGCAGAAAAGATTGAAGCTCTTGACGAAAAGTTTACAAATAAAACTGACGAAGAACTTGTTGCTATGACACCTTATCTTAAGGAACAACTAAAAAACGGCAAAACACTTGATGACATTTTGCCAGAGGCATATGCAACAGTTAGAGAGGCAAGCAAAAGAGTTTTGCATATGAAGCACTTTCATGTGCAACTTTTGGGCGGCATTGCACTTCACCAAGGGCGTATTGCAGAAATGCGAACAGGTGAAGGAAAAACTCTTGTCGCAACACTTCCAGCATATCTAAATGCCCTTGCAGGAAAGGGTGTTCATGTTGTTACAGTCAACGAATATCTTGCAAAGCGTGACGCAGAATGGATGGGCAAAGTTCACAGATTTTTGGGGCTTACAGTTGGCGTCAATCTTTCGGACATGGACAAAGACGAAAAGAAAAAGGCTTATGCTTGCGACATAACATATTGCACCAACAACGAACTTGGCTTTGACTATTTAAGAGATAACATGGTTCAAAGAATTGAAGACAAAGTTCAACGTGGGCAAAACTTTGCAATCGTGGACGAAGTGGATAGTATTTTAATTGACGAGGCGAGAACGCCACTTATCATTTCTGGACAAGGGTTTAAGTCTAGCGAAATGTATTACACTGCTCAACGTTTCGCCAAAAGTTTGACCCCAGACGATTATGAAATTGACGAAAAAGAAAAGGCAATAAGACTATCGGAAAGCGGCGTTGCAAAGGCAGAAAGATTTTTTAAAGTGGAAAACCTTTCTGACATCAATAATATTGAACTCAATCACCACATTAACAATGCAATCAGAGCAAATTTCATTATGAAACGTGACGACAATTACATTGTTAAAGATGACGAAATTATTATCGTTGATGAGTTTACTGGTCGTCTTATGCCAGGCAGAAGATATAGCGAAGGCTTGCACCAAGCAATCGAAGCCAAAGAAGGTGTTAAGATTAAAGACGAAAACAAAACTTTGGCAACTATTACATTCCAAAACTTCTTTAGATTGTATAACAAACTCAGCGGCATGACCGGAACTGCCAAAACAGAAGAAGCAGAGTTTAATGGAATTTATAACCTTGACGTTGTTACAATTCCAACCAATCTGCCAGTTATAAGAAAAGATTATCACGACATTATCTATGTTTCAGAAGAAGGCAAATTCCGCAACGTTGTTAAGGAAATTGTGAGAGTTCATGAAACAGGACGCCCAATTTTGGTCGGCACGTCAACCGTTGAAAAGAGTGAAAAACTTAGCGAAATGTTAAAGCGTGAAAAAGTTGGACACATGGTCTTGAACGCTAAAAATCACGAACAAGAATCGGAAATTGTTGCACAAGCAGGCAGAAAAGGTGCTGTTACAATCGCCACAAACATGGCTGGTCGTGGAACGGATATTTTGCTTGGCGGCAATGCAGAATTTTTGACCAAAAAGCAACTTAGGGACAAAGGTGTAAACCCAAATGAAATTGAACTTGTTTCAAGTTATGTTGCAAATTTAAGTGACGAACTTATGAAACTTCGAGAAGAATATTTTGACCTGCTTGCAAAAAATAAGGCAGTTACAGACGAAGAAAAGAAAGAAGTTGTTGAACTGGGCGGTCTTTGCATCATTGGCACAGACAGACATGAAAGCAGACGAATTGACAATCAGCTCCGTGGACGTGCTGGCCGTCAAGGCGACCCAGGCAGCAGTGTTTTCTATGTTTCTATGGAAGACGACTTAATCAGACGTTTTGGCGGGGACAGAATGAAAGCCATTGCACGTGCGTTCCGTGTTGATGATGACACTCCTTTCCAAATTAAATTTCTATCAAAACAAATTGAAAGCGCTCAAAGAAAAATTGAAGCCCAAAACTACGCTTTAAGACGAAATGTTTTGGAATATGACAATGTTATGAGCCAACAACGTGAACTTATTTATGCCGAAAGAGATAAAGTCTTAAATGGCGTGGATATTCACCAAGAAGTTTTGGATATGTTCCCAGATGTCGTGAAAGAAGTTGTTTATAGCAATATTGATGACGACATTCCATATTATGACTGGGACCTTGAAAAACTTAATAAAGAACTTGAAGTTAGACTTGTTGAAAAGGATACAAACCTTATAACAGAAGACTTTGTGGAAGATTGTGAAGTTGAAGATGTGTATAACAAAGTTTTGGAATATGTCCAAGACCGATATGAAAAAGTTACTAAAAATGCAAACGATATGGGCTTTGACTTCTCAAAATTTGAGGGACTTTTCCTTCTTCGTGTTGTTGATGTTTTGTGGATGGAACACATCGACACAATGGATATGTTAAGAAAGGAAATTGGGCTTCAAGCATATGGCGGGCATGACCCTATTGTGGAATACAAACGTGACGGCTTTGATATGTTTGACAACATGATTAAGCAAATAAGGGAAGACACATGCACACACCTACTAAATATTCAAATTCAACGTGTGCAACAACCTCAACGTCCTCAACCTCAGAACTTGCAAACAAATGCAAAGCCAACTCAAGCAGTCAGCAAAAAAGTCGTGGGCAGAAATGACCCATGCCCATGTGGCAGTGGCAAAAAATACAAGCACTGCTGCGGAAAATAATGGAGAGAAAAATGGTAGTTGATGAACAAAGAGAAATATTTTCCAAACTTAAAGATAAGAGTGATTATCTAAAGGAGTGTCTTTAACAAGGAAAATTTGTTGAAGATTTTAGACGACAAAAAGAAGGAACAAGAAGACCCTGATTTTTGGAACGACCTTGAAAAAAGTAAGAAAAACGGAAAAGAAATAAAGAATATTGAAAGCAAACTTGCAGTTATATCTTCGTGTGAAAAGTTTGAAGAAGACATTGAGTTTTTATTTGAACTTTTGGAACTTGAAGACGACCAAGCGTCTTACAACGAACTTTTGATAAAAATAAAACAATTTGACGAGTTCTTGGAAGAAAATACAATTTCCACACTCCTCAATGGCGAATATGACGATTGCAATGCAATTTTGTCCATTCACGCTGGGGCGGGCGGAACAGAAGCACAAGATTGGGCAAGCATGCTTTATAGAATGTATGTCAGATTTTGTGAAAAGAATGGCTATGACTTGAATGTTGTGGATATGCTTGATGGTGATGAAGCGGGCATAAAAAGTGTTACATTTGTTGTGTCGGGCGACAAGGCATATGGCTATTTGAAAGCGGAAATGGGCGTTCACAGACTTGTCAGAATTTCACCTTTTGACGCAAACAAACGCAGACATACCAGTTTTGCCAGCCTTGAAGTTATGCCAGAAATTTCAGAAGATAATTCCATTGAAATTTCACCAGACGACATAAGAATTGACACTTACAGAAGCAGCGGAGCGGGTGGGCAACACGTCAACAAAACAGACAGTGCCATAAGAATTACACACTTCCCAACGGGCATTGTTGTCACTTGCCAAAACGAACGTAGCCAAATTCAAAATAGAGAAATGGCGTTTAAAATTTTGAAAAGCAAACTTATTGCACTTAAAGAAGAAGAAAGAAAGAAAAATTTAAACGACATAAAGGGCGACATAAAGAAAATTGAATGGGGAAGTCAAATTAGGTCATATGTTTTCTGCCCATACACCATGGTCAAAGACCACAGAACGGGTTATGAAACTTCAAATGTTGAAGGCGTTATGGACGGCGACATAAAACCATTTATTTTGGACTATCTAAAAAAGAGCCTATAAGGCGGTGAAAAATGTATTTTGAAGAAATGCAGAAGAAAGTTGAAAAACTAAAAACTCAGAAAGATGTGTTAATTTTGGGAATAGAGAGCAGTTGTGATGAAACTTCGGTCGCTGTTGTAAAAAATGGCAGAGAAGTGCTTTCAAACATAATTGCAACGCAAATTGACATACATACTCGCTTTGGCGGAGTTGTGCCAGAAGTGGCAAGCAGAAATCACGTCATGGCAATTATGGGAGTGCTTGACGAAGCCTTGAAAACTGCGGACGTCACTTTGCAAGACATTGACGCCATTGCTGTGACCTATGGTGCGGGGCTTATTGGAGCTTTGATGGTGGGCGTGTCATTTGCAAAAACGTTGGCATATAGCCTTAACATTCCGCTCATTGCAGTCAATCACATTCGTGGGCATGTCAGTGCCAATTATATCTCTCACAAGGACTTAACACCACCATTTGTTGGACTTATTGTCAGTGGCGGACACACTGCCATTGTCTATGCCAAAGATTACACAAACTTTGAAACAATCGGCTCAACACTTGATGACGCAGTGGGTGAAGCGGGGGATAAAATTGCAAGAGTTATGGGTCTTGGCTATCCGGGGGGACCAAAAATTGACAAAATGGCAAAAGAGGGCAATGCAAACATCCGCTTTGTAAAAGACAACTTGAAGCATAGTTATGATTGCTCGTTTAGTGGGCTTAAAACCGCAATAATTAACTATGTCCACACATTATCTCAAAAGGGAAAAACAATCCCCGTAGAAGACGTTTGTGCGTCATTTCAGAAGGAAGCCTTTGACCCACTTGTTGAAAAGTGCCTAAGAGTATGCAAAGAAAGAAATTGTAACAAACTTTGTGTTGCGGGCGGTGTTTCGGCAAATAGTTATTTGAGAAATGCCCTTAAAACACAAGCAGAAAAAATGAATATCAATGTGTATATGCCAGAAATGAAACTTTGCACAGACAACGCAGCAATGATTGCAAGTCAAGGATATTTCAATCTCATAAGTGACATTGGACTAAGTGACATAAACCTTGGGGCAGTGTCAAATATTCCACTATAAAAATTGCGTAAAAAAAAGTGACCTTTTGTTAGGTCACTAATTTTTTTTCTTATTCAAATTTTTTGCCACATTTTGAGCAGAAGTTTGAAGATTTTTTATTTTTTGCACCACATTCAGAGCAGTACTTATCCTCTTCGCCTACAATGCCTTCTTTAACCGCTTCTGTAATATTCTTAACTGACTTTGCAACACTTGGTGTAATTTCCTCTGCGGAGTAGTCCACAACGTCTTTTGCCACAGGAGCAACTGTTGCCGCACCGAAAGATGTAATTTCACGAATGAAAGCCCTTCTAAAGAACCCAACTCCATAGAACGTGCTAAACAAACCAGCAGCCATTAAGAAAAATCCCAAAATACCTTTTCCGCTGTTGCTTGAAATTGCTTGTTGACTGTTGTCGCTACTACCCATAGCAATAAACATTTTTGCAAAGTTGACAACTCCTACAATAAGAAGTGGAATTCCCACTGCAAGCAAAATTGAACCAATGACAATAAGTCTTCTTTTCCACCTTTTATACATTTCTTCGTTGGCAAATTTACCTTTCATTTCTCCCATATTTCCCTCCATTTATGGATAAAATTAAACCTTTATCTCATATTTATACTTTATTTTAACATACAAATGACTTTTTTGCAATGTTTATGGGTAAAAAACTCATTTTTTTGTAGAAAATAACAAATTTATAAGCAAAAAAACGATTTCTTATGTTTTTCATCGCAAAAATCACAAACAATCACCAAAAATTCGAGAAAAATATAAAACTAATATTGTAAAATGTCAAAAATGACAAATTCTGCATATAACAGCACTCTTTTTAATAAAATATTTTGAGGATATTATGATTTTTTGTTTGAAAAGAAAATGGATAGTTGTTGCGGTTTTAATTCTGGTTGCAGTGGTGGGTGCGTGCGGAACTTTTTTTGCTGTAAAAGATGTGGGATATATGCCAAAAGGCGAATGTGTGGTGGTTATTGACGCTGGTCATGGCGGAATTGATGGCGGCTGTGTTGGAAAAATGACAGGTGTTTATGAAAGCGAGTTAAACTTGACTTTTGCTCAAAACCTTGCCAAACAACTTGAAAATATGGGTGTTTCTGTCAGACTTACACGAAATGACGGCAATGGATTGTATGACCCTAGCCAAAAGAACCTAAAAAAGAGTGATATGAAGAGAAGAAAGGAAATTATTGAAGAAAGCAACCCAACTCTTGTCGTGTCATTGCATATGAACAGTTTTCCACTGGCCAGTTGTTCGGGGGCTCAAACATTTTTTAAAAAAGGCAGTGAAGAAGGCGAAAAGTTTGCCACTTGCGTGCAACAAGAACTCGGCGTGCAAATTGAGGGAGCGAAAAAGACCGCCAAAGTGGGAGATTATTACATAGTAAATTGCACCGACATTCCCTCAGTGCTTGTGGAATGTGGCTTCCTCAGCAACCCTCAAGAAGAAGCCCTACTTCAGACCAAAGCCTATCAAACCAAACTCTGCTATGCCATAGCCTGTGGAATTGTGAAATACCTAAACTACAAGTAAAATAAAAAATAAGAAAGAAGAAATAAAAATGTTGGCGACAATCGAAATTGATTTACTGATTTTAATATCATAGTAGTTGTAGAATAAAGTAGAAATGATAGTAAAAAACACCACTTTTTGTGGTGTTTTTTGCTTATATAATTGTTTTTTTGTTTTAATATCTTTGTTGAGATTTACATTCAAAATATTTCTGTTTTATCTTCTATTTCGTTTGCTTAGAATGACAATAAGGAAGCGGAGAAAGTTGAGAATGGACACAACAAGGGCGGCAACATAGGTTAGGGCAGCGGCACGGAGGACTTCTCGAGTTTGGTCAAGTTCTTCTTCGTTCAAGGTTCCAGTGGATTCGAGAATTCTGAGTGACCTTCTGGAAGCGTCAAATTCTACGGGCAAGGTTGCCAAGTTAAAAAGCACTGCAAAGCCAAAGAAGCCAATTCCGCTCCAAAGGAAGATGTTCCCAACAAGGCTGCCGTCTGTGGCTGCAATGTTAAAGATAAGTCCAATGACAACAAGTGGCCAAAGAAGTGTGGAAGCGATGTTTGTAACTGGCACCAATATGCGTCTTATTTGATAAGGTGCATATTTTTCTTTCTTTTGAAGTGCGTGACCAAGTTCGTGACAAGCAATGCCAAGGCTTGCAACAGATTGAGAGTCATACACCCCGTCAGATAAGCAAATTTCTTCGCTTCGTGGGTCATAATGGTCTGTAAGTTCGCCAGAGATTTTCTTGACTGTCAAATGAGTTAGCCCACACGTTGGAAGAAGACTTCGAACAAAGTCACCAGCACACACTTGCTTTTGACTCATAACTTTTCTATATTTTGCATAAGTTGACGACACTTTCCACTGTGCATACATCGCAAATAACAAGCCGGGAAGAAGTATAATTCCCATCAAATAATATTGCCAATAGGCTGAATAAAACATAATTTTCTCCTATGATTTAGAGTATTTTAGCAATTTTTTATAAAAAAGACAAATATTTTAAGGCAAATTAAACTACATATATCCTATTTTAGTATAATTACTTCATAAAATGGGTTTTAAAGATTAAATTTCCGTTATATCTGCAATTTTGTCGTCTTTTAGTTCAAAATGAAACACTTTTGCCACTTGAATGTCGTTTTCGTCATAAAAAAGAGCCACATCTTCGGGAAAAATGTTTTCGCCCAAATTTTGCCCAAAGTTTTTGAACTCGCCAAAAAACTTTTCTAAATGTTTGTTATCTAAAGCCTGAGATAGAGTAGAAGATAGATAACTTCTAGCCAAGTCAAAATCTTTCACACGAACAGCGTCAAGAAAATAATATGGCACGAGTTTTGGGCTGATATGAGGGGAAGTTTTATCACCTATTTTTGCAAGTTTATATTTGCCAGCAAGTGTTACGCCATATTCGCCCACAATTCCATGCCCAGAAGCTGTGTGTAAATTGCGAAAAGTCTTTATAACTTTGCCGTTTTCTTCCAAAATATCCACATTTTCAAACCGTTCCAGTTCAAATTTGTGATTTTCTAGTGAAATAAGCGCAATGGAATATTTTTTGTTCATGTTTTCTGCCCAAATGAGAATTTTCCCCTTGCTCGCTCGTGCGTCAAGTGTCACTATTCCTTTTGAAAATCTAAATTGCAACATATCCGTTTTGTTTTCCACTTTTACAAGCCCAGAGTCACCTCGAGTGTAAAAAATGGTGCAATTTTCGCTCCCACAAGTCACTTCTTTTTTATGTTCGCCAATGGGTGTGTCATAAAGCAAAAATGGCTCCACTTCAAGCAAAATGTTGTCATGCGGATATTTTGTGACAGTGACATTTCGGCACCCGTTTTCTGCATTATTTGATACAGAACAACTTTCAAGATTTACTAAAACACTAAACGGAATTGACGTCTTGTTTTGATTGTCCAGCGGATAAAATTTTATCTTTGTCACATTTTTGTCTGTTGAACACATAAGTGTTGTAATTTTGTTTTTGTCCATTTCAAAAGACTTGTTTTCAATTTCTACAAGTGCGTCAAAGCTCGGCTTTATATGTAAATTTTTCTGCATAATTTCTCCTTATCTTTGCTAAAAATTTGATATATATTTTTTTCTACATAACAAATTATTGCATTTATATATTTGTATTTTTCCTTGCGGGAAGATATGATTTTGCGGCACAAAGAGCCGTCATTTGACAATTTTTGTAGGTTTAAATTGTGAGTATTTGGCAATATTTTTTGTGGGGGAAAATATGGAGAAGACTTTGATAGATTTTGAAAAGGCAAAGAGTAAATACGCAAAAAGCATTGGCGACCAAGAGATAAATGCACTTTTTTCGGGACTTGTTAAAATTGTTAAAAGATATGCAATAACACAAGTTGAAGGCGATTTAAAACGGGAATGTGCCATGGCACAAGATAACTTTCGCTCCACCCTTGTAGATTTGCAACTGGCAGAAGAAAAACTTAAAAAGCAAACAGAGCGGACAAAATATCTTGAAAACATTGTCGCAAGTCAGCAAGAGAAAATTGCTCGACTTCTCAAAAAACTTGCCCGCAAGTGAAAAATAACTTTATCTTTTGTCTTTTTTTTGCTAAAATAGGGAAGAAAAGGATATTTTATGGACAAAAGAGAGTTTGAGAGAAAAAGTATTCAAAATTCACACCACGAACAAGTGGTGATTTTTGGCAAGACGAGTGATGACCTTTTGCACAAGACAATAGAACTTGTGGGGGGAGATAGCGGACACAGAATTGTTGTCGTGCCAGACAGAATGACTGTTGTGTGCGAAAAGAAGATTTTTGAACAACTTAACATATCTTCCACTTGCGACATAGAAGTTGTGACCATTTCAAGATTGTCAAGCAGAATTCTGCCCAACGTTTCTGTAATTTCCAAAAACACAAGCGTCATGCTTATTCAAAAAATTCTTACGCAAAATAGGGAAAAACTAAAGTATTTTGGCAAAGGGCTTTCGGCAGACTTGGCTCAAACAATCTTTGGCACGATAGCACAGTTTAAGAGTTGCAAAGTGTCACCAGAAGAAGTGTGCAAAGCTGAGTGCGACGACCTTTTGGCAAACAAACTCGCTGACATTTCTTTAATATATGGCGAGTATCAAAAAGCACTTAGTCAAAGAGGACTTTGTGACAGTTTGGACAGGCTTAATATGCTGGAGAACGAAATAGCCAAAAGCGAACTTATAAAGAACTCAAATCTTTACATAACAAACTTTGACGGCTGGACTTATCAAGGCTTTGCCGTTATGTCTGCTTGTGCAAAAGTGTGCAAGAAATTTTGTGTTGCATTGACCTATCCAGACAACCCAACAAACGAACATATTTATGTAAAAAACTTTGCAGAAAGCGTCCTTAAAATGCTTCCAAATGCAAAGATTATTTCTTCTGAGGGCACAAGGAACAAAGAATTTGAATTTTTATCCGACAATCTCTTTTCCTTTTCGCCAAGCAGCATGAAAGTTGAAAAAAGCCCAGTGACAATTTTTCAAGGCAAGAATTTTCTTGAAGAAGTGCAATTTTGCGTGGGTGAAATTAGATCCCTAGTGCGGGAGGGGGCGGGATTTGAACACATCTTTGTAGCCGTGCCAAACCTCGCTTCAAAACGGGAAATTTTGGAACGGGAATTTTTTAAAAATGACATAAACTATTTTATAGACTTGCCACAAGATTTTTCAAAGACAATTTTGCCACAATTTGTTGACGGCATTTTTGAAATGATGCAAGAAAACTTTTCTCAAAAAACAACTTTAAGAGTTCTTAAAAATTCACTTTTTGGAGCAAACTTTGAAGACGTAGAAGATTACGAAGACTACACTCTTTGCTATTCCATTGACGACTTTTGGTCGCTGGACAAAAACTATGAAACAAGCGAATATTTTGAAGGGTTTTCAAAAGTTCGAGAACAACTTAAAACTTGCATGGCAATCTTTGTAGATGAAATTTCTCAAAGCGAAACTTTTGGAAATTTTGTTGCAGCATATAAGTCACTAGCAAGCACCCTTAACTTAAAAGAAAAGTTGGAAAACATGTCACTGGACTTTTTCCAAAAAGGGAATATAAAACAATCAAAACTTTTTGAGCAATATTATGATGCGTTTGAGGATATTTTGGAGCAAATAAACAGTCTTTTGGGTGACGAGGAATGTGACCATAAAATGTTTTATTCCACACTTAAAGTCGGACTTTCTAGCGTCAAAATTTCCACCACTCCATTGTCATGCGATGCAGTTTTTGTGGGGGATACGAGTGCAAGCTTTTTTGAAGGGCGAGATTATGGCTTTATTCTCAATATGAGTGAAGGCTCTTTTCCAAAGAATATCACCGACTGCGGACTTGTCAGCGACCAAGAAATATCCAAACTTGAAGCAAGTTTCAAACTTGAGCCAACAATTTTTGAACTCAATCAAAAGGAAAGATTTAAGTCTTATGAACTGTTGCTTAGACCACAGAAGGGACTGTTTTTGTCAAGCAACATAATAGGCACTCAATCTCGACTTTTGGCTGAAATAAGAAAAATGTTTGTTGTGGAAAATGACGGCAAATTCTCGCCTATTCCACAATATGAATTTAACACATTGCCAAGAAGTGTGGCTATGTCTTCAAAGCCTCTTTGCAAGCAAATTTTGACACGAGAATTAAGGACATTTTCAGACGGCTCATGCGACTTAAATTCACTTGACAGTTCGCTGTATAATGCATTAAAAGATGACTTAGACAGCGACTATCTTGAAAGATTTAATTTTGAAAACCACCCAAAACTAAACACGTCCCCATTCTTTTTGCAGAACAAAACAAGCGTGTCGCAAATTGAGTGTTTTATGCTTTGCCCATATCTACATTTTGTGCGATATGGCTTGCGACTGGGGCAAAAAGAAGAAGGTGTTTTTGACGCATTGAATGTGGGAAATATTTTGCACGAGGTGGCGTGTTTATTGCTTAAAAACATTACACTTCCACAAGGAAATGACATTGTTTTGAAAAAAACGGACGAAATTTTTGATTACATAATTTCAAAGGATAAATATCTGTCACTGCAAGCAAATGGCAAAAATGCTGTGCTTATAAAAAATCTTCAAAATGAGGCAAAAAGATTTGCTTTGGCTCTTAACGAACAAGCCAAGGTGTCAAGTTTCAGCCCAAAATATTTTGAAATGCGATTTGACGATAAAAGTAAGATAAAAGCACTTAAAATCAGGGCAAAAGGGAAAATAATCTCTCTTGTGGGACAAGTGGACAGAATTGACATTTTCAAAGATTTCTTCCGAGTGATTGATTACAAAACGGGTGTGTGCGACACATCACTCAAGGAACTATTTTTTGGCAAAAAAGTGCAACTTGAAGCCTACATAAAGACTGTTCAAAATTCTCTTAAACTAAAACCAGCGGGTGCATATTATTTGCCAATTAAAGCGGGCTTTGCAGACGAAAAGACAACGCTTCAATCTAGATATTCACTAAAAGGTAGAACGCTTGATGATATTGAGGTTATTTCTGCAAGTGACAATAGATTAGGGCATGGTGAAAAGACAAGTGATGTTGTGGAAGTTAAACTCGCAAAAGAGACTGGAGATATGCTTCATACAAGATATTCAAAAGTTGTGGATAGTTTTCAAATGGACAAACTTTCGCAATATGCTTTTGACATAATTTCATCTGCGTGTAGCGATATTTCAAATTGCATAATTGAGCCAAGCCCACTATGCTTGCCAGACGACCCATGTGCAAGGTGCGAATACTCTGCACTCTGCCGATTTGACAAACTTTTTGGAAACGAAAAACGCTCGCCAAAAGTGGATATAACAATAGAAAATTTTGTGGGAGGTGAAAGATGAAGTGGACTGACGACCAAGAACAAGTGCTTGCGTGCGATAGTGATAATTTGCTTGTTTCGGCATCTGCGGGCAGCGGCAAAACAATGACTGTCATTGAAAAAATTGCACGACTTATTGAAGACGAACACGTGGATATTACAAATCTTCTTGTTATAACTTTCACCGAAAGTGCCAGTGCGGAAATGAAAATAAGGCTGAAAGACACCTTGTCAAAATCTGCAAAAGACAATAAGTTTGTGGCGAAGCAACTAGCCAAACTTCCGCTGGGGGATATAAGCACAATTCACGCTTTTTGTGCAAAAATGCTGCGAAAATTCTTCTTTTTGGCGAATATTAAGCCAAATTTTGCAGTGCTTGACGACAATTCGTCAAACTTTCTTAAATCAAAGGCCCTTGACAAAACAATAAAACAATATGCCGAAAGTGGGGACAAGGAGTTTGTTCTTTTGTCCTCAAGTTTTGGTGGCGGAAGAAAGTTTGAAGGACTGAAATCAAGTGTGCTTTCACTGCAAGATTTCTTGACTGGAATAGTGGATAGGGAAAAATATCTTTCAAGCATAGCCCTTTCTTGCTACAAAAAGGAAGACAATAAAGCGATTGCATTTTTAAACGATTATGTGTTAAGAAATGTGAAATTTTTGGAGCGAAGAATTAAGGAAAAGCAGACTGCAGCCCAAAAAGAAAATGCCCCATATTTTGTGGAATTTTTGCAAGCGGCACAAGCACAACTTGCGACTGTTTCTTCTGCAAAAGATTTTTGGACAATGATTGCCTCACTGCATAAAATGTCACTTCCAAGACTTACAAACAAAAAACTTTCTGACGAAGAAAACTCGTTTAAAGATGACTTCAAGCCGTTTTGGACAGATGTGCAAGATAGATTGAAATCTATAAAACAATATGTGCCACTAAGAACGCAAGAAGAAGCACTCATTGAGTTTGAAAAAACATCACAACTTGTTGGCAAACTTATTGAAGTGGAACAAGTTTTTGAAAAGCATTATGAAGCCCAAAAGAACAAACGAAATGGACTTGACTTTGCCGACCTTGAACGAAAATTTCTTGAAATTTGCAAACTTGATGAAGTGCAAAATACACTTACATTTTCTCATGTTTTTGTTGACGAATATCAAGACATAAACTACGTGCAAGAGGAGATTATATCTAGGCTTATTAAGCACGCAAAACTTGTTATGGTGGGTGACGTGAAGCAAAGCATTTATGCCTTCAGAAATAGCACGCCCGAAATTTTCTCTTACAAAAGTGCTGACTATAAGACAAACGAAACTCATGGCTCACTTAAACTTTTGAACGACAACTTCCGCAGCGATAGCACTATTTTGCAGTTTTCAAACGAAATTTTTTCAAAGTGTATGACACTCGATTTTGGCGGAATTGACTACAAAGAATGTGGCATGTTCAGAGGCCTTGCAAAATATGAACATGTGTCGCCAATGTCCGTTGTTGAAGTGAATTTGATAAACACAAACAAAGAAAAAGATGACGAGG
This sequence comes from Clostridia bacterium, assembly GCA_050872785.1. Classification (GTDB taxonomy): domain Bacteria; phylum Bacillota; class Clostridia; order Christensenellales; family UBA1242; genus UBA7862. The sequence continues at coordinate 41,991 of JBNMHO010000006.1, read as the reverse complement.
AAGCCCCAGTTGAACTCCCAGAAGTTTACTCTATTTCAAAAGACAAAATGCTCTATGAGCAAGAAATTTCTGAAACAAAATGTGAGGGGCTTTTGATTGCTCAAAAAATTCTTGATATGCTAAAAAATGATTATCAAACTTATGACGCAAAAGAACAAAAAGCCAAGAAAATAACCTTTGGAGACATTGCAGTTTTGTGCAGAAATAATGAAACTTTAAAGCAAATTTCAAAGGTTCTAACAGACTTAAAAGTGCCAACAAAAATAAACACAAAAGATAATGTCTATCAAAATAAAGACGTAGCACCGCTGTTGTCAATTCTAAAACTAGCGGGCAATTTTCATGATGATTTGTCGCTTGCGACTGTGCTTTTAAGTCCATTTGCAAACTTGACTGAAACGGAACTTGCAACCATCAGAACCACTTGCCCCGATGAAAAATACTTCTATCAGGCGGTCAAAAATTTCCTATTGATTTTTGATGAAAATTCAAATATAAAAAAAGACGATTTTGACAAAAATGCGAATGATGTTTTGACCCAAAATGCGAATGGAAATGATAATAACATAAGCAAAAAATGCAAAAAAATTAACGAAAAAGATATAAAAAATGGGCAAAAAATAGCAGAAAAAATACGAAAATTTTGTGATTTTTTAAACATTATTCGAGAAAAACTTATATATAATTCGTTGCATGAAATATTAAATTTTGCTTGCGATAGCGTGGGATATTTTGACTATCTCACAAGCCTTCCAGACGGCTTTGCAAGGGAAAAAATTGTGCGAGATTTTGTGGAAAGTTTTGAAGGCTCGGACTATAATTACGACTTAGTCAGTTTTCTTGATTTTGTCAAAAATTATGCATTTGAAGGTCGCTTTGCGTCCATGCTTGCAACCAGCGACAACGGCGTTACATTAAGCACAATTCACGCAAGCAAGGGACTTGAATATCCCATTGTTTTTGTGGCGGGGTGTGGAAATAACTTCCCAACAAAGACATTTAGGGAAGCAATTTTAAAAGATAAAACTTTTGGACTTGGCATGCAAACTTTTGATGAAATTTCCTTTTCAAAATCTACTAATCTTGCCCGAAATTGCATACTCCTAAGCAAGCGAAGAAGTGAAAGATGTGAAGAGTTGAGGCTTTTGTATGTGGCACTAACAAGGGCAAAAAATCACCTTATTGTGATAGGTGAAAATAAAGATTTGTTTGTTGCAGAGAACGATGACGCAGAGGGGGCGGGCAATTATTTAAATTGGATTTTATCTTACTTAAAACCCGCCGAGAGAGCAAGTCTTATGATTGGGAAAAAAGAAATAATCAAAACCTTGTCGGGCGGAGAAGTGAAACTTCAAGTTTATGAACTCGATGATTTTCGCTTTGACGACACAAAATCAAGACAAATTATATTTCCAAAAGACGACAAAAGTTTGACAGAAACAATAAGAAAAAATATGCTTCTTAAAATGCCAAAGCCATGTAACATTGCTCTTAAAAATTCCGTTTCGAGTTTGCTTGCTGAGCATAGCAGTGACGAAGAAAGTCTGAATTTAACTCCAAAAAAATTAAGTGTTTTTGAATCTAAAAATAGCAAAATTGATATGGGAAAACTTGGCACTTTGTATCACAAAATTATGGAAAAAATTGACTTTGATAGTCCACTTGAAAGAGAAGACTTTGACAAGATTTTGAGTGACATTAACTTGTCCGATGAATACAAAAAATTGGTCAATTTTGAAAAAATTTCTTTATGTGAAAATAATCTTAAAAAACTGGGCAAACTAATTGTAGCGAGGGAGTTGCCATTTATAAGTTTCTTGCCTTACAACCAGTTGTTTGGTGAGGGGACAGACAAAAAGATTTTGGTCCAAGGGGTCGCCGATATGCTTTTAAGTGACGGAAATAGGACTTTTTTGGTGGATTATAAGACAACTAAGGCTTCTCGCCCCGAACAACTGGTCGAAAAATATAAAGTTCAACTTATGCTTTATAAGACCTGCCTAGAACACGCATTAAATCAAGTGATTGACGGGGCATATATCTATTCTTTCTCGCTCGACAGACTTATTAAAGTTTTGTAACACAGACCGTCTGGTCAACAAATTTGCAAAAAAATAAAAAAATTGTCGCAAAACATTTTTATTTGTTGCTTTGATGTGATATACTACAATAAATTTTTGAGGAAGGTGGAAATATGAATTTGCTTGGACTCAGTGGTTCGGAAATTGTTGACTCAGTTAGAAACTTTGTCGTTAACCTTTTTGTCACCCTTGCACAGCAATGGTTTTGGCCAATAATTTTTGTTGGTCTTATGTTGCTTGCTGTTGTTGTTATGGTGGCACTTATCAGAGGTTCTTACGAAAACAAACTTTTAAAAAGCATTAACAAACTTAATAAATACTTTTTGGCAAAACCTTTTATAACCGAGGAGAACTTGGTGGAGTTTAACCTTAAAATGAAAAGGGTGCCAAAAACGCTTAGAAACTCTTGGCAAATTTATATGCTAAATAGGGAAGACGGGCCAACCAAATATATAAATACAAACACTTGCGTGGACAAGCCACTTAGGTCTTCTTCCATTGAAAAGCACCTCGGCAACTATTCAATTTTCACAACACTTATTGCAGTGCTTGCTCTTTCTGTTGGGCTTGCTTATTCTTACAAAGCGGGCATTGATGTCGTTGAAGAAAACATGAGGCTTTTGGTTGCAGTTTTATGCCCACTTGCGGTTGTTGTTATCTATTCAATATATGTGCTTTTTGCAAGACTTAGAAAGAATGAAATTTATTCGCTTCTTTTTGAAAACTTCCCAGTGTTTGAACGCAACCTTGAAAAAGCAGTTACAACTCTTCCAGCATATGTCGATTATGAAATTCTGTTCACAAAACAAGAAATTAAAGAGGGAATTCCTATCCTTCAACAATATCTTGAAAAACGTGCTTTGGTTGAACAAGAACAACTTGAAAAAGCAAGAGAAAGTTCTGTTGCTTGCGAAGAATATGACTTTGGCGACCTTGGCATTGACGGGTCACTTGTTTTGGAGCGAGCGATGAAGGAAAGTGAAACCTTTATTAAAGTGAGAAAACGTTTGCAAGACGAAAGTGACGCCATTGAAGCGGAAAAGGAAAACTACAAAAAGAACTTTGAAACAACAAGCAAAGACATGCAAAGAAAATTGCAAGCATCAAGAGAAAACTTGGATAGTTTGCGTGCGCAACAAGAAGCTTCTACAAACCGTATCGAAAGCAATTATATAAGAAAGCAACAAGGTGACGAAATTAAAAAGCAACAACAACTTGAAAAAGACCTTGAAGAAGCGACAACCAAATTTAATAACGAACAAGAAGCCCTTGACGGTGAAATTAAAAAACGTGAAGCGGAAATTGAAGAAAAGAAAAACTTTGTGCAACAAGCAATGCTTCTTGAATTCAAACATTATGCAAACACACTTTATAAGGCTTTGACCGAAAAGGCTGCAGAAGTTGGGAATGAAAAACTGCTTGCTCTTGCTCAAGAAAATAGCGACTTAAAGGCACTTCTTACAGACCTTCAAGGCGTGGGTGGCATGACAAACGAACAACTTGACCCAAATGCCAACCTAATTAAAGGAAATGAAATTACAACAGATGAGTTGTATTCCATGAAACAACAAAACCCAGAAGAAATAACTTCAACTGAGGAAAATTCTATTGATACGGGTTCAAATGTGTCTGAACAGTATGTTGAACCACAAAATATGCAATATGTTGAAACTCCACAAGAAGTTGCACCTCAAGCAGAACAACAAATTGAACAACCACAAGAATATGTAAATGCAGAACCAGCGGAGCAACAAGTCCCTCAAGAGCCAGTTCAATATGAAGAATACGCTCCAGCACAACAAGAATATGAACAAAATGTTGAGCAACCAGTGCAACAAGAAGTTTCTGAACCACAAGAAGAAACTCCAGCTCAAGATATTTCAAATGAAACCGCCGCTCCAGTTGAAAACAACTCTTCTGAAGAAAGTGTGAATGGTGAGGACTTCTTCAAAAAAGAAGACGACAATGACAGCGATGATGACGGAAGTATTTCAACAGAAGCAACTGCAGACGATTTGCAACAAATTCAAAAGCAAATTGAAGAAGAAAACAATAGGCTAAAGAGAGAGCGTGAACAACTTGAGCAAGAACTCAACAACACAATCTCCAAAATGGACGCACAAACTCCAGCGGGGCAATATGGCTACAACGGATATAACTATAACCAATATCCACAAGGCTACCCACAAGGATACGCTCAACCATATGTCGCACCACAACCAGTGCCACAACCTCAACCTATTGTTATCCAAATGACGCAACCTGCTGCTCAACCAGCACCACAACCTGCTCCTCAAGTGGAAGAACCAAAAGTTGTGCCACAAGAACCGGTGGAGGAAGAAGAAAACGAAGAAGACGAAATTCAACTTCGTCCAGCAAGAAAAGAACGTAAACAATCGGTGAGAAAAAGAGGAACAAGTGCAAGAGGCAAAAAGACTGTTTCGAGAAAACAAAATTCTGAAATAGATGAACTTAATGCCGAAATGCAAAAACTTCTCAACTCAAACAAATAGTTATGAAAACGCCCAAAAGATTTTAAGTCCTTTGGGTGTTTTTTTATTTGTATGAAAATTAGTTTGAGCGAGAAAAAACCGTGAGTTCTACAAGTTTGCCATGCCTACGGGCGGCTTCAAGGGTTAGGGCAGTTATTGGGCTTTCTTTTTTGATAATTATCTCATTGTTTACGCCATAAATTGTTTTGACGGCTCGCCTTCCAAGCAAAAAGTTTGGGGACGCCACTGCACGGGCGGGTGTTGAAGGAGTTTTTGCCTCGACTTCAATTTGAGGGGCTAGAATTGTAACTTTGTGGGCGGGGTCAACGGAATTTTTGAAAGGGTTTGTCCTAGATTTTGAAAGTGCTTTTGTCGTGTTTTCGCCTTTTGTTACAATAACTTTTCCAAGGCTTATTATGCTGTCGGGGGATATTTTTTTGTCGCCTATGACAAGGGAATTTAGTTTATAATTATCCGTCAGTTCAAGGTCGCTAACTCGTCCTATGTTTTCGCCGTCTGCTGAATAAACTTGCATATTCATGGTGGAAAAATCTCGACATTCTGCTTCATTTATGGCAAGAACCATGGCTTCTCTGTTTTTTATAACCACTGCATCTTGTCCCACTGCGCATATTTTCCTAACATTTAACAAATATTCCTCGTCTTCGTCATCAAATATTTTAAAGTTTTCAACTTTTTTAAAATTTGCATCAAAACAAGCATTTTTTATAGTCCCTTCAACTTGTCCAGAACTAAGGTTCAACACTCTTTTTGCAATAAAATCGCTTAAAAGTTTCATTTTTTCTCCCTTTTTGTGTAAGTCAATACTTAAATATATGTAAACTTTTTGCCATTTATTATTTCATTTGCTAGCATTTTTTTGTTGGGTGTGATAAAATTATGACGAAAGTATGGGTATTTTTAGTTTTTTTTCTAACTTAATAAAAAAGAAAGCAATTTCGCTGCCAGAAAAATATAAGGGCGATATTGTTTATTTTGTTCCTTTGAAAAATAACTCGATAGAACTGGGGACAAATGTTCAAATTGAGCATGGATATAACCTTGTTGTGTGCTATCATAACAAAGTTCTTGATATTTTGCGAGATGATGAGGGTGAAGTTAAACTTGAAGATGTGACTGTGCCAAGACTTTTTAGGGAACATCACCATATGCTTGCCAAAAAAGGAATTGTTACGCCAAAAACATTGCCAGCAGATATTTACTTTGTGAAGATTGATGGACATAACTTAAGTTTTAAAACTCACGAGAAATTTCTTTGCAAAACTCCAAATGGCAAAATGAAAATTAGGCTTCTAGGTAATTTTGACTTTTGCATAAAAGATATGCGAAAATTTATGGGATTTTTTTGCTCGGAGTTTGCCGTTTTGAGAAATAAGACACTTGGGCGAGAGATTTCCATTCTTATTGCGGACGAAGTGTCAACAATTTTGGACAAGGCGGAACTTAGTTTTGATATTTATACCACTTGCAAAGAAAAAGTGCAAGATTTAATTTTATCCAAACTAAGCAAACTTTGTGTAAGTCTTGGCATTGACATTACGGCAATTAGAATAGATGACTTAATCATTCCAAAAAAGGAAAAGATATTGCACGATTTGGCTCTTAAAAGAGGGCAAGAAGACGAGTTTTTGACTCATGTCGAACAAGAACTCAACTCGGCACAAAAACCCCAAGAAAAGGTCTTTGTAACCGCTTCAAATAGCGAGATTATATTGGAACAAGAAAACTCTTTGCAAGGCAATGATACTTTTAGTAACAATTCTTCGACAAATTCTTCTGCGAATGTAGAAAAAGTTAACAATTATTCAAACTTCAACGCACAAAGCGGGGAAAAATCATTCTCAAGCGGAAATAGTGATAAAAATTCCTTTGGGAATGAAAATTATTCGAGTTTTAACAACTTTAAATCAAATAATGTTGGAAATGCACTAGAAAATGCTAGTTGGAATAATTTTGAACCAGTGTCCGTGCAGAAAGAACCTAATTTGTTTGAAAAAGAAGATGAGAGTGTGCAAGCACTTGAAAATTACATGGAAACCCGCAAAATAGATAAAGAAAAAGCGGAAATTGACGGAAAGGGTGAAAGTTCTGAGATAAATAATTCTAAAAACGACAATTCTGACGTGAAAACCGAGATTTTAACAAAGAAATGCCCACGATGTGGAGAAAATATTGACCAAAATTCAAATTTCTGCAAAAAATGTGGTTCTCAAGTGGGTGGGTTTGTTGTTTGCCCATGTTGCGGAGCAAAAAACACTGCTGAGAGTGGAATTTGCATGGTTTGCAAGAGTAAATTGTAGATTTTATCCGTTGGACAAATAAAATAATTGACGAAAAGAGATTTTGGGTGTAAAATTTTTGTGTGTTAAGTAAAAACTCTTGCGGCTGTTATATTTTTCAAATAAAATTTGCTTTTTATGAGTTAAAATTTTGGAAAGTGATAAAAATAAGGGAAAAGTGCTTAACAAAATAAAGGAGAAAAAATGGAAGTTAAAAAAGACACCACTTTGGGTGAAATTTTGAGAAATTACTCCAATGCGGAGGATATTTTGCGTGGATTTGGCATGCACTGCTTTTCTTGCCCAATGAGCCAAATGGAAACTGTGGACGAAGCGGGTGCGGTTCATGGACTTGACGCAGATTTTATGGTCAAAAAACTTAACGAGGACTTAATTCCAGCGAAGAAAAGTTCAAAAAAGTAATTTTATAAGGAAAAATTTATAAATTTTCTTAAAGACAATTTTGGTCGCCTACGGGTGACCTTTTTTGTTAAAATTTGGCGAAAATGCAACCTATTATATATATAAGGGTTTTTGGACGTGGGTGGAAGGTTAAAATTCTGGTGAAAGGGATGTTTTTGACAAGAAAAATGGGACGTTTTGGAAAATATTTTTGTGCAATTTGCACAAATTTATTTTTTTTTGAAAAAAGGGTATAATTTATTGAAAAAAAGGGTTGACGAATTGAATAAGTTGTTGTAAAATGGTGTCACCGTGAAAATTGGGATGAAGCGCAAAGTTACCACTTTTAGCAACAAAACTGGAGAATTTGCGTGGACAAGTTTGAATTAAAATTCAAGCGGGCTGGTTAAAAATCTTTCTAAGATTTTTTTTAAAGACCTTCAATACGAAACACACGGGGAAGTGTATTGAATGTCCCAGCATGGTAGAAGGAGAGTATATGGCAACACAAAAAATCAGAATCAAATTAAAAAGTTATGACCACAACTTGATTGACCTTGCTACTTCTAGAATTATGGAAGCAGCGTCAAAATCCGGTTCCCAAGTTGCAGGTCCAATCCCACTTCCAACTGAAAAAGAAGTGGTGACAATCATCAGGGCGCCTCATAAATATAAGGATAGTCGTGAACAATTTGAGATGCGCACACACAAAAGGATAATTGATATTTACACACCATCAAGCAAGGCTGTCGATTCACTTATGAAACTTGATCTTCCTGCTGGCGTTGATATCAATATCAAACTATAAAGGTCGAGAGGTGAAAAATGGAAAAAGCTATTTTAGGAAAAAAATTGGGGATGACTCAAGTATTCGACCTTGATGGAAAAGTTACTCCAGTAACTGTTATCCTTGCAGGACCTTGCACCGTTGTCCAAAAGAAGACCGTGGATAAAGATGGATACGATGCAGTGGTTGTTGGATTTGGCGAAGCTAAAGAAAAATCCAAAAATAAACCAGAAATGGGATTGTTTAAGAAAGCTAATGTCGAAGCAAAGAAATATCTTAGAGAATTTAGACTTTCTGACACATCAAACCTTGAAGTTGGAAACGAAATCAAATGTTCAGTGTTTGCTGAAGGAGATTTGGTTGACGTGACTGGGACTTCAAAAGGACATGGGTTCAGTGGCGTTATCAAAAGATGGAACGCAAGAAGGCTTAGAATGAGTCACGGCACAGGACCTGTGCACAGAGAAGTTGGTGGCTTGAGCGGAAGTTCAACCCCAGCAAGAGTGTTCAAAAATCGTAAGATGCCTGGACAATTTGGTAACGATAGAGTTACAAAACAAAATCTAAAAGTCGTAAAAATTGATGAAGAAAGAAACCTTATGCTTGTTAAAGGCAGCGTGCCTGGCAGCAAGGACGGACTTGTGTTCATCTGCAATGCAAAAAAGATCAAAAGATAAGGAGTAGTTAAAAATGCCTAAAGTTAAAGTTTATAACACAAAAGCAGAAGTTGTAGGACAAGCTACTCTTTCAGAAGAAGTGTTTGGCTGTGAATACAACGAACCTCTTATTCACCAAGTTGTGGTTGCTTACAACAATAATCAAAGACAAGGCACAAAATCTGCTTTGCTTCGCAGTGAAGTAAGAGGACATGCAAAGAAGCCTTGGAGACAAAAAGGCACAGGTAGAGCAAGACAAGGCTCCACAAAGAGTGCTCAATGGAAAGGCGGCGGTATCATTTTTGCACCAAAGCCAAGAGATTTCTCTCAAAAAATCAACAAAACAATGAGAGTTGCTGCATTTAAGAGCGCAATCAGTGCAAAACTTGCAGATAATGAAGTTGTTGTGCTTGACAAAGTTTCTTTGGAAGCTCCAAAGACAAAGTTCTTCCAAGAAATTATAAACAATTTTGAAGTTGGCAAGAAAAATGTTATGTTTGTTCTTGACCAAAAGAATGACGATATTCTTCGTGCTTCAAACAACATTCCAAACGCTCATGTCACATATGCTGACGTGCTTGGAACTTATGATGTTGTTGCAAATTCAAGACTTTACATCACCAAAGATGCAATCAAAAAAATAGAGGAGGCTTATAAACAATGAACGCATATGACATTATCAAAAAGCCACTTCTTTCGGAAAAGAGTTATGCAACAATTTCCGACAAGAAATACACATTTATTGTTGACCTAAACGCAAATAAAGTTCAAATTAGACAAGCAGTTGAAGAAATCTTCAAAGTTAAGGTTAAACAAGTGAACACCCTTATTGTCAAGGGAAAAGTTAAAACTCAAAACACCAAACAAGGCAGAAGTGTTGGCAAAACAAGTGATTACAAAAAGGCGATTGTTTGGCTCACCAAAGAAAGCAAACCTATTGAGTTCTTTGAGAGTTTAAATTAAGGGTAGGAGAAAGATAAAATGGCAATTAAAAGACACAATCCAACCACACCATCACAAAGATTTATGACCACTGCCGATTTTTCAGACCTTACAAAAAAGAAACCTGAAAAATCTCTTCTCGCTGTTAAAAATAAACACGCTGGAAGAAACGCGCAAGGCAAAATCACCGTTAGACATCATGGTGGTGGAAACAGACAAAAATATAGAATTATTGAATTTAGACGTAATCACGACAATGTTCCAGCAAAAGTTGAAGCACTTGAATACGATCCAAATAGAACTGCAAACATTGCACTTTTGCACTATGCAGATGGTGCAAAATCATACATCTTGGCTCCTGTTGGACTCAATGTGGGCGACAAGGTTATGAGTGGTGTTGAAGTTGAAGTAAAAGTCGGAAACTGTATGCCTCTTAAAAACATTCCAGTTGGTAGCGTTGTGCATAACGTTGAACTTAGACCAAACCAAGGTGCGGTTATTGCTAGAAGTGCAGGAATTTCTGCAAGACTTATGGCAAAAGAAGGCAAGTATGCAACTCTTAAAATGCCAAGTGGCGAAATGAGAATGGTTCCAGCAGAGTGCAGAGCTACTCTTGGACAAGTGGGAAATGTTGACCACGAAATCATCTCTATCGGCAAGGCTGGAAGAAAAAGACATATGGGTGTTAGACCAACTGTTCGTGGTGTTGTTATGAACCCATGCGATCACCCACACGGTGGTGGTGAAGGTAAGTCCCCAATCGGAAGACCAAGCCCAGTTACACCATGGGGCAAACCTGCTCTTGGATATAAGACAAGAAACAAGAAAAAAAGCACGAACAAATTTATTATAAGTAGGTCGTAAACTACGAGGAGTTATGAAAGATGAGTAGATCATTAAAGAAAAAACCATACGTTGAACAAAGATTGTTCAATCGCATCAAAGAAATGAACGAGTCTAACACAAAGAAACCTGTGAAAACTTGGTCAAGAGCATCTGTCATTTATCCAGACTTCGTTGGACACACAATCGCTGTTCACAATGGAAAGAAGCACATTCCAGTTTACTGCACAGCCGAAATGGTTGGACATAAACTTGGCGAATTTGCTCCAACCAGAACTTTTAGAGGCCACGGCGCAGACAAGGCTAAGGGCAAATAAGGAGAAGGGAAATGGCAAAGAGAATTAAAGAAAAAACAGAAAAAATAAACCAAACTCGTGACACAAGACCATATGCAAAAACAAAGTTTTTAAGACTTAGTTCTTCAAAACTTGACATTGTTATGGACCTTGTAAGAGGAAAGGGCTACAATGAAGCAGTTGCTATTTTGAAAAATACTCCAAACAAGGCTGCTGATCTCATTTGCAAAGTGGTTGAATCTGCTGGTGCAAACGCTGAAAACAACAAAGGACTTAACAAACAAGACCTTTATGTTGCAGAAATTTACTCTGGTCAAGGCCCAACTTATAAAAGACAAAACATTCGTGGCAGAGGCAGAGTTGACCAAATCTTAAAAAGAACAAGCAATATAACTGTTATATTGGACACAGTTAAGTAAGGGAGAGCATAGATATGGGACAAAAAGTTAGTCCAAACGGACTTAGAATAGGTATCAATAAGGGCTGGAGTTCCTTGTGGTATGTTGGCAAAGCTGATTTTGCTAAGTATCTTAAAGAAGATAACACCATAAGAACTTTTATCAAGAAGAAATACTTTGCTTGCGCTATTTCAAAAATTGTTATTGAAAGAACTGCAAAAAGAGTTATCGTTTCTATCTACACCGCTCGCCCAGGTGTTCTTATCGGACAAAAAGGTGCTGGCGTTGAAGCCCTCAAAAAAGAAATTATGAAATTGACTTCTGCTGATTCAATTTCAATCAACATCAAAGAAGTTAAAAATCCAGACGCTGACGCAACTTTGATTGCAGAAAGCATTGCAAGCCAACTTGAAAAGCGTGTTCACTTCAGACGTGCTATGAAAATGGCTATGCAAAAAGCAACAAAAGCTGGCGTTAAAGGTATCAAAACTATGGTTGCTGGCCGTCTTGACGGGGCAGACATTGCTAGAACAGAACAATATCACCAAGGAAGCCTTCCTCTTCAAACTTTGAGAGCAGACATCGACTATGGTTTTGCACAAGCAAAAACAACATTCGGAATTTTGGGAATTAAAGTTTGGGTGTATAACGGTGAGATTTTCTCAAAGAAAGTTCCTACTGAAAAAGGAGGTAACGTCTAATGTTAATGCCAAAAAGAGTGAAAAGAAGAAAAGTTCAACGTGGCAGAATGAGAGGTGTTGCAACCCGTGGAAACAAACTCGCTTATGGCGATTATGGCTTGCAATCAACTGAACCATGCTGGATTACTTCCAACCAAATTGAGGCCGCTCGTATCGCTATGACAAGATACACAAAACGTGGTGGCAAAGTGTGGATTGATATTTTCCCAGACAAGCCAATCACTAAAAAACCTGCCGAAACTCGTATGGGTAGCGGAAAGGGAAACCCTGAATATTGGGTTGCAGTTGTAAAACCTGGCAGAGTGCTCTTTGAAATTAAGGGCGTTGACGAGGCTGTTGCAAAAGAAGCGTTAAGACTTGCTTCTCACAAACTTCCTTGCGTAACCAAGATTATCTCCAGAGAACAATCCACTGCTAAAACTGAAGAAAACATTGTGGAAGGTGGTGCAGTTTAATGAAAATAAAAGATATTAGAAGCATGACCAACGATGAACTTAATGCAAAATTGGTCGCTACAAAAACTGAACTCTTCAATCTTAGATTTCAACATGCAACAGGAAACCTTGCAAATCCAATGCTTTTGAACTCTTTGAAAAAAGACATTGCAAAAATCAAAACTGTTCTTACCGAAAGAGAACTTGGCAAGACTGCTGAGGTCGATAAAAAGGTTAAGGCATAGGAGTGAACGAGATGGAAGAAAAAAGAAATAACAGAAAAACAAAAATAGGTGTTGTCGTTAGTGACAAGATGGATAAGACAATTGTTGTTTCCGTCGTTTCAAACGTAAAACACCCACTTTACAAAAAAGTCGTTAAGATAACTAAGAAATTTAAAGCACACGATGAAAATAATGAATGCAAAATTGGTGACACTGTTGAAATTATGGAAACAAGACCAATCAGCAAAACAACCCACTTCAGACTTCTTAGAATAATCGAAAAAGCTAAGTAATACAGGAGGAAATAAAACATGATTCAACCACAAACAAGACTTAAAGTCGCTGACAACACTGGTGCAAAAGTTATTATGTGCATAAGAGTTCTTGGCGGGTCTTTCAGAAGAAGTGGCAATATTGGAGATGTGATTATTGCCTCTGTCAAAAAAGCAACACCAGGCGGCGTTGTTAAAAAAGGTGACGTTGTTAAAGCAGTTATCGTCAGAACAAGCAAGGGAGTCCTCAGAAATGATGGTTCTTCAATCAGATTTGACGACAATGCAGCAGTCATTATCGACAACCAAAAACAACCACGTGGCACACGTATTTTTGGGCCAGTTGCTAGGGAACTTAGAGAAAATGGTTATATGAAAATCGTTTCTCTTGCTCCTGAGGTTCTTTAAGGAGGAAACAATAGATGGCAAAGTTGAATGTTAAAAGAGGCGACAATGTTGTTGTTCTCACTGGAAAAGAAAATGGTAAAAAAGGCACTGTGCTTGAATGTTTCCCAACTGAAGGGAAAGTGACTGTTAAAGGTCTTAACATGATTGTTAAACACAACAAACCAAGGTCTGCTCAAGACAAGGGCGGCATTGTTAAGAAAGAAGGCAAAATCGACAGCAGCAATGTTATGATTGTTTGCCCAAACTGCGACAAAGCAACTCGTGTCAAAATGGACGTGAACGCTAAAGGCGACAAGGTTAGAGTTTGCAAAAAATGTGGAGCATCACTTGACACAAAGAAAGCTGCTCCAAAGAAGGCAGAAAAAGCTGACGCTTCAGCAAAGAAAGCTAAAACTGCAGAAGTTAAGGCAGATGATGCTGTGAAAGCAGAAGCAAAAAAGCCAGCAGCAAAGAAAACCGCTGCAAAAACTGCAACTAAAACCGCAGAAAAGAAAACAGCAGCAAAAACAGCTGTAAAGAAAGAAACTAAGAAGCAACCAGCTTCTGAAAAGACAGGGAAGTAGGAGGAAAAAATGGCAGAAAAGAAATCAACAAATAATGCAAGACTTCGTGATTATTACAAATCAACCATTGCTCCTGCATTGCAAAAAGAGTTTGCATATAAAAACGTTATGGAAATCCCAAAACTTGAGAAAATCGTTGTTTGCATGGGACTTGGCGAAGTTAAGGACAACTCAAAAAGCTTTAATCTAGCACTTGATGAACTTACTCAAATCACTGGACAAAAAGCAATAGCAACCTTGGCAAGAAAATCAGTTTCCAACTTTAAAGTGAGAGAAGGACAAAAAATCGGTGCAAAAGTTACACTTCGTGGCAACACAATGTATGAATTTTTGGACAGACTTATCTCTATCGCACTTCCAAGAGTTAGGGACTTTAAGGGCGTAAATCCAAAGGCTTTTGACGGCAGAGGAAATTACGCATTGGGCATTAAGGAACAACTTATATTCCCAGAAATTTCATATGAAAAAGTCGACAAAGTCAGAGGTATGGATGTTATCATTGTTACCACTGCCAAAACTGACAAAGAGGCATATGCTCTCCTTCAAGGATTCGGAATGCCTTTTGCAAAGAGATAATTTTTAGAGGAAAAGGAAGCAAAAAATTATGGCAAGAAAAGCAATGATAAACAAACAGCAAAGAGAGCAAAAATACAAAACTAGAGAGTATACAAGATGTTCCATTTGTGGACGTCCACATGCTGTTCTAAAAAAGTATGGAATTTGCAGAATTTGCTTTAGAAATTTGGCTTACAAAGGCGAAATACCTGGTGTTAAAAAGGCTAGTTGGTAAAGGAGAAAGAGAAAAATGATAGTTACAGATCCAATCGCAGATATGCTCACTCGCATAAGAAATGCGTTGACTATTAAAAGAACTGAAGTTACAGTTCCTGCTTCAAAGACAAAAAAGGCTATTGCTGAAATCCTTTTTAACGAAGGTTACATTGAAAAATATGAACTTGTTGATGATGGCAACTACAAATCAATCAAAATCGTTTTGAAATATGGTCCAAATGGCGAAAAAGTTATTCAAGGACTTAAGAGAATTTCAAAACCAGGACTCAGAGTTTATGCAGAATGTAATGACATTCCAAGAGTTCTTAATGGTTTGGGAATTGCAATCGTTTCAACAAACAAAGGAATTATGACGGATAAAGAGGCTAGAAGCCAAAATGTTGGCGGCGAAGTCTTGGCTTTCGTTTGGTAAGGAGGAAAGGGAAATGTCTAGAATAGGAAGAATGCCAGTTGCCATACCAAGCGGGGTTGAGGTTAAAGTCGACTCAAACAATTTGGTAACTGTTACAGGAAAACTTGGAACACTTTCACGTGAAGTTGACAAACTTATCAAAGTGGAAGTTAAGGACAATGAAGTTATTGTTACTCGTCCAAATGATTCCAATGATTGCAAAGCAAAACACGGGCTTTACAGAATGTTGATTGCTAACATGGTTAAAGGTGTTTCAGAAGGATTTTCTAAATCACTTGTTATTAACGGTGTTGGTTACAAAGCCCAAAAACAAGGCAACAAAGTTGTTTTGAACGTTGGATTTTCACACCCTGTGGAAGTTCAAGAAATTGCAGGGATAACCCTTGAATGTCCAGATGCAACAACAATCGTTGTAAAAGGCATTTCAAACGAAGCTGTAGGACAATTTGCAGCTATGGTAAGAGGAATTAGACCTGTTGAACCATATCACGCATATGGCATCAGATACAGCGACGAAGTCGTTATCAAAAAAGTCGGAAAAGTTTCAGGTAAGAAATAAGCATAGTGGAGAGAAAAAATGATCAATAAAGAAAACAAAAACGCTAAGAGAGTTAAAAGACATCTTAGAGTAAGAAAAAACATTTTTGGCACAAAGGCTGCTCCAAGGCTTAATGTTTACAGAAGCACAACAAACATCTATGCTCAGATTATAGATGACGAAAATGGCAAAACTCTTTGCAGTGCTTCAACTTTGTCTAAGGAAATTGCAAACGACATTAAGGGTAAGTCAAAAAGTGAACAAGCATATGCTGTTGGCGAACTTATCGGAAAATTGGCACTTAAAAAGAAAATCAAAACTGTGGTGTTTGACAGAGGTGGATACCTCTATACAGGCAGAGTGTTGCAACTGGCTGAAGGTGCAAGAAAGGCAGGTTTGGAATTCTAATGGAGGAAAATATGGAAAACGAAGTTCTACAAGAAAATGCTGTTGAAGAGAAAGTTGAACAAACAGCACAAGAAGAAGTTGTTGCAAAAAAAACTGCAAAAGTTGAGAAATCAACTGTTAAAGTTGACAATCCTCAAGACCGCAAACAAGGTAACAAGAAATTCGACAAGAGAAAACAAGAAAAAGTTGCTCCAAAGAAGGAAGACAGCGAATTCGATAAGAAACTTGTTGAAGTTAGACGTGTTGCTAAAGTTGTTAAAGGCGGAAGAACACTTAGATTTAGTGCGCTTGTAGTTGTTGGAAATAAAAATGGTCTTGTTGGTGTTGGCATTGGCAAGGCAAATGAAGTTCCAGAAGCAGTTGAAAAAGCTACTGCCGCTGCAAAAAAGAATTTGATTTCTGTGTCTATCGTTGGAACAACAATTCCACACAATGTTATCGGAAAATTCGGTTCATCAAATGTCCACATGTTCCCAGCACCTCAAGGAACTGGTGTTATCGCTGGCGGAAGTGCAAGAGCAGTGGTTGAACTTGCTGGAATTAAAGATATCGTTACAAAGGCTCATGGCTCAAACAACAAAATTAACGGAGTTAAAGCCACTCTTGAAGGCTTGAAACTTCTTAGAACACGTGAAGAAATTGCCGCACTTCGTGGCAAATCACCAGAAGAAATTTAATGCTAGGGAGAAGAGAAAATGGAAAAGAAAACCACAAAGAAAGCAAAAAACATGGGACAACTTAAAGTTACTTATGTTAGAAGTGTCATTGGGTTTGACAAACGCCAAGCCAAAATCTTGGAAGCATTGGGACTTACAAAACTCGGCACAACAAAAATTTTCCCTAACAACGATTGCATTAAGGGAAGCCTTTTCAAAGTCAAACACTTGGTTAAGGTTGAAGAAATCGACTAAATTTCAAAAAATTTCGTGAAAGGAGAAAGTTAAATGAACATTCAATCATTGAAACCTGCTGAAAATTCAAGATTTTCAAAGAAAAGACTTGGACGTGGCATTGGAAGTGGTGTTGGCAAAACAAGCGGCAAAGGTCACAAAGGACAAAATGCCAGAAGCGGGGGCGGTGTTCGTGTTGGATTTGAAGGCGGTCAAATGCCTCTTATCAGAAAATTGCCAAGACGTGGCTTTACAAATGCAGACTTCAAAAAAGTTTACACAGTTGTGAATGTTTCCGACCTTAACAGATTTGACGAAAACTCTGTTGTTGACGCTAACGCTATTGTTGAAAAAGGAATTGTTTCCAAAATCGAAAAATATGGCGTTAAAGTTCTTGGAAATGGCAAACTTGAAAAAGCTTTGACAGTTAAAGCAAACAAATTTTCAGAAACCGCAAAGAAGAAAATTCAGGACGCACAAGGCAAATTTGAGGAGGTCTAATGTTTAAGAACCTTAAAGAAGCATTTAAAATTAAAGATGTGAGAAGAAAAATCATATTTACTTTACTTTTGTTGCTTGTTTATAGGATTGGCTGCTGGTTGCCAACCCCTGGCATTAAGCTTGACACATTTAAATCAGCAATCACTTCAGGCGGCGACTTTTTGAATATCATAAGTGCCGTAAGTGGTGGCGCACTTGCCAGTGGGGCAGTGCTAGCATTGGGTGTTGTGCCTTATATCAACGCTTCCATTATTATCCAACTTTTGACAGTTGCTATTCCATCACTTGAAAGACTTTCAAAACAAGGTGAAGACGGAAGAAAGAAGATTTCAGCATACACCAGAATTTGTGCTTTGATTTTGGCAATTATCCAAAGCGTTGGCATAGTTGTTAGTTTCGGGGCAAGCAGTTTGGACAGTGCAGTGTTCTTCGGCTCAACTTGGGCAACAGGTGCTCTTGTTGTGTGCATTTTGACCGCTGGCTCTATGTTCACTGTTTGGCTTGGCGAAAAAATCACCGCACTTGGAATTGGAAACGGATTGTCACTCTTGATTTTTGTTGGCTTGCTTTCCTCTGCTGGACAAGCAATCTTCAACAACATCGCTGGTATTTCAAGTTCCAATCTCGAAAACATTTGGACATTGCTTATATTCTTCGCTTTGCTCGTTCTTATCTTTGGCTTCATTGTCTGGATTGACAGTGCAGAAAGAAGAATTCCAGTTCAATATGCAAAGCAAATGAAAGGCAGAAAAATGTATGGTGGACAAAACACCAACATTCCTATCAAAATCAACGCTTCAGGCGTTATGCCAATCATCTTTGCAACAGCGCTTATAAGCTTTCCACAACTTGTCATGAGCATCTTCTGGTATAGCACAGAAGAGGGCAGTGCATATATGTGGTATGCAAAGAATATGGGTGCTGGCACATGGCCATATACAATTTTGGTCGCAATTCTTATCTTGTTGTTCTCATATTTCTATTCACAAATCAGCTTTAATCCAGAGGACGTTTCAAGACAAATTCAACAAAACGGCGGCTTTATCCCAGGTTATAGACCAGGCAAAACAACCGCTGACTACCTCAAAAAGGTTTCAAACAGACTTACTCTTTGGGGTGCAATATTCTTGGGGCTTATCGCCCTTGTGCCAAGTTTCATCTTCACATTTATCGGCTCATCAGGCTCACTTGTAAACGCATTCAGTGCAACAGGACTTTTGATTGTCGTTTCAGTTGCTCTTGAACTTGACAAACAACTCGAAGCGCAACTGCTTATGAGAAATTACAAAGGCTTTTTGAAGTAAGATAAAGTTTCAATTTTGAAAAGGGGTGAAAATGAAAATTGTGCTTTTAGGACCTCCCGGAAGCGGGAAGGGAACACAAGCAGAACTTATTTGCAACAAATATAACATTCCTCATATCTCCACTGGTGACATTTTCAGACAGAATATTAGGGAAAAAACTCCACTGGGCGTGAGCATTGAGGAATGTATTGCAAAAGGTGAGCTCGTGCCAGACAAAATTACAAATCTTGTTGTGAAAG
The DNA here is from genome assembly GCA_050872785.1 of Clostridia bacterium. Taxonomy (GTDB): domain Bacteria; phylum Bacillota; class Clostridia; order Christensenellales; family UBA1242; genus UBA7862. The sequence continues at coordinate 23,108 of JBNMHO010000006.1, read as the reverse complement.
ATAGACTTTCAAAACCCGATTGCAAAAATGGGTTTGTGTTAGACGGATTTCCAAGAAATCTTGACCAATCAAAATTCCTAGACGACGTGACAAACATTGACAAAGCAATTATGATTGACCTTGATGATGAAGAAATTATAAAACGACTTTCCACAAGAAGAATGTGTAGGAAATGTGGAAATCCTACAAATGTTGGTTGGCTTGTTGACGGCAAATGCGAAAAATGCGGTGGCGAAGTTTTTATAAGACAAGACGATATGCCAGAAACAATTAAAAACCGACTTGAAAAACAAAAACTTCCACAAAATGTTGTAGATTTCTATCAAAGCAAGAATGTTTTTGAAAAAGTAAGTTCACTTGGTGGAAAGGAAGAAACTTTTGAACATGTGGATAAAATTCTTGCTAGTTTGAAAAGACAGGCGAAAAATGATAAAAATTAAAACGGACAAAGAAATTGAACTTATGCGTAAAGCGGGTGAAATTACAAGAAATACTCTTCTTGAAGTGGAAAAGTATGTAAAACCCGGCGTTACAACAAAGTTCCTTGACAAAATCGCTCATGATTTTATCAAAAAAAACAATGCAACTCCTTCGTTTTTGCACTATGGCGGGTTTCCTGCAACCATTTGTGCGTCCAAAAATGAGGTGGTTGTGCATGGGTTCCCAGATGATGTTCCGCTTGAAGAAGGCGACATAATATCAATAGATGTTGGCGCTTGCTACAAGGGTTATCATGGGGACAGTGCAAGAACTTTCCCAGTGGGGAAGATTAGTGCTGAAAAACAAAAACTCATTGATGTTACAAAGCAAAGTTTCTTTGAGGGCATCAAAGGGATAAAGGCAGGAAATACAGTGGGCGACATTTCGTCACAAGTCCAAAATTATGTTGAAAAATATGGATTTGGAGTTGTGAGAGAGATGGTTGGTCATGGCGTGGGAAGAAATCTTCACGAAGACCCAAGTGTTCCAAACTATGGTTACGCAGGACTGGGGCCAAAACTCAAAAAGAATATGGTCATTGCCATTGAACCTATGGTCAATATGGGAACATATGAGGTTGATATCCATGGCTGGTCGTGCAAAACAAGCGATGGGTTGCCTTCCGCTCACTACGAAAACACCGTCCTTATAACAGACACTGGAGTTGAAATTTTGACTTGAGAAGGAGAGTATTGTGTTGAAGATTGGCAGTGTTGTTGTGTCCAAAATGGGGCATGACGTGGGAAAAGTGTATGTTGTAATTGACCTCTGCGGCGACTTTGCCCTTGTTGCAGATGGCAGAACAAGAAAAATCTCAAACCCTAAGAAAAAACGACTTAAACATCTTAAAGATACATTCGTGTGTTACGAAGGGCAAAAAGATAAGTTTCAGGATTTTGAAATAACAACTTTCTTAAAAAACATGTCAAAATGCACAAAAATTTAACTTTTCTATTGCAAAAAAGGAGAAATTATGCCAAAATCAGATTGTTTGGAAACGGAAGGAATTGTCACCGAAGTGTTGCCAAATGCAACTTTTAAGGTGAAACTTCAAAACGGGCATGTCATCACTTGCTACATTTCCGGAAAACTTAGGATGAATTTTATTAAAATCCTTGAAGGAGATTCCGTTAAGGTGGAAATGAGCCCTTACGACTTGACAAAGGGCAGAATCACTTGGAGAAGCAAGTCAAACTAATACATCTAATAAGGAGAAAAAAATGAAAGTTAGACCATCAGTAAAACCAATTTGCGACAAATGCAAGGTTATCAAAAGAGAAGGGAAAGTTATGGTTATTTGCCCAAATAAAAAGCACAAACAAACTCAAGGTTAAGCAAACAACATGGTCACAGGCGGCTGTTTGGTTGCTTTTTTGCACCAAATCTGTGACTTGTGAAAATAAATAATCGGATTTAATTTAATTTTATGGAGGAATAAAAATGGCTCGTATTGCTGGTGTTGATTTACCAAACGAGAAAAGACTTGAAATCGGTCTTACCTACATCAAAGGCATTGGACTCAAAACAAGTCAAAAAATTTTGAATGAAACAAAAATAAGCCCTGACATTCGTGTAAAAGATCTTAGCGAAGAACAAGTTGCTCAACTTAGAAACTACATCGAAAAGCACCTCACTGTTGAAGGCGACCTCACAAGAGAAGTGTCACTTAACATTAAGGCTCTTTCCGAAATTGGTTGCTACAGAGGCATCAGACACCGTAAAGGTCTTCCAGTTAGGGGACAAAGCACAAAACAAAATGCAAGAACAAGAAAAGGTCCAAAGAAGACCGTTGCAAAGAAAAAAGGTGCTAAATAAGCAAGGAGGTAATGGATAATGGCAGAGAAAAAGAAAGTCGTTAGAAAGAAAAAACAGACAAAGAACATTGACAAAGGTGCAGTTCACATTCAAGCATCATTCAACAATACACTTGTAACATTTACAGACCTTGCTGGCAACACCTTGGCTTGGTCAAGTGCTGGTTCACTTGGCTTCAAAGGTGCAAGAAAAAGCACTCCATTTGCTGCTCAACAAGCAGTTGAAACTGCAGCAAAACTTGCAAAAGAGCAAGGCTTGAAATCAGTTGAAGTTTATGTTAAAGGACCTGGCAATGGCAGAGAGGCTGCAATTAGGGCTCTTGGTGCTGCGGAATTGAACGTTACAAAAATTAGTGACGTTTCTCCAATTCCACACAATGGTTGCCGTCCTCCTAAAAAGAGAAGGATTTAAGAGGAGATAGAGAAATGGCAAAATATACAGACGCAGATTGCAGACTTTGCAGACGAGAAGGTTGCAAACTCTTTTTGAAGGGTGATAGATGTATCTCTCCAAAGTGCGCAATGGAAAAAAGACCAGTTGTTCCTGGACAACATGGCATGGGAAGAAAGAAAGTTACAGACTATGGCATGCAACTTAGAGAAAAACAAAAAGTTAAGAGAGCCTATGGACTTCTTGAAAAACAATTCAGAGAATATTATGAACAAGCAACCAGAATGAAAGGTGTTGTTGGTGAAAATATGCTCAGTTTGCTTGAAAGACGTCTTGACAATGTTATTTACAGAATGGGTATCGGCGACAGCAGAAGCGAAAGCCGCCAAATCGTAAGCCACGGACACATTTGTGTTAATGGAAAAGTGGTTAACATTCCTTCTTATTGTGTTAAGGAAGGCGATGAAATTTCAGTGAAAGAAAGCAAAAAAGATTTGCAAAAATTCCAACAACTCAAAGGCATCAAAATTGTTATGCCAAAATGGTTGGAATTTAACACAGATACAATGGTCGGCAAAATTGTTGCTCTTCCAAAGAGAGATGACATCGACTTGAACATCCAAGAACATATGATAATTGAGTTGTATTCAAGGTAAGGAGGGATATTCACATGATGCAAATTGAAAAACCAAAGGTTTCGATTGAAGAAAAAAATGACGGCAGTTTTGCAAAATTTGTTGTTGAACCACTTGAATGTGGCTACGGCATAACCCTTGGCAACTGCATGAGAAGAACTTTGCTTGGTGCAATGCCAGGTGCAGCTCCTGTTGCAATCAAAATTGATGGTGTTCAACATGAATTTTCCAGCATGCCTGGAGTTACAGAAGATGTAACAGACATTGTGCTTAACATCAAAGAAATGGCTGTTAAAACAAGTGTTCTTGACGAAGACTTTACAACAGTTATCAGACTTAACAAAGTTGGCCCTTGCGAAGTTTTTGCAAGCGACTTTGAACCAAATGACCAAGTTGAAATTTTAACTCCAGACCTAAAAATCTGCACACTTGATGACGATGCAGAAATCAATATGGAAGTTACTATTGGTCGTGGCAGAGGATATGTCCCTGCTCAAAAGAACAAAAAAGAAGACAGCCCAATCGGCACAATAGCCGTTGACTCAATCTTCACACCAGTCAAAGCAGTCAACTACAAAGTTGAAAGCACTCGTGTTGGTCAATCAATTGACTTTGACAAATTGACCCTTGAAGTGCAAACAAATGGCACAATGAGTGCAAAAGAGGTTGTTTCTTTGGCAGGAAAGATTATGGAAGACCACGTTCATTTGTTCGTTGACATGGTCGAATACATGGGAGATATGGACATTCTTGTTTCTCATGATGATGCAAAGCCTGTTAAGGTTATGGAAATGACAATAGAAGATATGGATTTGTCCGTTAGAAGTTACAACTGCTTGAAACGTGCAAATATCAACACTATTGAAGACCTTACTCGCAAATCAAAGGACGATATGCTCAAAGTTAGAAATCTTGGACTAAAGAGTTTGGAAGAAGTTATCAGCAAACTTGAAAGTATGGGATTGTCACTTAGAAATGACGAAGAATAAAAACAACGGATAATTTAAAGGAGAAATACAATGGCTACTATTGCAAAACTAAATAGACCTACCAAGGAAAGAATCAGTTTGCTCAGAAATCAAGCAAGTTCTCTTTTGTGGGACGGAAAAGTTGAAACAACTTCTGCTCGTGCAAAAGCATTGCAGAGTTATGCAGAAAAGATTTTAACTTTGGCAATCAATTCCTATCAAGACACAGTTAAAGCTGTTAAAACAGAAGTTGATTCAAAGGGAGTTAAGGTCAAAAAAGAAGTTCTTAATGACGGACCAAAGAAACTTCAAGCAAGACGTGCAATCATGGCAAAACTTTTTGATAGGCAAGAACAACGCCAACCAAAAGAATCAAAAGAAAATTTTGTTGCAAGAACAAAAGATGTCAATCACCCATTGATTGAAAAAATCTTCAACGTTTATGCTCCAAAATATGCTGCACGCAACGCAGAAAAGGGACAAGCTGGCGGCTATACCAGAGTTCTTAAAACCAATGTTAGACGTGGCGATGCTGCTCAAATGTGCATAGTTGAACTTATCTAATCTAAAAACCACTCAATCGAGTGGTTTTTTGCTGTTTTAAATAGGGTGAATTGTTTGACTTTAAACCCTAATAAAGGATATAATTATACTGTATATTTGTGCAAACGAATATAATCAGTTATTAACCACAAAATATATACAAATGCACATATGCACACATGTCTTTGGAGAAAAAATATGCGAAGATTGTTAAAAGTTATTTTGTTAACATTTTTATGCACGGCAGCAGCCATGGGGTTGGTGCTTGGCGGAATGTATCTTTTCGGGGGCTTCAACGAGAAGCCTGTTTATGCTGAATCTATTTCATTCAGCGAGGCGGAAGTGGTCAAATCTGGGCCTTTTTCTTTAACCGTCAACACATCAACTGAAAATGTGAACAAGCGAACACTTGTGCTTGAAACGTCAAAAAGTCCAAATGGTGACGCAATTATAAATTACCCAAAATACATAACAATCGGCGAACCTTTCCACATTGCTCCAATTTTGACAAATGGAATTCCAGTTGGTGGATATTTGGAACTTTACGCCAGATACGAAGGGGAAGGCTCAAATCAAAGTGCAGTTGCAACTTGCAGAATTTTAATTGATGTGCCAGTTAAAACTGCAGAACTTAAACTTGACCAATCAATCCTAAAACTAGGACATTCAATATCAATTTCAAAAGCAAACGAAACAAAACTTGCAGATATTATAGCAATTTCACCTGCAAACGCTCTTATGCCTTATGCAAACTCGTCAAGCGCTTTAACATCAATCACGAATGGCTCACTTTTTGCAGGACAAAATGTTGTTAACAAAAAGATTTTCTTGAAAATTGCCTCAAATGACGACAATCCACTTGTTACTTTCAAAATAGGGGAAGGTGCGGCTGCCATAACATCAACACAAACTGAACTTACTTATGCTTATGTCAACGGACAACTTGTCGCTACAAACTCCATTTCAATCGTTACAAACGGTGAAAACGTGGGCAATGTGACCATTGAAGCCTATGTCTGTTCGTCTTACGAAAGCAATGCAGAAGTGATAACTGACTTGGATAATTTGTCAACCCCTGCAGTCAAGGCAACACATGACATTACAATTATCAATTACACAGTTGACCAAATGACACTTGCGACCGACACAGAGAGCATATTCTTGGGCGAAACAACAAAATTGTATCTTAACAACACAAATGCTGAAGCGGGAAGTTTAAACCTTGGAATTGACCTTGTTTCAAGTGACGGCAAAACAACTAACCAACTTCAATCATTCTTAAACAAAAATGTCTTTGTAAAATTTGACGACAGTTCTGTTGGCGGAATTGTATCACGTTCAAGCGGAACACAAGACGACATGGATGTAAATTATGGCTTAAACTGCATGTCTGGCTCCACTGAAATGAATGAATGGTATTTTAATTTGGTCGTAAATAACTATCAAAAATACCTCGATTATGCTTCAAATGGTAACAAAATCAAACTGACCGTAACATTCTACGACAAAGACGGCTCACTCGGCGAAACGCAGACAATAATCCAAAAAGATTTCTATCTTGTGCCAAAAATCACCGAAGTAGATAAAGTCGAGTCAACCCAATATAGCCTCACAGCCAAAAGTGGCGCAGAACTTAGTTTTAACAAAGACAAATACTCAATTAAGTTTGAAAACAACGAAACTCCAGTGGGCATCGCAAAAAATTTTGAAATAGTCCACTATGTAAAATGCAACGCTCCAGCAGACGGCACAATCGTGCTAAACGGTGTAACAATTTCTTCTGAATACACTCAAACAACGCTAAACGGCGAAAATATCCTCATTCTCAAAACGCCAAACGCAGTAGTCACTGGCTCGGGAATATTCAAAATTTACTCACAAGCATGCTACAAAGACGGGCAAAATATCTATTTCTTGGGCGAAAATTGCAATACAGATATTGAGGTCGTGGAAGCAATCGAGTATATTGATTGCTACTCTTACGAAAATGACCAGCCAGTCAACTTTACAAAATTTCAATTTGACGAAAATGAAAAAGACAGCGGCAACAGCGTTACTCGTTACTTGTATGTTACAACTTCCAGCGAGCAACTTCCAAAACTCACAACTTTTGTAAACAATAACAGATTGAAAATCAATTTCAAGCAGATTTCTGGACTTGCTGATGAAACAAAATATAACAGTTCCACCCTCGGCGGCGGGCTTAAAGACCAAAATAAAAACACAATTTCATTTGGCAACTGGGAAGAAGTTAGGGAAGGTGGAGTTGTTGTCGGTTATAAAATTTCCTACACAATAGGCGAGGTTGTGACAATTCAAATTAACGGCAACCCAATTCAAAGTATATTTGAAATCAGCGTTTACCTTGATATCTCGCCAGTTGAAGTCAAAACAAATTACAAAGTAGCAAGTGGCGACTCAAAATCACTTCAATATGAAATCAAGGACAAAATCTTACAAAACACAATCTTGTCACTTGACTCAATGGGGACTTCACAAGATAACCCAATTTCACTTACAGCAACAGTGAATGACGCTGGGCAACTGACATGGACAGGAGCAAATCTTTCCAACTTAACCTACGGCTTTGCTTACGAGGGGAACACCCCAGCAAGCATCTCTGGCTACAGTTACAAGTTTGCCTTTGAAGAAGGAAATTTGCCAAACAGCATATGCTCATTTACTGCTCTTGAAGGTTTTAAAGGCGGAATAAATTTCACAACATTGCCATATAAGGCGGAAGGTTACCTAGGAAAATTCACATTTTTGTGCCAAAATGCAAATAGCGATAACTTAATCATGCAATGGAATGAAAGTTTGGGACGCTTTGAACAAGTTGTCAATCCAAGTCTTGAGGCAAAAGTTTTATATTTCAAATTGACCGGACTTAACCTTATTGTTGAAGCAAATTCCACCAAAATTTCTGGAATAAACGGCTCAAACATTCGCATTTTTAAAGAAACAAACACTGATACAAATTATCTATTTACGCTCAAAAGAATTGAAGGAAATTCGCAAATTGACGTCTTGTCTGACAATTTTAGACAATTTTTGACCCTCGAAGCAGTTATGGGTAGCAAAGAAAATAACGACAAAGTGACCTTCTCTTTGGCAGACAACAACTTTGCAGTTAATGTAGATTTCATAGCAAGCAGTCAAGTTATGTTCTCATTCTCTTGCCAAAATTCAACAATCAAAATTTCAAGCAATGGCGAAGAATTATCCTCAATTTCAAGGGAAATTCTTGGAGCATTTGACGTTTCGCAAAAGGAGAGCACAACGGAAATAACCCTTGGCGAAGCTGCAGAAAACGCTCTTCTTGCTCCAATGTTTGTAGGACTCACAAAAGATAGTTATCTTGAAATAACCTATGGTGGCAAAGCAATTTCAACCGAAAACGACCCATTCGCTGCTGGCAGCTACACATTATCATTTATAAGGAAGTCAGATGAAACGGCGGAATGGCTTGTTTTGAACAATGACGGCACAATAACTCTCAAAGCAATAAATTCACTTGACGTTGTTCAAACTTCGTTTGTCGTGCGAATTGCATTAAAGTCGGATAGTTCAGTTTATCACGATTTTGAAGTAAATATCTATGCAAAATCAAGCATTTCAAATGACGACTTGGTTGTAAAATACGCTGGGGAAGACGCAAATCAAAATGAAATAACCGCTGGTAAAAATAATGGAATTATTTATAATAACGGAATTTCATTCCTTGAAAATAGTCAACTCGCAACCCTTGCAGAAAATTCAAAAATCACTTCAGTGACACTTGAAACAGTCTATGCGGAAGACGGCATAAAGAACTTTGTAAAAACAACAAACAGTTCATCAGACCTTGCATTTGGCTTTTATAGCGGCGACCTAGCAACTGACCAAAGTGTTACAATTAAATTTACATTCACTTTCGCTGACGGGGCAGGTGAGTTTACAATTTCAAAGCAAATCAGCGTTCGCAAAAACATCTCATTGTCACTCATAACAAACAAAAAATCAGAAGAAAATCCAGACGGAAACGACGGGTTTGACTATAAATCCGGTGAAGTAATTAACATTTTTAAATCTAGCACATATAACTACACGGAAAATGGTTCGGTGATAACCACCCTCGACCTCACGGACTACGCCGACAGCGATACAAAAGACAGCCACCCACATATAAAAGACCTAGAAAATTTAACCCTCGGCACGACTGGTGAACTTGTGCTGGTTGCAAGATTTAAGACAGAAGAGGACACCGAGGACATTGTTTCAGCATCGTTTACCTTGGTTTATGAATATAACAATGACGGACTTGAGTATTCGCAAGATATAAAATTTGAGTTTGAAATAGGTTTGCTTTCGCTGTAGAATCTTACCTTTAAAAACCATATTGGCATAAAAATATAGATTTTTATGGCTTAAATTTGAATTTAGGAAGAAAATTATAGCTGAAATACAAAAGAAATTTAACTGAAAATTAGGAAAAATTTGAAAAAACTGCAAAACAAAGGAGATAGAAAATGAATTTGTTTGAAAATCAAAATTATTATAATAAGGAGTCTTTTGACAAACTGAGTTTTGATGACCAAAAAGAATTATTTTTGAGAATCAGAGCGTGGGTGCCTCAAGTTAGCGAGGACGTCAGATACAATAAGGACAAATATAAACGAGTTATCTTAAACAGAATTGAACAAATTTGTGCCTATGCTTGTTCGGGGCATATTCCATCGCAAGATTACATGGGGTATATTTATAAACGTGGTTTTGCAGATTTTTTTCCAATCAACTACAAAAGGTCGCTTGAATGGAACATTATCGCCGCAAAAAACGGCAGCAAACTTGCTCCACAGAAAATGAAAGCATTCATGAGTCCAGCCATTGATATGATAATGATGAGTCCACGTTGGGGGCAAATCATTCGCTACAATGACCTAAACTTGTCAAATTATTTTTGGTTTTTGAGCCAATATGTCTGTGAGATATTGTATGCTGACCTAAGTCTTGACCCAGTTGAAATGTCCAAAAAAGAACTCATTGAAGAAGACACAAATGAAAGAAAAATACGAATTTTCTTTGACAGATTTAGGGACAGAAGCGTTGAGGGGGCTATAGAAAATCTTGTAAAACAACTGCCAGAGGACATGCCAGAAGTGGAAGAAGAAGGTTTTGGCGAAGAACTTTTGCGTGACGAAAATGGCAGAAAGAAAGACGAAATGGACTTTGAAAGCATAAATATTGACGATATTTAGCCAAATTTTCATACAAAAAACGATAATGGGTTATTCCACTATCGTTTTTTTTGTTGCCTTTTATGTTATATTGTTTTGTTATCTTGATTGTTCTTTACTGTCTTCATTTGAGTATGAATTTTGCCCAAGTTCATAAGTTTTTGAATTTATCGCTCGCAAAACATCTGATGCTGTGTCAAAATCTAGCGTTGGAAATTCCATAAAAAACATATTTTTCTTTTCCTTTTTGTCAAGAAATGCAGGGAATTCAAACTTGTTCATAAAGTGCAAAATTGCTGATGAAACAACAACATCTTCAAAAGAATATTCACCAGTGTGGTCGAGATATATGTTGGAAAGTAAGTTTGAAATTTGTTCAACCCCAACTGTATCATTCAGTCTTTCTTCAAGTTCTGTTGCCGAGCCGCCAAAAATTATGCCCGTGTCTGAAAGTGAATAATTGTGGCTTAAATCTTGATTTTGACGACAATATGATTCAAGCAAATACGCCCCAGAATAGAGAACTTGTAAATCTTGAGGTTTGCTGCGTGCCGCTGGAAAATTAAAAATAAGTTTGTGAAGTTGTCTGTAGTTTTTCATAATAGCCCCTTTTATTTACGCTATATTTTAGCATATTTTCAAACTTTTTTCAATAGGGAGAGATAGGAAATTATACCCAAATTTTGCATAAAAATGATAGAAAAATCGTTATTTTTTATTTATATAACATTTTTTTACAAAATAGACAAAATGTTTGCATAGTTTTTTTGCAAAGACAAAAACTACTTACAAGATTTAAAAGGGGTTTTTGTTATGAGTTGCGGAATGGTTAGAAAAGTTGATGAACTTGGACGTGTTGTTGTTCCAAAGGAAATGAGGCGTGTGCTTGGAATTAAGCCGGGAAGTTCGATTGAAATGTCGATAGACAAGGACAATAATGTTGTTTTAAAAAAGTTTTCTGAAATTGAGAACTTGGAATTTTTTGCACAAATTATTGCCGATACACTGTTTGAAATGACAAATAATCCCGTTCTTGTTTGTGATGACGAAAAGGTTGTTGTTTCAAAGGGAATATCTAAAAAAACGATTGATAATGCTGTTTTGAAAGAAATTCTTGAGCAAAAATTGATAAATGAAATGAATTTTGCAGGCTATTCAAAGGTGTTTCCCACAGATATAAAAAGTGACGGGAATGTTTGCGGATACATATTTATGCTTTCAAATGAAGAACTGAGTAAAGAAATTAAAAAAATGTGTGAAGTAGCGTCAAAAATATTTGCGAAATCAATCTGTTCGTGAGGCGTAAATGAAAAAACAATCTTTCATAACGGGAGCAATCATTCTCACAATAAGTGGCATTGTTTGCAAAATTTTAGGTGCTTTGTATAAAATTCCACTTACAAATATCTTAGGCTCGCAAGGAATGGGAATTTATTACATAATTTTCCCAGTTTACGCCTTTTTGCTAACTTTTGTTTCTTCTTGTTTTACTATTTCAATATCTAAAAAAGTCTCTTCCGCTATGGCAGATGACGACTTTTCTGCTGCACATAAATATTTCAAAGCGTCACTTTTGTTACTTTTTATATTGGGTCTTGGGCTGAGTCTTGTGATGATTGTCCTCGCAAAACTCATTTCTCACCTTCAAGGACTTTCAAACATTTATGTTTGTTATTTTATTATTGCACCTTCAATAATTGCTGTCGCTGTGCAAAGTGCGTTTAAAGGTTTTTTTCAAGGGCTGCAAAATATGACACCGTCTGCAGTGTCGCAAGTGGTGGAACAAATTGTAAAATTAACTGTTGGGTTTTCGCTTGCAAGTTTGCTTGTGGGAAAAAGTGTTCTTTGGGGTGCATGCGGGGCATTAGTTGGCATATTAGTTTCAGAAATTGGCACATGTGCATATTTTGCTGTGTCATATTTCGCTTTTAAGATAAAAAACAAGGATTTATACACAAAAAACAAGCAAAAAGAGGGTAAAAAACGGGTTAAAAACGATATTAAAGCCAAAACTGAGTCGCAAGGAAAACTTATGAGAGAAGTGTTTTTAAATGCAGTTCCTTTTATGTTAAGTTCGCTCATTATTCCACTTTCGCTTGTTGTTGACAGTTTTTTGATTGTAAATATACTAAAATCAATGGGGTTTGACAAGTTTTTTGCGACCGCACTTTTGGGGTTGAATTCTGGGGTTGTAAGCACTCTTGTTGGGCTTCCAGCAACTGTTTCATCATCACTTTGCACCACCATTGTGCCATACATAACTTACTCCATTGCAAGTGGAGATATGGCGTCCGTTTCACAAAAAATTTGCATGGCGCTCAAGTTAACTTTTATTGTTTCGCTTCCTTGCTTCTTTGTTTTTGTGTTCTTTTCGCCAAATATTATAAGAATTTTATATTCTTTTGAAAGTGTTTATGAGTTTAATGTTGCAAGTTCACTGCTTATGATTTCAAGTATAAATGTTTTATATCTTTCAATTTTACAACTGACTATAGCCATACTGCAAGCGTTTGGCAAAACATATATTCCAGTTGTAAATTTGAGTATCGGATTGCTATTTAAAGTGATTTTTGAGTTGATTTTAATCAATATCCCTTATCTTAATATTTCGGGTGCCATTGTTTCAAATGTCGTATGCTATTTTGTCCCATGCATGTTAAATGTTATTCATATTAAAAAACTCGCTCCACTCAGCCCAAGTTTGTGGCAGACGTTCATTTCTCCTACAATTTCAAGTGTTGTTATGATTGGGGGAATATATGCAAGTTTGCTCATAATTACACATATTTTGTCATACAGATTAAGTTCACTCATTGCATTCATAATTGGAGCAATAATCTATTTTGTTTGCATTATGTTGTTTAAAACTTTTTCCAAAGATGAAAGGCGTGCTTTTACACTTTTTAGATTGAAAAAGAAATCAATTTGACTACGAAAACAATTTAATTGTTAAAATTTACACAGTAGAAATTGAAATGGCATAATTGCTATAACACGCATTATAAGCGAAAAATAGAGAATATTTGTAAAATAAAATAAAATTACTATATTTGCTAACTGTCGCATTATAAGCGAAAAGTATGGGATATTGTTTGCTTTAGTGTTCCTTGAACTATAAATAATTTTAAACTACTAACAGAAATTTGATTGAAGGATGTAATAAGAATAGTGCGAAAGGACAGTATGGAAAATTACACTGAAGGTTAGTTGTTTTTTATAAAAAAATGTGTTTAAAAAGTCTAAAATTGTGTTGTGAAATGTTTTAAGATTTTTGTTATATGTGATAAAATATCAATATGAAAATAGGAAAATTTGAAACAAAAAGTGATGTATTTTTGGCGCCAATGGCGGGAGTGAGTGATGTGGCGTTTAGAGAACTCTGTCGCAAGTTTGGAGCGGGGTTGACACCTACGGAGATGATAAGTGTTAAGGGCTTATACTACAACAGTAAAAATTCACAGAAAATGCTTGAAATTTCTCCACTTGAAAAGCCTAGTGTGGTGCAACTTTTTGGGCATGAACCTAAAGTTTTTGAAGAAGTTTTTAAAATGGGGATTTTGGACAAGTTTGACATCATTGACTTAAACATGGGCTGTCCCGCACCAAAAATTTGGAAAAACGGGGACGGAAGTGCGTTGCTAAAAAATATTGATCTGGCAAGAGAAATTGTTGAGACTTGTGTCAAATTTTCGGGCAAGCCTGTTATGGTGAAATTTCGGAAGGGCTTTGGCGAACATGATGACATATTGGTACCATTTGCCAAAATGTGTGAAGAGGCGGGTGCAAGTGCAATAACTGTCCACCCAAGAACAACTTATCAAGGTTACAGTGGAAGAATTGATATTGAGGATATCGCAAAGGTCAAAAGAGCGGTCAAAATTCCCGTTATTGGGAATGGCGATGTCCGGAATTATGACGACTATTTAAAAATGAAGCAAACGGGCTGTGACGCTGTGATGATTGGGCGTGGGGCAGTTGGACATCCAGAACTCTTTTCCAGGTGTTGTGGAATTGAGCCACCATTTGTTGGACTGGACTCAGCTAGGGAACATATTGAAATTATCAGAAAATATTTTGATGACAACTATATTGTTAAGAACTTCAAACGACATGCTTTTTCTTATGTTGACGGTGTGGGGGCGGTGGAAAAACGAAAGAAAATTGCTCTTTCGAAAACCGCAGAAGAACTCGAGAAAATTCTGTTTGAGGAATAAATGGGACAAATATCTAAAATTTGATAGGAAATTTTGTTATTTTTCCAGTTTTATGCTTAATTTTGTTCACAAATGCTTCAAAAATTGCTAAAATAAAGTGATTTTAATGAATTTCTGAGGTTTATTTGCAAGAAAGTATGCTTTTTAGGCGGGAAAAAGTGTTTTTTAAGCAATAAAATGATGATTTTCGTAAATTTTCGGTAAATATTTGAAAAAAATAAAAAGAGGAATTTTAAATGAAAAAGACAATTAAAGATTTGGAACTTGAAGGAAAGAAGGTGCTTTTGAGGTTGGACCTTAACGTGCCTATCAACACAGAAACACACGAAATTACAGACTGCACAAGAATTATGGAAAGTTTGGGGACGATTAACTACCTTTGCGAACATGGGGCAAAAGTTATCATTTGCTCGCACCTTGGAAGACCTGACGGAAAAGTTAACCTTGATTATTCTTTGGAGCCAGTGGCAAACAAACTTGGAAAACTTATCAAAAATAAAGTGACCTTTTCTCATGACACAATAGGCAAGGAAGCAAAGAAGCTTACTTCCGAAATGGAAAACGGCGATGTTGTTGTGCTTGAAAATTTGAGATTTGACAAAAGGGAAGAGAAAAATGACAAGACTTTTGCAAAAGAACTTGCAAGCCTTGCAGACATTTTTGTCTTTGACGCTTTTGGCACTTCGCACAGAAAACACGCTTCAACTTATGGTGTGGCAAGTTTCCTTCCAAGTGCAGTCGGATTTTTAATTGGCAAAGAACTTAAAGTCATCGGCAAAATTTTGTCCAACCCAGACAGACCTTTGGTTGCTGTTCTTGGCGGGGCAAAAATTGAAGATAAAATTCCAGTTATCGAAAATTTGCTCCCACGTGCAGACTACATTTTGATTGGCGGGGGCATGGCATATACTTTTGTTAAAGCAAAGGGCGGAAGCGTTGGCTGCTCTCTTGTCGACGAAAGCAAAATTGAACTTGCGAAGTCACTGCTTGAAAAAGCGGGGGATAAAATCGTTCTTCCAAAAGATAACATTTGCAATACAAGTATTGATAGCACAAGCAAGCCAAAGAAATTCGCTTCTGACAAAATTCCAGAAAACTATATGGGACTTGACATTGGACCAAAGACCATTAGACTTTTCAAAAAATATATTAAACGTGCGGGAACTGTTGTGTGGAATGGACCAATGGGCGTTTTTGAAAAGGAACAATATGCTCATGGCACAAACAAAATTGCAAAATATGTTGCAAAGACGAAGGCGTTTACATTTGTTGGCGGCGGCGACAGTGCTGCAGCAGTTGTAAAAACTGGTTATTCAAAAGAAATCAATCATCTATCAACTGGTGGTGGAGCAAGTTTGAAATTGCTTGAAGGGGGAGTGCTTCCTGGCATTGAGGCAATTCAAAATGTTGAAGACGAAGTTAAAGTTGAAACACCAAAAACAAAGACTTCAAAAACTGCCACAAAATCAACTGAAAAGAAATCTGGTGCAAAAAAGACAGAAAAGAAAGTAACAGCAAAAAAGACCGCCACGAAACCTGCGAAGAAAACAGAAAAGACCGTTAAGGCGAGCGTAAAAACTGGCAAAACTGTGGCTGCAAAAAAGACAGTTGCTGCAAAGACTAAAGAAGCAAAAATTGCGAGAGTTGCACAGAAGCCAAGAAAGACTGCTCAAATGATAAAGAGCAACAAAAAGGGAGAATAAATGGCAAAAACGGATAATTCCAAAATGCAAAACAAGCCAACCGTTCTTATTGTTATGGACGGGTTTGGTGTCCCAAAAGATGTTAGTCGTAGCGGCATAACTGCAGAAAATACCCGAAATATTCAAGAATTGTGTGCCAAATTTCCAAATACAAAAATTAGAGCGAGCGAAGAATATGTTGGGCTTCCAAAAGGGCAAGCGGGAACAAGTGAAGTGGGACATATGACCATTGGAAGTGGGCGTGTAACTTATCAACCACTTGTCAGAATAAACAAGGAAATTGAAATGGGTAATTTTTACCAAAATAAAGAGTTCCTAAAAGCCATAAATTATGCCAAGAAAAACAATAAGAAAATTCACCTTATCGGCATACCAAGTGACGGCGGAATTCACTCGCATATAAATCATCTTTTTGCCTTGCTTGAACTTTGCAAAGAGCAAAAGGCGGATAATGTGTTTGTGCATTTTGTTGGTGACGGCAGAGATACTCCACCAAAAAGTGCAAAAAAATACATTCGCTGGGTGGAAAAAAAGTCAAAAGAACTGGGCGTTGGGAAAATTGCAACAGTTGTTGGCAGATTTTATGCACTTGATAGAGATAAAAACTGGGACAGAAACAAACTTGCCTATGAACTTTGGATAATGGGAAAGGGAAAGCAATTTGATAACATAAATAAGGCGATTGACGCTGCATATGCTTCGGGTGAAACTGATGAATTTTTAGCTCCAATTTGTATGACGGAACAAGGGAAACCTATTGCAAAAATTGGAAAAGGTGATGTTGTGTTTTCATATAATTTTAGGGCAGATAGAGAAAGACAACTGGCATATATTTTGGCGGAAGATAATGACCTAGATTTTGTTAAACCGCTTGACTTATATGTTGTTACAATGACAGAATATGACGAGCATTTTTCAAAAGTCCATGTTGCATATGGGACGGAAGTTCATAAGAATATTTTGTCAGAAGTTTTAAGTAAAAAAGGTGTAAAACAAGCCAAAATTGCCGAAACGGAAAAATATGCGCATTTAACATTTTTCTTCAATTCTGGAAAGCAAGACCCATATGAAGGGGAAGATAGATTTTTGATTGGCTCGAAGAAAATGGCGAGTTATGCAAAATGTCCAGAAATGGGTGCAGAGCGAATTGCAATCAAAGCACTTGAAATTTTGGACAAATATAAATTTGTTGCAATCAACTTCGCAAACTGCGACATGGTGGGGCACTCGGGTGACAAAATGGCAACAAGAATTGCTGTTGATGTTGTTGACAAGTGTGTAAAGAAAGTTGTGGACAAAGCGTTATCTCTTGGCGGGTGCGGAATTGTCACTGCCGACCACGGGAACGCAGATATTATGGAGGAGCGTGACGGAACTCCAAACACTTCTCACACCACTTCCATTGTGCCACTTATATTGTTTGGCGAAGATTATGTGGGGAAGAAACTTAGAAAAGACGGCACTCTTGCGGACATTGCCCCAACAATTCTTAAAATGATGAATATTGCTATCCCAAAAGAAATGACTGGGCATGTTCTTTTTGAAAAATAAAAAGTTTTGACAAATAAAAGGAGCAAAAAATGAGAAAAAAATATGTTATTGCAAATTTTAAAATGAACAAAATAGATAGTGAAGTTGACGGATACATGTCCACAATTCTTCCACTTGTCGTGGGGGCAAAATGTGAAGTTATGTTGGCCGTTCCAAATGTTTCCATAAAAACCGCGGTGGAAAGGGCAAAAGACTCAAAAGTTGTTATTGCTGGGCAAAATTTGAACGAAAATAACTTTGGGGCATACACTGGTGAAGTTAATGCTGAAATGCTTGCTGGCGTTGGCGCTGGGGCTTGCATTGTGGGACACAGCGAAAGACGTAACCTTTTTGGTGAAACAAACGATGTGGCAAACAAAAAGGTCTTAAAAGCCCTAAAAAGTGGGCTTGTGTGTGTGCTTTGCATTGGCGAAACTTTGTATGACAGAAAAAATAATCTTGTTGACCAAGTGTTGCAAAGTCAAATTGCAGATTGCTTGGCGGGGCTTTATGCAAACGAACTTAAAAACATTGTCATTGCATATGAACCAATTTGGGCAATAGGCAGCGGGTCAATTTTGGAACCTATTGACATTGAAGACGCAATGAAACACATAAGAAAAGTGCTTGCAAACATTTATGACGAAGAAATTGCAAACAGTGTTTCCATTTTGTATGGTGGCAGCGTCACAGACAGCAATGTAAAGGAAATTTCAAAAATTTCTGGCGTTGACGGCGTTTTGGTGGGCGGAGCGTCACTTGTTCCAGAAAAATTTGGCAAAATTGTGTCGATTTTTAGCAATTTGAAAAAATAAAGTTGTGCAAATTGGCTATTGAAATTTGTAGAGAAGTATTATATAATATCCCCGTAAGATAAAAAGGAGGGGAATGTTATGGAAATTCTTTCACAAATACTTGTATTTATCAGACTAAATTTCTTTTACGATTTGCGTTCATCAGTTACAAGCATTTTTGCATTGTTTATGTTTTACTTTCTCCACAAACTTTTGCACGATGACGGCAAAAAAACAAAACTTACATTGAAATATCTTACGGGCTGTTCGATGTCGTTTGCGGTTCTCGCAATTTTGATGTAGTTAAGTGGCAAGATTTTGTTGCAATTAAAATTTATTTGTGATAAAATACAAAATGTTAATCAATTTAAGGAGTTATTATGAATTATCTTCTCGCAGTTCCAAACTGGGTTGCAAACTCGTTCCCAATTATCAAATTTGTTATTCTTTTGGCAATTCTTGTCATTTCACTTGCAATAACAGTTTTGATTTTGTTCCAAGACAGTGAAGGTGGCAACACAACCAACTCAATCACTGGCATAAAGGACACTTACTATTCCAAAAATAAGGGAATGGGCAGAGATGCAAGACTTAAAAGAGCAACAACCATTTTGTCAATAACTATTGCAGTGCTTGTTGTCGCATATCTCATTCTTGCAAAAGTATATGCAGGAAGCATTTGGGGCTAAAATTACAAAGGTTCTCGCAAGGGAATCTTTTTTTTTGACCCAAATGGCTTGTCATTTTCGCTTAAAAACAAATTTTCCCAAAAAAATAAAAAAAATTTGAAAAACTTATGTAAAAAAATTGGAGAAAAGGTTTTAAAATGTTATAATGTGTCGTAGAATATATAAAAGGAGGGAAACCAAGTGAAAAACAAAAAGTTGATTTTTGGATGCGTAACACTTGCAGCTCTTGTTGCTGTTATCATTGCAATGTTTGTGCCATACATCAAAGTTTCTATGAAGGCAACTGTTATGGGAGAAACTATGTCAGAATCTCAAACATACAGCATTTTCAATGGAGATTTGCTTGAGGCAGAAGGCGTAGCATGGCTCACAATCAGTAAGATTGCACTCATTGTTCTTGCAGTGGCACTTCTTGTTGCAGGACTTGTTATGATCTATTCATCTTTGGGCAAAAAGACTCCAGATTGGGTCAATCTCGCTGGCGTTATCGCTGGACTTGTTGCTGTTGTTGCAACAATCGTCCTTGCTGGCGGAATGATCGGCTTTGGCAGTGCTAACAGAACAGTTCAAACTGTTGGCGATGCTTTCAGCTCAATCAAGGTTTGGGGTGCTGTTGGCTTCTGGTTGGCTTTCATTGGCGGAGCAGCCGCAAGCACATGCGCAGTGCTTCCATACTTCAAGAAAAAATAATCTTGAATTGATGTCCAAAATTATACTTTGGATTATCTCCCAAAAAGATAAAAACTCGAGCAATTTTCTCGGGTTTTTCTTTTTTTAACAATTTTTTTTGCAAAAGAATGGGGATAAGTTTGACAACAAATACAAAAAAGTTATAAACTTACACTATGGAAGACTTGAAATCACAAATATTAGAAATTTTAGACGAAAAATTTATCAATCACAAAGGCATAAACAAACTTGCCGAAGTTTTGTGCCGTATGCTAAAAAGTGACTATGACAAAACGCTTGAAGCCCTTTTGGAACTGGAAGAAAACGGGGACATTTTTGAGTTTGTAAAGCACAAATACGCTAGCAGCAAAAATTTGGGACTTAAAAAAGGTAAACTTTCCATTTCAAACGGCAACTTTGGTTTTGTTTCAACGGGCGAAGGCAAGGATATTTTTGTTGCAAGAAGAAATCTTTTGAAAGCGTTTGACGGTGACACTGTGCTTGTCAAACTTATTTCCAGCGAATATCAAGGCAAAAACCCAGAAGGGAAAGTTGTTAAAGTTTTGCTTCACAACAGCACTGGAATTGTGGGAACATATAATGCTTTTAGGGGATATGGCTATGTTGAACCTGAAAAAAATAATATGCAAATAAAAGTGCCTATGGCTAGTTCAATGGGTGCTAAAGACGGGGATAAGGTTGTTGTTGATATTGTTTCCACAAAGTCGGGTGTGCCAGTGGGCAAAGTTACTGAAGTTATCGGCAACTTAAACGACAAAGGTAACGATGTTAAGTGGCTTTTAAGACAATATAAAGTGCGTGATATTTTTCCACAAGAGGTCATTGACTCCGCTCGCCGAGTTCCACAAGAAATTGACCCAGCAAACTACCCACAAAGACGAAATCTGATGGACGAAATGCTATTCACCATTGACGGCAAAGACGCAAAAGACCTTGATGACGCAGTATCCCTTAAGAAGAACCCAGACGGAAGTTATCTTTTGGGCGTTCACATTGCAGACGTGGGCGAATATGTAAGGCTGGATTCAACCCTGGACAAGGAAGCCTATACTCGTGGCACAAGTATCTACTTTTTGGACTATGTTATTCCAATGTTGCCAAAGGAACTTTCCAACGGAATTTGCTCATTGAACGAAGGCGTTGCAAGGCTTGCAATGAGTGTTTATATGACCATTGACAAGGACGGAAATGTTACAAACAGTGAGATTTTTGAAAGCGTTATAAAGAGCAAACATAGACTGAATTATGACGAAGTTTTGGAAGTGCTTGAAGGGAACAAAGCAACACAAAAACGACTTGCCGACATAACCCCAACTCTTCTTGAAATGTTGGAACTTTCAAACATTCTTGACGCAAGACGAAGAAGATTTGGTTCGCTGGACTTTGACCTTCCAGAAGGGGAAGTTATATGCGACAAAAACGGCAAACCAACTGAAATTGTGAAAAGACGTGCCACAAAATCTACAAAAATTATTGAAACCTTTATGGTTGTGGCAAATGAAACAGTTGCAAAAACTTTTGACAAAATGAACATTCCTTTTGTTTATCGTGTGCATGAAAAACCAGATAGCGAAAAAATGCAGGCGTTTTACAACTTTATTGACACGTTTGGCATAAGCCACTCGGGGGACAATAAGGAAGTTGAACCAAAAGACTTGCAAGAAATTTTGAACCACATAAAGGGACAAGACGCAGAAGAAGTTGTTAATATGATTATGCTCCGCAGCCTTAAAAAGGCAAAATATTTTGAAAAATGTTTGGGGCATTTTGGCATGGCACTTACTTACTATTGCCATTTCACATCACCAATAAGACGTTATCCAGACCTCACAATTCACAGAATTATAAAAGAATATTTGCATGGCAATAATGCCTTCTTAAAAAGCCCAAAAATGCTTGATTTTGTGGTGAAATCTAGCGTGCAATCAAGCAATCAAGAAAAACTTTCTGAAGATGTTGAAAGGGCAATAACCGACTATAAAAAGTGCGAGTATATGTCAAAATTTATTGGCGAAACTTTTGAAGGAATCATATCTGGCGTCACTCAACGTGGCTTCTTTGTGGAACTGGAAAACACTTGCGAAGGACTTGTTCCAGTGTCGTCACTTAAAAATGGCTTCTATGAATTTGACGAAAGAACATTGTCGCTTGTAAGTTCAGTGGGAAGATTTAGAATTGGCGAAAAAGTGCAAGTAAAAGTGGTCAGTTGCAACTTGCCAGATAGAAAAATAAACTTTGATTTTGTCAAAAAATTGAATTCTACTAAGAGTAGAGTTTGATATATTTGCAAAATTTTGCATATATGATATACTTTTTGTGGAGAGGAAAATGAAGGTTGTTTCAACAAACAAATTCGCTTCCCACAACTACTTTTTGCTAGAAACTTTTGAGGCGGGAGTGGTGCTTTATGGGTGCGAAATTAAGTCAATAAGACAAAATGGAATTGTGATGAACGAAAGTTTTATCTTAATTTCTGGCAATGAAGTTGTGCTTAAAAATTCATTTGTCAAACCTTATCAAACATCAAATTCATTTTCTCCAAAACCCGACAGAGATAGAAAACTGCTACTCAATTTGTCCGAAATTTTAAAACTAAAAAACGCAAGAGAGCAAAAAGGACTGACAATTATTCCAGTTAAGGCATATTTGAAAGGCAACCTCTTGAAGATTGAAATTGCAATCGCTCGTGGCAAAAAATTGTTTAACAAAAAAGACGACATAAAAGAACGTGACATCAAGAAAGAAGCAGAACGTGCTATCTCTAAAATGTAAGGGGGTGTCTTGGTTTCGACAGGGTGGTTGAAAGAAAAGTTAAGCGAGGTGTGGTCGTCATATCCACAATAATAAGATGGCAAAACGCTTAAACGCAGAAAAAAATTATACTCCAGCAATGGCTCTTGCAGCTTAACTGGCGTCCTATCTTAAGCCTTCTTGGCGACTTTTGACAGGGCGACAACAAGACCAAGAATTTTTGCCCAAAGTGTTTGAATAGGGCAGAAATTACTTTTCAAACTCTGGTCAACAGATTTTGTTGTTTTGGAAGTTGACCGAAATTTAAAAACAACTATCCCCGTAGAAAGACTTGCCTTTGCCATTTTGGACAGGAGTTCAATTCTCCTCACCTCCACCAGTGAAACAAAAAAAGTCCCTTGTGGGCTTTTTTTTGTTTCACAATGATATTTGCTCTAACGAGCAAGTGAAATTGCTTCGCAATGATATTCTTTTTGAATATATGGTTCTGAGCAAAGCGAGGGTTCATATATTTTGTAATAAAATAGATGAAGCGAGGGTTCATATATTCTCAAAAAGAATGATATTGCAAACGAACACAGTAATGTGTTCAGTTTGCAGTGAAGGTTAATTTAGCAAATATCATATCATTACGAACGGAGTGAGTAATATCATTGACCAAGGGAAATATTTTTCCCAAAGGGAAAAGAT
>JBNMHO010000005.1:0-68544 GCA_050872785.1 Clostridia bacterium | reverse complement strand
TTTTGTCTGCGGACAAGAAAAGACTTGGGAAGTTGGTTAGGAAGGTTAGGGGCGAGTCAAAATATGTGTTGGAAGATTTCCCAGACGAGATAACCCTTGACGGAGAATTTTTGAGCAGGGCAGTTACTGTTATGCGAAAAGGCAATGCTATTGGAACTATTAAGACAAATTTCACTGTTGTAAGCGACAAATATGAAATTGAAGGCGAGGAAGTGGATATTCCGTTCCTTGTAGCACTTACTATTGCAATGGATAATATTAAAGACAAGGCGACAAAAGCATAATTTGATGTATTAAAAAATCTCCCCAGCGGGAGATTTTTTTGCCTTATTATTTGAACTCCTACACCTTATTTTTGATTGAAACGATTGTAAGAATGATAATAACTGAAATTATAAAGGTGAAAATTTTGCTTATTTTGAGAATTTTCTTTCTCTTTTTAAGAGTTTCGTCAATTTCAAGTTTGTTTTGGTGTTCTTCAATTTGGCAAGCGGTTTCTGCAAGGACTTTTGGTGCTTTGTTTAGGTCTAAGGTTAGGGCAATGTTGTTTTCACCGCCACCAAGCGTAATTGTTGCGTCATATTCCACAATGGTGAGTGTTTTGCTTGGTCTGACATCAAGCAGTCCAAATATGCTTATCAAAAAGAAAAAGATATTTGTCAAAAGCCACATTGGGTTTTGAAGTTCCAAAACGCTTTCCACACGAACACGCACAGAGTTGTTTTCTGTTTGAACAGTTGCAGTTTGTCCGCCAAAGTTATTGCGTTTTGTTTTGACTGCTTTGTTGTCAACAAATACAACTGCGTTTTTTGCGTCCATTCCACGCAAAATGAGATTTACTTCTTTCATTTTAACCCCCTATTGCCCCAGTGATAAAGAGTATGCAAAGTCCTGCGATTATGGAACTTAAAACAATGTGTGCTGTTGGCTTTTTGCCATAACTGAAACTCATAAGAATTATGCTAATGACGGCTGTTCCAAGTGTTATCCAATAGACATATGGAAGGGCGGGGGTGATAAATTCTACAAACCTTGCTGCAAGGTTGTCTTTTGAGAAAAACTGCATATAGTCGGGATAGATTGCAAGAATTGCCCCAAGTGTCCCTATGAGAAGAATGAGCCAAAAAATGGCACTTAAGCCATACATAACCATGGCAAGCACGCTTGAAATGATAATAAGCATGCCTATAATGGAATAGTTTGACAGGATAACCCCCAGCCTACTTGTTTCCATGCGGAGTAATTTTGATTGCTTCATATTGCCCCCTAATGATATGATTTTAACAAAATTAACATTGTTTTCCAAATGTTTTAGAAGATTTAAACACGAATTTTAAAAAATTATAGCCAAAAATTGTCAATTTGTGTCAAATACTTGATTTTTTTTAAAAAAATATTTATAATATGCACGAATTTTTTGCAAAGATGGCAAAAATGCTTTGCAGTAACATTTGGGGGAGAAATGAAAGACAAGAAATTTTTTGAAAAACAAAAGAAAGGCTTAGGGAAGTTCTTTGGAGAGTTTAAGACCTTTATTTCAAGGGGCAACATAGTTGATTTGTCTGTTGCGGTTATCATAGGCGGTGCGTTTTCTGCCATTGTGACGGCTCTTACAAACAAAATTATCATGCCACTTGTAAACTGGATTTTGGCAATTTGTGGCGGGGCAGACGGGCTTCAAAGTGCTTACACAATTTTAAGCCCAGCATACACAACTGACGCTTTGGGCAATCAAGTTTTGGACTTAAATGCAAGTATTTATATCAACTGGGGCGACTTTATTGCGTCAATTCTCAACTTCTTTATAATCGCATTTACATTGTTCCTTATTGTTAAAGCAGTCAATGCGTCTAAGAAACAACTTGTAAAAATGGAAGACGATGCAAAGAAAAAAGCAAGTAAGGAATATATTGACGAACGCTTGGCAGTGAAAAAACAAGCAAAAGAGGAAGGAAGAAAGTTTAAAGCTGTTTGGGCTGAACACCTAGCACAAAAGGAAGAAGAAGCAAAGGCAAAAGAAGAAGCAGAAAAGCAAGAACAAGAACGAATTGCAAAAGAAAAGCAAGAAGCCTTTGACAAACTTTCAAACGAAGAAAAACTGCTTACTCAAATAAGAGATATGCTTGCAGAAAAGAAGTAAAAATAACACTTTTGGCAATGTTTTTGACGATTTTTTAGCCAAAAATATGCGTTATTAGAAAATTATGTTGCCAGCAAAATAAAAAAGGGAAAAATTATGAATAAATTTGAAGTTTCAACTGACAGCACTTGTGACCTTTATGCACAAGAATATAAGGATTTGAATGTGTATTTTGCACCACTTGATTATACAATGAGTTTGAATGATGACATTGTGGTGGAGCAAGATAATTACACAACCCACGAACAATATGTGGAATTTTATAACAAACTTAGAAAGGGATATGTTGCAAAGACATCAATTTTAAATGTTTCAGCACACATTGAACTTTTTACAAAAATGCTTGAAAGAGGCATAAGAAATATTTTGCACATTTCGCAAGGCTATGGACTTAGCCCAACTGTGGATAACGCTAACATTGCTATTGAAGAAGTGAAAAAAGTTTATCCAGACGCAAATATCATCGCAGTGAACAGTGACACCACAACCATTGGCGAAGGAATGGTTGTTAGAAGTGCTTGCCAAATGAGAGATGAGGGAATGGAACTTGAACAAGCGGTGGCGGAAATTGAAACATTTAAACACCACACTCAACACTTTGTTTTGGTCAACGACTTAAAATTTCTTGCACGTGGCGGAAGAATTAGCAAGACTTCTGCAAGCATTGGCTCCATGCTTCAAGTTAAGCCTATTTTGGAATTTGGAAAGGACGGGAAGCTTAAAGTTTGTAGAAAGGAAATTGGACTTAAAAAAGCATTGAATTCCATTGTTTCTGACTATGCAAAATTTACAAGGCACGAAAAATATCCATACATATATATTGTCCACACAGACAACTTGCCACTTGCCGAGCAACTTCAAAACATGCTTGTTGAAAAATATAATGTGAAACCAGAAATTAGAATTATGGGACCAATTATTGGCGCTCATGTGGGACCAGGGGCTGTTGCATATGCGTTTATTAGCAATGAAGAAAGACCTTATGACTAAAATTATGGAAGAAAAAATATTAAGATGTGAAGATTGTCCGAGGAGATGTCCTTCGGGCAAGTCTTTTTGTGGGAAAGATGAAAAATTTGTGCGGGTGGCAAAAGTTATGCGTCACCACTATGAAGAGCCCATAATCTGCCCAGAAGAAGGAAGCGGCGCAATATTCTTTTCGCACTGCTCGCTTAAATGTTGCTTTTGTCAAAACTATGAAATATCTCACATGGGGCGAGGGAAAGATTTGACCGTTTCTGAACTTGCTAAACTTTTTGAAAAGGTAGAAAATTGTGGGGTTGCGAACTTAAATCTTGTTACGCCCACACATTACACGGGGAAAATAATTGAAGCACTAAAATTACACAAACCAAAAATTCCCGTTGTGTGGAACACAAGCGGATACGAGCGGGCGGAAAACATTGAAAAACTAAAAGATTATGTGGACATTTTCTTGTTTGACTTTAAATATTTTGACCCAGAGTTGTCACTTAAATATTCCAAAGTAAAGGACTATTTTGAAGTGTGTTTGACGGCTCTTAAAAAGGCAAGAGAGATTTTGCCAAATGACGAATTTCAAAACGGGGTGATGACAAAGGGAATTATTGTCCGCCACCTTGTTTTGCCAGGGGCTTATGAAGATAGTTTGAAAATTCTTGACGCAATTTGTGACAGCGTTGGGAACAAAACAATAATAAGTTTAATGAGTCAATTTGTGCCATGCTACAAGGCAAAGGAATACACAGAGTTGCAACACACATTGCCACTTTTGCAATATAAAAAGGTTGTTGCACATGCCAAGACACTTGGCTTTGAACATGGCTTTGTGCAAGAGATGACAAGTGCCTCGTGTGACTATACACCAGATTTCTCAGAAAATAAATTTGACGAATTGTAGTTATTCCATTGCAAAAAATAGGGCTCCCAAAAATAGCAGCAACGCGAAATTTTTGGGAAAGAGGAAAGCCTGTTTTATAATTGAAATGTTGAACTCGAATAAATAGAGGCTTGAGTTACTATTCTGAAAACGAGAGGGTGTTGCTATTTTGTAATTAAAATCAACAAATTTGCGTAAAATATATAATATTTAGACATATTATTGGCGTTTTGCCCAAATTTATTTTTCAATATTGACAAGATATTGCCATTGTGCTAAAATCTTGGTATCAACAAAGAAAGTGAGGTAAAAGGATAATGTTGGATACTTTTTTGAACATTCTAGGGGTTATCGGAATTATCGTAGTTGCGGCATTTATTATTGTTTTCTTGTCAGACCTCTTCATCTCCATCGTTGATGGCACCAACGGAATTTTCTTTAAACGCCACAAGAAAGACGAAGACAAACCTGTTACAAGACCAAAACTCCTGAACGCTCCAGACGAGGAGCAAGAACGTCCTGTTTTGAAACAAGCCGAAGAAGAAACTCCTGCAGAACCAGTTGAAAAGACTGAAGAATCTGAGGAAATGGCTCCAGAACAAGGAATGGAAGAAACTGAAGTTGACCTTGACAAAGCAGCAAAAGAAGAAGCCGCTTTGAAAGCAAGCAACCTTCAACCACAACAAGAAGCAGTTGTTGTGCCAGCTGAAAAAGAAGCTGACCCAGACGAAGTGATTGCAGAAATCACTGAGGAAACAAGAAAAGAAGTTGCAAGACTTGATGAAGAAAAGAAAGCTCAAGCAGAACTTGACGAAGCTCAAAAGCAAGCCGAAGAAGCAATGAGCCAAGCAGAAGCTGCTCAAAAACAAGCAGAAGATGCTGAAACTCGTCAAAAAGAACTTGAAGAAAAAATTGCAGAACTTGAAAGACAACTTGAAGAAAATCAAAAGACAATTAAGGACTTGGAAGATAAATCTGCAGAAGAAAATGTTACAGTTGTTTCTGGCAGCAGAGAAGAACTTGAACAAAGACTTGAAGTCCTAAAACAAAGACTTAAAGAAAACGAAAAAGAACTTTCTGCAAACAAAAAGGAATTCTTGCCACTTAGACGTGTTAATATGACACTTGACAACGACAAGAGAAAACTTCGCAGAAAAGAAGCAATCGTTGCAAAACAAAAAGTTGTGCTTTATGGCGTGAACAACTATGTTGACATTGACGAAGAAAAAGCAAACAAACTTACACAAGAACTTGACCTTCTTGAAGGACTTAGACTTTCTGTTCAACACTGCGAAGAAGTTATGCAAAAGAACAAGGACAGATATCCAATTCTTGAAAGAGCAAATGCTTTCCTAAACAAGAGCCATGACGAACTTAAAATGGATATTGCAGACCTTGAAGAAAAAATTAGACTTCTTGACGAACAAGCGGCAAAAGAAGCCGAAGAAAACGTGAATGTTGTGCCTCAAGACGACAACACATCTGACGACAATTCTTCAAACAACTAAAACTCAAATCAAAACGACCAAGGGAAATTTCTCTTGGTTTTTTTGTTTTGAAAATAAAAAGAATTGTGATATTATCTTCTTGTGACAAAAGTTTTATTACAAATCGAAACTTAAAATGTTTGATTACAGAATAATTTTAGATAAGATTGTCACAAAGATACTTTTTAAATTAAAATATGGATATAATCTTGTGAAAAGGGAATGAAAAATGAGATTTTTTGAACAGAAGCGAGATGTCCCAGTAAAAAATAAAAAGGTGAAAATTGGGCTTGCATTGGGTGGCGGCGGTGCTAGAGGAATTGCTCACATTGGGGTTTTGAAAGCGTTTGAAGAAAACGGAATAACTTTTGACTACGTTGCTGGAACAAGTGCTGGCTCCATTGTTGGGGCGATGTATAGTTTTGGCAAGACGGCTGATGAAATGTTACAAATTGCACATTCAATAAGAGTTAAGGATATAAGACGTAGCAAATTCTTTATGCCCTCAAAAACTGACGGAATTCAAGAACTTATTAAAGACAACTTGGGTGATGTGGATATTTCAAGTGCAAAAATTCCTTTTGCGGCGGTGGCGGTTGACCTCATAACTTCAAGGGAAATTGCTTTCACTCGTGGCAACCTTGCCAAAATTGTAAGCGGAAGTTGTGCTGTGCCGGGGGTGTTTGTGCCAGTGGAATATGAAGATATGCACCTAAGTGACGGCGGTTTGCAAAACAACATTCCAAGCGATGTGCCAAGACATTTTGGGTGTGACTATGTGGTGGCGGTTGACGTTAACTCCACACGTGGATATGGAACTTCATCACTAAAAGTGCTAGACGTTCTTTTGGCAACAATAAGAATTATGACAAAAAGCAACTGCACAAAGGGATATTTGAATGCGGATATTGTTGTTGCTCCAAGCATGAAGGAATATAAGTCAACAAAGATTGACGAAGTTGACGCAATGTTTGCTGAGGGCTATCAAGCGGGGATAGAGGCAGTGCCAAAAATTTTGGAGCTTATCTCCAAAAAACCAAAAAAAGCACACAAAATTAGATTTAAACTTGCAAGCGAAAATAGACAAAAGATTGTTTGAGGTGAAAAATGGATAAAAGACAAGATGATGAACTTCGAAATTTTGCGAAAAAGCAAATAAGCAAAGAAGTTAGAAAAAAGAAGAAAAAGGCAATTAACAATGTGTCAAAACTTGCTCGTGGCGAAAAAGTGGAAACAAGGGCAATGAGTAGCAAAACAAAAGCAAAAACTGCATTTAAACTTGTCATTTACTCAATTCTTTGGGTGACACTTATTGTGAGTTTGTTCTTTTCAACGAACATTGAAAGACAAATTAACAAAACAACATTCCAGTTTGAGTCTGCCATTGCAACGGGCGATTATAAAGTTCACTTTATTGATGTGGGACAGGGTGACGCCACTTTGATACAACTGCCCGATAGCAAAACTATGCTCATTGACACCGGCGACCCAAGTGCCAAAAATGCACTTGTCAAATACATAGACGCCCTAAACATTACAACTATTGACTATTTTATCCTAACTCACACCGACAACGACCATGTGGGCAACGCTGCAACAATCTTTGGACTTTATGAAATAAAAACTTTCTATCTTCCAAAGTGCTACTCAAATTATGAAAAGAACAACAACAAAATAGAAAACCCGAATTACAAAGTTGTTACAACAAAAGTTTGGGAAAATACAATCACCAGTGCATATAATGAACCAGGACTTGTCATGAACAGAAACGAGGCAGACGTAAAAATTGAAAGCGAAAACTATTCCTTTGTGTTCTATGGACCAGTTGAAACAAGTTACACAGACGTCAACGACTACAGCCCAATTATCATTGCAAACATTTGTGGAATAAAATACACATTTACTGGTGACGCTTCAACAAAAACGGAAAAGGAATTTATCGACAATTATCAAACTGCAATTACTTCCACTCCAAGCGTGTTTGACTGCAATATTCTAAAAGTTGGTCACCATGGCAGTGACACTTCCTCAAGTCAAGCATTTTTGGACGTGATAAAACCAGAAATTGCAATTATCAGTTGTGGAAAGAACAACAAATATGGTCACCCAAAATCTTCTGTTGTTACTAGACTTGAAGCAATGTCAATTACAATTCACAGAACGGACGAAGAGGGAAGCATTGTATTCTCGTCAAACGACGATATGCCAGTTTCCCAAAGCAACTACAACCATGTTTCCGACAGTTATGTCGAATGGAAATATATTGTTATAGTCGGCGGCATTATCCTCGCCCTTTCGTGGTTTGTGTTCTTTAAAAGAAGCAAAAAGAAAGTTAAGAGTAAAGATTGAAAGGATATAACATGTTACATGAAATGAAAAAGGTGTTCCTTGGGGACATCTTTTGTTTTTTTTCTACATATTGTGGTGGACTTTTTGGACGGGGCGGAAAAGTGTGTTTTAATGTTTATTCATTCGTTTTGAGTGGCGTTTGAGGGGGCTGTTTTCCCACGGAAAGGTGCTTTATTTCAAACAAAAATGAGTTTTTGGGCGGTGGGGAATTTTGACGAATTTTGTTATGTTTTTATGCAAAATTATGTATAAAAATTTATTTTAAATTTGTGCAAATGAACAAAAAAACCACAAAATGTAGTATTTTGTGAAAATTTGTTGACACAAGATGTTGTGTTGTGATAAAGTTTCAGTGTTTGAAAGTTGAAGGGCAAGAGCCAGCGTGTTTTTGGGGCAAGTGGCGAAACCTCAGGAGAAATTATTTAACCCCCGCCAACTTGACTTTAAAGGAGAAGAAATATGATAACACAAGTTAGAAAAAGAGATGGGAAAATTGAGGAATACAAAAAGTCCAAGATTGCAGACGCAATTTTTAAGGCTGCACTTGCATGTGACGGACATGACAGGGAGTTGGCAGAAAACTTAGCAGACCAAGTTGAGAAAATTTTGATTGCAACCAACGGCTCAAAGGTTCCAGCAGTGGAGCAAATTCAAGATACTGTTGAAAAGGTGCTTATTGAAAACAGACACGCAAGAGTTGCAAAGGCTTACATTTTGTATAGGGAAAAAAGAACTTCCGCAAGGGAAATGAATGCTCTTACTGGGGCTACTATTGACCTATTTACAAAATATCTTGACAGTGCCGACTGGGCAGTTAAAGAAAACGCAAATATGCAACATAGTGTTGCCGGACTTAATAACTATGTTAGAGAAACCTTTACAAGAAACTACTGGCTCAATGAAATTTATCCACAAGAAGTGAAAGAGGCTCACGAATCGGGTGCTATCCACTTGCACGACCTTGGCTTCTTTGGTGCATATTGCGTGGGTTGGGATTTAAGACAAATTTTGACAGAAGGCTTTACTGGAGTACCAAGAAAAATGTCCAGCAAACCACCAAAACATTTGGGTTCGTTCCTAGGGCAAGTTGTAAATGCCACTTTCACAACTCAAGGCGAAACCGCTGGCGCTCAAGCATGGAGCAGTTTTGACACTTATTGCGCTCCATTTGTCAGAAAAGACAACCTTTCATTTGAAGAAGTTAAACAATGCTTGCAAGAGTTCATTTTTAATATGAATGTTCCAACACGTGTTGGCTTCCAATGCCCATTTTCTAATATAACTTTGGATATTAAATGCCCAAAAACTTTGAAAGACCAACCAGTTGTTATTGGAGGCGAACTTCAAGACACAACATATGGCGACTATCAAGCGGAAATGGACATTATTAACAAAGCATTCTGCGAAGTTATGCTTGAAGGCGACTCAAAGGGCAGAGTTTTCACATTCCCAATTCCAACTATAAATATTACAAAAGACATGGACTGGGACAGTGACGTTGTAAATTCAATTATGGACATAACTTGCAAATATGGAATTCCTTATTTTGCAAACTTTGTTAACTCCGACTTGTCGCCAGAAGATGCTGTTAGCATGTGCTGCAGACTTAGACTTAATGTTTCGGAACTTAGAAAACGTGGTGGCGGACTTTTCGGCTCCAACCCACTTACAGGCTCCATTGGTGTTGTGACAATCAACCTGCCAAGAATTGGCTACCTTGCAGAAAATGAAACAGAATATTTTGCAATGCTTTCAAAATATGCCGACATTGCCAAGAGTTCGCTTGAACTTAAAAGAAAAGTTGTAGAAGCACAAACAGAAAGAGGGCTTTATCCATATTGCAAATTCTATCTTCGTGACGTCAAAAAGAGAACGGGCGGCTATTGGAGC
This sequence comes from Clostridia bacterium, assembly GCA_050872785.1. Taxonomy (GTDB): domain Bacteria; phylum Bacillota; class Clostridia; order Christensenellales; family UBA1242; genus UBA7862. The sequence continues at coordinate 58,820 of JBNMHO010000005.1, read as the reverse complement.
AACCACTTCAACACAATCGGAATTGTGGGTATGAATGAAAGTTTGCTTAACTTTATGGGCAAGGACATAACAACCCCAGAGGGACAAGCATTTGCTCTTAAAGTTATGAACTATCTCCGTCAAAAAATGGTGGAATATCAACAAGAAACGGGAAATCAATATAACCTAGAAGCAACCCCAGCAGAAGGTGTTAGTGCAAGACTTGCAAAACTCGACAAAAAGAGATTCCCAGACATCATAACCGCTGGAAAACGTGCTGTCAGTTACACCAACTCCACACAAGTGCCAGTGGAATATACAGACGACATTTTCAAAGTTGTTTCACTTCAAGACGAGCTTCAATCACTTTACACAGGCGGCACAGTTTTGCACCTTTATCTTGGTGAAAAAATTGAAGATAAGGAAGTCTGCAAGCGACTAATTAAGAAAATATTTGAAACTTCAAAAATGCCATACATTTCAATCACTCCAACATTCAGCGTTTGCGAAGACCATGGATACATCACGGGCGAACATTTTGAATGTCCAGAATGTGGCAAGAAAACTGAAGTTTGGTCAAGAGTTGTTGGCTATTTGCGTCCAGTTCAAGACTTCAACGACAGCAAATATGACGAATATATGAACAGAAAGAAGTTTGTTGTTGACGAAGACGAACTTGACGAAGTTTGCGACAGTGACTGCCTAAGTGACTTCAAAAACTAGGAGAAAAAATGATAATTGGCGGACTTGTAAAAAATTCGTTTGTGGACTATCCACACAAAATTGCTTGTGTGGTGTTCACAACGGGTTGCAATTTCAGATGCTGGTATTGCCATAATTCTCACCTTTTTGTGGGGAAAAATAAAATTGACGAAGAAAAGTTTTTTGACTTTTTGTCATCTCACAAAAAATTTCTTGACGGCGTTGTTGTAAGCGGCGGCGAGCCAACTCTTCAAAAAGACCTTATTCAATTTATCACTCGCATAAAGTCCATGGGATTTTTGTGTAAACTTGACACAAACGGCACAGATTTTAAAACACTGAAATATCTTGTGGAAAACAAACTTGTAGACTATGTTGCTATGGATATAAAGGCACCATTTGAAGATTATCCACAAATTGTGGGGAATATATCTCAAACTCTTATGGAAAATGTGAAAAAAAGTGCAAAATATTTGCTTGATAATCACGTTGACTATGAATTTAGAACAACACTTTCGCCAGATATATCTTACGAGCAACTGGATAGACTTTGCTCGGAAATTGCTGGGGCAAAATGTTATTCCATTCAGAAATATAGGCAAGTGGAACAAAACGAGAAAAATATGAGTGAACAAGGGCGGGAATATCACCAAAAAGCAGTGGAAATTGCAAAAAAACATATAGAAAATGTGCAACTTAAGGGCGTGGACTAAGAGAAAATATATAATATTACAAAAAGACCTGATTTTTAAAAAATTGGGTCTTTATTTTTATTACTCCTTGTGATATAATAAAGCCATGAAAAATATATTGTGTATTTCAACTTCTTCAATAATAACGTTAAGTGTGCTTGCGGGAGTCTTAGTGCTTTGCATTATCGCTTTTTGCATTGCAGTGCCTTTTAAAACTTGGTGGAGTGCTTTGTGGGCGGGGGCGCATATTTCGGCAAGAAAACTATCTTCACTTAAATGGCGAAGACTTGATTATAAAACTCTTGCAACTTGTTTTGTTAAAGCAAAAAAATCAAACTTGCCAATAAGTTTTGATGAACTGGAGGGACATATGCTTGCGGGTGGCAACGTTGTGGGGATTGTTGACGGAATGATACTTGCAAATTCAAGTGATGTTGTTTTGTCACTTGACACGGCAAAGGCCATTGACCTTGCAGGACTAAGCGTTAGCAAAGTTGTGAACGATGCAATAAAGCCAAAGGTTATTAAAACAGACGAAATAAAAGCTATAACTTGTGACGGAAGGGAACTTAAAGTTGTTATGAGTGTAAGTCTAAGGGGCAACCTTTCAAACACCATTGGTGGAGCGGGCGAAGATGTTATCTTATCTCGAGTGACAGAGGGCGTTTTGAGTGTTCTTGGCGGGGCAAAAAGTCACCTTGATTTACTCCAAAACCCAGACCTCATTTCAAAGTCTATTATGGCAAAGGGCTTCCCAAAAAATTGTGCGTTTGACGTGATTTCCGTTGACACAAAATCTGTTGACTTGGGACGAGATTTGCTGGCGGAAAAACAACTGGAACAAGACAAGCGTGAACGTGCTTTAGCCCTTTCAAAAGCGGAAGAAGAAAGATTGCGTGCTGTTGCAAGAACTGAAGAAATGAAGGCAAGAGCAGAAGAACTTAACGCAGAGAAAATTCAAGCGGAAGCGGAAATTCCAAAGGCACTTATCAAGGCGTTTGAAGAGGGAAAGATTGGCGTTATGGACTATTATAAATTGCAAAACATGATTGCCGACACGAATATGCGAAATACAATTACAAAAGACTATGTAAAGCCAAAAGAAAAAGACGATGATGACGATGATTTCTTTGACTTTACAGACTGAATTTAATTTATAAAACAATGGGGAGCCTTCACTTAAACTTAAATAAAAGGAGAGAAAAATGGAAGTTTTGTTTTATGTTTTGTGTGTTACATTCTTTCTTTCGCTTTTTATTTTGAAATTTAAGTGGTTCAAAAAAATTGGGGCATGGCTTGCAAAACCTTTTGTAAAGCTTATGAAGAAAAGACGTTTGAAAAAAAAGAATAAGCAGGAAGCTGAAACTCAAAAAAGTGACAGACTGGGGAAAAGTGAATTTCAAATAAGACCTGTTGTTTTGCCTCCACAACTTAATGCTCCAAAAAAGGAAGATGCACCCAAACAATCTGAAAAGAAAGAAGAACCTTTGACGGATAGAAAACCTATGACAATGAAAGAGGCTTTTGGCGACCAAGACCCTTTTGCAACAAGACCAATTTTCCCAATGGCACAGCAAGATTATGAAAGAAGAAAATTAAACCAGCAGTCAACACCTTTTGGCACAAGATTTGCACAAAATGCACCTAACAATATGCCTAAAGGTCAAGACAAAATATCCCTTGACTTCTTAACTCCTCCACAAAATGCAGGCAGAAAACCAAGTTTTGGCGGGCGAGCAGTGACGGAGTCACAAATGATGGATTTTGCAAATGTGCAAAGGGCGGCGAATTCTCTTAAATCAAGTCCAAATAGGCTTCCGAGTGGTGGGAATATACCACGAAATGCACAAGGCTTTTCTACTGGAACAAGTCCAAATAGAATGGCGAATTTTGATAGGGCAAACATGAACACAGAGGGAAGAAATTTTGGTGGCTCAATGACGCAAAGAACGCCAGAAATGGACGCAATAATTGCAAAAAGAAAACAAGAATTTGAAAATTACAAACGCCAAAGGGACAGTTTGAAACTTGACGGGCAAGATGTTGACATGGCGGGGCTTCCACCAAAACTTAGGCGAATTCTTGTTATGGGAGTTTTGGATAAGAAAAATTATGATTAAAAACTAAGTGGGCAAAGACTTGTTCACTTTTTTTGTCAATTTTGCAAATTGAGGCTTATTCGTTTGACAAATATTATTTATTTATCTATTATTAACTTGTATGTAACAAAAGTTGTTGGCAAAAATATTTTTAAGTTCTGCTTGTCCTTTAATTTTGCAACAAACAAAGGGGGATATTATGCCTAGCAAAGAAGAAATTGAAATGGAAAATGAAAGACGCTCTTATGTTGTCGCTCACACAAAGGAATATGTTGGGGCAAGAGATGATCAAGTGCATATTTTCAAAACAAGTGCCAATTACAACAATCTTTTCCCAGTGGATATTGCTGTTTTTGAGCCAACTGTTGAGTTCGACGGCTTTGTTGTGTCCACTGTGGGACTTAGCGAATATAGATTTTCGCCAGACGTGGCAAGGGCAGAACTTGTTATGGTGCTTCCTGCAACATACAAAATGTCGTTTGAAAAACCAGAATATGGCTGGGTCATAAACTTTATGGCACATATGGCACAAGCGTGCATTGCAGACAATGTAGGCGTGCAAATTGGGCAAATTTATACCTTTTCAAAGGACGGCAAACCATGCTTTGACGGCACCGACTGCATAAGCGGACTTATATCTTTCCCAGAGATGTTTCCACTTGAATATTTTGAAGAAAAAATTGGGATAACATACACTCACTTCTTGCAAGTTGTGCCACTTAATCAGAACAGACTTGCAAAACTTAGAGAAGTGGGGCTTGAAACCTTTTTGGACTATGACTTGCATGACGCAGAAGGCCCATTGATGTTTGCTCCAGAACCAAGAAAAGTGCAATCGCAATCGGCTATTGACAAAATTATTTCACACAACGAAGATGTCCTAAACGACAAAAACTGATGTGGGAAAAAATTTCTTTTTTGTGTAAAATAAGTTGATTTTGTATAATTCACAACATGGTGATTATTTTAGAGATATATCAAAAAATAGCAAAATATAGAAAATTATTTACTTAAGTTAGGATAAAAAATGAGAAGAATTTTAGGAATTGACCCTGGGTTTGCTCTTTTAGGCTTTGGGGTTGTTGATGAAGATTGTGGAAGGCAAGAAGCTGTTGATTATGGCGTAATTTCCACACCAAAAGAACAAAGCATTTCACAAAGATTGCTTACAATTCACGAAGGAATTTTGGCACTTATTGACAAATATCACCCAGACTGCATGGCAATAGAAGAATTGTTTTTCTTTCGCAACCAAACAACTATCATTCCTGTGGCAGAAGCAAGGGGAATTATCATTTTGTGCGGCATAGAGAGAAATTTGCCGATGTATGAATACACGCCATTGCAAATTAAACAAGCACTAACCGGCAACGGCCGTGCAGAGAAAAAACAAATTCAGTTTATGGTCAAAAATATTTTGGGGCTTGAAAAAGTGCCAAAACCAGACGATGCGGCAGACGCAGTGGCGGTGGCTCTTACACATTTGCAATTTAACGACCAATTAAGTGACAATTCAATATAAAACGGAGAAGAAGATGTTTAGTTATCTAACGGGCAGAATTACAGATAGCATGGACGGGTGCATAACTCTTGACAACAATGGCATTGGCTATGAAATTTTTGTTTCCGCTTTGGCACAAAAGACATTGCTTGCTCAAGACGGCGAAGTTAAAGTTTGGACATATTTTCAAGTTAGAGAAGACGGAGTAAGTCTTTTTGGTTTTTTTTCTAAGGAAGAAAAAGATGTCTTTATGAAACTTATAACAGTAAGCGGCGTGGGGCCAAAGGGCGCAATGGGAATGTTGTCAAGCATTTCATACAGTGACCTTTGCACAGTTATTGCAACGGGTGACGCTAAGTCACTATCAAGTGTTAAAGGCGTTGGCAAAAAGACGGCAGAAAGGATTATTGTTGACCTCAAGGACAAAGTGAATGTTATGGGCGAATTGCCACAGACAGCCGCAGATAGCCTTTCGCAAGAAGTGGAAGATGCTGTGGAAGTGCTTTGCAGTCTTGGAATTGCAAGAGTGGAAGCGGTGAAACTTGCAAATAGCGTTTATGTTTCGGGGGATAGTGCGGAAGACATTATTTCAAAATCTTTTGCACAGATGAGAAGATAATTTGAAGGGTAGATTATGAACGATTTTATCAAAAGCACAAAAATTTCGAGCGATGTGGAAATTGAAAATTCACTAAGACCAACCGCTCTTGACGATTATGTTGGGCAAGAAAAGGTGAAAGAAAGCCTTTCCATATTTATAGAAGCGGCAAAAACCAGAAAAGAGCCTCTTGACCATGTCTTGCTTTATGGACCTCCGGGACTTGGGAAAACAACACTTTCTCATATTATTGCAACAGAACTGGGGACACAACTTAAAGTTACAAGCGGACCTGCCATTGAACATGCAGCGGACCTTGCGGCAATTTTGACCAATTTGCAAAAGAATGATGTCTTGTTTATTGACGAAATTCACAGACTTAACCATTCGGTGGAAGAAATTTTATACCCAGCAATGGAAGACTTTTCGCTTGACTTCATTGTGGGCAAGGGGCCTAGTGCAAGGAATATGCGACTTAAACTTCAACCATTTACACTTGTCGGTGCAACAACAAAAGCGGGGAATATTTCTTCGCCACTTAGGGATAGATTTGGAATTATTCAAAGGCTTGAACTTTATGACGAAAAAGATTTGTCAAAAATCGTGGAGCGAAGCTCAAAGATTTTGAATGTGAACATAACGCCAGAAGCAATTTTGGAAGTTGCAAAACGCAGTCGTGGCACACCAAGAATTGCAAATAGACTATTAAAAAGAGTTAGGGACTATGCCCAAGTTAAGTCGGGTGGCGAAGTTACACTTGATATTGCTCGTGAAGCACTTAAACTTATGGACGTTGACGAAAAGGGGCTTGACTTTGTGGATAGAAGGCTTCTTGAAAGACTTATTACCACATTTGGTGGCGGGCCAGTGGGTGTTGAAACACTTGCAACTGCCATTGGCGAAGAAGTGGCAACTGTTGAAGACGTGTATGAACCTTATCTTATAAGGCTGGGCTTTATTGCCAGAACTCCACGTGGCAGAATTGCACTTGAAGGGGCGTATGAACATTTGGGACTGAAAGATTTATTTCCAAAGGATGGAAAGAAATGATAGATTTTACAAAACGAAGCACGTATAATTATGACTTGCCCGAAGAACTTATTGCACAAACACCTATTGAACCAAGAGATGCGTCAAGACTTTTGTGCTTTAATATGGACAATGGGCAAATTCAACATAAACATTTTAGGGATATAATAGATTTTTTGCACGAGGGTGATGTGCTTGTGTGCAACAACACAAGGGTTATTCCTTGCAGACTTATTGGCAAAAAAGAAACTGGTGCAAATGTTGAAATTTTTCTTATAAAGCGAGAAAATTTGACCGATTGGCAAACACTTGCAAAGCCCGGCAAAAGACTGAAAGCAGGGACAAAAGTTGTGTTTTCTGACGAACTCAGTTGCGAGATTTTGGGGGATAATGACTTTGGCGGAAAGGAAGTTAGATTTTCTTTTTCGGGAACTTTTGAAGACATTTTGTCACGAGTTGGCACAACTCCACTTCCACCATATATAAAGCAAAAACTTGCAAATAGCGAACGTTATCAAACGGTGTATAGCAAGTTTAATGGCTCAACCGCAGCACCAACCGCTGGACTTCATTTTACACCAGAACTTTTGGAAAGGATAAGAAACAAAGGTGTTGAAATTTTAAATGTTCTTTTGCACGTGGGGCTGGGGACTTTTAGACCAGTTAAAGAAGATAATATTCTAAACCACGATATGCACGAAGAATATTATGAAATTGAACCAGAAGTGGCGGAAAAAATTAACAAGGCAAAAAGGGAAGGACGAAGAATTATCGCTGTTGGCACAACCAGTGTTAGAACACTTGAAAGTGCGGGCAAAACGGGCGAAGTTGTGGCACAAAAGAGCAATACAAAGTTGTTTTGCTACCCACCATATGATTTTAAAATTGTTGACTGCTTAATAACTAATTTTCACCTTCCAGAAAGCACCCTTATTATGCTTGTAAGTGCGTTTGCTGGTTATGAAAACACAATGAAAGTTTACAAAACGGCAGTGGAGGAAAAATATAGATTTTTCTCATTTGGCGACAGTTCGTTTTTCTATAGAGAAAAGCCAAAAAAAGGAGAATAAATGAGCGAATTTGAATTTACAACCACACACATTGACAAAAACTGCGGGGCAAGAACGGGAATTTTTAAAACTCCACATGGAAACATTGAAACCCCAATATATATGCCGGTTGGTACACAAGCAACGGTCAAAAGTTTGACACCAGAAGACCTAAATGAAATTGGTGCTCAAATAATTTTGTCAAACACATATCACTTGTATCTTCGCCCAACAAATGAACTTATTGCAAAAGCGGGCGGACTTCACAAGTTTATGCACTGGGACAAGCCTATTCTTACAGACTCGGGTGGCTTCCAAGTTTTCTCACTTTCAAAGTTTAGAAAAATTAGCGATGACGGGGTAGAATTCCGCTCACACCTAAACGGCGACAAACACTTTATGACGCCAGAAAAATGTATGAAAATTCAAAACGACTTGGGGTCAGATATTATCATGCAACTTGACGTTTGCACCGATGCGGGTGACGGCGAAAAAGCAACCACTCACAAAATGGCAGAAAAGGCAATGCAAAGGACATATGAATGGCTGAAACGTTGTTACGAAGTGCAGAAAAACCCAAAACAAATGCTTTTCCCAATTGTGCAAGGAAATGTGTATAAAGACTTGCGTCAAAAGAGTTTGGAACTTGCCATGCCTTATGTCCGTTGCGGAATTGCAATAGGCGGGCTGAGTGTTGGCGAACCAAAGGAAGTTATGTATGACGTTTTGGACGACCTAAAAGACAAATTGCCAAAGGACAGCCCACACTATCTTATGGGCGTTGGCAGCCCAGATTGCTTGGTGGAAGGCGTTTTGCGTGGGGTTGACATGTTTGACTGCGTGCTTGCAACAAGAATTGCCAGAAATGGCACCGCCTTCACTTCCCACGGCAAAGTTGTGGTGAAAAATGCACAATATAAAGAAGATTTTACACCACTTGACGACAACTGTGACTGCGAATGTTGCAAAAATTACACCAAAGCATACCTTCGCCATTTGTTTAACACAGGCGAAATTTTGGGAGCAAGACTTTTGAGCAAACATAACTTAAGATACCTTCTTAAACTTATGGAGCAAATAAGAGAAGCCATAAAGCAAGACAGATTTTTGGAATTCAGAGAAGAATTCTACAAAAATTACAAAGACTGATGAAAAAAATATGCAAAAAGTGTTGTTTTTGACAAAATTTTTAAAATTTGACGCAAAAATGCTCAAAAAGATTTGATTTATATTGGAATTTTAAATATAATTGATTTATTAAATAAAATAAGGAGAAAAAATTATGTTTTATATGTTAGGTGCAGAAGCAAACGGAAACGGAATCGGCATGACAATTTTGTTGGGCGTTTTGGTGCTTTTGATGATTGTTTATCTCATTTTTGGAACAATCAACAGAAAAAAACAACAAGAACAAGCACTCAAAATGATGAGTGAACTGAAAGCTGGCGACAAAGTTGTGACAAATGCAGGAGTGTATGGCACAATCGTTTCTATGAGAGAAACAAACATGGGCAGAGTTGTTGTTCTTAAAACTGGGGCAGACGATGACGAGAAAAATGCAAGTTATGTAACCGTCAACGCATCTGTTATCTTGGGAATTGACAAAAAAGAAGACCTCATTCTTGACGAAAACGGCAATGTCATTGACCCAAGTGAAACTTTGAAAGACCAAGTTTTGGGCGATGTTAAAGACGAGGTTAAGGAAGAGAACAAGCCAGTCACCCTTCCAGCAAAAGAAGAAGACGCAAAGCCAGTTGCAGTGGAAACGGAAGAAAAACCAGCAAAAAAAACAGCAGCAAAAAAGACAACTGCAAGCAAAAAATCAGCCACAGCCAAAAAACCAGCAACTAAGAAACCTGCAGCAAAAAAGGCTGAATAAGAAAAAGGCTTGAAACTCACATTGCTAATTAAATTTGCTAAAAATTTAGCAAAAAACCAATTAAAAACACAAAAATCTCGACTATAAAGGTTGAGATTTTTTCTATCTCAAACTTTTTGACCTAAAAAACTTGACAAATCGGGAAATATATTTTAGAATTTTGAGGAAAATAATTTATGGGAGGAAGTCAAAATGACCAGATATGAACGCTTTGTGTTATGGCTAAATAGATTTTATCATAAGCAAAACAAGATAACAATTTGCGTTCTATATACACTTATTATGGCAATTTTGGGAGTCCTTATATATGGTGCAACGCACCAACAAGCAACATCAAATATTTCAGTAAAATACAATAGACCCTCTTACAATGTTACATTCAACGCCAATGGCGGACAATTCTCTGGCACGGGGGGGGGGGGTATCCTCCAAGCAAGTAAAGTTAGGGGATAATTACGGCTCACTTCCAACTCCAACTCGCAGTGGCAAGACCTTTGTTGGCTGGCATAGGGGAAAGAATTTAATAAATGTTGCAGATAGAAATGTGACTGTTACAAGTTATTATGAGGGACAAAACAACAATGTTGGTTGTGATTTTGTATTGGAAGCGGGGGTAACATATACCCTTAGTTTTTACTATAGAGTAAATTCAATTTCGGACGGTGCCGACTTTGATACGAGTATTGGTTGTGGCGAAACTTCGGTCAATGGGAGTTTTACGAAAGATATTGTTTCTGGTGGAATGATTTATACCGATGGGGGAGAATATAGGCTTACTTGTGCATTTACTCCAACCTCAGAGCAGTTGTCTTCTAGACCTTATCTTTATTTGCGTTTGCTACGCTCATACACGGCGGATAAAAGCATCAACGCAGATGTTTACAAAATTCAACTGGAATATGGGAGCACGGCGACTGAATATGAGCCATATTCTAAGAATTTGTTAGACTTTGCCGACAGAACGGTGACGGTAGATAATGAATATTATATTCAATATACAACTGATATTTATCTTATCAAAGGACTGACATACACATTTAGTTTTGATTATGTTGTCAACTCCTCAACCAATGACGGCTCAACTTATCTGGGAGAAATGATGTGTTCTGTGGGTTGTGGGGTTGAAGGTAATTATAACCGAGATATTTATTATCAGCATTTCCCTTGGATAAAGGGAAAGTGTGTTATTACTTTTTATTATCACGAAGGCTATGCCGTCACAAATGGTTGTGAATCTCCAACAAGATATTTTGCTTTCAGACCAGTTAGGTTTACAAATCCTTACTCTGCAAATGTTTCAATTTCCAATGTACAACTGGAATATGCCTTGGATAAAGAAGTTGCAAATCAAAATTCAACGAATGAAAATATGCTGCAACTTGCAGACGGCAAATACTCAATTCAAAGTGGGAATTTATACAATGAAATTTCAACTAATGTTCAAGTGCAAGCGGGCAAGAGTTATACATTATCTTTTATCAGACAAGAACTTAATTGTTCAGCAAGTTTAAATTATATGTTTATCTCTGTTGGAGCGGGTAAGCAAGGTGTTTATACAAACAGACTTGTAAATAATCAATTTGCTGCTATTCTAAAAAGTGAGTCAGATTATATTGATGATGACCTGATGTTTTATCTTACATTTTGTCCCCGTGAGGAAGACTTGGTTGACGGGAATTACTTGACCATACGATTCCCAGCTTTTGTAAATTCAGTTAGTGAGTGTTATTTAACCATAAAAGACTTTCGGTTGAAGGAAAACAGTTTGGCAACAGATTTCAGAAGTTATGGGGCGAATATTGTAACATCATCAACGCAATATACGACTGTTGGCGACCAAACTTTGCTTGCTATTTGGAAGTGATTTTATGAATATTTGTAGTCTTTCGCCCATAAACATTAAATAGTGACAAGCAGTTGTTAAATTTTTGAGTTTTGGGGGAAGATATGGAAGGTGTTTTGGATAAAAAGGCAAGTATTCTTGGCGTTTTGAAGGGCGTTCTCGTTGCGGTGTGCGTGTCGATTGTGGGCGTGCTGGCGTTTGCACTTGTGTATAAATTTGTGCAAATGGGTGACACAACAATTAAGATTGTAAATCAAATTATAAAGGTTGTGAGTGTAGTTCTTGGGGTGAATGTTGCATTGAAGTCTGACCGCAGCAAAGGGGCGATAAAGGGGCTTCTTGTTGGGGCAATTTACAGTGTTGTGGCATATGCTGTGTTTGGACTTTTGTCAGCAACTTTCACTTTTAGCATAAGCATTCTTTTTGATGTGCTTTTTGCAGGGCTTGTGGGACTTATTGCAGGCATATTCCTTGTGAATTTGAAGAAATAAATTATACAATTTGAATTTTTGACGAAAAAGTGGAACAAACTCCACTTTTTTTGTTTTGAATTGTGAGTTTTGGGCAAAAATTGGGGTAATTTAAGTCATTTTTCTGAAAGTTTTAAAAATTTCATGAAAAATTTTCAACGAATTTGAAATTGTGATTGACTTAACTATTTTTATTTTATATAATAGATTGCATATTGAAAGGAGAAGGGCTTTAATGACCAAAACTAGTTCTAGAATTAAACTTGTGCTTGTGGCAATTTTGACAGTCATCGGAATGTTGCTAACTTTTGTCAGTTTTGTTATCCCAACAACAAACACAACTTTCCGCGGGTTCGCTGGCGCAATAAATTATGGGTATGACATCGCAGGTGGCAGATTGTCTGTTTTTGAAGCACAGCGTGAAGAAGGCATGAGCGATAGCGAATTTGAAATTGCTGTTAACACAACTGTGGATAGATATCAAAGTGTTTTTTCAGATTTGGGGCTTGAAGTGTCTGGGAATATAGACAACTCGGGCGAGGAAACAAAAAGGACAATTAGAATTGTTGTTTCAAACTATGACGATGAGAAAATTACAAATATGTTCTCTAAAAGTGGGCTTGGAACAGACCTTTTTTCGTCCATGGCATCTGAAAGCGGAATAAGCCTTAACAAAAGCACATCAAGTGACGCAGAAGGTAGCATAACTGGCAAATATTTCAAAAAATGTTATGTGCAATCGGGAAGTTACGGCTCAACTGATTTGTGGTCGGTCGTTATTGAATTTAATGACGAAGGGCAAGAAATGTTAAGGAACATGACCACTGGAGCAAGTAGCACTGACAAACTTTATTTGCATGTAAATGGACAAAATATTTTGTATGACAGCAATGGCGGACAAGGCAGAGCAATAAGCGAAACTGGCACAATTTCAAGTCTTACTTTGGCATATGGAAATGAAGAATTTGCAAACACTTTGGCTCTTCAAATCAACAGCCTTGCAAAACCAGTTATTCTTAAGAAAGTTGTTGATAACAATATTACAAGCGGGCTTTCAACTTCCGTTGTTGGAATTTTTGGAAATGTAAAAACAATGCTTATTGTGGGACTTGCTGCAATGGTCGTTGGCGTTATGTTGTTCCTCTCCATAAGATACAGAATGTTCGGCGCACTTGCCAGCTGGAGCATGCTCGTTTTTGTGGCAATCTTTGCATTCCTTCTTCAATCAATTCCACTTGTTGTTATGGATATAAATGGAGTTTTGGGTGTTGTTGCAACATTCTTAATTCTTGTTTCTTCCATGGTTCAAATTTTTGAAAGAATACGCAAAGAATATGCTTCGGGGAAGAAAATTCCAAACGCAATTCGAGCAGGGTTCAAGAAAAATGTTCTTCCAACACTTGAAAAATATTCATTCTTGCTTATCCTTCTTGCAGTGTTTTACATTGTGGGAACACAAGGCATAAAACACATGGCTTGCGTGTTGTTTGTTGGACTTTTTGTAAACTACTTTACATTGTTTGTTATGTTGCGTGGCGTTTGTGCTTGCTACATGGTTTTGAACAGCACCAAGAAAGGTCTTTACAATCTTAAAAGGGAGGCTGTGAGAAATGAAATCTAATAAACAAAACACTTCTTTTGACATTATGAAATTCTTTAAACCAGCACTTATCGTTATGCTCGCACTCGTAGTTGTGGCGGGAATTGTAGTCGGAATATTCGGTTTTAATAAGGGCATTGACTTTTCAGGCGGGACACAACTTGTTGTTCAATTTGAAAACAGCAACATTGATATCGAAGACCCAACTGACTATGAAATCGCTTCAAACGGTGTAAGAAAAATTTTGACAGGGAAAGGTGTAAAAATTGAATCTTTCCAAACTCAAGGCGACTATGGCACAAAAACCTTTGTTGTAACTTTCAAAAACACAGACAACAAAACTTTGCAAGACATTCGTGTTGCAATTAACAAACAATTCAACGATTCTGAAGCATTTTTCGCAGTGAAAGACAGCCCAGAACAATGTATTGAATTTTTGGGTGATGGCTTTGATATGACAAGACAAACAACTTCACTAAACGCAACTCAAAGTTCAAAAACATGGTTTATTGTTGGTGCTTGCATGCTGTTTGCACTTGTCCTTGCAATTATATATGCTTGCATAAGGTTCAAAACTTTGGGCGCTCTTGTTATGGCAATTTCGGGCATTGTTGATGTCCTCTTGACACTTTGCTTTGTTGGACTTGCAAGAATTGAAGTTAATTCATATATCTTTGCAGTGGCAGCACTTGTGTTGTGCATGAGCGTGTATGCAACGGCAGACTTGTTGTTTACAATTAAAGAAAAGGGCAACGACCCAACTTTGAAAATAAAATCTAACACAGAACTTGCAGGTGTTGCAGTTGACAGCCTTTGGAAGAAAAACCAAATTGTGTATATCATTGCACTTATCGCAAGCATTGCAATCGGCGTTGTGACTGTTCAAAACATTCTTCATGTGGCACTTTCATGCATCGCTGGGCTTGTTGTGGTGTATGCAACTCATTTGTTCGTTATCCCAGCGCTCTGGAGTGTTATGGCAAAGCAAAGGCATTATGTCTTATCACACAATGTTCCAGCAAAAGTTGAAGAAGATGACGAAATTGAAATTGAAGAAGAATAATTTTAGAATTTCTTTTACAAATGTATATTTAAAAGACCTATCATAAATATGTGATAGGTTTTTTTGTTGCAAAAATTATTTTTTGTGCAAAAAGGTTGTTGTCAGAGAGTTAAAAATGTGATAATATATTGACATGAGAACTGAAGAATTTAAAATAGAGGAGATTGCAAAAAAACATAATATTTCACCCATTGTCTTAAACCTTATGGAAAAGCGTGGCGTGACCTCTGAAGAAAAATTAAAACATTTTTTAAACCCAACGGACAAGAGTTTCCATGACCCATTTTTACTTAGCGGAATGAAAGAACTTGTGGAAAGAATAAACAAAGCAATGACGGACAACGAAAAAGTCCTTATTTTTGGTGACTATGACGTTGACGGGGTAAGTGCCAGTGCCATTTTGATTAAATATTTTGCTGAAAGGAATTTCTATGTTGACTACTTTCTTCCAAACAGATATGTTGACGGCTATGGGCTGACAAAAGACTCCATTTTGCGAGTGAAGGACAAATACAATCCTTCGCTTATTATAACGGTGGACTGCGGAATTTCTTGCCATGAAGAAGTGGAATTTGCAAGGGCGCTTGGCATTGATATTGTCATCACCGACCACCACGACATTCCAGAAATTATCCCAAATACAATAGTCGTTGACCCAAAACTTGACGGGCAAAAATATCCATTCAAATATCTTTGCGGGACGGGGGTGGCGTTTAAAGTTGTGCAAGCGTTGTCTGACCTTGAAGAAGCAAAAAAATATCTTGGAATTGCTGCCATAGCAACCATTGCCGATATTGTGCCGCTGGAAGACGAAAACAGAGCCATTGTCAAACTGGGCATGGAGTCTTTTGACAAGACATTGCCACTCGGCATAAAGATGCTTTTTGAAGAAAATAAAATGCAACTTAACTGCTCGTCAACAGACATTGCCTACAAACTTTCGCCAAAAATCAACGCAGCAGGCAGAATGGGGGACGCTAGCGTAGCACTCAAACTTTATATAAAAGACGACAAACTTCTCCTTAAAAACACCATAACAACGCTTGGCAACTTAAACACAGAGCGTCAAGCCATTTGCAACAGAATTTATGACGATGTGGTGGACAAACTTTCTCAAATAAATATTGCAAATTACAAGTCCATTGTGCTTTTTAGCAAAAAATGGGATAGTGGCGTTTTGGGGATTGTCGCTGCAAAAATTGCTGGGGAATACAATCGCCCAACCATTCTTTTAAGTGATATGGGTGAAGAACTTAAGGGCAGTGCAAGGAGCATAAATGATATTGACATTTTCAGTGCCATTTCTTGCACAAAAGAAACACTTGAAACCTTTGGCGGTCACAAAATGGCTGCGGGGCTTACAATTAGGAAAAAGCAATTTAACGACTTTTTGTCCAGCCTAAACAACTATCTTGACAAGCACTACTCGCCAGACGACTTCTTGCCATGCGAAAAGTTTGATATGGCATTGAAGTTTGACCAAATCAACGACAAACTTATCTCTGACTTAGAACTTATTGAACCATGCGGCTGCGGAAATCCAAAACCAGTTTTTAAACTCAATCTAAGCGAGGGTGCAACATTTTCCACAATGCCAAAACACCCAAATCATTTGACCATTTTTAACAAAAATATAAACATAATTGCCTTTAATTGCTACAAATATTTGCCACTTCTTAAGGGTTCAAGCGATAGAAGTGTCCAAATTGAATTTCAAAGTTCAAGTTTTAAGGGCAAAAGATATTATAAGGGTATTGCAAAGGATATTTCGACGGGCAAACTTACAAAACCTAAAACAGACGACATTATGCTTGGCGAATATCTAAAACAACTCTCATATGATTCTTGTGGCACAAAAAAACCACAATTTTGGGATAAAAATAGACTTAAACAAATTGCAAATCAAGCAAAGCAAGATGCTTTTGGCACGCTTTTTGTTAGTTATTCCTTTGGGGCATATAGGGAATTTTGCATAGAAAATAACGACCTTGTTTTGTCACATTGTCTATATGAAGTTATCAAAAATAGTGGCGTAAACAGCATTGTTTTATGCCCAACAAACTTCGATAATTTTGGCTCATATAAAAGAATTGTGTTCCTTGACGGAGTTTTGTCAACTGGCTTTTTGAAGGAAATATCAAAACATTCGGGCGCAACAGTTTATGTGCCAGCGGACAAAAAGATTGATAGAAAAATATTTGTTGGACTTTCAACAGATAGAAAAGTTTTTGCTAAATATTTCAAACTTTTAAGCGATTTTGCTTCAAGTCAGGACAGTTTCCTAAGCGATATTTCACTTTTCAAGCAACTACAAAGCAAAGATAGGTCAATAAATTTCAAACAATTCATCTTCTGCTTATATGTTTTTTTGGAACTTAAAATTTTTGAAATGCAAGACGACTTGGGGCTTAAATCTTTAAAAGAAGACAAAAAAGTGGTGTCACCGCTTACAAATTCACAATTTTATAACGAAGTGTGCTTGACGCTAAAAACAGTTTAGCAAATAAAGTTGCAATAAAACGCTTGACAAATGAGTGGAAATGATATATTATATCTGCGTTACCTACGGCAAGGGAGTTCGAGTTTTACTCCAAACGGCTTGCTTTGCTGTGTGGCGAATTTATAAAAGGAGTTAGAAAAATGGACAAACAAATTAAGAACGAAATCATCAAGAAGTATGCTAGAAATGAAAAAGACACTGGTTCAACAGAAGTTCAAATTGCAATCTTGACCGAAAGAATCAATCACTTGACAGAACATCTTAAGGCAAATCCAAGCGACAAACATTCAAGTCGTGGACTTTTGAAACTTGTTGGACAAAGAAAGGGACTTTTGAGTTATCTTGAAAAAGAAGACATCGAAAAGTACAGAAGTTTGAAAAAATCTTTGAATATAAGATAATTTAATAGCGGGTTTGGGATAGCGAAAACTATCTCTGCCCGTTTTTTTAATTTTTTTTTGTAAAATGGGCAATATGATTGACAATATTTGTTTGTTGTGGCAAACTAAAAGAGTTATTAGGAGAAAAAAATGAGCGTAAATGAAAGTATTTTTGAAACGACTGTTGGCGGAAGAAAATTGACTGTTAAAACTGGAAAATACAGCGAACAAGCCAACGGCACTTGCTGGGTCAAATGCGGCGAAACTGTTGTTCAATGCAGTGTGACCATGGCAGAAAGTCCAAGAGATGGCATTGACTTCTTCCCACTTGGGGTGGATTTTGAAGAAAAAATGTATTCTGTGGGCAAAATCCCTGGCGGATTTAAAAAGAGAGAAGGAAGACCAAGTGATAAGGCTATCTTGACATCAAGACTTATTGATAGACCTTTAAGACCACTTTTCCCAAAAGGGTTTTATAACGATGTTGCAGTTGTCTGCACAGCTTTGTCTGTTGACCCAGACATTGCTCCAGAACCACTTGCAATGCTTGCTTCAAGCGTGGCACTTTCCATTTCAGACATTCCATGGGCAGGGCCTACGGGCAGTGTTGTTGTTGGTTGCGTTGACGGAAAGTTTATTATCAACCCAACTCCGGCAGAAAAAGAAAAGAGTGATATGCACGTAACTGTTTCTGGCACAAGCGAAGCAATCCTTATGGTGGAAGCAGGTGCAAAAGAAGTTAGCGAACAAGAAATGCTTGACGCAATTATGTTTGCTCACGAAGAAATCAAAAAATTGGTCGCTTTCCAAAACGATATCGTTGCAAAAATTGGCAAGGCAAAAAGAACCGACCTTCCAATTTTTGTTCCAACTGAAGAAATTGACAAGGCAGTAAGAGAATATGCAGACAGCAAACTTGACTATGCTTTGGACACAACAGACAGAGAAACTCGTCAAGAAAGACAAGAAGCTTTGAACAATGAAGTGTTTGAACACTTTGCAGAAATTTTCCCAGAAGGGAAGAAAATGATTGCTGACGTTCTTTACAAAATGACAAAAGAAAAAGTTAGAAGCAAAATCATTAACAAAGGTCAACGTCCAGACGGCAGAACACTTAAAGAAATCAGACCAATTTGGTGTGAAGTTGGCGTTCTTCCAAGAGTTCACGGCAGCGCAGTGTTTACACGTGGACAAACTCAAGTCCTCAACTGCTTAACACTTGGAACTATTGCAGACGTTCAAAAACTTGAAGGTCTTGATGACGAAGACGCAAAAAGATACATTCACCAATACAACATGCCACCTTATGCAACTGGCGAAGCAAGACCGCTCAAAAGCCCAGGCAGAAGAGAAATTGGACACGGCGCACTTGCAGAAAGAGCATTGGAACCTGTTATTCCTAGTGAAGACGAATTCCCATATGCGTTGCGTCTTGTAAGTGAAGTTTTAAGTTCAAATGGCTCATCTTCAATGGCAAGTGTATGCGGCTCCACACTTTCACTTATGGACGCTGGCGTTAAGATTAAAGCACCAGTTGCAGGCATTGCAATGGGACTTATCAAAGACGTTGAAAGTGGCAAAGTTGCTGTTATGAGCGACATTCAAGGCATGGAAGACTTCCTTGGCGATATGGACTTTAAAGTTGCTGGAACAGAAAAAGGCATAACCGCTATCCAAATGGATATCAAGATTAAGGGCATTGACAAAAATATTTTGACAACTGCACTAAATCAAGCAAGAGAAGGGCGTATGCACATTTTGGGCATTATGCTTGACACAATTAAAGAACCTCGTGATCACCTTTCAAAATATGCTCCAAAGATTATTTCCTTCAACATTGACCCAGATAAAATTAGAGATGTCATTGGCACAGGCGGAAAGGTTATTAACAAGATTATTGACGAAACTGGCGTTAAAATTGACATTGACGATGACGGCAAAGTGTTTATTGCAACTTGCGATGAAGCAATGAGCAAACGTGCAAAAGAAATCATCATGAACATTGTTACAGATGTTGAAGTTGGTCAGAAATTTGTGGGCAAGGTTGTAAGAATTATGCAATTTGGTGC
This sequence comes from Clostridia bacterium, assembly GCA_050872785.1. Taxonomy (GTDB): domain Bacteria; phylum Bacillota; class Clostridia; order Christensenellales; family UBA1242; genus UBA7862. Next base: position 39,367 of record JBNMHO010000005.1, on the reverse strand, counting down.
ATTTGTTGAACTCGCTCCAAACAAAGACGGAATGATTCACATTTCAAAACTCGCAAAAGAAAGAGTTGAAAAAGTAACAGACGTTGTGAACCTTGGCGACACAGTTAGCGTTGAAGTTATTAAAGTTGACGACAAGGGCAGAGTTGACCTCAAACTTCTTGAAAAACTTTGATATTTAAAAACAAATATTTTGTGAAAAAGTTTAAACATACTATGAAAAAAATCTCCCAAATTAACTGGGAGATTTTTTAACCATAAGATTATTTATAACAAAAAAGACAGCCGCTCGACTGTCTTGTTTGTTGTTACATTTCTGAAGCCACTGATTGAGGTTCAAACTTTTGACACATTTCGTTATAAAGAGGACGAACAATTTTACAAGCATTAAGTGTTATGCTTGGGGCAGGGACTTTGATTGTAAAAATAGGTTCTTCAAGCCACCACATTTCTTTAGTTGCCATGTCGTTTTGAATTGCTCCAGCGTATTCGGCAATATGATTGAAAATTTCTTCCTTGTCTTCATCGCTTGACCCAGTTATAATATCATAAATCAGACGGCTTGAAACGCTTATTGTTCGATTGTAGTTTGAAATGTTGCCTTGTCCCTTTCCAACACATCTCCTCTTTCTTTGCTCTGCGATCACCAGAAATTCTGCAAGTTTTATAATTTTAGCCGCTTTGCTTTTTGTCGTTTCCATAATTTCACCCAAAACTCACTTGCAAGGAATGTCAACTTGTTCGTTTTCTTCTGTCAATTCTGCAGAAAGATAGGCGAGTAGTTTGCAAGCCCTTGTTTCTTGTTCGGCTAGGGCATATTCATCAACACTAAGCGTCTTGTCAACCTTTTCTTGCAAATCTCTGCTTTTAGCGAACAAAGAACTCTTAAGTTTTTGTATTTCTTCTGGTATGGTGCTTGAAAGTTCTTCTCTAATCTTTGCAACCTCATTTTGATATTCAATTTCAGAACTTGCCCAAAGAGCCTTTGAAGATAGACTTATAAAATGTTCAGTCAATGCTTCAAAATATACTCGTTCGACATTTCTGCAAGCAGCCATTCTCATTCCAAGAATTGGCTCCATTTCAACTATGCTATTTCCTTTTAGTTTGTGCATTTGCCAAATGTAGGCCATGTGTTCAAAATAACTATCCAAAGATTTGAAAGCTGTTTGTCTGTCCTCTGCAGTCATTCCGCTTAAAATTTCATAAAGCTCATACTTTGTGTTAAGAAGCATAGCTTCTGCTTGAGGATTATCTTTTTTCTTGTTTGTAAAGAAAGTCCTTGTGTTTTCTCTTGCAATAATGTTTTCTTTTGAAATTTTTAGAAGTTTTTTCAAAAACTCATCATCATATGTAATATTGTTAGTTTTGTTTTCCATAATTGTTTCCTTTTATTTCCTTGACATAATAATATCACATATTTTTTCAAATTTCAATGGGCAAAATGTATAAATAAATGTTAAAACAAGGGGAAAATGGCAAAATTAGGTGAAAAATGCTTTTTTGGACAAATATTATTTAAGTGGTGGAGCATATATATGAAATATGAAGATTTTTGGGTTTATAAGTTCAAAAAATGAAAAAAGATTTGTTCACGGCACATGTAACGTCATTTTGTCACTTGCTGTGCTGTGTATTTTGGCGCTCACCATTTTTGTGCCTATTTTGCCTCAGACGGCTCAAACTTTTGCGCCCATTTACAATGGCGATAGGCAAAGTAATAAGGTGAGCCTTATGATAAATGTTTATTGGGGGACGGAATATCTTGACGATATGCTAAAAACTCTTGAAGATGAGGGAGTTAAAACGACTTTCTTTGTTGGCGGTTGCTGGGTGGCAAAAAATGGCGAAATGTTGGAGAAAATATACAACTCTGGACATGAAATTGGCAATCATGGCTACAATCACAAAGACCACAAAAAACTTTCTCAAGAAGCACAAAAACGAGAAATTGAAGCAACTCACAAACTTGTAAAAAGTATAACTGGCACGGAAATGAACCTTTTTGCACCCCCATCGGGCAGTTATAACAAGACGACACTTTCTGTTGCAAGTGAACTGGGATACAAAACAATTATGTGGAGCAGAGATACCATTGACTGGCGGGATAAGGATAGTTCGCTTGTGTTTTCCAGAGCAACAAAAGACATCAAGGCGGGCGACCTCATTTTGATGCATCCAACCGAGCATACAGCAAAGGCTTTGAAGGATATTATAAAAACTTTGAAGTCAAATGGACTGACTGTTGCGTCCGTTTCAGAAGTTTTGGGGAATAACGTGTAATTTTGATTTTCAAAAACAAGAAAAAGTGATATAATTGTCCACAGTTAAGGAGAAATTATGAAGCCAATTTGCAAATGTTTTGAAAGTGGACTGAGGGTTGTATTTACAAAAGTGGGAAAAAATAGACCAACTTCTGTGTATGTCGCTGTTGATGTGGGAAGCCAAAATGAAACAGAAAAAATAAACGGAATTTCACACTTTGTGGAACACCTAAATTTTAAGGGAACGTCCAAAAGAACAGCCCAACAAATAAGCACAGATTTTGAAGACATTGGCGCAAGTGCAAACGCTTGGACAAGCAAAGTTGCCACTTGTTTTTATGCAACAACTTTGCCAGAAAATATGGAAAAATGTTGCGAAATTTTAAGCGATATTGTGCTTAATTCTTCATATAATGAGGAAGAAATTGAGAGGGAAAGAAAGGTTGTTTTTGAAGAAATTTCCATGACAATGGACGACCCAGAAAGTGTCGCTTATGACAAATTTTGCGATATGTTTTTTGACGGAAACAGTTTGTCAAGAACAGTCCTCGGAACGAAAGAAAGTTTGTCAAAAATAACACGTGACGACATTGTAAAATATGTAAAAGATAATTACATTGCAAGAAATATTGTCGTGTCAGTTGTGGGACATTATGATAAGGAATATGTCTTTCAAATTATTGACAAATATTTTAATTCAAAGTTTAAGAAGAAAGATAAAGTTTTGAAGAAAAATCACAATCAAAATTTTGTCCCAAAAACTGCATTTTTGCAAGAAGTGGCAGAGTTCAATCAGACACAGGTTGTTGTTGGGTTTCCATGCGTAAATATCTTTGCAAAAAACAAAATGGCATATGCTGTTTTAAGTTTTATTATGGGTGGCAGTATGGGGTCAAGGCTGTTTAGAAGTGTTAGGGAAGAACATGGGCTTGTGTATAGCATTTCTTGTATTCCAGAACATTTTGAAACTGCTGGCGACATGAGTATTTGCTTTGGAACGACAGAAGGAAATGTTAAAAAAGCAATGGAACTTGTGAAAAAAGAAGTGGAAAAAATAGCAAAATTTGGCGTCACGGAAGAAGAACTTTTGCGAGCAAAAACTTTCTGCAAGGGACTGCTTCTTTCGGCATATGAAAAAGGTTCTGAAATTGCAAGGGCGGTTGCCACAAACTATTTGACTTATGACAAATTTGTTACAGTTGAAGAAAGATTGAAGGCTCTTGAAAAAGTGACAATAGATGAGGTAAATTTGCTTGCAAAAGAAACTTTTAATCTAAAAAATGCAGTTACTCTTGTGCTAATTAAAAACAAAGTTGACGGACTTGAGAAAATTTTTGAATAAATTGGTAATTTTTGTTTGTAAAACATAGTGTAAGGATTTTGAAAGTGGAGAACATTGTGATATACTCTTTGTGTATCGAAATTTAAGTGGGGAAACAATGGAAGAACGGGAGAAAAATTTGTCGGTTATCAAAAAACAATTTGGCATTGTTATGATTATTGTGGCAAGTGCTTTGCTCATCTTGACCACATTTGAATTTTTGTCTGGGGTAAAATGGTTTTTCTTGGGCGTATTTGGCATTATGATTTATCCAATTTTACTCCTCTCTATTTTTGCTGGAATTGCACTTACAATGAACCAAAAATTTGTGTATTCTCCAAGATATATAATTTATCTCGGACTATGCTTTTTCTTCTTCGTCTGTGTGCTGCATACAATTTTTGCTGGCACGGGCGGGGTTAGCATTTCCTATGGCGAATATCTAAAACAATGTTACAACGCACATTTCACCCCGGGTGGCGTGCTGATTGGGGTTTTTGTCTATCCGCTCTCGGCACTTTTCCATGACATTGCGGGGGTTGTAATTTATGGCATAGGGCTTGTTATGTCATTGTATTTTGTCGCAACTTATCTTGATAGTGTTAAAAAGCAAACGGTCAAAAAACCTGTTCCAAAGCAAGTTGCTGCGGTGAAAACTGAAGCCGTTGCAGCAGCACCAGTGCAACAAATTACTCCAGCAGAGTCTGCTCCAAAAACAGAGATTTTGGCAAGTGAAGTTAAGGAAAACCCAGCGGACGAAGAGATATTTATAAAAGACGAAAAACCTGCAGAACCATCGGTCGCAGAAATAGCAAAACAAAAACTTGGGCTTGGGACGCAGAACTTGGAGCAAAACTCAACTGACCAGTCAGTCAGTGCCGAGGCAAAATTGTTTGGCGAAAAGAAAGATAATGTTTCGTGGCAGACAAGGGCTTTTTCACAAGATAGACCTCAGAAGTTTGTTTATGACGAAAAAGAAAAAACTTCAAGTCAGAAAAACAACCCAATGTTTGAAAAGAATAAAGAATATCTTTCAACCATTCATGATATTAACAATGTTAACGAAAACCCAATTATAAATGCCGAAGATTATGAAGACTATAAACAAAAAATGAAGATGTATGGCGAAAGAAATTCATCGCCAATTTCTCGTGAAAATACATCGGGTGGCTATGACGCAACAAGGCAAGGCAATCTTAATGACGGAGTTATAAGGGCAGAACGACCAACTCCAAACTATTTCGCAAGAAATGACAAATTTGCTTCGCCAAGTTTCAATAAGGAAGTTGAACCAGACGAAGACGTGCCAAACTTTGGAATTGAACCAGAAAAAGATAATTTTTCAAATATTTCTGGGCTTTTTGACACCAATTTCGGTGACTCAAATGATAGTAATTTTGACGAAGACGACTTTATAAAGCCAGATGACGATTTCCCAAAAACAAGGAATTTCAATACATCAAACAATTTTGAAATTGGCTCGCAATCACCAAAAACTACCTCACAAGACAATAGAAGTGAAAAGTTTATGGATAGAGTAGGGAATGACTCGGTGGAAGAAAGCCTTGGCAAAACGGTCAATCTTTCAAATGTTCCACCAAGGACTTTTAACTTTGAGGCAATAGGTGGTGGCAGTTCGTCAAATGCAAAGAAAATTGAACCAAACTTTGAATATAACTCAAATTATATCAGACCTCCAATCGACTTGCTGAAAACTTATACAAATGCAGCCGAAAACATAAATTATCAAGAAAAAATTGATATTTTGGAACGTGTTTTGGAAGACTTCCGTGTGCCAGCAAAAGTTGAAGCAGTTAGACGTGGGGCGGCAGTTACAAGATATGAACTTCACATGCCAACGGGCATTTCTGTTAAGAAAATTCAAGCACAATCGTCAGACATCGCAATGGCAATGGCGGCTCGTGGCGACATAAGAATTGAAGCCCCAATTAAGGGGAAGAGTGCTGTTGGTGTTGAGGTGCCAAACGACTCTCAAGACATTGTTGGACTTAAAGACATTATTGAATCAGAAAGCTTCTTAACTGCAAAATCACCACTTACATTCGCTCTTGGGAAAGATATTGACGGAAACGTAAAACTTTGTAATCTTGCCAAAATGCCACACCTTTTGGTCGCTGGCTCAACGGGAAGCGGAAAGAGCGTGTGCTTAAGTGCGCTTGTTATAAGTTTGATTTATAGAACAAGCCCAGAAGACTTGCGACTTATTATGGTTGACCCAAAGAAAGTAGAATTTACAATCTTCAACGACCTTCCACACCTTCTTATGCCAAAAGCAATCACCGAGCCAAAGAAAGCACTTGTTGCATTTGACTGGCTGATTGACGAAATGGAAAGAAGATATAGCCTGTTCCAAGGTGTTTATGCAAGAAATATTGAAGAATACAATGCTCAACCAGAAGTTAAAAATAAACTTAAACCAAAACTTCCATACATTGTTTTGATTGTTGACGAACTTGCTGACCTTGTTGTCACAGCGGGCAAGAAGGAACTTGAAGAAAGAATTATTAGGCTTACACAAAAGGCAAGAGCGGCGGGTATCCACCTTATTCTTGCCACACAAAGACCTTCTGTTGATATTATCACAGGAAGCATCAAGATTAACCTTCCAAGCAGAATTGCTTTCGCTGTGTCAAGTGGCTTTGACTCAAAAACTATTCTTGATAGACCGGGCGCAGAGAAACTTCTTGGCCATGGTGATATGCTATACATGCCACCAGACGGGGAAGTTACTCGTGTTCAAGGTGCGTTTGTTGATACGCCAGAAGTTAAGGAAATTTGCGACTACATTCGTGACCATAACCCTTGCGTTTATGATGAAAACATTGAAAAAGCAATTATGAATGACGGCGCTCCAAACGGCGGAGATATTGGCGGTGGCTTCTCGTCAACTCCAAGCATGGATTCACTTTTGCCTGACGCCTTAAAACACGCCATTGAAAGCAGGCAAGTGTCAATTTCTATGCTTCAAAGACGATTTGCCATTGGCTATCAGCGTGCGGCAAAAATTATTGACCAAATGGAAGCGGCGGGCTTTATTTCTGGCTCTGACGGCAGCAAGCCAAGAACAGTTTTTGCAACAATGGAAGACTATAACAAACTGTTTGGCGGGGCATAAAAGAAGGATATGATGCAAAAAACAGATGAAAAAATGAAAGTTGGATTTGTGTCGCTTGGGTGCGACAAAAACAGAGTGGACACCGAAAGAGTTGTGTCCATTTTGTCGTGTTATGACGAATTTGAATTTTCGCCAAATGCAGAAGAATGTGATGTTATTTTTATAAACACTTGTGCCTTTCTCAAAGCCTCTCGTGATGAAGCGGAAGGCGTTATTGAGGAAATGAGCGGATATAAAAAACGTGGCTCGCTTAAACTTCTTATCGTTATGGGCTGCTTGCCAATGCTAAACCCTGAAGATATGATAAAACGCTTTCCAATGGTGGACAAGGCAATGGTGGCAGACGAATATGACAAAGCGGACAAGATTGTGTTTGACCTTTTGGGCAAAAAACTTCCAAAAGGCAAACGGGACAGCGACTTCCGCAGCAAAACAACAACGGGACATTTTGCCTATCTTAAAATTGCAGACGGCTGCTCCAACCGCTGTGCATTTTGCAAAATTCCTTACATTCGTGGCAATTATAAGTCCGAAAAAATGGAAAAAATTGTAAACGAAGCAAATTATCTTTGCGACAACGGGGCAAAAGAACTTATCCTTGTCGCTCAAGATGTCACTCGTTTTGGCTGCGAAACAAATGGCAAAGAAAACTTGCCTTTGCTACTTAAAAACCTTTCTAAAATAAAAAAATTAAGTTGGATAAGACTGCTTTATTGCTATCCAGAAAAGATAACTGACGAACTTATTGAAGTTATTAAAACCAACCCAAAAGTGCTTCATTATGTGGATATGCCACTTCAGCATATAAGCAACAATGTTTTACGTGCAATGAATAGGCAAAGCACAAGGGAAAGTATTATGGAACTTATCTCAAAACTTAGACACGAAATTCCAGATATTGCAATAAGGTCAACATTTATGGTGGGCTTCCCAGGGGAAACGGAAGACGACATAAAGGAACTTGTCAAGTTTTTGAAAAAAGCAAAACTAGACAATGTTGGCTTCTTCAAATATTCAAGGGAAGAAGGAACTCCTGCATATTCTATGGCGGGTCAAATTCCAGAAGAAGAAAAGGATAGAAGACTTGCTCTGGTGCAAAAAACACAACAAGCAGTGGCAACAAAGTTAAATAAATCTCGAGTTGGGAAAACTTATAAAGTGCTTATTGACCGCTTTGACGAAAGTTTAAATTGTTATGTCGGAAGGGGATATTTCAGCGCACCAGATGTAGATTTTGAGATTTATTTCTCGTCATTTAAGCGTCACAAAATTGGCTCGTTTGCCGATGTTAAAATTATAAAATATGTTGACGAAGTTTTTGTTGGTGAAGTGGAAAAAACAACCACTTACTAATTTTGGAGGGAAAAATGAATTTGCCAAATAAAATAACAATGTTGAGAATTATACTTATTCCATTTATAATTTTCTTCTATCTTGCAAGCAGTTTTGTGCCAGGAGGAAAACTTATTGCCACAATACTTTTTGTCGTTGCAGTATTAACAGATTTTCTTGACGGAAAGATTGCAAGAAGCAGAAATTTAATCACTGTTTTAGGAACTTTCCTTGACTCTATTGCAGACAAAATGCTTGTTGCAACGGGGCTTTTGCTTATTGTGTGTGACGGGGCAATTATCGCTCCACTGGGCGTTATTTCAGCAATAATTGTCATTTGCAGAGAGTTTTTGGTCAGTGCTTTAAGACAACTTGGAGCAAGCAAAAATATAATAATTTCCGCAGATATGTGGGGAAAAGTTAAGGCAACTGTGCAATTTGTGACGGTTACACTGTTTATGTTTGTTGCATATCTTTGCAGCATTGGGGTGTATAGTGGCTGGGCATATCAAGGGCTAGTATTTTTAAGTTATATTGGGCTTGCGCTAACAGTTCTTCTTACAATCATGTCTTGTGTGCATTATTGCGTTGGCAACAAACAACTTTTTAAAGAAGAACCAAAGCAAGAAGTGGCGGAGGATAAACAATGAGAATTGGGCTGATTGTTGTTTCGCAAAGTGAAATAATTTCGCAACACAAAAACAACACAACAAGCCTTATTTGTTCCGCGCTTGCCAAAAATGGACAAGATGTGGTGTTTTGCAAGGTGATAAAGCCGCTGTCAAAACTCGTTCAAGCAGAGTTCAAGGCTGGAATGGAGGAAGTTGACTCTCTTGTTGTTGCTTGCGAAAATGAATTTGAAAAAGTTTATATGTGCAAAATGGTTATGTGTGAAATGTTTGGCTGCAAAATGTCAAGCAGCGTTTTTGCAAAAAACAACATTGAAGAATATTCAAGACTTAACACTGTTGTTTTGAAAAAAGACGACATGACCTATGCACAAATGCCCGAACTTGCAAGGACTATAAAAAACCCAAAAGGCGTTTTTCAAGGGGCGTTGATTGAAAATGAAAACAAATCGTTTTTCCTTTTGCCACTTGAACACAGCGAACTAAATTATATGTTTTTCTCGTCAGTTTTGCCATATATTTTGAAATTTCAACCCGCTGCAAGCAAAACTTTTGTGCTTAAAACATTTGGAATTAAACTTACTGAAATGACCTCACTTCTTAGGGAAAATATCAAAAATAAGCATGGAATTGAAGTGGTGTGCAGCGAATATCTTTTGGCAGGTGAAGTGGTGTTTTATGTGCCAAAAGGTGTTAGAAGTGACTACGCAAACAGCCTTATTATGAGCGCCTATTCCAAACTTATGCCATACATTTATTCCGACAAAGATGAAACGGAAGTGGAGTTTATATATTCGCTTTTAAGTTTGCGACATCAAAAGGTTGCTTTTGCCGAAGATTTTACGGCGGGGCAAATGTGCAGTTCTGTTTTTTCAAACATAAAAGACGCAAAAAGTATTTTGGCTGAAAGTTACATTGCAACAACGGGCGAAAGCAAAACAAAACTTTTGGGCGTTGATGAAAGATTGTTCAAAAAAGCAAAAATTGACTACTCGGAAGTGGCTTATCAAATGGCACTTGGCGTGCTTGAAAATTCGGGAGCGGATTTTGTTGTTTCAAATTGTGGCGACATAGAAACTGGCGAAGTGTTTTTCGCCGTTGGAAGCAGCGAGGGAATTCACGTGTTTTCAAAAAAGGTCGAGGGTTCAAGGGAGCAAAAAATTCAAATAGCGTGCAACGCAATATTTTTTGAAATGATAAAAAAAATAAGACAAAATGATTTTCATTTGGGACAAACTGTTGTATAATATACTCGTAAGATAATTTAAAGGAGCATCTATGGATAAGGAAAGAAGTGTTGAACAAGCAATTTTGCAAATTGAAAAGCAATTTGGCAAGGGGGCAATTATGAAACTTGGCGAACAACCAATGGAAAAGGTGGACGTCATTCCAACGGGGTGTTTGGTGCTGGACAATGCGCTTGGCATTGGCGGCGTGCCTCGTGGGAGAATTGTGGAAATTTATGGGCCAGAATCTTCTGGCAAAACAACTGTGTCTTTGCATATTATTGCCGAAGCACAAAAACTTGGCGGAACGGCTGCATTTATTGACGCAGAACACGCCCTTGACCCAGTTTACGCTGGACACTTGGGAGTTGACCTTGACGAACTTTATGTATCGCAACCAGACAACGGAGAACAAGCACTTGACATTTGCGAAACACTTGTAAAAAGTGGAGCATTTGACCTTGTTGTCATTGACTCTGTTGCAGCACTCACCCCAAAGGCAGAAATTGAAGGCGAAATGGGCGAAAGTTTTATCGGGCTTCAAGCAAGGCTTATGAGCCAAGCATTAAGAAAACTAGCTGGAATAACAAATAAGAGCAAATCTTGCGTAATTTTCATTAACCAACTTAGAGATAAAGTTGGGGTTATGTTCGGCTCGCCAGAAACAACAACAGGGGGCAAGGCTCTTAAATTTTATGCCAGCATAAGACTTGATGTTAGACGTGTTGACGCACTTAAAGACGGCAGCGACATTGTAGGCAACAGAACAAGAGTTAAGGTTGTTAAAAACAAACTCGCTCCACCATTCAAAACTGCAGAATTTGACATCATCTATGGCAAGGGAATATCTAACGAGGGCTGCATAATTGACCTCGCTGTTGAGCATAATATTATTGCAAAGAGCGGGTCTTGGTTCTCATATAATGACGAAAAAATTGGACAAGGCAAGGAAAATGTTAAGTCTTTCCTTGAACGCCACACTGATATTCGTGACGAAATTGAACAAAAAATTAAGGAAAAACTTGCTGTTCAAAATGAAATTTCCGCTGAGGAAGAATAAAACTTACATGAGGGCGGGCAAGCCCTCATTTTTATGGAGGAAGATATGAAGAAGTTTGGGAAAATTCTGCTTTCCATTGTAATATGCTTATGCGTTATGTTCACTCTTTCGGCTTGTGACGGGCTTAGCGGACAGATAGTCGTCAATAAAAATGGCAAATCGGCATATGAAATTGCAGTTGACAACGGGTTTGAAGGCAGTGAGCAAGAGTGGCTGGCGTCACTTAAAGGCGACAAGGGTGACAAAGGGCAAGACGGCACATCTGGCAAAAATGGAACTGACCTTACTGCTGAGGGCTTGTTTAAATTTGCCGTTAGCAAGGGACTTTATGAAGACACAGAGGAAGGCTATAAGCAATTTTTAAAAGACTATGGCTCAAATATTTCTGACACTTCTTCAACTGTTGAAAAGATTTCCGCCGAGTGCTTAAATGAAGTAGTGAGTATTTATTGTCCACTGGACGGCGGAGTGCAACTTGGCTCGGGCGTTTGCTACAAAATGGATAGGGACAATAAAATTGCATATATCATAACAAACTATCACGTTGTATCTGTTGAAGCAAATGGAACAGTTGCCCCTGCGGGAACAATAAAGATTTATACTTATGGCAACGAAACTATAGCAGTTTCAAATGGCAGCGTTGATTATGGTGCGGGGGCTATTGACGCAACATACATCGGTGGCAGTGCGGCATATGACTTGGCAGTTTTAAAAGTGGAAGGTGACGCATTTGCAAAACTCTCTTCTTCACCACTTCGTGAAATTAAATTTGCAAACACAAACAACATTCAACCCGGCTCAAATGCTATAGCAATCGGCAACCCAATGGGTGAGGGAATTTCAGTCACCAGTGGCATTGTCAGTGTGGACAGCGAGTATGTTATGGTAAGTTACGCTGGATACACACGAAGAATAAGAACAATTAGAGTTGACACCTCAATAAACTCTGGCAACAGTGGCGGCGGGGTATTTAATATTAAGGGCGAACTTATTGGCATTGCGAATTCAAAATATTCCTCTTCAAGTTATGAAAATGTTGCAAACGCAATTCCAGCAAGCAATGTTAAGGCTGTTTGTGAAAACATAATCTATTTCCACGAGCAGAAATTAAACACAGAAGAACTGGACAAGACTGTTGGTGTGCATAAATTTATTGTTGGCTTTATGTCCATGGCGGGAAAACTTGGAAACACATATGACGAAGCCTCTCATATAAACACAAAAACGGAAGAGATTGTGGTCGTTGGCGTGAATGAAAATTCTAAAGCAAGCGAAATTGGCATTAAAATTGACGATATTGTTGTCGGCATGAAAATTACTCGCGCAGACGGCACTGTGGAAGAAGTTTCATTTAACAGAAGCTTTGAAATGACGGATATTATGCTCACAGTTCGTGCGGGGGACAGCGTTCAAATAATTGTGTCAAGAAAGTCTGAAAGTGACTCAAATGCTCTTGAAACTGTTACCCTAAACCCAATAACGATTACTCTTGACGGCTATACCGAATATAAAAACAATGACGACATGGCGTAACCCTCGTGGCATAAAAAAATAAAAAAACAAGGCTAAAATATGGTCTTGTTTTTTGTTCCATAGTTTTGAATTACAGCCAACTTTATAATTTAGTTAAAGTTACAGTCTAAGTTTTTGCGATAGGGCTTGGCCATCTTTTTCTGGCAAGGTGGAAAGGGCTTGTCGCAAAAGGGCTTTGTCGTCTGGGGTCAAAAGCATGCTCTCGAGTGTCGAGTTTTTTATTATGCAAACTCCGCCGCCTCTGCCACGCTTACATTCCGTGGGAATTCCAGCACTTTCAAATTCGCTTAAATATCTGTAAACCGTTCTTGTTGAAATCTCAAATTTATTCGCAAGTATGCTTGCTGTCACGCACCCTTTGTCTGCAAGTTCCATTAAAATTCCTATTGATAAATACTGTTTCATATTTTTCTCCTAATTTCAGAGAGAGTATAGCACGATAATTTTTATATGTCAAACATATGTTTTGTATTTTTAAAATTTTTTTGACAATTTATTTTTGTATGCGAGTAATTTGTTTGAAGAAAATATAGCAAGAAATGGCAATTCAAAAGGGATATTTGGATATATTAACAACAATTTCATAAAATACTAATAATGTTTGGGGGTGAATGTGAAAAAGCGTGGAAAAAGTATTTTGAAATTTGTTACGCCAAGTGTTTGCAAGGAAGAAGCACTGCCAGCGGGCAACGGAAAGACGGGTGTTCTTATATTTGGCGGGGCAAAAAGAGATACGGTGAGATTTTGCGTGGCGGGACTGAGCGAAACAAATGTCGTTCCAAATGCTTCCAAAATATCCAACTTTGACTGTGACAAAAATTGCTCGCAGTGTAGGTGTTCCATGTCTTGTCCATATTCAAACAAAACACAAGAAAATATCCCTCAAGTGGACGAAAACATATTGCAAAAGAATATTACTCAAGAAATAGCAAACTGTGGGCAACACATTGTAAATACTATTGAAAACATTACAACAGATATTGATATAGAGAAAAGTGTAAAAATTGATGAAAAAAGTGATAAAAATGTAAACGATTTTCCAGATGTGACGGCGGAATATATTAAAACAAAACAACTGGTGGGTGAAGGAAAGTTTGTTGAAGCGCAAAATGTAATGGTGGACAAAATTTTGTCCTCTGGCACAAAAAGTGTCGAAAAATCACCTATTGCGGTGTGTAATTTGGAATTTGACTTTGAAGTCGCATGCCGTGCGACTGATTACTATCGGGCGCTTGATATGCAGACGGGTGAAGTTAAAGTGTATTTTGAAGACGAGAGGGGTGCGATTTTGCGAAATTCGTTTGTTTCGTGCAAAAATGACTTATTCGTGAGCAGAATATCTTCCACGGGCAGCAAAAAAGCAAATTTTTCATTTTGGGTAGCGAATGCTAAAGAATATGACGAAAATGACGAAGTTGACGTGCAAGACAATGTTATGACTTATATTTCACACACAAAAGACAATAAAAGAGTGGGAATTGTGCTAAAATTTTCTTTAAGTGGTGGAAGTTTTGAAAAACACGGCAAAAAGATTGTAATAAGTGGGGCGGAAGAAGTTTTAATTGTTGCAAAAGCGTTTGTTTGTGAAAATTCTGACGACAAAAACTTAATTGATACGCAAAAAGTTGTTTCAAAAATGAAAGATAGTTATGAAAATTTACTTTTGGAGCAAAAAGAGATGTTTGCTACAAAAATGTCCTTTCCGCAACTCGACTTGGGCGGAGTAGAATGTGATCGCGTGGAAAAAATGATTTTAATGGCAAAAAGTGGAGAAGTTACGCCAGATTTTGTGGAAAAACTTTGCAAATTTGGCAATTACTTGTTTGCAATATCGGGTGAAAGTCTGTTCCATTTTCCATGCGGGGTGTTTGACTTGTGTTTGGGACAAACAAATCACTATCTGCAACTGGAAAACCTTATGTTTCCGTCATATTTTGGGGGAAGCGCCAGCCCCGAAGTTTTTTTTGATAAGTATTTTGAAAAAATAGATAATTACAAAATTTTATGTCAAAAAATGTTTGGCTTTGAAGGACTTTTTGTGCCAAGTTTGCAACGAGAAGACGGCATGCCAACTTTTATTGAAGGGCAAAACCTTTTTAACAACAATGTGGCGGGTCTTTTGTGCATTTTTGTTTACAAACACTATCTTAGAACTCTTGACCTCAATTTTCTTAAAAAATCTTACGAATTTTTGCTAAAAACGGGAGAATTTTACTCAAATTTCTTGGTGGAAAACAAGCAAACAAAAACTCTCGAGTCCCCCTATGGAATTTCGCCTTATTCAAGACCAAAAGGCAAAGTTTTTTATCTTTCACCAAACCCTATGGTCGATTTTGCAACGGCAAAAAGTGTTTTTAAAATTTTAACCAATGTGTGTCAAATTTTAGGTGAAGGAGAAAATGCTAGTAAGTTTGACAGATTGTTGTCGCTTGTGCCTGACGTGCAAGTGGATAATTTTGGGCTTATTAAGGAATACAACTTAAACGGGCTTGAAACTGACGAAACTTCGCCTTTTATATCTCACCTTGTGCCATATTGCGTGGGTGCAAAGCGTTTTGACGCCAAGAAAGACTATGAAACACTGGTCGCAAACTCAATCAAGAGCAGATTTTTAAATTCAACTGGAAAATATCGCTCAAATGACCTCTGTCGCATGGCGCTAGCACTTTTTGCATGCGGTGAGGGAAGTGACGGCTATGAAATTTTAAAAACGCTTATTAAAAACTTCATTTCAAGCAATTTAATGTTTTCGCTTTATGATAGACTAGGGCAAGGAGTTGGACTTGTCGGAAACAAAAAGGAATTGCCTTTTGACACAAATATCATGCTCTTTTCGTGCGTTAAGAATATGTTTGTCAAATCATGCGGCAGTGACATATTTTTGTTCGATAGTTTTCCAAATGAATTCAAAAAATGCAGCATAAGAGGAGTGCCGCTTGACGGGGGCGTTGTGTGTGAAATGTGGGTTTCAACTCGTGGGGTGCTGCGGCTAAGGCTTAAGGCGAGCAGTGACACAACGGTGAATGTTTATATGCCACGTGGCACAAAAAGAGTGAAAGTGAGGGGTGTTTTGTTCGATTATCAGCAAAATGCAATCTTGGGGCTTAATCTTAAAAAGAACAAAAAGAAGAAAATTAAAGTCTATTTTGAGTGTTAAAAAAATAATTTTCAAAAAAACTTATTTATGCTTGTAGTTCGTGCAAAAAAGTGGTAAAATATCTATAATAAAACACTGGGCAGCGTTACAAGTTTGCCTAAAAGGTGGGTTAATATGGAAAAAGTTTTTGAAGAATATAACAACTGGAGTGAACTCGATGTGAACGCTCGCGTTGAGGCTTTGAAGGACTGTGTCAAATTTTATGAAACAAAGACTGTGCAGTTTATTATGACAAAAGTTGTGCCACAAAGGCGAATGACATACAAAAAAGTGCCAGTTAAACTTGAAATCACCACCGAGCAAGTGGGCGGAAGAGATGTGTCGTTTACGGACAACGAAGTTTTTGTTGTGCAAACAGCACTTCTTAGTGACAAAAAGCAACTTTTCTATGACGTTGCAAAAAACACAATTTGTGCTGTGTTTTTGAATATGTTTTCCAACACTTCCACAGACCCAAATTCCAAAACTGGCTTTGGAACACTTGCTTCAAGTTTCCTTGCCACAATTACAAGCGAATTTGGACAAGGCACAGCCTTTGAGCAAGATATGATGCAGGGCTTTGAAATGGCAATGTCCATGGCAACAGAAATGTCAACGGGAGAGTAAAAAAAACTAAAAGACAGCAAATGCTGTCTTTTTTCATGTATTATTGCGAAGAAATAGTTGGATATTTTGTGTGGAATTTTGTTCAAGAATTGGCTATTTCTTTTCATATTTTGGGGCGGTGATTTTTAAAATTTCTGATACAATGTTTTGCGTGCCGTGGGTTAGGGTGGTGGCAGTGGAACTTTCCATGGCGGTGACAATGGTTTTTCTGTTTTGGAGCGTTTTTTCGATTTCTGAACACAAAACACTTGGCGTTAGGTCACATTGATTTATCACCGTGGCAAAGTTTTGAGATTTAAAATATTCGGCATTTTCCACTTGGTCG
The DNA here is from genome assembly GCA_050872785.1 of Clostridia bacterium. GTDB lineage: Bacteria > Bacillota > Clostridia > Christensenellales > UBA1242 > UBA7862. Next base: position 22,781 of record JBNMHO010000005.1, on the reverse strand, counting down.
CCACGAGAGTTGCCCTTTGGAAGTGGCACCAAAATCATCGGCTTTTTAAGTGCTAAAAGTTCACAAATTGCACCCGAGCCACTGCGAGATACAACAACATCTGCCAGGGCAAAAAGATGTTCTATTTCATAGCAAAATTCCGCTTGATAATAGTTCTTGTGGGATATTTGAGTGTTTAGTTTGTTTTTTCCCACAAGGTGAATTATGTTGTATTTTTCGCACAAAGCGGGGATAGACGCAAAGACTACATCATTTAAGTCCCTTGCACCCGTTGAACCGCCAGTTATCAAGATATATGGCTTTGAAGTGTCAGAAAGTGAACAAATCTCAACTCCTTTTTGCTTGTCGCCGTGGAAAAGTTGCTCTCTTATGGGTGAACCAGTGAAAACCCCGTTTTTAAGCGTTTTTGCCGCTTGTGGGAAGGTCGTGCAGAATGTTTTTGATAGTTTTGCAATCCACTTATTCGCCATACCAAGAGTTAGGTCAGACTCATGCCCAACGACTGGAATTTTGACAAATTTCGCCCCAAGGCAGACGGGGAATGACACATATCCGCCCTTTGAAAAGACAACATCTGGTGAAAGTTCCTTCAAAATCTTTTTGCACTTGAAACTTGTGGATAAAACCTTGAATGGAAGAAAAATATTCTTTAAAATGTTTTTTCTAACAAACTTGTGCGTGGGAATTTCAAAATATTCCACATTTTTTTCGTGCGAGATAAGGTCTTTTTCAATTCCACTTCCGCCGATGTAGCAAATGCGGTCAAAATGCTTTCTTAATAGGGGAATAAGGCTGATGTTTGGGATAACATGCCCGCCAGTTCCGCCGCCAGTGAGGACAATCGTTTTCATAAATGTAGTTTATGATAATTTCTCAAAAAAATTTAATAAAAAATATTTTACTTAAAATTGGTGAATAAATATGCGAAAATATGTATAAATATTTGAAAAATTGTGTGTAGGCAAGTTTTTGGCATGGTTATAACAAAAATTTTGCATAAAAATTTGAGAAACTTCAATTATTGGTTGGACAAAATGAATTTGTGTGCTAAAATTTTATTGTAAAATTTGGTTGTTTGCTTGTGGCAAGCGGACTTTGGAGGACATTGTGGCAAAGAGTTATGATTCAAAAGACTTGGTGGTTCTTGAAGGACTAGATGCTGTTCGTTTAAGACCTGGTATGTATATTGGTTCAACGGGAAGCAAGGGCGTGCATCACATTTTGTGGGAAATTGTTGACAACGCTATTGACGAAATTACAAATGGGTTCGGTTCTAAAATTGAAGTGACGCTTCACAAGGACGGCTCGGCAACTGTTGAAGATGACGGGCGTGGAATTCCTGTTGATATTCACCCAACTTACAAAATTTCTGGAGCGGAACTCGTCTTTACAAAACTTCACGCTGGCGGCAAATTCGACTCCAGCAACTATAACTATTCTGGCGGGCTTCACGGCGTTGGTGCGTCTGTTACAAACGCTCTTTCCACCTATCTTGATGCGGAAATTTGCAGAAATGGCAAAAAGTATGAAATTCGCTTTGAAAGTTTGGAAGATAAAAAGGGCAAGGTGCATGGCGGTGTGGTTACAAAGCCGCTGACTGAAATTGGCAAAACAGACAAAACGGGAAGTAAAATTACATTCATGCCTGACAAGAGAATTTTCCTTGACAATGTTCTTGACGGAAGTGTTATAAGACGCAGACTTAAGGAACTTGCTTTTTTAAATAAGGGGCTTGAAATAACTTTTATTGACGAGAAAGACGACATAACTCAAAACTATAAATATGACGGCGGCTTGGTGGACTTTATCGAATATCTGAACGAAGCAAAAACCCCACTCTTTAGACCAGCACTTTATATTGAAAGCGAAAACGATAGACTAAAAATGTCGGCTTCCATTGAATATACAGATAGTTACACAGAAAGTTTCTTTTCTTATGTCAACAACATTCCAACCACCGAGGGCGGAACTCATGAACTTGGCTTCAAATCGGGTTTAACAAAGGTTATGAATGATGTGGCAAGAAAGTTGGGACTTTTGAAAGACAAGGAAGACAACCTTTTGGGCGAGGACTATAGGGAAGGTATTTCCGCTGTGCTTTCTGTTAAAATGCGTGACATTGAGTTTGAAGGACAGACCAAAACAAAACTCGGCAACCCAGAAGTTAAGGGAATTGTTGAAGGCATGGTGATTAAGGAATTATCTCGCTTCTTCGACAAAAAAGAAAACGCAAAAATTGCCGGCATAATTATGGAAAAGGCAAAAGGTGCTTCAAGAGTTAGACTGGCGGCAAAGAAGGCAAAGGAATTAACCCGTCAGAAAAATAGCATTGAAAACTCTAGCCTTGTTGGAAAACTTTCAAATTGCACAGGCAGAAAAGCAGAACTGAACGAATTGTTTATAGTTGAAGGCGACAGTGCTGGCGGCAGCGCAAAGCAAGCAAGGGACAGGGGCTTCCAAGCGATTTTACCACTGAGAGGCAAACCTCTTAATGCAGAAAAGAAAAGACTTGACCAAGTTTTGGCAAATGAAGAAATAAGGTCAATTATCGGCTCGCTTGGCACAAGCATTGGCGAAGATTTTGACATTTCAAACTTGAAATTCCACAAGGTTATTATTCTTTCCGATGCTGACCAAGACGGCGCTCACATCAGAGCCATTTTGCTTACATTCTTTTTCAGATATATGAAAGAACTTATAACAAACGGCAATGTGTATATCGGGCTTCCACCACTGTATAAGGTGGAGAAAAAGGGTCAAATTGAATATGTATATTCTGATAAGGAACTGCCAGACGCAATAAAGAGATTTGGCAAGGGATATACAATTCAACGTTACAAGGGACTTGGCGAAATGAACGCTGAGCAACTTTGGGAAACAACCATGAACCCACAAACAAGAACACTTGTTAAAGTGGGTGTTGACGATGTGGCAAATGCCGAACTTTTGATAACAACTCTTATGGGCAATGATATTGAAGCAAGAAAGAAATATCTTTCAGAGTATGTTGACTTTAACAAAGTTGACAACTTTATGAGGCTAGAAAAATAACTGTAATTTAAAGTCGAAAAACGGGGATAATTATGGACGATTATGAAGATGATGAAATCCTCCCGCCAAGAGCGATTGATGGGCAGATTGACATAGGGGAACTGTTTGTTCACGAGGAAGAAAAACCAAAAGACGAGGACGAACGGGAACAAATTGAAGTGGCTGACGGGCAGATGTCAATGCTTGACGGGTTATCCCTAGGGCAAGACGAAAATCAAAATCTAACACAAAAGGACGAGGAAAACTTGAAAGCGAAAGACGGCAAAGACAAAACATTGAAATCTCTTTTGACAAAAATTGGGGGTGAGCCTTCAAAAGTGGTCAAGAAACAAGCAAATGAGAAAAAAGACGACAAAAAGGTTGAAAAGACCATGAAATCTGCCAAAAAAGACGAAAAAGTGACAAAAAAGGCTGAAAAGGTGGCGGAAAAGGCAAAAAAAGAAGAAAAAGTTGCAAAAACTGTCACAAAAACACCAAAAAAGACGGCAAATAACGAGATTTCAAACAAAAAAGTGGCTTCTTCAAAGACTCTCAAGACTGAAAACAAAAAGGTTGAAGAAAAAAAAGCTTCAAGAAGAAAGACGGAAGAAGTTGATACAGATATGTTTTTTGACAGTGACGAAAACTTGAAAGTTCGTCATGACGTTGAAGACCTAAACAAAGGCTTTGAGGAAGTGGATAGAAACGTTGGACGAAATGTTTTTGCTGACCTTGGCGACCGTGATGATTATAAAAGTTTGAACAGAGTTGACATTGAAGAAAAAGTTTATATGGAAAACTCGGGCGAAAATATTGGTGACGGGCTACTTTACAAAAACCTTGACACAGTGCTTCATGAAAGCATGATTCCATATTCTGAACATGTTATTTTGGACAGAGCATTGCCACGTGTTGAGGACGGGTTGAAGCCCGTTCAAAGAAGAATTCTTTTTGCTATGCACGAACTGGGCAACACCCCAGACAAACCTTTCAAAAAATCTGCTCGTATTGTTGGTGAAACGCTTGGTAAGTATCACCCACATGGCGATGCGTCCGTTTATGATGCAATGGTCAGACTTGCTCAAAACTTTAACATGAGGAACATTCTTGTTGAAGGCAACGGAAACTTTGGAAGTGTTGACGGTGACCCTCCAGCAGCGGCTCGATACACAGAAGTTAGGCTTGCACCAATAGCACTTGAACTTTTGCGTGACCTTGACAAAAACACTGTTAAGTGGGGACTTAACTTTGACGACACTCAAAAAGAACCTCAAATGCTTCCAGGCAGATTTCCAAACATTTTGGTCAACGGCTCATCAGGCATTGCTGTTGGACTTGCGACAAACATTCCAACACACAACTTGGGTGAAACTATTGATGGCGTTGTGGCATACATCGACAATCCAAACATCACCCTAAAGCAAATGATGAAGATAATAAAGGGCCCAGACTTCCCAACGGGCGGATATATTCTTGAAAGTTCGGAACTTTATAAAGCCTATGAAACAGGGCGTGGGAAAATTTATCTTCGAGCAAAAATGCACATTGAAGGTGCGGGAACGGATAGAAAGAGTATTGTTATTACAGAACTTCCTTATCAAGTTAATAAGGCAAGCTTGCTACAAAAAATTGCAGGTTTTAAGGACGAAGGCAAGTTCGGCTTTGAAAATATTGCAGAGATTAGGGACGAATCAGATAGACACGGACAACGTGCTGTCATTCGACTTAAAAAAGACGCCAGCGTAAATAAAATTTATGAGTCACTGCTCAAAAACACTGAACTTCAAGGAACATTTGGCGTGAATATGGTCGCCATTGCGGGCGGCAAGCCAAAGCAAATGGGACTTCTTGATATCATTTCATACTACAGCGAATATCAACGGGAAGTTGTCTTAAGACGAAGCAAATATGACCTTGAGCAAGCGGAAGAACGGGCGCATATTTTGGAAGGTCTTATTATTGCAATCAAAAATATTGACGCTGTGGTGAAAATTATTAAAACTTCACCAAACACCACAGAAGCCAAGAGAAGACTGAAAGAGAAGTTTATTCTTGACGACAGACAAGCACAAGCAATTCTTGATATGCGACTTGCAAGGCTTACAAGTCTTGAAGTTAACAAATTGCAAGAAGAACTTAAAGGGCTTAAAATTCTTATTAAAGAACTTAAATCTATTGTCGAAAGTCCAAGAAAACAATATGAAGTGGTCAAGAGCGAATTGTTGCAAATTAAAAAGCAATATAAGAGCGAAAGATTGACGAAATTCCTAAAAGATGACGAAAAACCAGCAACTGCAGAAGAAATTGCAGAGCAAGAAAATGAAGTTAAGGAACTTGTCGTTTTGAAAACGGCTGACGAAATGTTTAAGGCTGTTCCAGTTAAGCAATTTAACCTAAGCAGCAAGGAACTTGGCGAAAATTCGACACTTTCACAAGTTCACACACTAAAACTAAACGTCACCTCTGACACCAACATAATTGCGTTCAGCAACTTCGGAAATTGTCTTAAAATTCCAGTTGCAGCCTTTGGCGAGAGCAGATATAGAGATAAAGGCGTTGCCGATTATTCCATTTTCAAAGACCTAGCAAAAGACGAACACATAATCGCCATGTATGACGAAAAGGAAATGAAAGGCGAAGATAATCTTATATTCCTAACAAAATTCGGCATGATAAAGAAGACCGCAAGAGAAGAATATACACTTCTCAAAAAGACCTATCAAGCCATGAAACTTAAGGACGGCGATGAAGTCTTGGACGTTGTGCCAGAGCCAAAGGAAGATTGGACGATTGTTTTTGTAACAAAAGAGGGCATGGTGCTTAATGCAAAGACTGACGACATTCCATTGCAAGGGCGTGTGGCTGGCGGTGTTAAAGGTGTAGCACTTGGAGGGAAGGACACTTGTGCGTGTGTTGCTGTTTCCATAAAAAATGCTGGGGAAATTTTGATTGTTGGCGATAAGGGCGTTGCCAAGAGAACGGTAGTTAAGTCCATTGAACAAAGCGTAAGATACAGAAAAGGGCAGAAGATAACTGCAACTGGCGGCAAGGTGGCGTTTGCAGCAGTTATAGACAAGCCAACCACAATGGCGATTGTGACGGACGATGACCTATTATTTAAACCAACAGACCTTGTTGCGATTGACAGCAGAACGGGCAAAGGAAAACCTATTGAAAAACAACTGAAAAACCTAACACCTAAGAGAGTTTATCTGCCTGTGGTGTAGGAAGAAATACACAAATTTGACTTAAATTAAAAAACAAAAGATGAAGAAATGTTTTAATATGATTTATGGAAAGGAGTGTATTAAATGCACTCTTTTCTTTTTAGGAAAGAACATTTTGAAATGAATAATTGAGCAACAGACATAATAACTATAAATAAGGACAATGTTTCTACAAAACTAGACACATAAGGACAAAAAAGGCTTAATGTGAAAAGGAGAAATGAGTTATTATGAAGAAGCATACAAGAGTATGGTTTGTTGTTTTGAAAAGCAGGACAATGAAAGTTGCACTTTTTTTGTTGTGTTGCGCAATGCTTTTAAGTTTTAATTTTGGTGGGGAGAGCCTTGCCAGTGTATTCGTGCAGAAGGCAAGGAAGTTGCCAATTTACTGCGTGCAGAACGACCAAAAGGAAATTGCCATAAGTTTCGATGCGGCGTGGGGAAGTGACAAAACGGAAAGTATTTTAAAAATTCTTGACGAGCAGCAAATTAAAGCAAATTTCTTTCTGGTTGGAATGTGGGTGGACAAAAATGAGGAACTTGTGAAAAAGATTGACGAACAAGGGCTTGAAATTGGAACTCACAGCAACACTCACCCAGACTTTGTGAAATTAAGCACAGAGCAAATGGAACTGGAACTTTCGACATCAAAAAAGAAGATAACAAACGTCACTGGCAAGGAAGTTACACTTTTTAGGGCTCCTTTTGGGTCTTATAACAATCAAGTTTTATCCGCTGCTGAAAAACAAAATCTAAAAACAATTCAGTGGGATGTGGACAGCTTGGACTGGAAAGGAATTTCTGCAGAGAAAATTGCTGCAAATGTGCTTAAAAAAGTGCAAAGTGGCTCGATAATTTTGTGCCACAACAATGCCGACCATATTGTCGAAGCCTTGCCAACCATTATCACCACACTGAAATCTAGGGGATATAAGTTTGTGACAATTAGCGAACTTTTGCTTGACGGAAACACAAGAATTGACCACACAGGGCGACAAATTGCATGCTGATGCAAAAAAACAAAGGGAGATATAAAAATGAATTACGAAATGATGGAAAACAACAAAGTATTCTTGAAAGGAGTTGTAACAACAGAGCCAAAATACACTCATGAAGTGTTTGGCGAGGCGTTTTATGAACTTAACCTCAAAGTCCCAAGACTTTCGGATAACTTTGACTACATTCCAGTGACTGTGTCAGAAAAACTTTTGACAGGTGACGACTTTAAACTTGAAAAGGAAGTGGCAATTAAGGGACAGTATAGAAGTTACAACAAAATTGTAAACGGCAAGAGCAAACTCTTTCTTACTGTTTTTGTGCGTGACATTATCGAAATGGACGACAGCATGAATCCAAATGTTGTGGAAGTTGCGGGCTATGTGTGCAAAGAGCCTGTGTTTAGGGTGACACCTTTTGGCAGAGAAATTTGTGATGTGCTTTTGGCTGTAAATAGGTCTTACAACAAATCTGACTACATTCCATGCATTGCTTGGGGCAGAAATGCAAGATATGTAAGAAACATAAAAGTTGGTCAAAAACTTGAAGTCATTGGCAGAGTTCAAAGCAGGGAATATCAAAAGAAAATCTCTGAAACGGAAAGTGAAACACGTGTCGCCTACGAAGTTTCTATGGGCAAAATTCACCTAGTTGACGAAGAAGCGGAGAAAAATGAAGAAAAAACTGAGGAAATTCAACCAGCATAAGACTTTTTACACCTAAAATTAAAAAAAATATGTAAATTTAGTCAAAATTCATTGAAATATGAATAGAAAATGTATAAAAAAGTCAAATTTCATTAAAATATGACAAAAATATATGATGATGGGTAAAATTTATTAAAATATGACTAAATGATATAAAAAACGAGCATAAAGTGTTAGGAATGACATTTTATGCTTTTTTTATTGCGACAATTATATATGTTACTTATTAGATATAAAATATATAATATATAATAAGGCGAAAATCTTAATTTTTGAGATTTTGAGTGAAAAAGTTGAAAAATAAATTTTTTATTTTGTCGAACAAATGTTTGATAAAACTCGATTTGTGAACCGATTTTGACATATTTTGGGGTGTATTATGGGGTATCAAGATTAAATTTTGCCCAAAAATGGTGCTTTTTCGGGTCAAAATAAAAATTTTGTAAAAAAATATTAAAAAATATTAAAAAATATGACACTCTTTCTTGACTTTTGAAAAAGTGGCTTATAAAATTGAAATGTAGGGTGGCGAAAATAGTTCTTTGGAGAGGAAAAAAAATGAAATTTGAATTTTGGTGTAAATCGTTTTTGTCTATATATAAACTGTTGCCTGCATTGTGCGACAGCATAGACAATATTATCGAAGCGAGGGCAATTTCGCCCGTGCAAATGCAAGAGGACGGAACATATCGGCAAACAAATGCGATTATCGCTCTGTCGCAACAAAAAGTTAATATGATAAATCTAAAAGTGCTTACTGACAAAACTTTGGTGCAACTTGATGAGTATTCCGCAAGGCTTATTATCAATCACTTTATTGACGGAATTTCAAACAATGACTGTGCAAAAAGATTGGGTCTATCGAGAAGGGAATATTTCAGAAAAAAGCAAAAAGCTCTTACTGGATTTGAAGGATATTTTAGAATGAACTTTCAAAATGCAAAAAGAGTGTATAACGAAGTGTTTAAGGGCATATTTTGGCAAGAAACAATGGAAAAGTTGTGTTCGTATGAAAAAATGGGCGGTAGCATTGAAGATTGCCCAGAAGTTGTGTGCAATTTGTTGCTAAAACGTTTAAGAAAAATAATTTAATGTAGAAAATGAATGAAAAATAGCAAATTTTAGACAAAAATAACAACAAAATAGCAAAAATGGGATGTTTAAAAGAAAATTGTAATTAGATTGTGTTATCTGTTTGGTCTTGAATTTGACGAATGGTTTTTGGATGAAGTTTATTTTTGGAGGTGTGTGATGTAAGAGTTTTTTCAATTTTGTAGGGTTTCAGAAGAAGATAAATAAGAAGCCCCACGGGAAGGGTTGTAAGAAGAATTATCAAAATTTTTGAGCCTAGTGAAATGTCCACTAAGTTGTAGAGATAGTCGTTTGAATCACCAAACGGAGAAGAAATTGCGGTGGTGCGTTCGGAGTTTATGGGAATGTGGGATAGTTGGTCGGTTAGACCTTTGTAAATGTATCCCCGCTCGCCTGTGGTAGTTGTGCCAAAATACCACGTTGAACCTCTGCCAGAAATGTTTTCCTGTCCAACGGATTTTCCATAATAATTTAATGTTGTGTTCTGCTCAACGGTCGTTATGACTGTTGGGCTTTTTGATGTGGGGTTGGCTACAAGTTCTGTGCCACCTGGCGAAAACACTCGGAAAGTTACGTTTTCAAGATAGGGCGTTTCGGGAGTTTCTTTTACGGGGGTGACAGACGACTTGAGGACAAAGCCAGTTAGGTCACGATACATAACTTTGTAGAACTTGTTGTCGTAGTTTGAAAGCAGTCCTACAAAATATGTTTCGGGGATTTCAAAAAGAATGTTTGAGGAGTCAAGTGAAGAGGCGGACTTATATAAATATACGCCGCTTGTTTCTGCTCGGGCATAGGTGTAGGTGGTAAGCGTGGAAGCATAGGTGGTGGGTGGGAAAAAATTTAAAAAAGGAGAAAGCAAAACAACAAGCAAAATTGCAGTTGCAAAAATAAAACGGATAAATGAGTGGTCGTTGATATGTTTCAATTTAAAACTCCTTTATAGTGGTTGTGATAATAAGTTTGTGTCTTTATTTTAGCAATATGCAAGGGAAAAATTGTTGGAGAGATTGTCGAAAGGGATATATTATGGAAGAAAAATACGAAAACAGCGGGAGCTTAAAAGAAATTTTGCTCAAGTTGAGAAAGATTTATAACATTTTGGAAAGTCGCAAAAACGATAAACTCGCAAACTACAACTCGGGAAAAATTAAACATAAAAAACAAATTGCCTTCCATAAGAGTCAAAAGCGGAATAGGTGGGTGTTTGGCGGAAACAGAACGGGCAAAACAGAGTGTGGTGCTGTGGAATGTGTGTGGCTTGCAAGGGGAAATCACCCCTATAAGAAAAACAAGAAAAACACAAGCGGGTGGGTTGTCAGCGTTTCGCAGCAAGTGCAAAGAGATGTGGCTCAAAAGAAGATTTTAAGTTACTTAAGACCCGAATGGATTGTTGACATTGCCATGCTTTCGGGGAGGAAAGATTTTGCCGAAGGTGGTGTTATTGACTACATAAAGATAAAAAATGTTTTTGGCGGGGTGAGTGTTATTGGCTTTAAGAGTTGTGACCAAGGCAGAGAGAAATTTCAAGGGACAAGTCTTGATTATGTTTGGTTTGACGAAGAACCGTCAAAAGATGTTTATCTTGAGTGTAAGATGAGAGTTATGGACAGATGTGGAGAAATTTTTGGAACAATGACACCGCTTAAAAACTTGTCGTGGGTTTATGACGAAATTTTTATGAACAGAAACGGCGATAATGAGGTTTGGTATGAGCAAATGCAGTGGGAAGACAACCCTTATCTTGACCCAAAAGAAGTGGAGCATTTTGAAAAGTCACTGAGTAGTGATGACCTTGAAAGCAGAAAGTATGGGCATTTTGTTGGGGCGTGTGGGCTTGTGTATAAGGACTTTGACCAAAATGTGAATGTTGTTGAACCGTTTGATGTCCCAAAGGAGTGGTTTGACAATATCTCCATTGACCCTGGGCTTAACAACCCACTTTCGTGCCACTGGTATGCGGTGGACTATGACGGCAATGTTTTTGTGGTGGCGGAACATTTTGAAGCGGGCAAAGACATTGACTATCACGCTGCAAAAATTAAGGAAACTTGTGAGCGGCTTGGCTGGAAGACAAATTCATTTGGGACTTACGACGCCTTGATTGATAGTGCCGGCGGGCAGAGGACACTAAACGGAACAAAAAGTGTTGCGGAGTTGTTTTATGAACGGGGCATAAATGTTAACACAAAGGTGAACAAAGACTTGTTTTCGGGCATTGCTCAAGTTAAAAGCTACATAAAAAATGCTGAAGGGAAATCTAGATTGTTTATTTTCTCCACTTGCAAAAACATGATTGAGGAGTTTAAGAGTTATTTCTGGGGAACGGGCGATGTGCCAGTTAAGAAAGACGACCACTGCTTGGACGAACTTAGATATTATCTTATGTCACGGCCACGCCCTGCACAGCGTGAGAAGAACAAAATTCAACTTCACAAAGAGGAGTTGTTAAGAAAACTGAAAAGGAGGGGAAATGGATAACGAAGAAGAAATTTTGAAAAAGTCGCTTATCAGCCTTGCCAAAGGTGGGGTGTCGAAGGAAGTTGTCGAAGAATATGTGAAAGACGGCGAAAGTGACGTGTTGCGGCTTAAATCAAGAAAAGAATCTAAAAAAGTTTTGGCACCAGATTTGGCGTCAATCAAAGTTCTGCTCGCCATGAAAAATAGCAGCGTTTATGAAGAAATGTCTGACGAGGAACTTGAAATGGAAAAACAAAGACTTATTGATTTATTAAGTAAAGAAAAGGAGAAAAAATGAGAAAGAAAAAGAGTGAGTATGTTCAAGACTTGGTTTTGGAGGTTATGAACGACTTTCTAAAAAGACAAAAGGATAGAAAGGTTTTTGAGGCTCAATGGAGGCTGAACAATGACTTTTTGCAAGGGAAGCAGAACTTGCGAGTTAATAGTTTTGACGACATAGAAGACGAGTGCGGCGGATATAGTTGGCAAATGAATGAGGTGTTTAACCACATTGCACCTATTGTTGAAAGTAGGCTTGCCAGACTTGTTTATGTCAGACCAGAAATGGACGTCATGCCAACAAGTGACAACGAAAACGATGTTAAAACTGCAAGTTTGAGCAGAGATATTTTAAGAAGTGTTTATGAAAAGTTAAACATTGCTCAGATTATAAACAAAGCGACAAATTGGAGCGAAATTGCTGGCACAAGTTTTTATAAAGTCACTTGGAACAACTGTGGCGGCAAAAAGATTTATGACAAAGACGGCAAAAGCGTTTTTGAAGGCGAAGTGCAAGTTGACGTTGTGTCACCTTATGAAATTTATCCAGACAGTGCCGACCATGAGGACATTGAAGACTGCGAAAGTATTATTCATGCTAAAAAGTTTTCCCGTAAGGCGATTAAAAACATTTGGGGTGTGGATATTTTAAAGGATAGTAGTGACGACATGTTTGTTGTGGTGGAAAGATATGAAAGTCCGTCTGTTGAATATCCAGAGGGGCGAGTGGTTGTTGTGTGTGAAGATAAACTTTTGTATGTGGGTGAACTTCCATACGTCAACCTTGCAGATAAAAAACGTGGCTTTCCGTTTGTTAAGCAAGTGTGTTTAAGAGTTACTGGCTCGTTTTGGGGTAAAAGTGTTGTTGAAAAGGTTATTCCAGTTCAAAGGGCATACAACGCTGTGCGAAACAGAAAACATGAATATTTAAACAGAATTAGCATGGGTGTTTTGACAGTGGAAGAAGGCTCTGTTGACATAACTGCTCTTGAAGATGACGGGCTTGAACCTGGGCGAATTGTAGTATATAGGCAAAACGCAACACCACCAAAGTTTATGGAAGAAGAAAAGTTCCCAGAATGTTTTGAAAATGAAGAAGAAAGGCTGCTTAGTGAGTTTTCTCAAATCAGTGGCGTGAGCGATATGCTTAACTCCGACTATTCACTTAAAAACATGAGCGGAACGGCTCTTGAGATTTTGGTCGAACAAAACACTCAACGACTTTCTGCTTCTATTGACGAAATTAAGATTGCGACTAAAAATGTTGCAAAAATGATTTTGCGACTTTACAAGCAATTTGCCGTTGTGCCAAGGCTTAAAGTTCTTGAAAATGGCAAGGACAGTGTTGTTTGTTGGAAGAATTCTGACCTTGGGCTTGAAGATATTAAATTTATGAGCGATAGTTTGCTGGACGAAAGCGTTGCAAGCAAGAGAGATTATTTGCTCAAACTTCTCTCATCGGGAATTTTGAAAGACAAAAATGGGAATGTTGACGAAACATTTAAGCAAAAGATTTTGTCACTGGTGTGACAAGGCTTTTGCATGATAGCAACTGCGTTGCATTATAGTCACTTCGTAACATGATAGCCCCCTTAAGGGACTCGTCCACGAATGTGGACATAGCCCTTTTAGGTGGCATGATAGCAACATTCGTTGCATTGTTGGCTCTGCGAGGCAGTTTGATTGGCAACTGTGTTGCATTGTGGACAAATTAAATTTGCAAGAAAGGTGCGGAAATGCACTTTTTAGGAAAATATAATATTTAAAAGGAAATAAAAAAAATGGAAAATGAAGAAAGATTGGAACAACCTGACAAGGTTTTGACCTCGGACGGAGATGTGGAAATATTTGAAAAAGGAGGGACAGAAACATCAGGCTCCAATGATTTGGGCAAGTTTAAAGACCCTAAGGCTCTTTTTGTTGCCTATAACAATTTGCATGGCGAATATACAAGGAAGTGTCAACTTTTATCCGCCTTGCAGAAAAAACTTGAGGACAATGAAAAAATGTCTTTGAAGGACGGAAACTCGGACAATGAAGAGAAATCTTCACCCGAAGGTTCACGTCCAAGAGATAGATTTTCACCCGAAAGTGAAAGGGTGACGGAAGAAACTTCTTCTGACACTTGTGAAAATAAAATTCACGAGGAAGTTTTGACCGAAGAAGAAAAGAAGGAATCTTTGAAGGAATATGTAATGCAAAACGCTGACTTGCGTGACTATGTTGTTGCCAAGTTCTTTGACGAAAATGTGTTGCCTGTTTCACCAAAACTTATTGGAAGCGACAAGGGAAGTGCTGTGGCATTTGCTCCCGCTTCTAAGCCAAAGACCCTTGCAGAGGCAGAAGTTTTGGCAAAAGACCTATTAAAAAACAATAACAAAAAATAAAAATTAAAAAAATTAAGGAGAATAATCTATTATGGTTACATTATCTAGCGCGCAAAACGCACTCAAATCAGTTTATCTTAATGTTCTTGCAGAACAACTTAACATCAATTCTAACGCTTTGATGTCAAAAATTAAACAAACAAACAAAGACGTCTATGGCAAGGAAATAATCAAACTTGCTCCATTTGGACTTAATGGCGGCATTTGTGCTTCAAGCGAAACTGGCGAACTTCCAGAATCTGCTGGCCACAAATTTTTGCAATTTAAAACAGACCTTAAAAACCTTTATGGCACAATAGCACTCTCAGACAAGGCAATTAGAGCAAGTATGAGCGACACCGGGGCATTTGTCAATCTTTTGAATGATGAAATGGAAAGTCTTATTAAGTCAAGTTGCTTTAACCTTGGACGAATGGTCTATGGTGACGGCACTGGGCTTCTTGCAACTGTTACAGTTACAACTAACGACACAAAAACTACAACAACTTTCAGTTCTGTCAAGAACTTTGTTGAAGGAATGAGAGTTGACATTTACAGTGGTTCAAGTGTTAAAACAACAACTGTTACATATGTTGACAGACGCAACAAGACTGTTACATTTGCTGATAGCATTACATTTGCAAATGGTGATAAGATTTATGCTGCTGGCTCAAAAGACAACGAAATCACCGGCATAAAGAGAATTTTTGACACAACTGACGCAAACAAAGTGCTTTATGGCGTTGACAGAAGTGCTTATAAATGGCTTTATCCTTATGTTGACGAAAACTCATCAGAAGCTTCAATGTCTGATGTCCTTATTCAAAAGGCGCTAAACTACATTGAAGAAGAAACTGGAAGCCAAGTTGACTTTATTGCTATGGCTGGTGATGTGAGAAACTTGTATCAAGGTTATCTTGCTGCAAGCAAAAGAAATATTGACGTTGCAACTCTTGCTGGCGGATACAAGGCTATGACTTATGCTGGAATTCCTGTTGTGTTTGAAAGATTTGTCGATGACGGCACAATGTATCTTCTTAACACAAAAGACTTCAATATGCACCAACTTTGCGATTGGGAATGGCTTGAAGGAGAAAACGGCAATATTCTTATTCCAAGTGCAAAAACTCCAACATATTCTGCAACTCTTGTAAAATATGCTGAACTCATTTGCGACAGACCATCTGCACAAGGAAAAGTTTGCAACATTGTAAAATAACTGACTAAAGGCGGGAAAAAGAAGTGAACTTTAAACATTTAAAAAGAGTGAAAAACGATTTGTTTGGCATTGAAACTAGGCTTAAAAAAATTCATAGTGGATACAAGATTTTTTGGGACAAAATAGGCAGAAAATTTGTTGTGTTTGACGGGCGGGAATTTGCTTTTTCTGTTGACGGCAAACTTGACAAAAGCGTGCTTGATAAATCTCAAAGGACAAATGTTAGATTTGCAAAGAAAATTGTTGCAGATATTGACAAAACCAATGCCACTTTGGAGAAAAAAGCCTCGGACTTGATAAGTGCAAAAAGCAAACTTCTTTTGTCCGAACGCCTTAGGTTTTTGGAAAAAACAAAGCGGGACTGTGACTTCTCTAAGTGTGATACCACAAGGTGGATATAGGGAAGTTGCAACGACCTGCAAAAAATTTTGATTAAAAGGAAAAGAATAAATGGATGTTGTTGATATTTTAAAGACTGCTAGTTATTATTGTGGCATAGAGTCGGAGTTGAATGATTTGTTTGAATACTTCAAAGGCAACATTAGTCGTTATGACCCACAAACGGGGAATATTTTTGCAAGCACCACTACTTTGCTTGTTACCATTGACCCACAGACCACAAAACTTTTTAACAAACTTACTGAAGCGTTTAATGTGGCGTTAAGAAGCATTTGCACGGATAAGTTTGTTTTGAAAAAGGAAAAAGAGATTGACTTTAAAACCAATCAATATGCTGTGTATATGCTTTCTGACATGGTGAAGGTGTATTATGTTTTGCGTGACGGGAAAAAAATTCCATTCAAGATAAAGCCAGATGGCATACTTGAAATTGATAAGCCCGGCAAAGTGACTTTGGTCTATTCCTACATTCCACCAAAGCAAAACCCACTTGGGAATGTTGACTTTTTGTTTGGGAAGGTGACGGACATTGTGCTGGCTCTTGGAACGGCAAGCGAATATTTATATATGATAGGAAGTTTTGACGAGGCGGAGGTTATAAGGAAGCGTTATCTTGAGGAGGCGGACAAAATTGACAACCGCCGAAACATTATGCCGGCTAAAAGGTGGTTGAAATAATGAGTAAGATGTTTTCGGTCAAACGGCTTAATTTTAAACTTTCGACAAAATATGCAGGCTCGGACAAAAGCCCTGGGCTTGCAAAAACATGCTACAACATCAAAATGAAAAATGATAAACTTGTTTGTGCAAACGGGACAACAAGATTCACTTTGCCACAAAATATCAATCTTAAAACGCCACTTGAAGTTATCCAACCTCCTTGCAAACTAAAAAAGATTTGGAAATATAGTTATCGGGACGCTACATCGGGCGAGAGGAAATATGTAATGTTTTGCTGGGGGGTTGACAATAAGTTGTATGCTTTTGATTTGTTTGACAACGATAGAGATTACATAAAACTTCTTGACTATCCCTTTGGAATGACGCCTTGCTTTAGCACTTTTAGTTGGGGGGACAAAGACGGGGCAATGTTTTGTGTCACTTCTGACGATCTTGTCTATTTTGAAAATAGCACAACCCCACAGATCGCCGCACGTGGCACAAAGTTCTGCTCCATTTGCTACTACAACGAAAGGCTTTTTGGCTTGTGCAACACCGATGACGGACTTCTAAAATATACCAAAGAAGCAAAACTTTTTGACTGGAGCGACACTGCTGACCTTGGAGAAATTAACCTTCACAAAAGCAAAGGGCAGATGAGGATGCTTGTTCCACTGGACAATGGGCTACTTTGCATTGGTGATTATGAAATTGTTAGGGTGGAGATTCCAAGAGTCATTTCAATGACGACAATAAACAGCGTGCTTGTTTCTGGAAGTAAGATTTATGCGGACACTGTTATAAAGGTGAAAGACATGGTCTATTTCTTGGCACAAGACGGGCTTTATTGCACTGACGGATATGAAGTTAAAAAAATTCCGATGGGCTTTGAGGAGAAAATTCAAGACGTTGACCAAAGTTATGCAATAAGCGAGGCGTATGAAGGCAAGTTGTATATTGCTATGAAATTTGACTTTGGCGAAACGGACACAAAGAAGAATAATGCTTTGGTCGAAATTAACCTTGACGACTACTCATATAGCATTATGAAAGGCTATGACATAAGAAGTCTTATGGCTGTGTGCGACAAAGGCTCAAGCAGACTTGTTTTGCTTGTTGATGACGACAGAATGTTGTATCAAATTGACGACAGTGGCACGTTTTATGGCATTATTATGGATAGACTTTATGAAAGTGCGGACATTGACTTAGGCTCTTGCGGCAAGAAGAAAATTCTTGATGAAATTTATCTTGGCGTGGGCGAGGGAATGACACTAAAAGTTTGCTCTGATGAGGGCTTTAGGCAATTTGAGGTGAAGGATAACACTCCAAACAGAAAATATTACTGCAAACTGCCTGGGAAAAAGTTTTGGATAACCCTTTCTGGAACGGATAACCTTGTGGCACAAAGAGATGTTGAAATGGTGTTTAGGGTGAGAAATGATGGCTAAGAAACCCCGCAAAGTGACAAAAAGAAAGATTATTGATGAAAAGAAAATTAAGCAGGAATTCAAGAAGATCCTTTTTGGAATAAGATATGTGGGAAGAAATTTTTAAACTTGCACTGGCAAATGGACTTTGGGCGGTGTTGTTTGTTGCTCTTTTGGTCTATCAACTTAGGGATAGCGCTTCAAGAGAAAAGAAGTATCAACAAACAATTTACAAACTCAATGAACATTTGGACGTGGTGGAAGATATTCGTGAGGAGGTGAAAAACATTCACCTTAAAATAGGTTATAGGGGGCAAAAGAAATGAAGAAAAAATCCCTTGTTTTCTGGATTGCAATTTGCTGCGGCATAATTGGAATTGTGCAAGCACTTTGCAAAAATTTTGGCGTTGACTTGCCTATGAGTATCCTTATTGACTGCGTGAGCATTGTTTTGTGCATTTTGTGCTGCTTTGGCATTTTGAAAAATGACACAGGGCGAAGTGACGAGGAAATTAAGGATATGATTGCTGAGAAACTTGCAGGCGAGGAAGCCGCTGAAGAAATTACAAAAGAAAAGAAATCTACAAAAGAAAAAACTAAAAAAGATGAAAAAACCTCTAAAAATAAAATCACTGAATAAAATAAGTATTGTTAAAGAAGCATGACCAAAAGTTGTGCTTCTTTTTTTATGACATTGACCGCAAAAATGGAGAAAAATGATTATTTTGGAATAAAAAATGAAAAATTTTCTTATTTATATATGATAAAGCGAAAAAATCTCTTGCAAAAATAATTTTTTTTGGATATAATATGTTCGTTAGTTGAAAAAAACAAAGCAATTTGTATAAAGTTAAATGTTATTTCGCCGTTTGGCGTCACTCTTGACAACTGAAATTTCACAATTATAAATATACTTGCCCTAGGGCAATAAAGGATTAAAAATGATTTTTAGGAATACGATTAGACTTCTGCTAACCAACTTTTCTAATGTTTGGAAAGTTCTTTTGTATTATGTAATTTGCATAAGCCTTAGTTTTTGTGTGTGCTACTTTTTGGCAAGTCCAATTATTGCAAAACTTGTAGAAGCACAAATTTTTGTGGAATTTGGTCAAGCGTTTGGTGGGTTGTTTTCTAAACCGCTTCAAGCGTCTGCTGCAACTTTTGAGCAACTTTTTCAAAGAGTTGGGGAAGTGCTTACAACAAACATTCAATTTCGTTTCAACTACATTTTTCTTGGCGTGTGGACATTGTTTATTTTCCCACTTACGCTCGACTTTGCTCAACTGGCATCGGGTGAAGTTTTGTATGGCTTTATGACAAGCCAAGTGAAATATAACTGGACAGGAAGATACATCAAAAACATTGGGAAAAGTGTGCTTTATAGCATGCTAAGATATTGTGTTGTGTTGGTGTTCAATGTGGTAGCTTTGGGCGGAATTTACTACACCATTAAGTTTGCCTCGGCGGGGGACATTAGATATGCACTTTTGTCAGTTTGGGTGTTTGCACTTGTAATTGTGACACTTGCCCTAAAACAAGCACTGTTTTCTTGCTGGATGCCTTCTATTGCTGTTCTTGACAAGAACGTGGCTTCTGCACTGTCACAAAACTTCTCATGTGTTTTCCGCAACTTCTGGAACATATTTTCAACTTCACTTTTGCTTGTAATTTTGGCTATTGTAATAAACCTTCTTTGTGCGGTGTTTACACTTTCTGTTGCACTTGTTGTCACCATTCCAGCCACTGCATTTATGTTTGTGGTGTTCCAAATGGTCAGTTTCTTCTCAACTCAAGGCATGAGATTTTATGTCTATCCAGACATGTTTATTTCGCCAAAAAGATTTGAAGAACAAGACAATATAGAAAAAATGAAGAATTTGATTTAATTCTGCCATTGGCACAAAATTTGGCTAAAATACACGTAAAATGTATGTTAAATACACAAGAAAAATGTTTTTTTAAAAACAGGCAACTTTTTGTTGCAAAAAATTCTGTTTTGTTGGGTGCGTTGTCACCTTTAATTTTAATGCAAATTGCTACAAGGAGAAAAAATGGATAACGAAAAATTAAAAATTACTTTTTTGGGTGGAATTGGCGAAATCGGCAAAAACATGACTGCTTTTGAATATGGCAAGGACATGATTGTTGTTGATGCTGGTCAATCTTTCCCAGACGAAGATATGCCTGGTGTTGACCAAGTGGTGCAAGACCTAACATATCTTGAGAAAAATAAATCTAAAATGCGTGGGTTGTTTATCACTCACGGACACGAGGATCACATCGGTGCTATTCCTTACTTTTTGGATAGAATAAAAACCCCAATTTATGGAAGCAGAGTGTCACTTGGGCTTATTGAAAACAAACTTAAAGAATCAAAAAAATCTGGCGTTATTATGAAGCCAGTTAAGCCCGGAACTGTTGTTGTGGCGGGGAATTTTAAAGTGGAATTTGTGTCAGTTACACACTCTATCCCTGGGGCATTTGCACTTGTTATTACCACTCCAGCGGGCGTTGTTGTGCATACGGGCGACTTTAAAATTGACTTTACGCCAGTGGGCAATGATGTATGCGATTTAAAACGTCTTGCAGAAGTGGGCAAAAGGGGTGTTACACTTCTTATGAGCGACAGCACAAATGTGGAAAGAGAAGGCTTTTCTATGAGTGAATCTGTGGTCGGAAAGACTTTTGACGAACTTTTGGGCAAACTTAAAACTCAAAGAATTCTCATTGCAACATTTGCTTCAAACATTCACAGATTGCAACAAATTATTGATTGTGCAAAAAAATATGGAAGAAAAATTGCCTTTACGGGCAGAAGCATGGTCAATGTTAGCGACATGGCTATTAAACTTGGCGAACTTAAATGCGACAAGGACATTATTGTTGACATTGACAAGGTGGACACTTTTGAAGATAAGGAACTTATTATCATTTCCACTGGCTCTCAAGGCGAGGCAATGAGTGCGCTTACAAGAATTGCGTCAGACAACTTCCCAAAAGTTAAACTCGGAGATAATGATGTCGTCATTTTGTCGTCTTCACCAATTCCTGGCAACGAAAAGGCTATAAATAACCTTATAAATGTGCTTTACAGAAAGGGTTGC
The DNA here is from genome assembly GCA_050872785.1 of Clostridia bacterium. Classification (GTDB taxonomy): domain Bacteria; phylum Bacillota; class Clostridia; order Christensenellales; family UBA1242; genus UBA7862. Next base: position 1,812 of record JBNMHO010000005.1, on the reverse strand, counting down.
AAAGTTATCTACAACGAACTTGCAGATGTTCACGCTTCTGGCCACGCTTACAAAGAAGAACTTAAAATTTTGCACTCACTTGTAAAACCTAAATTCTTTATACCAGTGCATGGGGAATATAGACACCTTAAAAACCACCAAATGCTTGCAAAAGAACTGGGGATGAAAGAAAGAAATATAATTATTCCAGAACTGGGAATGCAAGTGGAAATGACACCAGACACAATTAAAGTTGCTGGCATGGTGCAAGCGGGAAGTGTGCTTATTGACGGCACAGGACTTGGCGAAAAAGACAGCAATGTTATCCGTGACCGACTTCTTTTGTCGCAAGACGGCGTGTGTGTGGTTGTTGTGGCATTGTCTTCAAGGTCGGGCAGAATTGTAAAAGAGCCAGATGTTATCTCTCGTGGATTTGTCTATCAAGACGAAGCAAGTGACATTATAAAAGACGCAAAAGAGTTTATTTATGAAAAACTAAACGAACTTGACCTAAAATCTATGGATAAAACGGAAATTCGAGTTAACATTCGCAAAATTTCGACAAACTTCTTCTTCAAACACACCAAACGTAAACCAGTTATTATAAGTGTCATTGTGGAAACGGAATAGAGAAAAACATCACTTTGTGTGATGTTTTTCTTTACTTTTAATCAATGCTTGACTTTTTATTTCATTTAATATAGAATTTAAATAAGGAGGGTTAAAAAATGGGTAAATCAGGTGATTATTACAAAGTTTCAAACTCATATACAGATGAGAACGGTAATAGCGTCGAGGTCAATCAGGTTGTTTATGAAAGGGATAATGGTGGAATAGACTATGTGGAACAAACTAAAGTAAATGGTCGTGAAGTCGGTCATCATACTGAGCATCCAGATGGAACAGTCCATAATTATGGAGTTTATAACCAAGATGATGATAGAGAAGATGATGACAACGAATATCAGAAAAACAAGTATACAGAAGATAATGACTGGTGTGAAAATTCAATGGATGATTATGCACCAGAAATGTGAGGTGAACGATGAGTAAGCAGTTAAATCATGAGGAGTTTAAGAAAACTCAGAAGAAGTTTGACCCAAAAGTTGTGCTGATTTTGGAAAATCTTGAACATGACGAGAACATTGGCTCGGCTTTTAGGCTTGCAGATGCCTTTAATGTTTCTAAAATATATGTTGTTACCGATAAATTTTTGGAAATGAAAAAAGTTGAAAAGACAGCAAGAAATTGCTCAAAGACAATTCCTTATGAAATTGTATCCTCAACAGATAAGGCAATAAGTGTGGTGAGGGAAGATAGTTACACTCCAATAAGTGTGGAAATTTGTGACGACAGCATTCCACTTAGAGATTGCAACTTTGCAAACTTTGACAAGGTGGCGTTGCTTGTTGGCAACGAAAGACATGGCGTTAGCGAAACGGCATTAAACTTGTGTGACTTATCTGTTCATATTGATATGTTTGGAGTTAATTCTTCGCTCAATGTGTCAACGGCTCTTGGAATTGCACTTTATAAGTGTGTTGAGGATAGGTTTTTGGAACATAATCATAATTGTCCTTACGAACAATAAAAAAATCCCTTGGGGGTGTCCCGAGGGATTTATTTTTCGCTTCAGTGCAGTGTATAAGCCGAGTTCTGTATTAAGTGGTCATCTATCTAGGCCATATGTTGCCACATGGCTCAAGCGACATTTTTAAAGCACTTGCGAACAACAAATTGTGCTTTTTAGTCTTGCTTCGGGTGGGGTTTACATAGCCCTGATTGTCACCAATCAAGCGGTGGTCTTTTACACCGCCTTTCCACCATCGTCCG